>JBEULG010000018.1:0-13169 GCA_041287425.1 Anaerolineales bacterium | reverse complement strand
GGCCGGGTCGAAGGCGGAGGGGTGGGGAGGGGGGAGGGGGGTAGGAGTTAGGAGGGTAGGAGTTAGGAGGGTGGGAGTCGGATAGTCGGTGGTCGGATAGTCGGTGGTCGAATAGTCGGCGGTCGGGAGGCTGCCGTCTGCCGTCTGGGGTGCGCAGGCGGCGAGGAGGAGAGTCAGGGCGAGGAGCAGGGCGTGAGTCGTGATTCGTGAGGGCGTGAGGCGGGACATGGGGGACCTCCTGAAGATAGCCTGTCTCTGATTATATGCGCGGCGGGCGGGGGAGGGTGGCAGACCGAAGGTCTGCCCTACGTAGCGGCTGGTTGATGGAAAGAAGGCTGCAGCAATGTATCAGAGAGCAGCCCGCCCGTCTCTTGCCTCCTCCCGCAGCGAATCGCTCCAGCGAATGCCCTCCCGCGCCAGGTAGAATGCCCCCAGGGCGGTAATCGGCAGCCAGAGCGCCACATGCAGCACCAGCGTGTACCCCGCCGCGACCGGCTGCGGGACGCCATAGGCGGCCAGCACGGCGATGCCCGGGGCGTCGAACGTGCCGATGTAGCCGGGCGCCGAGGGGATGGTCGTCGCCAGGTTGACCACGCCGTTCATCAGCATCAGGGCGAAGAAACTGACCTCGAAGTCGAAGGCGTGCATCACAAACCAGTACTTGCCTGTTTCCAATAACCAGATAATGACGGATGTGAAGAAGACCATCAGCACATTGACCGGCGAGCGCAGCGAGACCAGGCCATCCAGGAATTTGTGCAGAATGCCGCCGGTCTTCTCACGCAGGCGGCCGGGCAGCAACCGGTCAATGAACCATTGCCCCAGGCGGGCCGTCACCTGGGGGAACATGGCCGCCAACAGGAAGACGAGCAGGGCGGCGGCGAAAATCCCCGCTCCCCACAGCGAAAGGGTCTGCAGGCTGCCCACGAAACCCGAATCGGCGGCGGCCAGTTTGGCCAGTTCGGGCAGGTTGACGAAGACGAAGCCCAGCATCACCACCCCGTCGAAGATGCGCTCGACGATAACGGTCGCCAGCGAAGCCGAAACCGAGACGCCCTCGCGCCGCTTCAGGATGACCGCCCGCAGCACCTCGCCGGCGCGGGCCGGGTAAATGTTGTTGCCCATGTAGCCGATGCAGGTCACCGGGAACATCGTGCGGGTGGGGATTTTCTTGATGGGGCCGAGCAGGTAATGCCAGCGCCAGGCGCGCACCCACACGCCGAGGAAATAGACGCCCACGCCCGGTAGAATCCACCCATAGCGGGCGCTTTTGACCGCCTGCCAAAAGTCACCCAGTTGCAGCCCGCGCAGGGCCAGAGAGAGGAAAACGATGCTGATGAGCAGCCCCGCCCAGAATTGCCAGCGTTTGAACATGAAGGGATTGTACCATTGCCTGAGGCCGGTTCGGCAGTCAGTCCCCCAGCAGACGGCGGGATTCAGTAACGGCGGGTATGGAGGTGCGTGATGGCGACCGCCAGGGCATCGGCGGCGTCGTCGGGGCGGGGAATTTCGGGCAGGAGCAGGAGGGTGCGCACCATCTCCTGGACCTGCCGCTTGCCCGCCGAACCGTAGGCGGCGACGGCCTGCTTGACCTCGTTGGGGGTGTATTCGAAGACTTCCAATCCCGCCTCGGCGATGGCCAGCAGGACCACCCCGCGCGCCTGCCCGACCGAAATGGCGGTGGAAATGTTGCGCTGGAAGAACAACTTCTCCACCGCGCACGAATCGGGGCGGTGGAGAAGCAGGAGTTCGTTCAGATGATGATAGAGCAAGGCCAGGCGGCGGTGGGCGGGCTGGTCGGGCGGCGTCTGGATGATGCCGTAAGTCACCGCTTCCAGGCTGCCGTCGGGGAGGTCGCGCACCAGCCCGTAGCCGGTGGTGGCCGTCCCCGGGTCGATGCCCAGCACCAGACTCATTTCATTCGGCCTCGAGGGCGGCCCAGGCTTCGTCCGAGATGCGGACGTTGTGATAGACGTTTTGCACGTCGTCGAGTTCTTCGAGCGATTCGATTAGCCGCATGACCGAGAGCGTTTGCTCGGTGGTCAGGTCCATTTCCTGCTTGGCGATCATCCGCAGGCCGGCCTCTTCGACCTGAACGCCGGCGGCGCGCAATTTATCGCCGATGGATTTGAAGGCTTCCACCGGGCCGGTAATCTCGATTGAATCGTCGTCTTGGGACACATCGTCGGCGCCGGCTTCGACGGCGAGTTCGAAGGCTTTGTCGTAGTCGAGGGCAGAGGCAGGGAAGACGAAATAGGCTTTGCGGTCGAATTGCCAGCCGACGGCCCCGACCTCGGCCATGTTGCCGCCGCCGCGGCTGAGCAGGTGGCGGATCTCGGCCACGGCCCGGTTGCGGTTGTCGGTGACGCATTCGATCATCAGCGCCACGCCGTGCGGCCCGTATCCCTCGTACATGATTTGTTCGATGGCGGATCCTTCTTTGTCCTCACCGGTGCCGCGTTTGATGGCGCGCTCGATGTTGTCCTTGGGCATGTTGTTGGCGCGCGCCTTTTCGATGGCCAGCGCCAGGCGGACGTTGGTTTCGGGGTCGCCGCCGCCTTCGCGGGCTGCCATGACGATTTCCCGTGCCAGACGGGTGAACAGGGCGCCGCGCTTGGCGTCCTGGGCGCCTTTCTTGCGCCGGATGGTGGCCCAGTGGCTGTGTCCAGACATAAAAGTACTCCTAGGAATTCCACGAATGTGGGGATTTGCAGAATAGCCCGCAAATTATACCATAGCGGCCTCAGGCAGCGAAGAAACCAACGGCGATGACCCCTGGCCCGGCGTGGACGGCGATGGCGGGCGGCAGTTGATAGATGGGAATGTCGGCGAGGCCGATGCGCGAGCCCAGGTCGGCGGCCAGGGCGCGGGCTTCCTCCTCCGCCTCGATCTGCATGACGCACAGCCGGCTGTCGGCTGCGGAGGGCGGGCATTGTTCCTCGACGATTTCGATGAGACGGGCGACGGCGCGCCGTTTGGTGCGTTGCTGCTCGAACGCCTCGACCTGTCCGGCGCGGATGGTCAGGATGGGTTTGATCTGCAGCATCTCGCCCAGCAGGGCTTTGGCGCCGCCGATTCGGCCGCCTTTTTGCAGGTACTCCAGCGTATCTACCAGGAAGAAAATCCGCCCGCGCGGAATCCATTCGTTCAAGCGGGCGACGATGGCCGCCGCCTCCAGCCCGCTGCCGGCCCATTCGTGGGCCAAGAGCACCAGGCTGGCCAGGTTGCCGGCGATGGTCTGCGAATCGACGACGTGCACTTCCAGGTTGGGGAAATCCTGCGCCGCTACGCTGGCAGCCCGCACCGTCCCGCTCACTTTGGACGAGGGTGCGACGACGACCACGCTGTCGCCGCGCCGCGCCGCCTCTTCGTAGATGGGATTGTACAGCGCCGGTGGCGGAGCGGCCGTCTTGGGCAGGGCGGCGGAGGCCCGCAGTTTGCGCAGAAAAGTCCCCGTGTCCAGTTCGGTGTCGTCGCGGTAGGATTCCTCACCGAAGATGACGATTTGCGGAATCATGGCGATGCCCAGCCGGTCGGCCAGGTCGAGCGGCAATCCGCTGGTGGTGTCGGCGACAATTTTGACCATAAGAGACCTCCTTAGAAGAAAAATAAGTGGTTGTCGGCCCTCGATCGTCAGAGGGGGTTCAGTTCAATGCTCTGACATAGACGCGGTGCCGTTTACAAAATTCTACGCCGAAATTGGCAATTTCGCGCAGCATGTTCTCATTGGTCGTATCAATCTGGACGAA
This sequence comes from Anaerolineales bacterium, assembly GCA_041287425.1. GTDB lineage: Bacteria > Chloroflexota > Anaerolineae > Anaerolineales > Villigracilaceae > JAFGSI01. Next base: position 9,420 of record JBEULG010000018.1, on the reverse strand, counting down.
GTCGCCGACCTGGTATTGAAGTTTCCCATGCAGGGTCTTGGCAATCTCGCCGGCCAGGAGGGCCGAGCCACCCAAGCCGCGGTACTCTTCTTTCAGGCCAATGCCGTTCAGATTGACCCACGGCGTGCGCTTGAATTCGCGCCAGAGGCTGAACCAGCCGAAGGGGAACAGACGTCCTTTCGTTTTCTGGAGCGCTTCCGAGACATCCGGATATCCCAGGATGAAGCCGACGACCTCCTCGCCCTTCATGACCATTTTGATCAGAGCCGGGTCGGCAAAGGACAGCAGCATGTCGGCCAGGGCGGCCAGGTCATCGTCGTCGACCGGGATGTTGTCGCGCACGCCGCCGAGGGAGGCGTTGTACAATTCTTTGAGATGGGGAATCAGGCGGCGGAGTTCGCGCCGCGAACGGAAGTTGACCACCCGTAGTCCGCGCCGGGCGGCGACCCGCTGGGCGAGTTCTTCGACGCGCTGAGGGTAGACGGCCGTCTCGCGCCGCAGGTAGCCGGAGAGGTAGTCGCGGTGCGGGCGGAAACCGGCTGCTTCGACCAGCGCCGGGTAGTAGGGCGGGTTGTAGGCGATGCCGAAGGCCGGCCGATGCTCGAAGCCCTCCACGAGCAGGCCGCGGCCGTCGAGCGGCGTGAAGCCGCGCGGTCCCATCATTTGCTCCAGTCCGCGCCGGCGAGCCCAGTCGAAGGCGGCCTCGAACAGGGCCGTTGCCACCGCGGCGTCGGCGATGCATTCGAACCAGTAGAAAAATGCGGTCCGGGATTGGTAATAGTCGTTGTAACGGCGGTTATCAATGACCGCAATGCGCCCGATGGGCTCGTCCCTTGCGGCGCAGGCCAGGAAAAAGGCCGCCTGCGAGTAACGGTAGAAAGGGTGTCGGCGCGGATCGAGAATCTTGCGCATCTCCGTTTCCAGCGGCGGCACCCAGAGAGGGTAGTTCTGGTAGATGCGGAAGGGCAATTCCAGGAATGCCCTGACCTGCCGGCGGTCGTTGAGGTCGAGAGGGGTGATGTACATGGTCAACCTGTAGATTGTTACAGGGGCGGATGGCTCCGCCCCTGTTGTGGTTATGCGTGCTGTTTCGCTTTTTCCCGCTCGGCTCGTTCGGCCATTTGCGCCCGCAGGGTTTTGATGTCGCCGTCAATGAAGAACAGCGCGCCGAGGTAAAAGACGAAACACAAAACCCAGGCGGTGATGCAGATGGTCAAAATGGCCGTCTTCAGGTTCGAGGCGTCGGCGATGATGCCGGCCAGCAACGGGGCAAACGCCGCCCCGCTCGATTCGATGAAGTATTCCACCGCCTGGGCGGTCGAGCGAACTTCGGGAGGGGTGACGTCGAAGACGGTCGAGATGACGTTGGGCGAGGAGAGCGGCATGAAAAGGGCGGTCAGCGCCATCAGGATGAAAAAGGTCAGACGGGCTTCGATGGGGGTGTTGATGGCCAGGAACAGGAACAACGCCCCGACGATGACGCCGGTGCTGGAGACCAGGATGCGGCCCTTGTTGGTGCGCTTGAACAGCCAGTCGCCGGCCGCCCCGCCGACGAAGTAGCCGGAGGCCAGGATCAGGATGATGGGCGCCATGGTGAACAGGATGCTGCTTTCGTCGTAGAGGCGCTCTTCGGCCAGGTAGGTGAAGAACCAGACCGTGATGACGTTCCATGGGAAGACGCCGGCGAAGCCTTGCAGGAAGACGAACCACATGGTGCGTTTCTTGAACACTTCTTTGGCGGCCGCCCACGAGAAGCGGTATTGACCGATCTCCAGGTTTTCCAATTCGGGTTCGGCCTGGCCGCGCGGCATTTCTTTCACGCCGAAGAAAATCAACACGGCTACGACGATGCCCAGGCCGCCGGTCAGGTAGAAGACTGAGCGCCAGCCGCCGAACGCCGGGGCGACCATCAGCGCCAGAATCATGCCGAGCAGGTAGCCGAGCGGCTGGGCCAGTTGCAGCAGGCCGTACATCTTGCCGCGCAGGCGCGGGCCGAAATAGTCGGCCACCAGGCTGTAGAGACCGGGGTAGGATGAGTCGTCGATGCCGGTCGAGGCGCGCGTCGCCATGAACCAGGGGTAGTGAGCGCGTCCGCCGGGGATGATGGCGCTCAACCAGGTGGTTGACCCCCAGATAAAGGAGGCCAGGGCCAGCAGTTTGGCGCGGGCGTAGCGGTCATACAAGTAACCCCACACCGGGTAGAGCAGCGTGCCGACCAGCATCGCCCCGGTCATGACCGCCCCCATCTGGGTTTTGTTGATTTCGAAGTCGGCCATGACATCGGGTAACAAGGGATTGATGAGTTGTTTGTCAATCTGGTGCAGCAGCATGAAGAGGAAAAATATAATGATGATGAACCCCCTGTAGAAGCGGCTTTGCTTTTTCACGTCGACACCTCTCGATGAAAAGGATGACTTTCGTGGGTTAGGAAAAGTTTACATGAGAATGGCGCGCGAGTCAAATTCATTCGGGCCGGCAAAACGGCCTGAACTTCCGGGACGTGGCGGTCTTCGCAGCGAGTGATGGGAGGCCTTGTCGCTGCAACTTTCGCGATTTTCCTGCATCTGATACAATACGTTCATCCTACTCGGCGAGGCAGATATGTTCAATCTTTCTGGGATTTCTCCGTCTGGCGGCGGCGCGCCGCGTCATACGCGTCTTCTCATCCTGGGCGCCGGGCCGGCCGGTCTTTCTGCGGCTCTCTATGCGGCTCGCGCCGAACTCCAGCCTATCGTTCTCACCGGAACGCAGATCGGCGGTCAGGCCGCGCTGACCCACACCATCGAAAATTACCCTGGCTTTCCAGAGGGCGTCGGCGGGGCCGAACTCGGCGAATTGTTCCAGAAACAGGCGGAACGCTTCGGCGCGGCCGTCGAATTCGGCTCCGCTCACAGTGTGGACCTCTCGGCCCGTCCTTTCCGGGTCGAGACCGACAACGGCCTGTACACGGCCGACGCTCTGATCATCGCCACCGGCGCCAGCCCCAATCATCTCAATGTGCCGGGCGAGGCCGAATTGACTGGCCGCGGGGTTTCGTATTGCGGCACCTGCGATGGCTGGTTCTTCAAAGACAAGAAAGTGGTGGTGGTTGGCGGTGGCGACTCGGCCCTCGAGGAGGGCATCTTCCTGACCCGCTTCGCCACCTCTGTGACCATCGTCCACCGCCGCGACGCCCTGCGGGCGGGGGCCATCCTGCAGAAGCGCGCCCGCGAAAACCCCAAAATCGATTTCATCTGGAACACGGTGGTGACCGAAGCCCTCGGCGAGGACAAATTGACCGCCGTCCGTCTCAAGAATTTGCAAACCGGCGAGGAGCGCCTCTTCTCGACCGATGGCCTGTTCATCTTCATCGGCCACACTCCCAATACGCAGATGTTTGCCGGCCAGTTGGAGATGGAGAGCGGCTACATCAAGGTAGATGAGCGTACGCACACGTCCGTGCCGGGCGTCTTTGCGGCAGGAGAGGCGGCCGATCCGCATTTCAAGCAGGTCGTCGTTTCGGCCGGGATGGGCGCCGCGGCGGCCATCGAGGCAACCCGTTTCTTGCAAGAAGCGTCAGCCTGAGCGTCATCGCCAGGCGGTTGGCAGGGAGATGGCCTGCCTTATGCAGTCTTTCAGGCCGGTCAGGCGACCGGCCTGAATTTGTGCTGCGCCTCGGACGAAAGTATGCCGGCGAAAGTGATGAAACGTACTTTTATTTCCCTTCGAATTCGTGTATAAATTATGAATAGGTGTTCCTGTCCCGCATTTTTGAAAAGGAGGCCGCATGAGTGCAAAGATTTCGATTATCGGCGCCGGCATGACCGGCGCCACCACCGCCCACTGGCTGGCCGAACGCGAACTCGCCGACTTGGTGCTGGTGGATATCGTCGAGGGTATGCCGCAGGGCAAAGCGCTCGATCTGCTCCAGTCCATGCCGGTCGTCGGCAAAGATGTGACGATTGTGGGCAGCAACGAGTACGCTGCGACCAAAGGCTCGGACATCGTCGTTATCACTGCGGGCGTGCCGCGCAAACCGGGCATGAGCCGTGAGGATCTGATGACGACCAACGCTCAAATCGTCCAGAGCGCCACCGAGAACGCCCTCAAAGAGTCACCCGATGCTATTTTCATCATTTTGACCAACCCGCTCGATACGATGGCCTATCTGAGCATGAAGGTCGGCAAGTTGCCGCCTCAGCGGGTTGTCGGTCAGGCCGGCATTCTCGATTCGGCTCGCATGCGCGCCTTCGTCGCCCTGGAGACCGGCGTCAGTGTGGAAAACATCTCCTGTTATGTGCTGGGCGGTCATGGAGATGAGATGGTGCCGCTGACGCGCCATTCGAATATCGCCGGCATCCCTCTGAGCGACTACCTGCCTGCCGACAGACTGGCAGCCATCGTCGAGCGGACGCGCAAGGGCGGCGGCGAAATCGTCAGTTTGCTCAAGACTTCGGCCTATTACGCCCCGGCTGTGGCGGTGGCCCAGATGGCCGAGGCCATTCTCAAGGACAAGCATCTCATCGTGCCCGCCTCGGCCTATTTGCAAGGCGAGTATGGGCTGAACGATATTTTCTTTGGTGTGCCGGTTCAACTGGGGCGCGGCGGAGTCGAGCGCATCATCGAATATGCCCTCGACGCCGAGGAAAAGGCCGCCCTGGAGAAGTCGGCAGCCGCGGTCAAAGAAAGCATCCAGGTTTTGCACAGCCTGGTAAAAATCTGAACCAACCCCTGTTTGAAAGAGGAGGAAACCATGATTCTGCACGAGAAAATTGCCGCCCAGTTGCCCGATTGGCGGGCACGCGTCACCAAACTGGTCAAAGAAAAAGGCGACGTTGTTCTGGATAAGGTGAGCATCGGCCAGGTCTATGGCGGGATGCGCGATATCAAGTCACTCGTGACCGATATCTCGTTCGTTGACCCGGCGACCGGCATCAAGTTCCGGGGCATGTCCATCCCTGAGGTCTTGGAGAAGTTGCCCAAGCCGGAGGGCGCGACCATCCCCTATGTGGGCGCGTTGTTCTATCTTCTGCTGATTGGCGAAATTCCCACCCAAGCCGAGGCCGAGGCGGTCGAGGCCGAGTGGGCCAAGCGGGCAGAGGTGCCGGCTTACGTCTATGAGGTCCTGCGGGCGATGCCTAAAGATACCCATCCGATGGTGTTGTTCTCGCAGGCGGTTCTGGCGCTGGAAGGCACCTCCGAGTTTGCCCGCCGCTACAAGGAGGGCATGAAGAAGGACGTCTATTGGGAGCCGACCCTGGAGGACGCTCTCAATCTGACCGCCAAATTGCCGGTCATCGCCGCTTTCATCTACCGGCTGAAATACGGCGATGGCCAGGAACCCAAGTACGATCCCACGGCTGATTTTGGGGCCAATTTTGCCCGCATGATGGGCGTCAAGGATAAGGGCTACGAAGACTTGTCGCGCCTGTACTTTATCCTGCATTCGGATCACGAGTCGGGCAACGTCTCGGCGCACGCGACCCATTTGGTCGGCTCGGCGCTCTCTGACGCTTACTATGCTTTCTCGGCCGGCCTGAACGGCCTGGCCGGTCCACTACATGGCCTGGCGAATCAGGAATGCCTGGGCTGGCTGATTTCGGTGCGCGACAAATTCGGCGGCGTTCCCAGCCGCGAGGATTTGTACAAGTTCGCCTGGGACACCCTCAACAGCGGCAAGGTCATTCCAGGCTATGGGCATGCCGTGCTGCGCGTCACCGACCCGCGCTTCACCGCCCAGTTGGATTATGCCAAGCAGCATTTCCCCGAAGATACCCTGGTCCAGATTGCAGAACTGGTGTACGATGTCGTCCCGCAGGTACTTAAGGAACAGGGCAAGGCCAAGAATCCGGCCCCCAACGTGGACGCGATTTCCGGCACGCTGCAGTATTACTATGGCGTGCGCGAGTTCGACTTCTATACCGTCCTGTTCGGCGTCGGCCGCGGCCTGGGCGTGATGGCCAATCTCGTCTGGGCGCGCGCCCTCGGTCAGCCTATCGAGCGCCCCAAATCGGTGACCACCGCTATGCTCGAGGAAGCGGCCGAGCAGGCCGGATGAGTCGGCTTGCCGTTTGAAACGCAAATCTCCCGGTCGGTATGAACAGGCCGGGAGATTTTTTGTCGAGAGGTAACTACCTGCCCATCTTGGCCGGGGATTGATCCCCCCTCCAAAACGGCCGACTGGTAGTTACCTCGAGAGCATGTTGAATCAAAGCCAGTTTAGTTGCAGTTCGCGGTATTCATCATCGTCGGGGAATGGATAGACGATATACTGGTGTTCGCGTTTGACCTGCAACTTTGCATAGAACATCGGGTGAATAACACATTCATCATCGCTGTTCAGCACCAGCCGGTCGTTCATGTTGTACTCGAAATCTGCCTCTATAATTCCACTTTTTGGGTCTTTCTTTCTGACCCTACCAACAATCCCCAGTTCAGTGACGAGGCGACGGAAAGCGGTGGCTGAATAACTACCTTTGGGCCAAAATCCGGACGTTCGTTTGGCGACTTGGTCGAGGTAATTGCCCTGAAAGACGGGTGGAGCAGCCGAAAGGGCGGTCACGATGTCCGAAGCGCCCGGATAAATCAGACTGTAGGAACTCAGAATTTCTCCAGCCAGTTCCGACTCGATGCTGGCAATGGCGCGACTGATGGACATATCCTTAAAGTAGGGGAACTTACCTTGTTGGGTGGCTTGTCGGGCAATACGGTTGCATAGAATCACCATCTGGCGAGGTCGCATTTGAGTGTGACGGAGAATATAGGGGAGGCTTTGCTCGTATTGTTCGCACAAGTTGCGGACCTGGGCCCCAAAAAATGGATCCCACAATTTTTGGCGAATCTCACGCTGATTATTCCAATCAATTGAGTTGAAGGGGAAACGGTAGCCTGACACTGTGAGGTATTTGTAAAACCGCCAGGCAATTAAGCGCATTAAATCCTTGGGCCGCCAGAGTAGATAGACAGGGTCGCGAATGAATTTTGTCGGATTGGTAATTACGGTTTCTTGAATGTGGGGAAAGATTTCGGCGGAGACAAAGGCTTTGACATGAATTCCTCTATGCGCATAGGCAATATTGAAATTATTGGCGCATTGAATCAGGGAGGCGGTGACCACCATCATCGCCGTGTTGTACAGGTCATAGCGTTCGAACGTGTCAATCGCAATGATAACCGGTTCGTTCGCTGTAAATTCAAGTACTCTTTGTCGGGCGTCTACAAATAAGGGGGAAGTGAGTCGGTCCGAAATTTCGCTTGACAATCTGCCGCTTTCATCCACATACTTTTTGATCAGGCCATCTAGGATGTCATGAATAAAATGTGAGGCGTTCCCCTTGCGAATCATGACGGCAGCCGCTTTGATTTGCGAATCGCGCTCGCTATATTCATTGAATATCAATGTCCAAATCAAGTAGTCCCAGATTTTTACGACCTCTCCGATCGCCAGATCGGTGGAGACAAAGTTACGGTCGGCTAGCCCTTGGAGGATGTGACTGTAAACTTGGGGTTCGTTGACATCAATGCTATGGGCATTGCGGATGCGATTTTGAAAGTTGAAATATTGGGTTAGAGACGTTTTGCCTGAGCCGCGTCGCCCAACGATTAAATAAACGCCAGGATCAAGCACCTCCTGATTAAAGCGACTCTGATTGTAGTAGTACTGGTGATATTGGTCTTGTAAAACTTGGATTTCGTGTTCGCAGGATTCTTCCCCAAAAGGGTGCAAGCGAATCGTTTCTGAGACGAATTCAGGTGGCGTTGACAGGCTCATTTCTCCTCCGCCAAGCAGATAAGAGTAACGAGAAAAGTATAAATGAAATCTCTTAATCTCGCTACATCGCAAGGCTTTCTTTTTCAGCGCCCGAAGGTCTGGATGAGGAAGTAAATGAGCAGCGCCAGCGCCGCCAGGCCGATGGCCAGGCGCAGGATTTTATCTTCGGAGGGCGGGGGATTTTTGTTCATGGTCGGTCGAGGGGCGGCTCAGGGTTTGATGGCGCGCGTAGCAATGTAGGTGGGATGATACTTGCTGATGGGTGAATCGGGACAAATGTCTTCGTAGAAGCCGGTGATGTGAAAGCCGGCGTCGGTTTGCCCGCCGATCAGGTCGGTCAGGCTGTGACCGAATTCGAGCGGCGTTCCCTCCTCCATGTAGGCTTGCAATTCCTCCTCGCTGAAACTTTCCAGATCGGAGTACGGGATGGCGTAGCGGACGCGTAGCCGTTTTTGTTCCTCCAGAGTGGTGCCGAACAGGTAATAGATGGGGTTGGCAAAGCCGGCCAACAGCAACCCGCCGCGCCGCAGGAGGCGATAGGCCTCGCGCCAGACCGGCCGCACCTCGGGGCAGAAGACATTCGAGACGGGGTGAAAGATGAGGTCGAAGGAGCCGTCTGCAAAAACCGATAAATCGCGCATATCGCCCTCGACCGTGCGAATGGCGAGGCCTTCGCGCTGCGCCACCTGACGGTCGCGTTCCAGTTGGGCCGGGGAGTTGTCGAAAATGGTGACGTTGGCGCCCAGGGCGGCAAAGACGGGACCTTGTTGCCCGCCGCCGCAGGCCAGGCCGAGCAAATCCAGGCCCTCAAAAGAGGCCGGGAACCAGTCGCGCGGCACGGGTCGGGTTTCCGTCAGTAGGACGGCGAATTCGCCGCGTTCCCGCGCTGCGGCAATCACCTCCGGCTCGACCGGCACGGTGAACTTGTTTCCGCTCTCGACCTGACGGTCCCAGGCAAAGCGATTGTATTCCCGCACATTGATCTTGCGTTTCATCGTTTGCATTCCTCGCAGTGACGGCGCGAAAAATTTCCCGGCTTGCAGGCCGGGAAGGGGAGCGTTTAGCGGGTGGGGGTGGCAGCCGGGGCTGCTCCGCTCCAGGTGAAATCGCGCGGCGCGCTGACGGCGCCAGCCTGGCTCCAGATGGGATTGCCGCGGTCGTCGGTCCCCGTCCGGCGGACGACCACGACCGTCCAGCGCATGATGTGCGGCAGATTGTCCTGCGGGCGGAACGAGACCGGGACGATGTACTTGGTGTCGGTCACGTATTCGACCAGTTCGCGGCCGGTGCCGTCGGTCACATCCACGATGGTGACCTGATAGCCCTCGTTGTCGCGCAGGCTGCCGACGGAGGCCCATTGCAGGGTGACTGTATCGTTGGCCAGGGTGAATGCCTGTCCATCGGCGGGCAGCAACAGGTTCGGGGCCGGGTAGGGCGGCGGCAGAGTCGGCGTGGGCGAGGGGCCAGGGGTGGCATACCGCTCGCACAGCGGGATAATCAACGGCTGTCCGAGATAGACGTTGTCGGTTGTCAGACCGTTGTAGGTCTTGATGGCGTCCATCGGGACGTTGTAATTGGCGGCGATGCTGCTCAGGGTGTCGTTGCGCTGCACGGTGTAAGTGACCTTCTCGCAGGCGGCGATGGTGGCCTGGAACGGTTCAAGGGTGGCG
>JBEULG010000017.1:0-5816 GCA_041287425.1 Anaerolineales bacterium | reverse complement strand
GGCCGGCGCGCCCGGTTCAGGGGCAGGCTGGGCTTCGACCGGCGCGGCCGCCGTCGCTTCGGCCAGCCAATCGGGCAGAGGCGCCTCGGTCGGCGCGCCCGGTTCAGGGGCAGGCTGGGCTTCGACCGGCGCGGCCGCCGTCGCTTCGGCCAGCCAATCGGGCAGAGGCGCCTCGGCCGGCGCGCCCGGCTCAGGGGCAGGCTGGGCTTCTGGGGGACGTTCCAGGTCCCGCAACCAGGCAGGCAATTCCTCCTCCGCAGCCGCCGGCGCGGGTTCTGCGGGCTGGGCGGCCGCCTCGCTGGCTTCCAGCGAGCGCAGCCAGCCGGTTACCGAAGCATCCTCGGCGGCCGGTTCGGCGGCGGGCAACTCTTCGCCAGCCGGCGCCGCTTCGATGGACGGCTGAGCGACCTCTGCCAGGCGCTGGACCGATTCGGGCGGCGTTTCCAGGCGTTGTTCAGGTTTGGACAGCAATTCGTCCGGATTGGCGCCCTGCTTGGCGGCCAGGCTCTCCAGCCAGGCCAGGGCGTCGTCCTCGATTTCCAGCGGACGGGCTGGGCCGGTCGGCGCAGCGACCGGGCCGGTCTCGTCTGCCGGCGCGGCTCTCTCCTCTACAGGAAGAGGAGAGGGTGTCTCTTGGGAAGCCGCCAGGCGCTGGATTGATTCGGGCGGCGTTTCGAGGCGTTGTTCGGGCCTGGAAAGCAATTCGTCCGGATTGGCGCCCTGCTTGGCGGCCAGGCTCTCCAGCCAGGCCAGGGCGTCGTCTTCGATTTCCAGCGGACGGGCCGGGCCGGTTGGGCCGAGCGCCGCAGGACTCTCCTCCGCTGCAGACGGGAGGGCCTCTCCAGCAGGAGCGGCCGCAGGCTCAGAGGGGCTTTGCAGCCAATCGGGGAGCACCTCCTCCGGTCCGGCGGGCAAGGAATTGGCACCGGCATCGGCAGGCGCGCTCTCCTCCGGCTGCGGCGCGGCGGATTGCAGCCAATCGGGCAGGCCGGAGGCGGCCTCCGGCGCAGCCGCCGGTTCGCCCGCCCCGCCACTCTCTGCGCTCAGCCAATCGGGGAGTCCTTCGAGGGACGGTTGGCCTGTCTCAGCCGACAAGCCGGCCGGCGGAGTGGCGCCTTCATCCAGCACCCCCGCCGGAGCCATGTTCTTCAGCCAATCGGGTACCTCGCCAGGAGCAATCGCCTCCGGCTCTTCGAAGGCCGCCGGCTGTTCTTCGGCCGCGCCGGTCGCTTCGCTCCAGCCAGCCGAGCGCATCCAATCGGGAATTTCGGCGCCCGCTTCTGGCAGCGGCGGGACAGGCGCGGCTTGCTGGGGCACTTCCTCCTCCGGCGGCGGAGGGGCAGCCGGTTCGGCCACCGCCTGCGGCTTCAACCAGTCCGGCAGGGAGTCGGGACGTTTTTCGTCTTCCAGTTTGATGCCCAGCGAGGCGGCCCATTCAGCCTGGCCTGGCGGCCGGGCGCTCGAGTCATATTCGAGGCGCTCCAGGCTGACGGCCGCATCGGCAACCTTGTCGGAATCGAACAGCGAAGCGGCCGCAAAAGCCGAATAGGGGTCAAGCAACCGCAGCCGCTGACGGTAGGGCTGCGTATTTTCAGCCTGGGCCGTCCCCGGCAGGACGTCCACCAGAATACGCAGAGCGTCGAGGCAGTAGGGATATTTCTTGAGCAGATTGGTAGCCATCTCGGCGGCTTCGACTTTGTGTCCGCCGCGATAGTAAGCCCGCGCCAGCATGACTTCCAGGTCGGGACGATTGGGGTCTTCGGCCAACACAGCGCGGATTTCGGCGATGGCCTGGTTGAACAGTTCCCCCTGGGCATACATATTTGCCAGGGCATCGCGGCTGAGGCGAATCTTGGGCGGCTCGACGCCATCCCGGCGGCCGTACAGACGGCGCAACTCGCCCTGGATGGCGGGATTCGAGGGCTGGACCTCGAAGGCTCTCTCCATATGCCAGATCGCCTCGTCGAGTTTTCCCTCGTCATCGCGGATGATGCTCATGCCGACGTGAGCGACGAAATCATCGGGCACGGCCATCAGGATGCGCTGGAAAATGTCGGCCGCGTCGCCGTAGCGGCGCGCCTCCAGGAAAGCCTTGCCCAGCAGGCGGTATGTTTCGATGTGCATGGGAAAGGTTTTCAGAATGTGGAAGCAGTGGGCCAGCGCCTCGTCAATTTGTCCGCTCTCGATCAGGTTTTCGATTTCGCGGTTGTATACGCGCAGAGATACTTTGGCCATGGCGAACTCCTGCCTCTATTATGCACTAAACCCGCCAATTATGCAATTGCCGCGTCAAATTCTCGGCATCGAAGGACACACATTACACAAAAAAGCCGGCGCCGGGGCGGGCGTCTCAGTCGTAAAACAACGGCAGCGGCGGGACGGGCGTCTCGCTCCAGGCGATGGCCTCCCGCAGATGACGCCGCGCCTCCTCCAGCCGCGCCGCGTCGTTGGCGTGGATGGTGTAGAGCGGCCAGCCGCGCTCGACGAAATCGCCGACCTTGACGTGCACAACCAGCCCGACGGCATGGTCAATCGGGTCGCCTTTTTTGGCGCGCCCGCCGCCCAGAATCACGACTGCCTCGCCGAAGAGCCGCGCATGGACCTGGGAGAGGTACCCGCTCCGCTCGGCCTTCACTTCCTCGACCAGGCTCGCCGCCGGAAGTTTGGAGGGGTCATCCACATAGGACACGTCCCCGCCCTGGGCGCGGACGAGGAGGCGGAACTTCTCGAAGGCCGCGCCCGAAGCCAGGGCCGCCTCCGCCATCTGGCGCGCCGACCCGAGGTCCGCGGCGCGGCGGCCAAGGACGAGCAGATGCGCCGCCACGTGCAGGCAGTGCTCGCGGAAATCGTCCGGGCCGTCGCCGTGCAGCGTGTCAATCGCCTCGCGCACCTCCAGCGCGTTGCCCACCGCCCGGCCGAGCGGCTGATTCATGTCCGAGAGCAGCGCCACCGTCTCGCGCCCGGCCAGACGGCCGATGTCCACCATCAGGCGCGCCAGCGTGCGGGCCTCGTCCAGGGTCTGCATAAAAGCCCCCAGCCCGACCTTCACATCCAGCACGATGGCCTGCGCCCCGGCGGCAATCTTCTTCGACATGATGGACGAAGCAATCAGCGGCGTGGACGGCACCGTGCCGGTCACATCGCGCAGGGCGTAGAGTTTGCCGTCGGCCGGCGCCAGGTCGAGGCTCTGACCGGTCAGGACGACGCCGCTCTCCTTCAACTGGCGCTTGAACTCCTCGGTCGTCAGGTCGCAGCGGTAGCCGGGGATGGATTCCATCTTATCGAGCGTCCCGCCCGAAAAGCCCAGCCCGCGGCCCGACATCTTCCCCACCGGCAGCCCGCAGGCCGCCGCCAGCGGCAGGACGACCAGCGTCGTCTTATCGCCCACGCCGCCGGAGGAGTGCTTATCCACCGCCCGTTCGACCACATCCGAAAGGTCCAGCACCGCCCCGGAATGCGCCATCGCCAGGGTCAGGTCGGTGGTCTCGCGCGGCGTCATCCCGTTGAGCAGGACGGCCATCGCCCAGGCCGCGGCCTGGTAATCGGGGATTTCGCCCTTCGTAAACCCCTGCACGAAGAACTCGATTTCCTCGCGGCTCAGTTCCTGTCGGTCGCGTTTCTTAATGATGATGTCAACAGCGCGCATCGTGCCTCCTTGCCCCTATTGTAAATCGTTCACGATTGTCTGACAACCTTCTGCCCTTTGGGCGTATCCTGCACCTGCCAGCCGAGGGCCTGGATTTGCTGGCGGAGGAAATCGGAACGCGCCCAATCGCGCCCCTGGCGCGCCGCCCGACGTTCCTCGAGCAGATGAAGCACCTCTTCGGGAATTTCCGGCTCGGCGGCTCGACCCCGCGCCTGCTCCGCTTCGAGAGACATTTTCCACACTTCGGGCGGAATCCCCTCCCCCGCCGCGGCCGGACAGCGCACCGCCCCCAGTTCACCGGTCGAGAAGACCGTCCCGCCGGGGAAGATGCGCGGCTCGCACTCGCGCACCAAACTGACCGAACTGACCCCGCTGACGGTACAGAGTCCGGCGGCAAAGTCAATGAGGATGCCGGTGTGCTCATCCAGGCCGAGGACGGTGTGTCCGGGCGGCAAAAGGCGGCACCACTCGACAAAGCGCTCCAGGCCGACGAAACAGCGCGAGGTGTCCACGTCTGCGCCGCCGTCGGTGTTGTTCCAATGCGGGATGCAGGAGAGCGCCAGGCCGAAATCGGCGAACAGGTCGAGGCCGGGCGGGCAGGTCACGTCTTCCCCGACCTTGTAGATTTCGTAAACCGGCAGGACGTGCGCGCCGATGGCAATCGTCGCCGCCGAGGCGAAGACCAGCGCCGCGCCCAGGCGGTGGCGCGCCCGGACGAGGTCCCAGGCCAGCGAGCCGCGCAGTTGCCGGACGGCATAGGTCGGCGAGCCGGGGCCCATGAAGACCAGGTCGGCCTCCAGGAGCGGGCGGAGGAGGCCGGGGTCATCCGGGCTGAAGGGCGTGCCGCGCTTGCGCGCCGGAATCACGTCCACATGGACGGCGTAGTTTTGCAGGCGGGTGCGGAGGAAATCGGCCACGCGCCCGGCCACCTGGGCCGAGTTCAACTCGAAGCCGGCGGGCGTCTCCAGCACGGCGGCGCGCAGCGGACGCGGCAGGCGCCGGGCGAGGGCCTCGAACATGCGGCCGCCGGCGAGCGAGGTCTCCCCGGAGCCGAGCAGGGCGATGGGGCCGAAGGTGGTGTGCATGAGAGTCGAAAGTCGGATAGTCTAGAGTCTGATAGACGGGGGCTGAGAGTGGAAACGTCAGGGGGCCAGGCGGCGCGCCAGACGCCAGATTTCATCAAACATTTCGGCGGTCAGGCGGCCGGTTTGGGTGTTTTGGCGGCTGGGATGGTAGGAGGCGAGGAGCCAGTGGTCGGTGGTCGGTGAGCGGCCTGCGGTCTGCCGTCCGCCGTCCGGGAGACGGTAGAGGGCGCCGTGGGCGAAGGTCCAGGCGGCGGGCGCGGCGAGCAGGGACTGGAGGGCCTCGAAAGCGACTCGCCCGAGGGCGACGAAAACATTGGGGCGGATGAGTTCGATTTCGTCCCGCAGATAGGGCAGGCAGGCGCGGATTTCTGCGGGCGTGGGTTTGTTGCCGGGCGGCGCGCAGCGGCAAACGGCGGTGATGTAGAGGCCGCGCAGGGTCAGGCCGTCGTCGCGGGAGGTCGAGTCGGGGCGGCTGGAGAAGCCGGCGCGGTAGAGGGCCGGGTAGAGGAAGTCGCCGGAGGCATCGCCGGTGAACATCCGTCCGGTGCGGTTGGAGCCGTGCGCGCCGGGGGCCAGGCCGACCGCCATCACCGAGGCGGCCGGGTCGCCGAAGCCGGGGACGGGCCGGCCCCAGTAGTCCCAGTCGCGGTAGGCGCGGCGCTTCTCGCGCGCCACGCGCTCGCGCCACTCGACCAGGCGCGGGCAGCGGCGGCAGGTGAGCAGGGAGGCGTTGAGGTCGGAGAGTTGCACGGGGAGGATTTTAACACAAAGGGAATTCCCCGCCCGGACGGAAAAACGCCGCCTTGCAATCACGCTAACAGTGTCACTGCGAGGAGCGAAGCGCCTGCCCCGAGCAAAGCGTGGGGGAAGCAGTCTCCTCAATCCAGGGGATTGCTTCGCCGTTCGCTGCGCTCACGGCTCGCAATGACACTGACACTGGCAACCGGCGGGGGGATAAAATCCCCCGCCTCAGGGCATCAAAGTCGGCTACCCTAAAGGGTGCTGTGCAAAAGCCGACTCCGCAGTCCGCTTCGAGCGGACTTCCACGACCTGAGCCGGGGATTTGAATCCCCGGCGGGAGGGGC
>JBEULG010000016.1:0-131859 GCA_041287425.1 Anaerolineales bacterium | reverse complement strand
TGGAGATGGTGATGCCTGGGGACAACGTGAACATGACGGTGGAGTTGATTGTGCCGGTGGCGCTGGAGCAAGGCTCGAAGTTTGCCATTCGTGAAGGCGGCCTGACGGTCGGCGCCGGCGTCATCACCAAGATTCTTGAGTGAAAAGGTTGGTTGAGCAGGAATGGCTTCGAAAAAGAAAGACGTCCGCCCGGTGATTATCCTGGCGTGCAGTGACTGCAAAGAACGAAATTACGTGACGGAGAAGAACCGCCGCAACGATCCGAACCGGCTGGAGTTCAACAAGTATTGTCCGCGCTGCCGGAAGCATACCTTGCATCGCGAGACCAAGTAGTATCAAGTGCTCCGGCGTCAAGTGTCACGCGGTGCTGAGTGCTTGACACCGGAGCACGGAACCTAGGCCAGTAGCTCAATTGGTAGAGCACTCGTCTCCAAAACGAGCGGTTGTGGGTTCAAGTCCTGCCTGGCCTGCCATGTATCCTGACGCCGTCTGTTCAGAGGCGGCGTTTTAACCGTCAAAAGTAAGGAGTTTGCCTTGGCCAGGAAAGAAGAGAAACCCCGGCGAGAAAGCGGAATCGCCCGCTGGTGGCGCGAGACGATTGGCGAATTGCGGAAGGTCAGTTGGCCCAGCCGTCAGGAGGCGTGGCGGCTAACGGTCATCGTCATCGTGGTGATGGTGTTGATGGCTTTCTTCCTGTTCCTGATCGATCGCACAGCCACCCTTTTGTTGAGTCTGGTGCTTGGCAGTTGATCGGTCGCCCCGGCGCGTCGAAATGAGGTTGCGTATGCTCGAGCACGACCCGGAAGAGACATTCGAAGATCAGCCCCTCGAACCGGAAGAGGAAAGCCCTCTTGCGGACGAATCGGTTTCGGGCGGTGCGATTCCGGCTGCTCCGGCGGAACCTTCTGCGGCCCAGGCTGCAGGCGAAGCAGCGCCGGGCGGGCCGGCGTGGTACGTGATTCACTGTTATTCGGGCTACGAGAACAAGGTGCGCCACAATCTGGAGCAACGCATCGAGACGATGGGCATGAAGGATAAGGTCTTCGATGTGGTCGTGCCTACCCAGGAAGAGATCGAGGTGCGGGATGGCAAGCGCCGCACGGTGGAACGGCACATCTTCCCCGGCTATGTGCTGGTCAACATGATTCTGACAGAGGAATCCTGGTTTGTGGTGCGCAATACGCCGGGCGTGACCGGCTTCGTGGGGATGGGGAACCTGCCTACTCCCCTCCGGCCGGAGGAAGTGGCCCAGATTCTGAAACGGATGGAAGCCGAGGCGCCGACCGTCAAGGTGACCTTCAAAGTCGGCGAGCGGGTACGCATCATCGATGGGCCGTTCAACGATTTCCGCGGCGTAGTATCGGAGATCGATATGGAGCGCAATAAAGTGCGCGTCATGGTGAGTTTCTTCGGGCGCGAGACGCCCGTCGAACTGGACTTTCTTCAGGTGGAGAAAGCCTGACGATAACGGTAGCAGGCCCGGGGTCGCTGCGAGGCCCGGCCTGTTGCAGTGGGAGGGTGTCCCGTAATCACCCGCTAAAACCACAGAGGAGTAACTATGGCAAAGAAAATCAAAGCAATCGTTCGTCTGCAGATCGAGGCCGGTAAGGCCAACCCGGCGCCGCCCATCGGCCCGGCGCTGGCCGGTCATGGCATCAACATCATGGCTTTCTGCAAGGAGTACAACGCCCGCACCTCGAACCGGCAGGGCGAGATTCTCCCGGCCGAGATCACGGTCTATACGGATGGGTCGTTCACCTTCGTGCTGAAGACGCCGCCTGCGGCGGTCTTGCTGCGCAAGGCGGCCGGCATCGAGAAGGGGTCGGCGGTGCCGAACCGCGAGAAGGTCGGCAAGGTGACGCGGGCGCAAATTCGCGAGATTGCGCAGTTGAAGATGAAGGATTTGAACGCCATCGATATCGAAGGCGCCATGCGCCAGATCGAAGGTACCGCCCGTAATATGGGCATCGTTGTTGTTGATTAACCCGGTGGGAGGGCCGACCGGCCCGTTTGCACCACGAAGGAGACCTCATGGCTAAACACGGAAAGAAATATCTGGCCGCTGCGGCCAAAGTAGATGCGCGCAAGGAATATACGCCCCGCGAGGCGGTGGCGCTGGTCAAGGAAACCGCTTATACCAAATTCGACGCCACGGTGGAGGTCCACCTGCGCACCAGTTTGGACCCGCGTCAGGCCGATCAGCAGGTGCGGGATGTGGTCGTGCTGCCGCATGGCCTGGGCAAGGAAGTGCGCGTGCTGGTTTTTGCCCAGGGGGAAGGCGCAGCCAACGCCCGCAACGCTGGCGCGGACGTGGTCGCCGACGATGATGAGACTCTGAACAAGATTCAGAGCGGCTGGCTGGACTTCGATGTGGCGATTGCGACCCCGGACATGATGGGCAAGGTCGGACGCCTGGGCCGCGTGCTCGGCCCGCGCGGGCTGATGCCGAATCCGAAAGCGGGGACGGTTGTCGCCGCCGAGGATATCGGCCGGGCGGTGAGCGAGGCCAAGGCCGGGCGCGTCGAGTTCCGCCTGGATAAGACGGCCAACATCCATGTGGCGATTGGGAAGACCTCGTTCGACGAGACCAAACTGTACGAGAACTTTGCGGCGCTGATGGACGCCATCAAGAAGGCGCGTCCGGCGGCGGCGAAAGGCAATTACATCAAGCGTATTACGTTGTCCGCGACGATGGGGCCGGGCATCAAGGTAGATACCAACCTGGCCCAATCGATGGAAGCAGGCGGGTAAATCGCCCCGCCGCCCGAGAATCGATCCTTCGCCGAAGACAGCAGGTGCCCCGCACGGGTGGGGCTTAATCTCCTGCCCAGGTGAAGACTGGTGGAAACACCTCCCTGTGGGGAAAAGTCTTTGCCTGGCGCGACTCGGGCAAAGACTTTTGATTAGAAAGGAGGTGATTCCTTTGGCAAAAACGAAGCAGCAGAAACAAGCCATGCTGGCCGAGTACCAGGAATGGCTGGGCAAGAGTCAGGCCGTCATCCTGGTGGAATACACGGGCGTGAAGATGGCCGATCTGGACGCCATTCGGGCCAAGGCGCGTGAGGCTGGCGGCGAATTTCACATCGTCAAGAACACGCTGGCCAAACTGGCGCTCGAACAGGCCGGCTTCCACATCCCGGCCGGTGCGCTCGAAAAGAGCACCGCGATGGGCTTCGCGTTCACCGACCCGGCGGCCTTTGCGAAGGCCTTCAGCGAGGCGACCAAATCTATGGAAGCCGTCAAAGTGAAGGCGGGTTTCATGGGCGCTCAGGTGCTGGGGCCGGCGGAGGTCAAAGCCCTGGCCAATCTGCCGCCGCTGCCGGTCATGCGCGCCCAATTGCTGGGCGTCTTGCAGGCGCCGGCAGGCAAACTGGCGCGTCTGCTGGCCGAGCCGGGCCGTCAGGTGGCTTCGGTGCTCAAGGCGTATTCCGAGAAAGCCGCACCCGCGGCGGTGTAATCGGGGCGGTGTTGCTCAGCGAGCAGCGCCGCGTCTATGCGTGAATCAAAATCTCTATATTCTGTAAGGAGAATGAAAATGGCTGATTTGGAAAAACTCGTCGAACAGTTGAGCGCCTTGAGCGTTCTCGAGGCTGCTGAACTGGTCAAGAAACTGGAAGAGAAATGGGGCGTTTCGGCTGCCGCGCCCGTGGCCGTAGCGGCCGTCACCGGCGCCGCGCCTGCGGCCGGTGCCGCGGCGGAACCCGCCGAGGAAAAGACCGAATTCGATGTGATCATCAAGGATGCTGGTCCCAAGAAGATCGAGGTCATCAAGGTCATCCGCCAACTGGTCAACCTGTCGCTGACCGAGGCCAAGACTCTGGCAGAGACGCCGGACGGCAAAGTGCTCTCCGCCGTTGGCAAGGACGCCGCGATGGACGCCAAGAAGAAACTCGAGGAAGCCGGCGCGGTCGTCGAGGTCAAATAATCTTCCAAGCCGCCAATCGAAACCTCCCGCAACCAGGCGGGAGGTTTGCTATTTCGACGGGCAGTGGCAGGAGAATCGGCACCGGTCTATGCAATGCGCTCGAACTTCTCGAACGGCGCTCCGCAGACGGGGCACTTGCCATCCAGCGGGCCTTCGTGGGTATAGCCGCAATAGGGGCAGACATAATAGTCTTCGGTCGAAGTTTCTTTGCCCAGGGCTTCGAGCGCTTTGCGATAGAGGCCTTCATGGATTTTTTCGACCTCGTAGGCCCATTTGAAGGAGCGCGCTGCCTGAGTGGCGTTCTCTCCTTCGGCCTCGGCAATCATGGGCGGATACATCGAAGCGACCTCGTAGTTTTCGCCAGCGATGGCTTGTTGTAAATTCTCGGCGGTGGACTGAATCCCGCCCAGGGCTTTGAGATGGTTGTAAGCGTGAGTCATTTCGGCTGCCGCGGCGGCGCGGAACAGTTTAGCCACCTGAGGGTAGCCTTCCTCGTCTGCCTTCTTGGCAAAGGCCAGGTATTTGCGGCTGGCTTGCGACTCGCCTGCAAAAGCAGTTTTCAAATTGTCAATGGTCTTGGACATCATGCACTCTCCTTTCTTGAGATAAAAATCTAGAGATATTAAAGCATACATATCTGCTTTGCGCCGTCCGCGCGAATCACCATTCGGGGGTGATGAACATCCTGCTTTTCTCGCTCATCGAATCTTTGGTGGAATGAACGTTGACTTTGACGTCCAAAGCAGGTATGATAAAAATGTTCTCAGGCTGGCCGGGCGGTCGCGGCCCTGCGATGCGGGGCTGAGGAAAGTCCGCACTCCAGAGAGCACAGCGTCGGGTAGCACCCGGGGCGGGGAAACCGCCGTGAGGCGTTAACCTGCCGGACAAGGGCCACAGAAACAAACAGCCCCGCCCGTCAGGGCGCGGGTGATGGTGAAAAGGTGGTGTAAGGGACCACCGGCGTCTGCAGTAATGCAGGCGGCCAGGTAACCCCCGCTGGGAGCAAGGCCAAGCAGGGACGAAGCCGTCCGAGGACGGCGGGAGGCTGCTCGTCTCCTTATGTGCACCTTCCTCAGGTGGGAGGAGCCAGTCCCGGGTAGGCCGCTAGAACGGTGCGGTAACGCGCCGTCCAGAGAGATGATCGCCCAGATAGAGCGTTGGGATGAAGTCCTTTAGGATGTAAACCAACACCCATCTATTGGACAGAATGCGGCTTACAGGCCAGCCTGAGATTGTTTTTTTTGGATTGGACAGAACCCCCGCAGGGGGGCGATGCGGCTTACAGGCCAGCCTGAGATTGTTTTTTTTGGATTGGACAGAACCCCCGCAGGGGGGCGATGCGGCTTACAGGCCAGCCTGAGATTGTTTTTTTGGATTGGACAGAACCCCCGCAGGGGGGCGCAAAGCGGGGATTCGCGCCCTGACCCTTGTTGAAAATCTATTGTTTCGAGCAAAAGAATTTGCTACAATAAACTTGTACCAAAGGAGGTAGGATGAATAAAAATGTCCGTATCTTATTCATCGTCGCTTCATTGGTGCTTATTGTAGCGGTCGGGGCATCCACAGCCAGTGCGGCGGCTTCGCCGTTCTACGGCGCGTGGGAGTCCACAGACATGGCGGATGGGAGTTATCAGCTCCTGCACATTGGCGGGGGGCCGGGTAATTCCCATCGTATCCGGTACTATGACTTTGGCGCCACCGTCTGTGGAGTCGACCCGGAGAGCGGCCAAATCCTGTATGGGGGGTGGGCAAAGGGATTCGTGGCTGGCTCTGGAAACACCCTGAGCGGAACGCTGCCTTTCTATTGCCACACCACGCCGCCGGCCTTGTGGGGCAATGTGACCTTCCAATTTACCTACGACCCCGCTACAGATTCGATTACAGACGGTTGGGGCAACGTCTGGACGCGCAAGTAAGCACCGACGAGGACCAATGTGGTCAGGGCAGGACGGTTCTCCTGCCCTGATTTTTTTGGCGGACATCATGGAAGATGAATCGTCCCACTGCTTCTTGTGCGTTCCAAGCCTCCGCGCAAACAAATTACTCACCATATCCATTTCCCTCCCAACACCGATTATAATTAGACCCATCCTCTCTAAATTGGCGGCGCAATGGCAAAGACGGTCAAACCCTCTCTTCCCCTGCCTCCCGCAGACATCCTCCACGATTACCGCATCGCCTACCGTTCGCGGCAGGTGTCGCTGGTCGGGCGGCGGGAGGTGCTCTCCGGCAAGGCCAAGTTCGGCATCTTCGGCGACGGCAAGGAGGTGCCGCAGGTGGCCCTCGCCCGCGCCTTCCGCAAAGGCGACTGGCGCTCCGGTTACTACCGCGATCAGACCTGGGTGATGGCGCTCGGTGTGCTGGACGTACAGGCCTACTTCGCCCAACTCTACGCCCACACTGACCTGGAAGCCGACCCGGCCACCGCCGGACGCTCGATGGTCGGCCATTTTGTCTCCCGCTACATCAACCCCGACGGCTCGTGGAAAGACCAGACCGAACTGTACAACATCGCCGCGGATGTCTCCCCGACCGCGGCCCAGATGCCGCGCCTGGTCGGCCTGGCCTACGCCTCGGTGCTGTACCGCCACCTGGACGAACTCAAGCCCCATGCCGCCCGCTTCTCGCGCAACGGCGACGAGGTGGCCTGGGCGACCATCGGCAACGCCTCCACCGCCGAGGGCATGTTCTGGGAAGCGGTCAACGCCATCGGCGTGCTGAAGGCCCCGGCGGTCATCTCGGTCTTCGACGACGGCTACGGCATCTCGGTCCCCAACCAGTTCCAGATGGTCAAGGAAAACATCGGGGCGATTCTGAAAGGCTTCGAGCGGACGCCCTGCCCGGCCGAACAGTGCGACCACGGCTACGACCTGTACACCGTCCCGGCCTGGGATTACCGCGCCCTGCTGGTCACCTACCAGGCCGCGGCCGAAATCGCCCGCCAGTACCACATCCCGGCCCTCGTCCACGTCACCGACGTCACCCAGCCGCTCGGCCACTCGACCTCCGGCTCGCACGAACGCTACAAATCGCCCGAACGCCTGGCCTGGGAGGCCGAATGGGACTGCATCAAGAAATTTAGAGAATGGATTATCGAGAACGGCGTGGCAGACGAGGCGGCGCTGACGAAACTGGAAGAGGAAGAAAAGCAGTACGTGGAGGAGGCCCGCAAACGCGCCTGGGAGGCCTACCGCGCCCCCCTCGAGGCGGAACGCCGTCAGGTGGCGGGACTTTTAACGGAACTGGCTCGGGCCTCGAATCAGGCTGATGGCCTGGAGCAGGCGCGGGTCCGGCTCGAAGCGGAAGCCGCGCCGACGCGGCGGGACCTGGCAATGGTCGTCCACGAGGCCCTGGTCCTGACGCGCGGCGAGTCGTCCCCCGCCCGTCAGCAACTGGTCGCCTGGCGCGCCGACCTGGAACGTCAGCAGGAGGAGCGTTATCACAGTTTCCTCTACTCGCCGCTTTCGGATTCGGCCCTGAACGTGGCGGAGGTGAAGCCGGTCTACGCGCCGGACGCGCCGCTGGTGATGGGTTTCGAGGTGGTCAACGCCGCCTTCGACGCCGCCCTGGCGCGTGAGCCGCGGCTGGTGGCCTTCGGCGAGGACGTGGGCAAACTGGGCGACGTGAACCAGGGCTTTCGCGGCCTGCAGGAGAAGTACGGCGCGCTGCGGGTGACCGACACCGGCATCCGCGAGGCAACCATCCTGGGGCAGGCGATTGGGCTGGCGATGCGCGGCCTGCGCCCGATTGCCGAAATCCAGTATCTGGATTACCTGCTCTACGCCTTGCAACTGATGTCCGACGACCTGGCGACGCTCCTGTGGCGGACGAAGGGCGGGCAGAAGGCGCCGGTCATCGTGCGAACGCGCGGTCACCGGCTGGAGGGCATCTGGCACTCCGGCTCGCCGATGGCGGGGATTATCCATCTGGTGCGCGGCATGCACGTTCTCGTGCCGCGCGATATGACGCGGGCGGCGGGTTTCTACAACACGCTGCTCAAGGCCGAGGAGCCGGCCATCGTGGTCGAGGTGTTGAACGGCTACCGCGTCAAGGAGCGCCTGCCCGCCAACATCGGCGAGATGACCGTCCCGCTGGGCGTGCCGGAGGTGGTGCGCGAGGGCCAGGACGTGACGGTGGTCACCTACGGGGCGTGCGTGCGGATTGCGCTGGCGGCGGCGGAGAAACTGGCGCAGGTGGGTATCGAGGCCGAAGTGATGGATGTGCAGTCGCTGCTGCCGTTCGACATTCACGGGCGCATCCTCGAGTCGCTCAAGAAAACCGGCCGCATCCTGTTCGTGGACGAGGATGTGCCGGGCGGGACGACGGCGTATATGCTGCGCGAGGTGCTGGAGGTGCAGGGCGGCTATCAATGGCTGGATTCCGCTCCGCGCACGCTGCCGGGCGCGGCGCACCGACCCGCAGCCGCCAACGACGGCGATTACTGGTCGAAGCCCAACGCCGAGGCGATTTTCGACGCGGCTTATGAGATGATGCGCGAGGCGTTCCCTGCAAGGTTCGCGGAGGTTTTGTAAACACAAAGGGCACAAAAGGTAACACGAAGCGCACGAAGAAGGAAAAGGTTTGAACACGGAAGAAAAAGAAACTTTGTGAATCCTTTGTGTCTCCGTGGTGTCCTTTGTGTTGAAATTAAGGAGAGACTATGGCGACCAAATTCCTCGTCCCCCGGCTGGGGGAAGGCGTTGATGAAGTGACAATTGTCAAGTGGCTCAAACGCGAGGGCGAGCCGGTCCAGGAACTGGAGCCGCTGGTGGAGGTGGAGACCGATAAGGTGGTGACCGAAGTCCCCAGCCCGGCGAGCGGCGTGCTGCTGAAAATCGAGATTGCCGAGAACACGCCCGCCCGCGTCGGTCAGGTGATGGCGTGGATTGGTCAGGCGGGGGAGGCAGTGGCCGGTGGGCAGTCGTCAGTGTTCAGTGGTCAGTTGTCAGTGTTCAGTGGTCAGTCGCCAGTGGTCGGTGATGAGAAGAGCAGCGCGCTCGAAGAAGCCGCGTCGAAGGTCGAAGGTCAAGAAGCGGATGCCGTCACGGACTCACGGACGCAAACGGATGTGTCCGCCGTCAGCGCTCAGGTCGGCTTTCTCTCGCCGGTGGTGCGGAAAATCGCCGCCGAGCATGGCATAGACCTCAGCCAGGTGCGCGGCACAGGCCTGGGCGGACGGATTACCAAGCAGGATGTCCTCGATTATCTCAAAAGCCGGAAGTCGCAGGCCGAGCGGCCGAAACCCATTGCTCCCCCTGCTCCCGAAGCCGGAACGCTCATCCCCCACACCACCATCCGCCGCCAAATCGCCGAACGGATGGTGGCCAGCAAGCGCATTTCGCCGCATGTGCTGACCGTGATGGAAGCGGACATGAGCCGCGTCCTCGCCCACCGCGCCGCCCACAAGGCAGAGTTCGCCCGCCAGGGCGTCAACCTGACCTTCACGGCCTATTTCATCGCCGCGATTGCCGAGGCGCTCAAGGCCAACCCGCTGGTCAACTCCACCTGGACGGACGAGGGCCTGATTTTGCATCGGGAGGTCAACATCGGCATGGCAGTCGCCCTGGGCGAGGAGGGACTGATTGTGCCGGTCATCAAGCAGGCCGACCATCTCTCGCTCTTGGGGGTTGGGCGCGCCGTCAACGACCTGGCCGAGCGGGCGCGGACGAAGCGCCTGCAGCCGGACGAGGTGCGGGGCGCCACCTTCACGCTGACCAATCACGGCACGGCCGGCTCGCTGTTTGCCATGCCCATCATCAGCCAGCCGCAGTGCGGCATCCTCGGCACGGGAACGATACAGAAGCGCCCGGTGGTGGTCACCGACGCCGAGGGCAACGACGCCCTCGCCATCCGCCCGATGGTTTATCTCTCCTTCGTCTTCGACCACCGCATCCTGGATGGAGCCGGGGCAGATGCGTTTTTGGGGAAGGTCAAAGAAGTGCTGGAGGGGTGGCATTGACCCGCCCGGCAATCAAAAAAGCGCCTTTGTGGGCGCTTTTTTTTTGGAGCCGTCAACGCTCGCAATGGACTCGCAGGTCGGTCCAGCCGCTCAGGGAGGGGTGGTGCGCTACCTTATCGGTCGGCCGCCAGTGGACGCCGTCACAACCGCGCCAGGCGGCATCCCAGTCGCTGCGCCGCGGCGTCTCGCTGACGTTGTTGTTTTCGATGAGTTCGCCCACCAGGTCGAGACCTTCGATGAGGTAGTTGATGTGGGCGCCGCGCACGTAATTGTCGGTCAGAAGAAAGAAGGCGTCTTCCTGGGCCACCGAAGCCCACACCTGGCAGGTCTCACTCGACCCGCACAGGGCGCCCTGCGGGGCGTCCGGTTCGAGCGAGCAGCCGGGCAGGCCGATGGCCGGCCGGAGGGGGTCCGACAGGCAGGCGCCGCCCCACATGTGCGGGCCGATGTCAATGCCGGTATGCAGGTTGCCGCAGGTCTCGTCCCCTTCGCTGATGATGGTATTGCCGGTCACCTGGCTGAAAGAAATGTCGCCGAAAGACCAGGTGTGGATGGCAATCCCGCTAAAGGCGCCGTGATTGCCGCTTTCGACCCGGATGGTGTTTTCGCGGATGATGGTCAACCGCCCGCCGAAGAAGACGATTCCGATATCTGAAGGGTTGACCACCGTGTTGCCCATCACCAGATGGCTGGGGCCGTCGAAGGTGATGCCGTCGGACCAGTCGCCGAGGCCTTCCGAATCATCGGTCTGGGCGCAGCCGCCGGCGTGGACGTGGTCGCCGGCGTTCTCGATGGTGTTATCGAGCAGGACGCTGGCCGCCGCGCCCAACCCAAAGGCTGTGCCGCACTCGGTGTTGGTGATGTGCACATCCTGAATGCGGTGTCCCACCGTCCAGCGCCCCGGATTGGCGATGTAATTCTGCTGTGGGTCGTTCCAGTCCAGGGCGCCGGCCATGTCGAGCGTGCCGGGCAGGCAGGCGGAATCCCACTCGATGGTGCATTCGGGCAGCCAGGAACCCCAGTTGTCATCCACGCCGTTGGCGATGCCGTCCGCGCCGAAGCAGGTGCGTTCCTGGCGGTTGCCATCCAGGTGCAGATGGGTGAGGGTCATATAGTCCATCTGGGCGGGGTCGCCGCCCTGCGAACGGGCGAACAACTTCACCACGAAGCCGTGCAGGTCGGCCGTGGCCTGCAAGAGGGCGTGATTGAGCGGGTCGGTCGAGGTGAACGTCAGGTAGGAGCGGGGGGTGGCCATGTTGAGGAAGATGGTCTTGTTAATGAGGTAACCCCGGTAGCCGGGCGAATTTTCCCCTGAAGTGAAGGTGATGATGTCCCCTGATTGCGCCCGGTTGATGCAGGCTTGAATGGCGTCGCTGTCCGGCTCATCGTCGTAGGGGTTGGCGCCGCACTCGTCCACGTTGATGACGGTCGGATTGGGCAGCAGGGTGATGCTCACCTTGCGGATGGTTTCGGCGCCGTCGCTGCGGTCGAAGATGCGCAAATCGGCGCCGTTATCGCGGTTGCCGAAATATACATCTTTGAAGACCAGGGAAACCGTTCGGTATTCGCCTGAGCCTGTCTTATAGATGGGCCAACTCTCGAAGAAGCGTCCGTCTCCGTAGGGGCCGCCGGCGGCCGCGTCGTATTGGACCACGAAACTGTCCAGGCCCTCGTCGAGGTATTCGATGTCGAGGCGGATGCTGGAGGTCGGTTGACCGGCGAAGAGGCCGGCATCGCTGATGTCGAATTGGATGTAGGAGTCGGGGGTGGCGTTGCCGTCTGCGGCGCTCAAGGCCCGGCCATTGCCCGTCCGGCGGCCTTCACCGACAATCTCGGTATCGGCGTCGTCGGCGGACGACAAAGCGATATGGCGCCCTGAATCGGGTCTCGCCGGAAAGAGGAATAAGGTCGAACCGGCGGGAAGCGGTGTGGGCGTTGGGGAAGCGGTGGGGGTTCCAGCGGCGGGACCCGGCAAATTGCAGGCGGCCAGGGCAAGTAATAGAAGGCTCAAAATCGAGCAGGTCGTTTTTTTCATGAAGACCTCCTGTTTGAAAGTCTCGGAACCTATTGTTATTGTAGTTTACGAGCGGAATAAATTCAATCCCGGCCCTTGTTCGTCTGCTCTTATTCCGCCTCTCCTTCAGGGTATAATTCGGACAACTTTTATCAGGAGTAACTTGCATGGAAACTTACGATGTCATCGTCATCGGCGCGGGACCGGCGGGCTACGTGGCCGCCATCCGCGCCGCGCAACTCAAGCAGAAGGTCGCCATCGTGGACAAGCAATGGCTGGGCGGTGTGTGCCTGAACGTGGGCTGCATCCCATCCAAGGCGCTGCTCAAGAACGCCGAAGTGGCGCACATCCTGCGCGAGCGCGGCAAGGAGTTCGGCTTCTCGTTCGAGAACCTGACCCTCGACTACGCCGCGGCGGTCAAACGCTCGCGGCAGGTCTCCGGGCGGCTGGTGAAGGGCGTGGAGTTCTTGATGAAGAAGAACGGCATCGCCGTCCACATGGGAACGGCCAAATTGAGCGCCAAAGATACGGTCGCCGTGACCGGCCAGGACGGCAGTGTGACCGAACTGAAGGCCAGGAACATCATCATCGCCACCGGCGCTTCGGTGGCGGTGCCGGGCGCCTGGAAGGTGGACGGCGAGAAAGTGGTTACCTATCTGGAGGCCATTTTGCAGGAGAAACTGCCCAAGAGCGCGGTCATCATCGGGGCGGGCGCCATCGGCATGGAGTTTGCCACCGTCTGGAACGCCTACGGGGTGGAAGTGACGGTAGTGGAAATGCTGCCGCACGTCCTGCCGCTGGAGGACGAGGAGGCCGCCGCCGAGGTCGCCAAAGCGTTCACCAAGCGCGGGGTCAAGATTCTGGCCGGGCACAAGGTCGAGGCGGTCGAGGCGAGCGAGAGCGGGGTCAGGGTCACCGTTTCGGCGGCGGGCGAGACGAAGACGCTGGAGGCCGAGCAGGCCCTGGTGGCGGTCGGCTTCCGCCCGAACTCAAAGGGCCTGGGGCTGGAGGAGGTCGGCGTCAAGATTTCGGAGCGCGGCTTTATCGAGATTGACGAGCGCATGGCGACCAACGTCCCCGGCATTTGGGCCATCGGCGACGTGACCGGCAAACTGATGCTGGCGCACGTCGGCTCGGCGATGGGCATCGTCTGCGCCGAGCATATCGCCGGTCACGAGACCGTCAAACTGGACTATGAGATGATGCCGCGCGCCACCTACTGCTCGCCGCAGGTGGCCTCCTTTGGGCTGAGCGAGGCGCAGGCCAGGGAGCGCGGGTTCGCGGTCAGGGTGGGGCGTTTCCCCTTCCAGGCCAACGGCAAGGCGCTCGGCCTGGGCGACTACGCCGGCTGGGTCAAACTGGTGGTGGATGAGAAATACGGCGAGATTCTGGGCGCTACGCTGGTCGGCCCGGAGGTGACCGAACTGCTGCCCGAACTGACCCTGGCGCGCATGATGGAACTCACCCCGGCGGAAATTGCCCGCAACGTCCATGCCCACCCGACCTTGAGCGAGGTGCTGATGGAAGCCGCGCACGCCGCCGAGGGCAGCGCCATCCATATCTAGGCCTTTCCCCCAGACTTCCGAAGTCTATGAGACTTCGGAAGTCTGCATTCGCTTGAGCGCCTCCCAGCCGACCAGTTTCTTCTGCTCCTCGTCATAGAGCCGCAGGCGCAGACTCTTCCAACTGGAGCGCAGCGTCAGCGTGGGCGGATTTTGCAGCATGGGGTTCTCGCGGAAACAGGCTTCCAGTTTGTAGTTGGGAATGCGGGCGCTCAAGTGGTGGATGTGGTGGAAGCCGATGTTGCCGGTAAACCATTGCAGGACTTTGGGCAACTTGAAGTAGGAACAGCCTTTCAACCCGGCCTCGAAGAAGTCCCATTTTTCGTGCCGCTCCCAATAGACGTTCTCAAACTGATGCTGCATGTAGAACAGCCAGACGCCGGTGCTCGTCCCCAGCCAGAAGACGGGGATTTGCACCATCAGATAGGCTTTCCAGCCCACCAGCCAGATGAGCGCGCCGATCAGCGCCGCCAGCGCCAGGTTAGTCCACCAGACGCTGGCCTTTTCGCGCTTGCCGGTGCCGCGGGCATAAAAGCGTTGTACGATAGCGAAGACAATCGGCGCGCCGATGATGAACATGTTGAAGGGGTGGCGCATCAGGCGGTAGGCCAGTTTGCGCCACCAGGGCGCCTGCCGGTATTCCTGCACGGTCATCGTGTACACGTCGCCGACGCCGCGCCGGTCGAGGTCGCCGGCGGTGGCGTGGTGGATGGCGTGGTCGCGCCACCAGCGCGCCCAGGGGGTGAAAGTCAGAATGCCGGTGATGATTCCGACGATGTCGTTGGCCTGGCGGGAAGGGAAGAAAGAACCGTGTCCGCAGTCGTGGAAGATGATAAAGGTCCGCACCATGAAACCGGCAGTGGGGATGGCCAGCAGCAGCGTCAGCCAGTAGGAAACTTTCAGGCTGAGAAACATCAGCGCCCACAAGGTGAAGTAGGGGACCAGCGTGTTGACCAGTTGCCAGGCGGCGCGGCGGGTATCGGCGGTTTGATAGGGAGCGAGAATCTTCCGCAAGACGGCTTTCGAATCTTCTTGCACAGCAGGAGTATCCATAACACCTCCTTCTGTGAAATATTTTACAACAAATGGATGATGGTAGAGATATTTCCTGGAATTCATTCCCCGACGGCAGGGGCGGCGGAATCCATGCAACTCCCCTCCTGGGCGCGCATCGGCGGCCGGGGCTTGTGCCGCCGCCAGCGGCCGGTCATCTATCCGCACGGCTGGGGAAGGTGGTAGAATTTTTCCATCTGTCTGCCTGGTGGCAGGTCAAAGGTCTGCTGGAGGTCGGAATGAAACACGCTCCGCCGCCTCACCCCGTCTTGTTCCTGCGCGGCAAGCCCCTTCCCTTGCTGGGACTGATTCTCACTTCGCTGATGGGCCTGCTGAGCTGGGCGCTGGTCATTATGCTGTTCATTGTGTTGCCGTTCCGCTTTCGCACAGAAATAGACTGGCAGGACTGGAGCGGCCTCGCCAGCCTGTTGTGCTTTGCCGCTTTTGCGGCTTTCCTGGGCTGGTTGTTCGGCGCAAATGCCATCTCTTACTGGCGGGAGTTCTTCCAGCGCCGTGACCTGTACCTGGCCGTGACCGCCGATGCGTTGATCTACCAGTACTACGACATCCATACCGACCAAATCGAATACCTGGAGATACCACGCAAAGACATCCTGCGCTTGGAGCGGGTCACTTACCCCGGCGGGCCAGAAAGCCCCTCGGTGGACATGGTGCAGGTGTGGTATCGCAAACCAGATAGCAGCCAGGAGGTGATTGAAATTTCAGACTGGTATGGGGGTGTCAATCTGTATCAGAAATTGCGTGAGGTTTTGCAAAATGTCCCCTGAATGGCGCGACCTGACGGCTCAACTGGGAGCAATCGCTTTTGTGCTGGCGGTTTTTTACCTGTTTGCCCTGCCGCGCCGGGAGCGTTTCTCGCGCCGCGCCTGGCCGGCCTGGGCGGCGGTGGCCCTCTTTCTGGGAGCCATTCTGTACTCGATGTGGAGCGAGACGCTGCGTCCGCTCGTCCGCGCCGGCGAGAGTTTCCGGGCGCTGCAAACTGCTTTGGGCCTGGCGCTCATCCTGCTGGCGGTGATGGTCCTCACCTGGGGCGGTTTTCGGTTTGTGATGGCCATTTTGACTCTCATGCACGAGGCGAGTTTTTTGCAAAACGCCGCAATCGGCCGCGAGGGGACCAAACGTCACCCGCGCCCTGTGGTCCGTGCTGCCCGAGGCGAGAATCTCAGGCTCATTGGGCGCGCCGCCCTTCCTGGCTGTCTGTGGATGGCGCTGGCCTTTGGCCTTCTTGCGCTGGGAGGTTGGCTGGCGCCTTGACGGGTCACATTTCGCCATGATGGCCAAGCGTTTCTGCATCCGGCACATCTGGCCGCAGCCGGCCGGAAGCCGACTTCAGGTGAGCGGGGAGTTATCTCCTGCCAAAGCCGAATAAGCAGTTACACGACGGGTGTTTGGTATGAAAAGAAGTTCCACGCGCTTCAAAAGCGCGTGGAACTTGATCTCTCTTCTCTTCTCTTACCGTATCTCCACCAGCACGGCTCTGACCATGCGGCGAAAGAGGTAGTTGCCCGTGAGCGGGTTGTAGCCTTCACAGGTGAGCAGGGTGACCCAGTCCAGTTCTTCGTGCTTGAAGACCTGGTCCACGCGGCCGGCGCCCCGCAGGGAAGTATTCTCGCGCACTTCATAGACGTAGGTCTGGTTGAAGGTGTGGATATAGAAGCGGTTGCCGTATCGCAAGTCTTTGATTCCGGCGAATACGCCGGGGGTGTTATCTGCGTTCCAGACGTGGCCCGTCAGCACGGTGTTGCCTTGCCAGGTGGGGAAGGCGCTGCCTTCCAGCCAGCCGACCGAGGTTCCCAGCCACGAGACATCCCAACTGCCGTTCGATATTCGCACGCCGACGATGGGGGCGTTGACGCCCAGGGCAGGGATTTCCAGCGTCAGGTCGGTGGAGGTGTAGGCTTTTTCGGCGGGCTGCAGCGGGAGGCTGGTGAGGCGTCCCATCGGGAAGCCGGTGGCGGGGAGTAACCCGCCCGAGGTCCCGCCAGAACCGCCGCCGCTCGTGCTGGAGGTTACGCTGAAGACCAGTCCGTAGTCCGTCAGCCCGGCGTAGAGTTCATCTCCGTTGGCATTGACAATCGAAGTGGTGCCGCACACGAAGAGGCGGTATAGTCCGGCGGGCAAGGGCTGACCGCCGTTGACGTTCAAGGTGGTCGTGAATGTGGCGGGAGCGTACACGGCGGAATCAATCGAAATGGCGGTATCGCTGCCGCTCACGCCGCCCGCGCAGGATTGGGTCTGAACGCCGTCGCCGCCTGCGCGCACCAAAAGGTAGTTGGCTGTGTTCTGGGCGGAGGCGGCAGTGACGTCCTGATTGAAGGTGACCGTGAATTGAGTCGGTCCTGTAACGAGCGTTTGCCCTTGCAGGAGCGCGCCTGTGCCGGTGGCGACGACGCCGCTGACAGTGGGCGGAGCAGATGACGGCAGATGCTGCACCAGATACGTTTCGTGAACGGGCGGTGGAGCAAGCGGGTTGCCGCTCAGGTCGGTGATGTTGTGACCGGGAGCAATGTCGAGTTGGATGACGCCGTTGAACGTCCCCAGGTCGCCGCCGGAGACGGTGATTTCGTACAGGCTGGGGCTGACTTGCGTCACGCCGGTAATTGTGGCGCTGGTGGCAGGCGTGGCGTTGATGACAAAATCCGCCGCGTCCACGTTCTGCACGTCTCCGTTAAATTCGGCGCGGAAGACGAGAGCGCTGGCGGTAGTGGGCGAGCCGGGCGGGTTGAAGCGGGTGAAGGAGAGAAGGACGGGAGAAGTCGTATCCGGTCGCTCATAGGAGCCGATGTCGCAAATTGTTGTGCCATTGCCATCGCCATCCTGCGGGCGGGTCACGCCGTTTTGGGATTGGTTGTTCACCGGCGCGGCGGCGCAGGTGGCGTCATCGCCGGCGTCAATTGCCGGGGAGAGGGGGTTGAGCGGGAAGTACGCGGGGGAACCGGTCAGCGCGCCGAGGATGGGGTCAAAGCCGATGATGTTGCCGTTCACGCCATGCGTCAAGCCGCAGGCGTTGCTGCTGTCTTCGATGAGGTTGTTGATGTTCGAGCCGCTCAAACTGCCCACACAATCCCCGCCGCTCGTGCTGTTGGCGATGAGGGTGTTCTTGAGCGTTAGCGTGCCGCGGTTCTCGATGCCGCCGCCGGAGGTGGCGCTGTTGCCGGAGAAGGTCGAGTTCGTCACCGTCAACCTGCCGTAATAATTGAAGACGCCGCCGCCGTTGTTGTTGGCGCGGTTGGTGGAGAAGGTTGAGTTGGTCACCGTCAGCGTGCCGCCATCGTTGTAGACGCCGCCGCCGTCGTAGGTGGCGCTGTTGTTGGAGAAGGTCGAGTTCGTCACCGTCAGCGTGCTGTAATAATTTAAGATGCCGCCGCCGTTGTTGTTGGCGCTGTTGTTGGAGAAGGTGCTGTCCGTCACCGTCAGCGCGCCGTAGTTCTCGATGCCGCCGCCATAGATGGTTGCGCTGTTGTTGGAGAAGGTGCTGTCCGTCACCGTCAGCGTGCCGTAGTTCTCGATGCCGCCGCCGTAGTCGGCGCTGTTGCCGGAGAAGGTCGCGTTCGTCACCGTCAGCGTGCCGACGTTGTAGATGCCGCCGCCTAAGGTGGCGCTACCGTTGGCAATCGTCAGGTTTTGCAGGGTGAGGTTCGCGCCGCTGTTGACGCGCATCACCTGCACGCTGTTATTGCCGCTGATGGTGATGTTCCCGCCGCCGTCAATGGTCAGCATTCCCGCGCCGCTGACGATGGCCGGCAGGGTGGAGCCAAGCGTAATCGTGCCGCTCACGCTGAAGGTGATGATGTCGTTCGCATTGCTATTTGCGCCGCAATCGCCATTGCCGGCGTTGTTGGTGCTTTCAATCGCTTCGCGCAGGGTGCAGAAGCCATCGCCGGCGGTATTGTTATCCGCCAGCGAGTTGACCGTATATCCCGCCGCATAAGCGGGTCTCACCCCCACGCCGGTCAGCAGCAGCGCCGTCAGCAGCAGGGCAGAGAAAAGACGGAAAGCAAATGTCGTTTTCATGCGCAGCCTCCCGTATGCGTATGAAACAACATACCGGGCGGGCGCGGTCGTTCTGCCGGCGGGGTATGTTGGATGTTATGTAAATTCTATCACAATTGGCAGGCGGGTATCATAACGTCCCGAAGGCCCTGCACTTTTGGGACGTTCTGTGCGCAAATACCAGTCGGTGCGTTCCAGTTGGGGGGCATGGCTCTATGATACATTTTTTACCTGCCTCCAACTTTTCTCCAACACACATGCCGTATAGTTTTGTAGGACAACTGCCTGCAGTTGTCTTACAAGCACTTATCGGTAAGGAGAAAGACCATGAACCTCGAAAAATTCACCCAAAAATCTCAGGAAGCCATCTTTAGCGCACAGCAAATTGCGCAAGAATACCATCACCAGGCCATCGAGCCGATACACCTGGAACTGGCGCTCATCCGGCAGGAGGGCGGCGTTGTCCCGGCGATTGTGACCAAAGTGGCCGGTTCCACGCTTGCCATCCGCGAAGAATTGGAGCGCGAACTGGCCAAGCGCCCGCAGATTCACGGCGCGAACATGCAGGTCGGCCTCTCGCAAGCTGCCGCCGATGTGCTCACCGCCGCCGAGCGCTACGCCAAAGGCATGAGTGACGACTACGTCTCGACCGAGCATATCCTGCTCGGCCTGACCGATTCCATCGAGGGCAAGCGCCTGGCCTCCTACGGCCTGACCAAAGACGCGATTCTCAAGGCGCTTCAGGGCGTGCGCGGCAGTCAGCGCGTCACCAACCAGGACCCCGAAAGCACCTACCAGGCGCTGGAGAAATATGGCCGCGACCTGACCGACCTGGCCCGCAAGGGCAAACTCGACCCGGTGATTGGCCGCGACGAGGAGATTCGGCGCGTCATCCAGATTCTCAGCCGCCGCACCAAGAACAACCCGGCCCTCATCGGCGAGCCGGGCGTGGGCAAGACCGCCATCGCCGAGGGCCTCGCCCAGCGCATCGTCAACGGCGACGTGCCAGAAGGTCTGAAGAAGAAGCGCATCGTGCAACTCGATATGGGCGCGCTGGTGGCCGGGGCCAAGTATCGCGGCGAGTTCGAGGAGCGGCTGAAAGCCGTCCTGAAGGAAATCACCGAATCGGCGGGCGAAATCATCCTGTTTGTGGACGAAATGCACACCGTGGTCGGCGCGGGCAAGGCCGAGGGTTCGATGGACGCCGGCAACATGCTCAAACCCATGCTGGCGCGCGGCGAACTGCACCTCATCGGCGCGACCACGCTGGATGAGTATCGCAAATATGTGGAAAAAGACCCCGCGCTGGAGCGCCGCTTCCAGCCGGTTTTGGTGGAAGAGCCGAGCGTGGAAGATACCATCTCGATTTTGCGCGGCCTGAAGGAACGCTACGAAGTGCATCACGGCGTGCGCATCACCGACCCGGCGGTCATCGCCGCGGCCACGCTCAGCCACCGCTACATCCCCGACCGGCACCTGCCCGACAAGGCGATTGACCTGATTGACGAAGCCGCCGCCCGCCTGCGCACCGAAATCGACTCCAAGCCGCAGGAACTGGACGAGGTGGACCGCGCCATCATGCAGCTCGAAATCGAGCGCGAGGCGCTCAAGAAAGAGAAGGACAAGGCCTCCAAAGAGCGGCTGGGCAAACTGGAAAGCGAACTGGCCGAACTGCGCGAGAAATCCAAAGCCATCACCGCCCGCTGGCAGACGGAAAAGTCCGTCATTGCGGAACTGCGCGGCCTGAAGGAGAAACTGGAGCAAACCCGCACCGAGATGGAGCGCGCCGAACGCGCCGCCGACCTGGAAAAGGCCGCCCGCCTGCGCTATGGCGAACTGCGCGCCCTCGAGGAGCAAATCCGCGCCGCCGAAGCGCGGCTGAAGGCCATGCAGTCTGAAGGCGCCCTGCTCAAAGAAGAAGTGGACGCCGAAGAGATTGCCGCCATCGTCGCCCGCTGGACGGGGATTCCGGTGGATAAACTGCTGGAAGGCGAAACGCAGAAACTCCTGCACATGGAAGAGAACCTGCACCGCCGCGTGGTCGGGCAGGAGGACGCCATTCGGGTGGTCTCGAACGCCGTCCGCCGCGCCCGCGCCGGGCTGCAGGACCCGAACCGCCCCATCGGCTCGTTCATCTTCCTCGGCCCCACCGGCGTCGGCAAGACCGAACTGGCGCGCGCCCTGGCCGAATTCCTCTTCGATGACGAGCGTGCCATGATTCGCATTGACATGAGCGAATACCAGGAGAAGCACACCGTCAGCCGGTTGATTGGCGCGCCGCCCGGCTACGTGGGCTACGACGAAGGCGGTCAACTGACCGAAGCCGTCCGCCGCCGCCCCTATAGCGTGGTCTTGTTCGATGAAATCGAAAAGGCGCACAGCGAAGTCTTCAACGTGCTGCTGCAACTGCTGGACGATGGCCGCCTGACGGATGGTCAGGGCCGCACGGTGGACTTCCGTAACACGGTCGTCATCATGACCTCCAACCTGGGCAACGAATTGTGGAGTGCTTCCGTGTCACGTGACACGCCCACACGTGACACTCTAACACGCATTTTGCAAGCCCACTTCCGCCCGGAGTTCCTCAACCGCATTGACGAGATTGTGGTCTTCCACCCGCTCGGCAAAGAACACCTGGCCGGCATCGTGGATATTCAACTCCGCCGGGTGGCGAAACTGCTGACCGAAAAGGGCTACCGGCTCGAAGTGACCGAAGCCGCCCGCGAGTACCTGGCCGAAGTCGGCTACGACCCGCACTTTGGCGCCCGTCCGCTCAAGCGCGCCATCCAGCGCGAACTGCAAGACCCGCTGGCGCTGAAGATACTGGCGGGCGAGTTCAAGGAAGGCGACACCATCCGCGTGGATAGAGGCCCCGATGGGCTGACCTTTTCGGTTGGCGTGGAGGTTGTGGAAGGCGAGGTGGTGGAGTAAAACGAACCGTCCCGAAGGCTTAGGAACCTTCGGGACGGTTTTTCACGAGAAACTCTCACTCAACAAACTCTCAAACAACTCCTCCGCCTGCCGCGCTTTTTCCAGGCTGCGCCCGGCCAGCGTGATGGAGCAGTTGCTATGCGCCAGCAGCAGGCGCGCCAACGGGAGGCCGGTGTTGCCGTATCCGCCGAGGAGGAGAAGATGTTTGGGTGACATTGAGCAAAGTCCTTCCTGTGGCGCGCGGGCAAGTCAGAGACTTGCCCTACGTGGTGCAAATCTCCGATTTGCACGCGCAGGTTGAAAACTTGCGCTACGGGCGGCGCATGGGCTGCGGCTTAAGGATAGGTCAGCGAGCGCCATAGCCATTCGGCGGGGCCGTATTGGAAGCGTTTCATCCACCAGTGACTGAGGGGGATTTGCAGCAGGTAGATGACGATGGTCAGGCCGATGCCCGCCGCCGCGCCCATTTTGCCGAACAATCCCAACCCCTAGCCGTAGAAAATCAACGTGCAGACGATGGATTGGGTCAGGTAATTGGTCAGCGCCATCTTCGGCAAAAGTGAAGAGACTCCCGCCCACGCGCAGGCCGTAATATTCGGTTTTGGCAAAATAACGCGCCTTGTCTTCATCGAAAAAGCGCCGCGCGGCTTCAGGGTCGGTGGAAGTGACAACGTAACGCGCCTGAAAGGCCGGAAATTCGGGAAACTGCACCGGAGTCCCGACTTTGGAGGCGCCCCACTCGACAATCATGTTCGCCAGGCCGCCCAGGGCGTATTGGGCAGTATCCACTTTAGGGAAGAGATGGAAGGGCGGCAGGCGCAGGGTATGTGAGCGAATCGCCACTGCCTGGCGCTCAATCCAGGAATCACTTTCTCCATCGCGGTCTAGCAGGTCAAAGAGAAACAGTTCCCCGTCGGGCAGGCTGCGGTGGGTGACGTTGCGCAAGGAGTGACGCGGGTTGTTGCCTGGCGTCTGATAGAGGCCCGAAATTTGCGCCAGCAGGGTGGGGGTCTGGCTCCAGCGGGGTCATGCCCAGCGTTTGCGCCATCTGCATTTTGGCTTCTTTGGCCCGGCGGTTTGCGGTGATAGAAAAAAGGATCCCACCCGCAAACACAAGCAGGATGAGCAGAACGACCAGAATGGTGAGGCTTTCCATAAACGTCTCCTGATGGTGGCGCAAATCTCCGATTTGCGGGAGCAGGTCGGAGACTTGCGCTACAACATCCATACGAGAAAAAGACAAATGGATAGCAAAACCGCCCAAATCCAGGCCAAATCCGCCTTCAGCGGTGGGGGCTTGGGTTCGCTGGTCAGATGGAAGGCGGCTGGGAGCGCGCCAGCCAGAGCGCGGCCAGGGGTATCACCAGCAGCGGCAGGTGCATCACGCCCATCACCCGCGTGGCCGGGTCGGCCCAGGCCGCCAGGTTGAACAGGCCATAGAGCAGGCCGTTGAAGGCCGTCACGCGGAAGGCGAAGGAATCCACCTGCGGCCAGGCCAGGATGAGCAGAAAGACGAAGACCGGCGTCAGAAAACAGTAGGCCAGGCCGTAATCGGGCGAGGTGAGCAAGAGCAGGGGATTGAAATCGAAGACGAAGCGCCCGCCCTGGTAAGCAATTGGCGACCAGAAGACGAGCAAGGCGAAGGGCAGCAACAGCCAGCGTCCGCGCGGAATCGCCTGCCAGTCGAGCCGCAGCCTGTCTTTCCACGCCATCCACAGCCAGAGCAGGCCGAGCAGAACGTCGGCCACCAGCGCCCCGGTATGGACGGCAAACCCGTAGGAGGGCGTCAGGCCGCTGGTCTGCGCGGCGGCAATCACCAGGTAGTTCAGGCCGAAGTAGGCGGCGATGGCGCGCCCGCCGAGGGCCGCTTTCCAAACCGAGAGGCCGATGACCGCCAGGGTCAGGACGTGAAAGACCCAGCCCCAGGCCGCGTAAGGCTGCGGGGCCACTTGCAAAATCTCGAAGATGACTTTTTGCGTATCACGCGGGTCGTAGGGTCGCTCGGTGTAGAGCGGTAGAAACGAAATGAAGGCCAGCAGGAAATAGACCAGCGGGTAGAACCATTTGCGTTCGGTCAGTTTCACGAGATTTCTCCTTGAATTCGCCGAAAATGTTCCCGCGCCGCCGCAATCAGGGCCGGCAAAACGGGCGTTTCGCGGGTTGGCGCCCACTGAAGCGGACGGGCGAAGTAAAGTATCCACCCTCTATTGTACCGATTGTGAGCAATTTCGCAAATAGGGGTGCGTTAATGTTGTGTAAAAGATAACGCAGGAATTTCAGGCGCTGTCGATAATTTTCCAGCCATGCTCGCTGGCATAAGCCCGCAGGATGGGGTCAGGCAGGACGGCTACCGGGTGTTCCACGCGGGTCAAGAGCGGCAGGTCGTTGTGCGAATCGCCATAGCCCCAACTGCTTTCCAACGTCATG
Source organism: Anaerolineales bacterium (assembly GCA_041287425.1). Taxonomy (GTDB): domain Bacteria; phylum Chloroflexota; class Anaerolineae; order Anaerolineales; family Villigracilaceae; genus JAFGSI01. The sequence continues at coordinate 107,974 of JBEULG010000016.1, read as the reverse complement.
CCGTGTTCGGCTAGCCATTGCTCCAGTCGTTGCACCTTGCCCTCGCGGAAAGCCCAGCGCGCGAAACCGCTTGACCCGGCGCATGATGGCCGGACGCACCGCCTGCCGCAGGTATTCGGCGCGCCATTCATGCAGTTTGGATGGGGGGGTAAATGGTCAAGGGATAAAGAAAAAACGCCTGGTATGCATGGATATCCATCCTGCCGACCTCGCAGGCATGATAATAATCGGTGATGCGAATCAGGAAGCCTTTATCGACCAAGCCCTTTTCGAACAGGAAGCGGCTCCACAAGGCTTCGCTGTCGCCGCTCAGGATAGTGTAATCGAGGTCGAACAGGGCCAGCGGCGTGGCGGGCTGTCAGGCTTCCCACACGGCGAGAAGGGAACGCCCAAAGGTATATCGGACCAGCCAATCGCTCAGGCGGGTCAAGGGCGTCAGGAGGCGGTCCCAAAACAGGATTTGGCGGCGGCTGGGCATGGACTGACGCAGGAGACTGCGGTTGGCGAGAGAAAGGAAGAATCCGAGCGAATCGAGATGGCGCAGCACGATCAGCCGCGTCTGGGGCGGGGTGAGGGCTTGCAGGGCGGCGCGCGTGTAGCGGCGATAGTGGCCGATGGCGCGGTCGAAGGGGCTGTAGAGCGCCGGACAGGCCGGGGCGAGGACGATGAGATGTCCGCCGGGGAGCAGGCGGGCGGCCGCCCGCTCCAATTCGGCGCGGTCGTCTTCGATGTGTTCGAGGACGTCAATGTAGAGGATGGTGTCGAAGCGGGCCGAGGCGGGCACATCTTGCAGGGCGCCGGGGACGGCGCGGCAGCAGGGCGGCAGGCGCGAGGTCCGCAACCGCGCTTCGATGTGCGCCAGCAGGGCCGGGTCTGGTTCGAGGCACCACCATTCCCTTTCGCGCCCGGAGCAGAGGGCAGCGGTCGTCGCCCCCAGACCGGCGCCGACCTCCAGGACGCGTTCTCCCAGGTAGGGGCGCAGGAGACGGCCAAAGTAGGCCTTCCAGCGCACCGCCTCGGCGAAGATGTCCAGTTCGCCGCCGATGTAGGAGGAACTGTTCAGCGTTCCCATTTTTCGACCCGCAGCAGGTAGGCCGGGTAGTCGCTGGCGGGGATGAACATGCGGGCGCTGCGATAACTCAGCAGCAAGAAGGTCAGCAGCGCCAAAAAGAGGAAGGCCTGCGAGGCCAGCAGCGTCAGCCCGATGGCGACCGTGGTGGCCCAGCCGGGGATGGCCAGGGGGGTCAGATAGCGGACGTAGAGCAGCGCCAGAAAGCCGAGCACGTCGGCGCCCAGGAGGGCCAGGGCAAAGAAGATGAGGCGGGCATAGACGATTTCGACGTAGACCGAGATGGCGCTCAGGCCGTGCAGGACGAGCGGCGTCAGGCTCATGTGCGAGCGGCCGGCGTAGCGGCGGCCGCGGTCGGTGGGGATGCTCGTCCAGGGCAGGCCGGCGCGCAGAATGCCGGCGGCAAAGTGATTCCAGATTTCCTGCAGGTAAACGACCCGTCCCAGCAGCGAGGGCGGAATCAGGCAAAAATTGCCGAAGGCGATGCTGCGCCCCGTCAGGAGGCGAAAGATGGCTTTGAAGATCAGGTAGAAGGAACGAAAGAGCAGGCTCTCCGAGCGCCGGGCGCGGCGGGCGAAGACGATGACATCCGGCCTCCGTTCGGCCTCGGCGAGCAGGCGGGGGATGTCTTGCGGACGGTCTTCGCCGTCGCAATCCATGACGATGAGCGGCGCCTGCACGTCCATCTGATGGGCGAAGGCCAGGCCGATGGCGATGGCGCGTTGATGGCCCAGGTTGCGCGCCAGATGCAGCACCTGGACGGTCTGCAGGCTGCCCTGCGGGATGGGCGGCGCTTCGGGCAGGGACGAGGAGCCATCGTTGACCACGAGCAGGTGGAGGGCCAGCCCCTGTTCTCGGCCGAGGGCCTGCAATTCCTCGATGAGGCGGGCCAGCGCCTGCCAGTCGTTGTAAACGGGGGTCAGGATGAAAAGTGTTTTCATGGCGGCACATAGCGGACGACGGCCAGGACCGCCCCGCCCTTTTGCACCTGGAACAGAATCGGCAGGTCGGGGTAGATGGTCAGGTCGGCGTCGTAACGGGTGGAAATCAGGGCGTAGAAATCGGCCTGAGGGCGGCCGGTTTCGAGGGCGTGATAGACGCGCAGGTCGGGCCGGGCGTAACGCCAGAAGGTGGTCGGCGGCCCCCAGACGACGACGCGGGCGCCGGGGGGAGCGCAGCGGTTCAGGTAATCGGCGGCGGCGCGGAAGGAGGTCCCCCAGTAGTCCATCTCGTAGCGGCGGAAGGCGCCGCTCACGCCGCCCGTCAGACTGTTGTAGTAAATGTATTGGTAAGGGTGCAGGGAGAACAGACCGATCAGGCCGGGCAGGAGGCTCAGGCCGCACACGAGCGCCCAGGCCGGATGCGGCAGGCGCTCCCAAAGCGCCTCCAGCCCGCGCCCGGCCAGCAGGAAGAGCGGCGGCAGAAGGAACAGGAACTGCCGGAAGTTATCGTACAGATAGGCGCTGCCCAGCATGGCGCCGGCCAACGGCAGGCCGAGCCAGAGAAGGACGATTTGTCCCAGCCCGGCCTGCGGTGTGCGGCGTGCCGCTCCCCACAGGAGCAAGATCAGCCCTGCCAGGGCCAGGAGGAGGACAGGCTCGCTCGTCTGCAAGGCCATCAGGCGCGGCAAGTAAGAAGGGGGGACTTCGTTGCCGGCGTAGTACTGGCCGTTGAACAACACTTGCCCTGGCCAGGGGAAGGTCAGCATGAGGCGCAAGGTGATGAGGAGGCGCAAGAACGGTTCACCCCACAGGTAGGGCCAGGTCAGGTACAGGATTGCGAAGGCGGTCAGGGCATAGAGGGCCAGCGGCCAAAGGGCGCGTTGACGGTGCTGCTGCCAGGCAAACCAGGCGACCAGGGCGCCGGCCATCCAGCCCAGGATGCGAATCCCGGCCGTCAGGCCGAGGGCGGCGGCCGCGGCCCAGAAGAGCGGCGAGCGCAGCAGACGGCCGGTCAGTTGCAGGCGCGGCCGCAGGTCGCCCGTCCACAGGGCGGCGCGCCAGCGCGGCAGGAAGGGCAGAGCCGTCAGCGCCAGCCAGAGCAGGCTGCCGATCAGGAAGAGAGCCGCCCCCCAGAACCTGGCCAGCCAGGGGCGCAGGTAGAGGTCGAGGTCGTGGACGAAGGTTGGGTCGGCCAGCGCGGGGGCGCGCTCCAGCCAGCCCTGAACTGCCCGCCCGGTTCCCCAGGCGAGCGCCAGGCCGCCGAGCGCCCACAGGGCGGGCAGCAGCAGGCGCAGGGAGAGGGGCAGGGCGCGCCAGTCGGCGCCTCTCTCCGGCGGAGCGGGCGGCGGTTGGGGAGCAGGCAGGGCGCCGGCGAGCGAATCTTTCCAGCGCAGGCCGAAGTACACCGTCAAGATGAAGCCGCTCAGACAGGGGATGTCGCGCTCGTTGATGAAGGCGTGCCCCCATAGCAGCGGCTGGGTGGCGAGGAGCAGCGCCGCCCCGAAGGCCGGCCAGGGTTTCAGCCAGCGCCGCGCCAGGGCATACATGCCCACGACCCCGGCCTGGAAGGTCAGGAAGGTCAGGCCGTGCGCCACATCGGAAATATACGCATTGGGGAAAAGTCGGCCGAGCAGCACGCACAGCATCCAGAACCAGGCGCCGTAGTGGCGCAGGGTTGGGTCGCTGTAGGGCAAGGCTGCCCGGCCGGAAAAGAGCGCTTCGTAGGCCGAGAGGGCCTCGCCCCCATACTGGAAGAAGTTGTGTTCGTCCCAAGCCTCGCCGTAATCGGTCAGAATCAGCCGGCCGATGACGAGGGCCAGGAAGACGAAGAGGCTCAACCAAAAAGGAGGCGCGCCCAGGAGAGCGAATCGCCTGGATGGCGGCCGGTCAGAGACTCCGGTCATTGCATCGCAGGCGAGACGTTCAGGAGGCCGCGGCTGCTTTCTTTTTGCGCAAGTAGAGGAACAGGCCCACCGCGCCGCCAATGACCACCACGATCAGACACAGACAGGCCAGGCCGCCGAGGAGCCACCAGATCCAGTCGTTGCTGCTGAGCGAACTCTCAGCCTGGATGCGGTTCATGCTGCCGATGTTTAGATTCCAGGTCAGAGTCTGACCGGACACGGCATGGGCGTTGTGGGAGGCCACGCGGCCTGGCAACGTCACCCGCCAGGTCATCTGGATGTCCAAACCCGATCCGCTCGCCTCGCTCAAATCGAGAGACAGGTCGTAGTACAAGACGTTGTCCACCACTTCCAGCCGGTTCACGGTGATGCCCTGGTTAATGTAAATCGAGCGCAATTGCTGCAGGTCGGCGAAGGGCATTTCGGCGATGCACCAGGTCTCGCTGCCGCGTTGTTCCTGGCGGATGATGGTATTGGGCGGAAAGTCGGTATTCTCTTCGGCCCACATTTCCTGGCAGAAAGTAGCCGGGTTCGAAACGCCGCTCGACATCATCTCCATTTCGTCGGCGGTGAAGCCTATCGACATGATCATCGAACCACTCTGGTCCGGGCGGACGTTCGTGTCGTACTCCATCGAACAGCCGGCCAGGACGAAGGCCAGCAGGACAATCCCGGCCACGAACAGCGTTTTATTGCGCATTTCAGCCTCCTTAATTTTGAAACGGTGCGCGCTTCTAAAAAATCAAGATTTCCTCTTGCGCAGGTAGAGCACCAGGCCAATGAGGCCGCCCGTCAGCAGGACGCCCAGACACAGGCAAAACAGCGCCCCCGCCAGCCACCAGACCCAGTCGGAGGTCTGGATCGAACTGATGGCCAGGATGGCATTTTCTCCATCTTCGTTGAGGTGCCATGTCAGCGTGCGGCCGCTGCGGACATCGGCGTTGGTGGCAGAGACCCTCCCCGGCGTGGTCAGACGGAAGACGGCTTCGATGGGGTAGGAACTCTCATCCTGCAGGCCTCTCAGATCCCAGGTCATGTCGCAGTAGAAAGTCTCGTTGACGATTTCCAGCCGGTCGACGTCTATAGAGAGGACATCCTCGTAGAGATCCTTCAGTTGCCTCAAATTGGAGAAGGGGATCTCCACGATGCACCAGATTTGTGCGCCGCGCCTTTCCACCTGTATGGTGGCGCCGGCAGGCAACTCAGCGGCGATGTCTTCCTCGACCCAGACGTCCTCGCAGAAATCTATGGCCGAGACAGGTTCTTCCCACCAGTCTTCCAACTCTTCGGGGGTGTAGCCGATCTCGACTCGCAGGGAGCCGCTGCCTTGCTGCTGAACGTTCGTGTTGAAGTTCAAGTTGCAAGCGCTCAATACCAGGGCCAGGGACAGGGCCAGCATCAAAAAAAGAAAGGTTTGTTTGCGCATGAGGTTTCCTTTCGGATGCTTTGTTGTATTGTATAGGCACTAAGCACAAAAAACAATACCCCTGAGGGGTAATTTTCACGGCGCATAGCCGTGCGGATGGGTGCGGTGCCATTCCCAGGCCGAGGCGATGATTGCCTCCAGGGCGGGATGGGCAGGGGACCAGCCCAGGTCGCGGCGGATGCGGTCGGAGCAGGCCACCAGGCGCGGGGCGTCGCCGGGGCGGCGCGGCTGCTCGCGGACCGGGATTGGGTGGCCGGTCACGCGGCGGGCGGTTTCGATGACCTCCCGCACCGAGTAACCGGCGCCGTTGCCGAGGTTGTAAATCAGCCGCTCGCGTTCGCCCAGAGCCTCCAGGGCCAGCAGGTGCGCCGAGATGAGGTCGGCGATGTGAATGTAATCGCGAATGCAGGTGCCGTCGGGGGTGGGATAGTCGCTGCCGTAGATGACCGCCGCTTCCCGCTGGCCCAGCGCCACCTGGAGGACGTTGGGGATGAGGTGCGATTCGGGCTGGTGGGCCTCGCCCCGGCCGGGCAGCGCGCCGGCGGCGTTGAAGTAGCGCAGGGCGGCGTAGTGCAGGCCGTGGACGCGGCGATACCATTCGAGGCTCTGTTCGACGGCCAGTTTGGTGAAGCCATAGACGTTGGCTGGGGCGATGGGAGACTCTTCGGTCAGCGGTTCGTCGCTGGAAGCATAGACGGCGGCGGTCGAGGACAGCACGAAGCGTCCCACGCCGGCGCGCTGGGCCGCCTCGATGAGCGTCAGAGAGTTTGCCAGGTTATTGCGGAAGAACTTGCCCGGCGCTTTCATGCTCTCGCCCGCCTCGATGAAGGCAGCGAAGTGCATCACGGCGTCGTAGGTCTCGCTGCGCAGGGCCTGGTTCAGGGCCTCTTCGTCGGCCAGGTCGGCGTGGATGAAACGCGCTGCCGGGGGGACGGCCTGGCGATGACCGGTGACCAGCGAATCGTACACGGTCACGCTGTGACCGGCTTCCAGCAGCGCCTGGGCGGCAGCCGAGCCGATGTAACCGGCCCCGCCGGTGAGGAAGATGTTCATACTCGCTCCCGTTGATTTATGAAGTGAGGCGATTGAGCGCAAAAGCCCTGCCGGCGGCCTTCAGGCGACCAGGCGCGGGGCGCGCTCATGCCAGTCGGTGACTTGCTGATAGGCGTGCGCGGCCAGCAGCAGGAGGTCTTCGCGGAAGGGGGCGGCCATCAACTGCATGCCGAGAGGCAATCCCTGGCTGTCGAAGCCGACCGGCAGGGCCAGGCCCGGCACACCCGCCAGATTGGCCGGCAGGGTGTAGATGTCCTCCAGGTACATGGAAAGCGGGTCATCGCGGTGGGCGCCGAGCGGAAAGGCGGTGGTCGGGGCGACTGGAGCGGCAATCAGGTCAACGCGCTCGAAGGCGGCCTCGAAATCGCGGCGGATGAGCGTGCGCACCTTCTGCGCCTGGGCGTAGTAGGCCTCGTAATAGCCGCGCGACAGGGCATAGGTCCCCAGCATGATGCGCCGCTCGACCTCGGGGCCGAAGCGCCGGCCGCGCGTGCGGGCCATCACTTCCTGGGGCGACGCCCCGGCCAGGCGCGGCCCGTAGCGCAGGCCGTCGTAGCGGGCCAGGTTGGCGGAGGCTTCTGCCGGTGCCAGGATGTAATAGACCGGCAGGGCGTATTCCGTGTGCGGCAGGCTGACGGCGCAGACCTCCGCCCCCAGGCCGGCCAGGGCGTCCACGGCGGCGCGCACACCCGCCTCGACTTCGGCCTGCATGCCGGCGACGAAATACTCATCCGGCACGCCGACTCGCAGGCCGCGCAGCGGCAGAGAGGTCGGCGCCGCCTCCAGGTCGGGCAGCGCCAGCGGCGCCTCGGCGGAGGTGGAATCCAGGGGATCGCGGCCGGCCAGGATGGCCAGGAGCAGAGCGGCGTCCCGCGCCGTGCGGGTCAGGGTGCCGACGCAGTCGAGGGACGAACCGTAGGCAATCAGCCCGTAACGCGAGACACGCCCGTAGGTCGGCTTCAGGCCGGTCAGGCCGCAAAAGGCCGCCGGCTGGCGGAGCGAGCCGCCGGTATCACTGCCCAGGGCGGCCGGGACGAGACGGGCGGCCACGGCTGCCGCGCTGCCGCCCGAAGAGCCGCCCGGCACGCGTTCGAGCGCCCAGGGGTTGCGGGTCGGCCCATAGGCCGAGTTCTCGGTCGAGGAGCCCATCGCAAACTCGTCGGTGTTGGTTTTGCCGAGGATGATGGCCCCCGCCTCCTGCAAGCGCCGCACCGCCGTGGCCGTGAAGGGCGGGATGAAGCCTTCCAGGATTTTCGAACCGGCCGTGCAGGGCATGCCCTCCACAATCAGGACGTCCTTGACCGCCAGGGGGAGGCCGAGCAGGGCGGGGAGGTCTTCGGCGGTGTGCCGTCCCTCTTGCAGACGCCGGTCGGCTTGTTCGGCCTCGGCCAGGGCGCGTTCGCCATCCACGTGGAGAAAGGCGTGCAGCCGGGGGTCGAGCCGGGCGATGCGCTCCAGGCAGGCGCGGGTCAACTCGCTGGCGGTCAGGTCGCCGCGGCGCAGGGCCAGGCGCAATTCGGCGAGGCTCAAGTCGAGCGCCTCCATCATTCTCCCTCGAAGACCGGCGGAATCCGGAACTGACCGGCCTCGACCTGCGGGGCGTTCTTCCACAACGCCTCCGGCGGCAGGCCGGGGCGGGCCTCGTCGGGGCGCAGCGGGGCGGCGGTCAGCGGGCCGAGAGCGGGCGGCACGCCGCGCGTATCCACCTGACGGAGACGGGCCATGTAGTCGAGAATGGAGGAGAGTTGCCGGCAATAACGCTCCAGGGCTTCGTCGTCCAGTTCAAGACGGGCCAGCCGGGCAATGTGACGGACTTCTTCGATTGAAAGGGGCATAAACCGATTATACGTGAAAACCGCCGCTTCAGCGCCAGCCGGAGGCGTACCAGAGCAAATACTCTTCCAGGTGGCTGCTCCAGTAGGCTTCGTCGTGGGTGCCTTGATTGAGATGCCACTCGTGCGGCAGAGCGGCGTCGTCGAGGAGACCTTCCAGCCAGAGCGCCTGCGGCAAGCCGGTGTCGTTCTGACCGATGTCCAGATAGAAGCGCAGGGGTTGGTCGGCGGACAGGTTGGCCAGCCATTCGGCGATGTGATTGGCGTCGCGCCCGAAGACGATCGGCGAGTGCGCTCCGATGGCGGCGAACAGGTCGGGGCGGGTCAGGCCGAGGTGCAACGCCCAACCTGCCCCGCGCGACAGGCCGCCGACGGCGCGGACCTGGCGTTCGGGCAGGAGGCGATAGGTCGCCTCGAGGGCGGGCAGCAGGTCGGCGAGCAGCGCCTGGCCGAATTGACTCTCCGGCGGTTCGGTCCAGGTCGGGTCGTAAGGCAGGACGATCAGCAGGGGGGGAATCTCTCCGGAGGCAATCAGGCGGTCAGCCGCCGGCGCGAGGCCCAGGCGTACCCATTGAGTCTCATCGTAGTACAGCCCGTGGAACAGGAAGAGGAGCGGGTAGCGGCTGGCCGTCTGACCGGCGTAGCAGGGCGGCAAGTAAATCTGATAGCGCAGCGGCCGGCCCAGGGTGGATGACTCCAGGCGGGCGGCCACCAGCCGGCCGGGCAGGCGGCAATGACTCGTGGCGGCAGGCGAGGGCGTGGCGGCGGGCGTCGGCGAGGCGGGGAGGGCAGTCGCAGGGGCCGACGAAGGCCGGGGGAGCGCTGTCGGGGAAGGTGTTGGAGATTCGGGCGGCGTGCAGGCTCCCATCTCGAACAGAAGGAGCAGGAACAAAGCCAAACGAAGGAGCAAAGGAAGCCGGAATGCGGCCTGTGGGCGTGCGGAAGAGCATGCTTGACGAAGGCACATACTTCGCATTATACTCACCTGGCGCCCGGGGTGTAGCGCAGATGGCCAGCGCGCCACGTTTGGGACGTGGAGGTCGGCGGTTCGACCCCGCCCACCCCGACTGTACCGCCGAGGTCATCGCGCCTCGGCGGTCGGCTTGCCAGAGGTGCGCGCAGCGATAAAAACGCAGTAAAATAATCATGGAGGAAGTTTATGCCGAAACCCAAAGCCGATGGCGTCGTAGAGACCGTCCGTTATACAGAGGATGGAAAGATTGCGCTGGTGCGCCTGTACGAACGACACGGGGCCACCTGGTCGGATGTGGTTTTGATTGACCGTCCCGAACTGATTCGCCGCCTCCGCCAAGGTCGGCGAATCTTCGCCGGTCGGCGCAAGCCTTATCTGGGTGGCGTGTTCGAGACGGGAGCGCGCCTGGTCTGGCTGGAACAGGATGGCCGCCAGGCGGTCGTCACCGAGGGCCAGACCGGCGAGCGCGATTGGCTGGCCGGCGTGCCGATATTCTGACCCCGCCGCGCCGGGCGAGGCAGGAGGATGCGATGAAAATCATCGATAAAACCCCGTTCATCTCTGAGAACGGCGAAATCAGCCTGGTGGACCGGGCCAAGGCCACCATGAAATACGGCCCAGACTGGTATCCTGAAGTCCAGGCGCAGCAGCAACTCCTGCCCGTCTTCAGTCAGACGCTGGATCGCAATTACACCTTGCTGCGCAACGTGATTCCGCCGGGCTTGGGCGCCATGATTCCTTTTATCCTCGTCGGCCCGACCGGCGTCTTCGTGATGTACGTGACTCATTTGCGGGGCGTGTTCCGCGCCAAGGGAGACCAGTGGGGCACCATTTCCGGCAACACGTTCAAGCCTCATTCCCCCAACCTGTTGAACGTCACCGCCCGCATGGCGCGCGCTGTGCAGGTCTATCTCACCCGCCAGGGGTACGAGGAACAGAATGTGGAGGCCGTGCTGTTATGCGCCGACCCCGGCATGCATGTGGACAGTCAGCGTCCCATCGTGCGCGTCGTCATGCGCGATGCCCTGGAACGCTTTCTCATCTCTCTCGGCCAGGGGCGGGTGGTGTTGACTCCCGAACGCGCCAGCCGACTGGTGGAACATCTGCTCCATCCACGGCCGGCGAAGACGGCCGAATCGCCGGCGGAGGCCGTCGCCGCCGACCCTTACGTCCCGGCCTTTGCCTTGCCCGCGGCCGAGTCCCAGCCCGAGGCTGCCTCCGAGACGACCGCCGACTGGCTGGAACGGCTCTCGGCGGAGGAGAAGCCCAAAGAGGCGCCGGCCGGCCGTCTGTTGGGGAGCGCCGCTCCTCCGCCGCCTGTTTCTGCGCCGCCGGCGCGGCGTCCCGCCCCGGCCCGCAAGCGCGGCCTGACTCCGGTTCAGTGGGCCGTCCTGGCAGTGATTGGCTTGATCGAACTCTGCGCTCTGATCGGTTTCGCTTACATTCTCCTGTCCACTTCCCGCTGACCGGGAAAGCATGAAACCGCCCTATCTCTCGATCATCATCCCGGCTCACAACGAGGAAACGCGCCTGCCCCGCGCCCTGGGGCAGGTCTTTGCGTTCCTGGAGACGCAGCCCTATGCGAGCGAGGTCATCGTGGTCGAGAACGCCAGCCGCGACCGGACACTGGTCATCGCCCAGCGCTTCGCCGCCGCCTTCCCGGCGCTGCGTGTCTTGCACGAAGACCTGGCAGGCAAAGGACGGGCAGTCCGGCGCGGCATGCTGGCCGCGCGCGGTGAATACCGCTTCTTTTGTGACACCGATTTCTCCATGCCGGTCGAACAAATCAGCCGCTTTCTGCCGCCCGCCGTGCAGGCCGACATCGTCATCGCCTCGCGCGAAGCGCCCGGCGCGGTCCGCTACGGTGAGCCGTACTACCGCCACCTGACCGGACGGATTTTCAACACGTTGATTCGCTGGCTGGCTCTGCCCGGCCTGCAGGATACCCAGTGCGGCTTCAAATGCTTCCGGGCCGCCGTCGCCGAGGACGTCTTTCGCCATCAGACCATCATGGGCTGGTCGTTCGACGTCGAAATCCTGTTCATCGCCCGCCGACGCGGCTACACCATCCGCGAACTGGGTATCCCCTGGTATTTCAATCCCGATAGCCGCGTCAGCGTCCTGCGCGATTCCTGGCGCATGTTGCTCGATATCCTCTCCATTCGCTGGAAAGCCCGCCGGGGGGTCTATGATTTCCCCGCCTGACCCCGACTTGACCTTCGAAGAAAGATGGTGGCAGGCGGGCCTGCGACGCCTGGCCGGCCTCGACGAAGCCGGGCGCGGCGCCCTGGCCGGGCCGGTATGCGCCGCGGCGGTCATCCTGCCGCCCGATCCTGGGCTGGCTCGGACCCTGCGCGGGGTGCGCGATTCCAAGCAGATGACGCCCGCCGAGCGACAGGCCTGGTCGCCGCGCATCCGGGCGGCGGCCCTGGCCTGGGGGGTGGGCTTTGCCTCGGCCGAGGAAATCGATGCCCTCGGTATTCTCCCCGCCACCCGCCTGGCCGCCCTGCGGGCGCTGGAAGGACTGGAGGCCGAGGCCCTGCTGACCGATTACCTCATCCTGCCCGAAATTGCCCTGCCGCAAATCGCCCTGGTCAAGGGTGACCAGCGCAGCCTGAGCGTGGCTGCCGCCTCCGTCCTGGCCAAGACCGCCCGCGATGACCTGATGGGCGCGCTGGACGCCCGCTACCCCGGCTACGGTTTTGCACAGCACAAAGGATATGGCACGCCCGCCCATCGCTCCGCCCTGGCGCAGTTGGGGAGGTGCGAAATCCATCGCAGGACATTTGGCTGAGGCAGACTGCAGAAAACCGGAGCGCGCCTGACAGACATTCCCGGCGCCGCGCCCCGGCTGTTGAGGCCGCATCGGTCTGCATGTAAGGAGGCAAAATGTCAGGCGGTCGGCTTCGCCGGTCGGACGGAAGACTACGTTTCCAGATAGGCAGCACCCTGCCCGCAGGCCTCACACTCGAACTGGATGGTGGTGTGTTCGATGCCGAACCGGGCCAGCCGCGCTTTGAGTTCGGTCATGATGCCGTTCCCTTCCGCCAGCGGTTGGTTGGCGGTTACCACGTGAGCGCTCAGGGCGATGTGACCGGAGCAAATGCTCCAGACGTGCAAATCGTGGACTTCCAGCACGCCGGGGACGGCGGCCATGCACTGCCCGATGTTCTTCAGGGAAAGATGTTCGGGCACGCCCTCGATGAGGATGTGTAGGGAGGACTTCAGCACCCGCCAGGAACTGACCACGATGAGGGCGCCGATGAGGACCGAGACGAGCGGGTCGAGCCACAGCCAGCCGGTGAGCCACAGGAGTGCCGCGGCCAGAATGACGCCCACCGAGGAGATGGCATCGCCGAGGACGTGCAAGTAGGCGCTGCGGACGTTCAGGTCGGGGCCGTGTTCGTGACGATGAATGCCGCCGCGCAAAATCACAGCCACGCCCAGGTTGACGGCCAGGCCGACGGCGGCGATGGCCAGCATCTCGGCGCTTTTGATAGGGGCCGGATCTTGCCAGCGCTTCCAGGCCTCGCGGAAAATTTCGATGGCAATTGCACCCAATGTCACGCCGTTGATGAGGGCGGCGAAGACTTCCAGGCGGTGGTAACCGTAGGTGTGACGGTCATCGGCAGGCAGGGCCGAGAGGCGCAGGGCCAGGTAACTCAACGCCAGGGCGAAGACGTCCATGAAGACGTGCGCCGCGTCCGAGAGCAAGGCCAGGCTGTTCGTCCACCATCCGCCCAAGACTTCGGCTGCCAGCACCAGGCCGGTGAGGACCAGCGCGAGCAGGAAACGTTTTTCGATGGTTTGTGCAGGATGAGGGTTCATGGTCGGTCAGTGAGGGGAATTTTACCCCATCTTGACCGCTTGCTTGCCTTCTGAGAGCCGATCTTCGCCTCAATCCTTGGCCGATGAAGTATAATGATTGCGTTCCCATTTTCTTCCATATCGTTCTCTCTCTGTCCTCCTCATGACTGCTTCTTCCCCCTCTCACCCCAAGCGACGCTGGTTATCGGTTCTGGCGCTTTCGGCGGCTGCTTTTGTCGATAGCAGTGAAAATCAGGCTCTCTCCATCCTCTGGTCGAAGATGTATCCGGCGCTCGGACTGCGGGCCGGCCAACTGGGCCCTTTGCTGGGCATCAGCGACCTGATTCGCACCTTTACCCTGCCGTTCTGGGGCTGGGCGGCCGACCGTTTCTCCCGCAAGACGCTCCTGGTGGCCGTCACCGGATTTTGGGGCGGCTGGACGCTGGCCATCGCCTTGGTCCACAGTTTTAGTCAGTTGCTGATGGTGCGCGTCCTGTCCTCGTTGGGGCTGGGCGCCTTGTGGCCGACCGCCTTTTCCCTGCTCAGCGACCTGTTCGAAAGCCGGCGGCGCGGCACTGCCGCCGGTATCATGACCGCCGTCAGTTATTGCGGAGCGCTGGCCGCTTTTGGAGTCTTGCCTATGCTGGGCAGCATTTCCCCCGATTCGTGGCGGCTGGGCTTCGTCGTCATGGGCGCTGCCAGCGTTCTGACCGGCTTCTTTCTGCTGGTCATCGAGGAACCGCCGCGAGGCGCCGCCGAGCCGGAGTTGAGCGGGGTCATCAGCGAGGAGACCGCCGCCCGCTATGCCTTCCGGCTGCGTGACCTGCCCGCCATCGCCCAGGTGCGCAGTTGGTGGGTGCTGCTCTTTCAGAATTCGGTGGACAACATCGCCATCGCCGTCCTCTTCGGCTGGTCTTTCGTCTGGCTGGATAGCCTCGGCCTGGGCGACCGGGCTTTCATCGTCGTCATGCTGCTTGCCCTGGGGACCCTGACCGGCCACCTGTTCTTCGGCTGGCTGGGCGACCGGCTCGAGCGCCGCTATCCGAACCACGGCCGCACGACCATGGCGTTGCTTGGTCTGACTCTTACCGCTCCCGCCCTGGCTGCTTTCATCAGCCTGGGGCCGCGCGGGCTTGGTCCCCTGATGTTGTTTGGGGCGCTGGCCGGGCTGGGCATCAGCAGTGTGGACACCGGGGCGCGCTGGCCGATGGCCCAGGGGGTCTTGCGCCCTGAACTGCGTGCCACCGGCCGGGCCGCGCTGGATATGGTCATGGGCGCGATCGGTTCTCTGATGATGACTTTCTCAGGAACGCTGGTGGATGTGTATGGCGTGACAACGATGTTGCTGCTGCTGGTTCCGCTCCCCAAATTGATCGCCGCGCTCCTGTGGCTGCCCATGTTTCGTACCTATCCTGCCGACCGCGCCGCGTTGCACCGGGTGCTGACCGAACGCAGCCGCGAGATGGGAAAGTAGTTCGAAAATCAAACGGGCTGTAAACGCTCATGGCTTCAGCCTTTCGAGCAGGTGGTCGTAAAACCCGTCCAGGTTGCGCCAGCGCAGGGCGGCCAGCACTTCGTCACCGGCGGGGTCGGGCAGGGTCAGGCCGTCATCCGTGATTCTCAGGCGGATTTTTTCCATTTCGAGCAGGTCGAAACTGTAGGCCAGGTAAATGGCAACCGTGTCGAACAGGGTGGAGGATTTGGAGTCGGTGTAATCCACTGTCATCCACGTCACCAACTTGGACCAGATTTCGTAATTTTCGATGAGCGCCCGGAGGGCCGGGTTTGGGGAGCGGTACACGCGCTGGTAGCGTTCGCCCTCCAGCACCACCAGGCCGCAGGTATCGAGCGGGGTGATGATTTTCTCCAGCCAGGGCGCGGCAAAGACTTTCCGCAGGGATTCGACATCGTAGCGCACGTTTGACTCCGGCACGGTGCCCGGCTTTCCGTCGTAGCCGATGGAAACGCTGCCGTGCATGCCCACAAAGCAGCATTTGGCGGCCAGTTCGGGATTGCGCTCCAATGCGCAGGCCACGTTCGTGGCAACCCCAATTGAGATAACGGTGACCGGCTGCGGCGAGGCCGCAACCACGTCCAGCATGGCTTGCACGCCATCGGGGTAAATCGTTCCGGGGTAGGCTGCGGGGTCAAATCCATCCAGCCAGGGCTGTTGAAAGTTGAGCGAGCCTGCGGGGCTGCCGATTCCGATTCCGATGGGAATCTCCGTCCGCCCGGCGGTTTGCAGGAATTTGGCGGTGAGATGGGCGCGGTAGGTGGTATCGCCGCTGACGGTGGTAATCAGGCGCGGGTCGAGTTCCGGGCAGTTCAGGAGCATGGCGAGCGCCCAGGTATCGTCAATATCGGTGCCGATGTCAGTATCGAGGATGACGGGGATGGGATTCATCGCTCAACATCCAGTGTCAGTACCCAATCCGGCCCGCCGAGCGGGGAGGTGAAGGTCACCACTTCTTGGGGAAATTTGCCAATGGGGTGACTTTTGCCCTGGCGCGGGTCGAACCAGGCGGCTTGAATCGGCCCGGCCAGCAGACGTAAGTCCACCTCGAGGCTTTGCGCGGCGAGCGTGAAGTACACCAGCCCATAGCGGCCTTCGCTATCGCGCGTGGCAACGGGGTGCGCGGCGCGCAGGGGGTTGATGTGGTCATCTTCTTTCGTCAGGTCGGCGGGCGGAGGCGGCGGGGTGACGTTCGGGAGCAGGTCGGGGGCCGGGATGCGGGTCAGGTAGGGGCGCGAGAGCATGAGATTTTTCAGGTGAACCATCTGGCGCGCGCCGGGGCCGTGAATGGCTTCGTCCCAATACAGGGATGGAAAATTAATCGGGGCATGGCGCGGGGCGTACATTTGCCAGACCGAGTGGCTGCCGTAGGTGTGGCCGCAGGCGCCCGTAAAGACGGCGCGGTAGGCCTGTTTGCGCACGTCGTAATCGGTGTAGCGGCCATATTCCGGTTTCCAGGGGCGCAGGAAGGCGTCAATGGGGTGGTGTTCGTAGTTAGGTTCACCGTCTAGGGTTGGCTTGATGGGTTCGCGTTCGTAGTCGGCGCGAATCATGTCCCAGTTGGGAGTATCCAGCAGAACGTGGCCGGATTGGAGCATGTTCATGTCCAGCCAGTCGGCCTGGTGCAGCCAGGCGGAGGAGCTGGCCCCGCCGCGCGGGTGGTAGGTCATGAAGGGCTTAAAGCCCAGGCCTGCGGTAATTCCATCCGCCATGGCTGCCCAAACGGCCTCGTAGCCTTCGGCGGGGCGGTCGCCGCCCAAAATCCACAGAATGTTAGTGTCGTTTTTGTAGCGTTCGCCCAAAAAGCGGCCATAGATGCGGGCGTTTTCTACGTTGAACACGGCTGGGCCGGTGCCCCAGTATTCGCCGCAGACTTTATCGCCCCAGGTGGGCAGCAGGCCGATATAGAGTCCTTTTTCGGCGGCCAGGCGGATGACGGCATCTACATGGCGGAAGTAGTATTCGTTGGGGCGGGTCGGGTCATCGCCGAGCAGGGGAATGTGGCCGTTGGCATTCGGGGTATGCAGGCCGTCCAGTTCGGCTAGAATAACAGCCAGGATGACGTTGAAGCCTTGCTGACGGCGGACTTCCAGGTAGTGTTCGGCTTCGGGCAGGGTCAGGCGGTGGAAGAGTTCCCAGGCGGTATCACCCAGCCAGAAGAACGGTTCGCCGCTTTCGGTGACGAGGAAGCGGTGGTTTTCCGAGACGCGAATGCGGGGGAGGGGGGACATGGTGAGTTCCTTTTAGGTTGAGTGTGGTGCAAATCTCTGATTTGCGCCGCGTTCCATCAACTCAAAACAGGCGCGGCTGTGGTGGTAGGGGCAGTCCCAAAAGCCGGCTTTCAGGTGGCGGGGGTTGACCCGTCCGGCGCGGTCGGTCTCTTTGAACCAGTCGCCGTGAACGCGGTCTATGAGATGGGTTTCGATGAAATTCCAAACTTCGTCAACGGCGGCGGCGAATTTGGGGTCGCCGGTCAATTCATACGCGTTGGCGAAGCCGACCAGCGCTTCGGCCTGCGCCCACCACTGCTTGCTGTCATCGTGAACTTTGCCGGGGAGACCTTCGTAGAGCAGGCTGCCGTCGGAATCGCGGCCCTCGCGGTAAACGGCTTCGGCTAGGCCGAGAACAGCGGGGCGGATGCGCTCATGCAGGGCCGGGTCGGAGTGCATTTGGGCGGCTTCCCACATCAGCCAACTGGCTTCGATGTCGTGGCCGTAGGAATCGAGCGGCAGGAGCGAGTTCCAGGCATCGTCGAAGAACAGGCGCAGGTGGCCGGTTTGGGGGTCATAGACCTTTTCGGCGAAGGTTTCGAGCAGGGCGCGGTGCTGGCTGCGCAGGCGCGTGTCATCCCAAATGCGCAGCAGGTTGGTGTAGGCTTCCAGGATGTGCAGGAGGGTGTTCATGGACTTGCGGCTGTTCAGGTCTTTGGCGCTCAGGCGCATATCGGCCAACGCGCCCCAATTGCGGCTGCTGCCTTCGGTGTAGCCGCCGTGAATGGGGTCGAAGGCGTGCTGTTCGAGCCGGTCGAACAGCTGGACGGCCAGGGTTTGGGCCTGTTCGCTTTGCGCGGCGCGGGCGTATTCGCTCAAGCCGTAGATGGCGAAGGCCTGGGCGTAGTGATGTTTGCGCGGGTCGAGCGGGGTTCCGTCCGGGTTCAGACTCCAATACACGCCGCCGAAGTCTTTATCCCAAAAGGAATTGGTCAGGGTGTCGAAGGCGTAATCGGCCATCTGACGGTAATTTGAGTGTCCCAACACGCGGCAGGCAGTGGAAAACGTCCACAGAATGCGGGCGCACAGGATGGCGGAGCGCGGCGCCTGGGGGGAGATGCGCAGGTCGTTGGTGATGGCGCCATGAAAGCCGCCGCGTTCGTGGTCGGGGGCGTGGGTCATCCAGAAGGGCAGGATGTTGTCGGTCAGTTCGGCGCGCAGACGGGGAGCGAGGGGGGAGTTAATCATGTCCGGTTTTCGAGCAGCAAATCGAGCAGGCGGCGGTCCACGTTGAAGCCGTGAATCGTCTCGTAGGTGGTGTTGGGACGGCCGTGGTTGACGATGCCAAACGGCCCGCTGAAGTTCCACAGGCTGTAGCCCCAGCCGAATTCGCGGTACAGGCTGAGCAAGTCAGCAAGCCAGGCCAGGGCGGTGGTGTTGTCAATTTTGTTGTAACAGCCGAACTCGCCGATGTGAATCGGACGCCCGGCGGCCTGCACCTCGCGCCAGGGCTGGTAGAAGGCGCGCAGGGTGTCGCGGTTCCAGGTCTGGCCGTCCCATTCGGCGCCGGGGTAGGTGGGCGGCGCCGGGCAGACCTGCCAGCCGGTCCACCAGGCGGCCCCCCAGTGGCTGATAATCATCGGCTGGTAACCGCGTCCGCTGTGAATCACGTCCAGGTCGGCCAGTTCGGGCATGGCGAGGTGCCCGCCGCCCAGTCCATCTATCTGAATGGGGCGCTCTGGGCAGACGGCGCGGATGGCGGCCACCGCGCGGCGCATGAGCGCGGCGTGATTTTCGCGCGTCAGGCCGTATTGGCCGGGGTGGGGCGGCTCGTTGAGCAGGTCGAAAGACAGGTCGGCAGCGGGAACGTCTTTGTATCTGCGGGCGAAGGATTCCCACAGGAAGACGAAGGCGTCTTGCGCCAGTTCATCCGTCCAAAGGTTGTGCTTTTCCAGGTCGTTGCGGTTGATGCAGTAGCCGGGGGCGCGGTGAAAGTTCAGGCTCATGTGCAAGCCGCGGGCGCGGCAGGCGGCCAGGTAGGAATCTATCGTTTCCCAAACCGATTCGTCCGGGTGGAAGTAGTCGAAATCGCGCGTCCAGAAGCGGTAATCGGTGGGGAGGCGCACGAAGTTGAAGCCGAAGGCGGCCAGGAAGTCGAGGGCGCGCTCGTCGGGGGCGGGGGCGGGCCGGTTTTGGTAGATGAACATCCACAGGAAGTTGAAGCCGTAATAGTTCATACGAAGTCCATGCGGGAGTAATTGCCTGATAGCCGTTTCGGCGAGGCTGGAAACCGACTCCGAGTCCGCTAAAACTGAACTCGGAGTCGGCCTTGGCCGACTTTTGTGCGCTGAGGCGGGGGATTTATCCTCCCGCCAAAACGCCTGGCCAGGTAGATACAGTCCAACATCGTTCTTTACAAGAAGAGCGAGACTAATAATCGGGCGCCCTCCTTGAAATTTTGCGCCGCCTGTACCTGTGGGTCACCGCGTTTCCGGGCTTCTTCGAGCACGGCTTCGGCGGCAGTCGCGCCGCAGCGGGTGCAGCCCAGTTCGCGGACTTGGAGCAATCGGTCGAGGTCACGCACGCTGCCGGCGGCTTTGAGTTGCACGTTGGGAGCGGTGTGGCGGCGGAAAAGCGTCGAGGACGGACGGCGTGCCAAGCAGCAGCAGAAACAGCATGATGACCGCCGATGAGAGACACCACAGGCAAATGGCCCGGATGACGAAGATTTCCAGCCAGGTCAGGTAGAGCGAGAAGGCTACCCCAAAGAGTGCCATCCCCCAGAAGGCTGCCGCCGCGGCCTTCTCGAAGCGCCGCCAGAAGCGGCGTCCCAGCCAGGCGGCCAGCAGGCCGAAATTGCCCAGCAGACCGAACACGCCGACCGGCAGGACGCCGAACAGCCTGGCATAGCGGCTCTGCTGGACGGCGTTGCAATCCCCAACCGGGCCGCAGACCGCCTCCACGGCCTGAGTCTCGACATACGAGAGGTAAGCGGCCACGCCGATGCCGAGGACGAGTAAAACCGGAATGAGCCAGTCGCTCCAGGCCGGCAGGCGGAAAGCCCTGCCCAACAACGGCGCAGCCAGTCCGTAGGCCAGGCCGGCTGCCAGGAGGGTGAGAACGATGACGGCCAGGACGAAACCGGCCGGACGGGATGACGTTTCGGGCGCAGCCGAGGCCTCGCTTGGTTGCAAGCGCGGCGGCAGGCTGGGGTAATCCACGCCGCCCTGGGCCAGGTAAAACTCAACCGCGGCGGGCAATTCGGTGCCAATCTGCTCGCTGGTCAACAGCCGGTCGCCGATGAGCATCAGCGGCAGATCCACCTCCTCGGCGGACAAACCATAGGCGGAGGCGACCCGGTACAGGTATTGGACGTCGTCGGGCGTCACGATGTCGATCGTCTGAATTTGCAATTGCTCGCCGTAGGCCTCATAGAGCGGCCCCAGCGCCGCGGCGCTGATCGCTTGACAGGCCTGGCAATCCTGCGTGGTGAAGAGGATGGCGCGCACCTCTCCGCCGGGAACGGTGCTGGGCGTGGGGAGAAAGACCGTCTGCCGGGAAAATTCATCCAGGCGGGGGATGACCGGCCAGTCCAGGCCGCCGCGGGCGAGGTGGAATTCGATCAGGCCGGGTAATTCTTCGGGAATCTGGCGCGAACCGATCAGGACCTGGTCGCCGATGACCAGGAACGGCACGCCCACCCGCTGACGGGGGATGCCGTAAAAGTCGGCCACCTCGTAGAGTCGGTTGACATCCTCGATTCCGTAGATTTCCACCAGCAGGATTTCCAACTGGTCGCCGTATTGCGCCTGCAGGGGCGGCAGGACGTTGTCCAGCACTTCGTGACAATGCGGACAGCCGTTCTGCCAGAAGAGGACAAAACGTACCACCGCCTCGCCTTCGTTGGGTGGGGAGGCGCTCGGCTGGATGGCGGCGGGCGTGGCGCCGGCAGGCGGCGCGGCGGCTTCGCCGGCTGTGGGAGGGGCGGCCAGATAAGCCTCCAGCCCTGGAATCGCCGGCCAGTCCGCTCCGCCTTGCGCCAGATAATGCTCCACCAGACCGGGAAATTGAGCGGGGATGTTGATGCCCGCCACAGCCTCTTCGCCGATGAAAATGATGGGGACCCCGCGCGGCACGCCGAAGGCCTCCAGAGCGGCCAGGTAAAGGCGGTAACCGGCCTCGGTGTCCACGTCCACGTAGACGATTTGCAGCCGATCTTCGTAGGGGCGGATGAGCGGCGGCAGTTGATGCTCCAGAATTTCCTTGCAAAAGGTGCATACCGGCGAACTAAACGCCACAGCGTGGACGACGGGTTGTCGGTTCGCCGAGCAAGCAGAGAGGCAGGCCAGCAGGATGAGCAGGCCTGCCAGGGCAGACAGACGGAGGCCGCCTTGGAGGGAAGCGGGAAGGATACTTTTCATGAGGTCTGACCTTTTGTCGGGGCAACATCGAATGAGTGTCTGTACCGAGAAATACCCACACAAGTACTACTTGTAATCCGAGCCAAAAATGTGCTACAATAAGCGTGTCCGTGGGAGAAAGTGGGACGAAGTGGGACGCCGGTCACCTCCGGCGTTCCGGTTTAAACGAGAGAGCAGAACAGATGTTCTTAGGCCAGTTCCTCCATTCTTTTGATGATAAATTCCGGCTGACAGTCCCGGCTCGTTTCCGCGAGGCGCTGGCCGAAGGCGCCTACCTCGTCCAGGGGCTGGACAATAATCTGATGGTGCTGACCGCTCAGGCTTTCGAGGTCGTCTATCAGCGCCTGATGGCCATGAACATGATGGATCCCACCGCCCGCGTTCTGCGCCGCCTCATTCTGGGCAACGCTGCCGAAGCCGAACTCGATTCCGCCGGGCGCATTCTCATCCCGCAAATTCTACGCGAGCGGGCCGGTTTGCAAAACGAGGCTGTTCTGGTCGGCCAGGGCGACTACTTCGAAATCTGGAGTCCGGAGGCCTGGAAGGCTCAGGAGGCGGAAATCCAGAACGCCCAGGTCAATGCCCAGCGTTTTGCGGCCCTCAACCTTTCGACTCGCTGAGAGAACCGGCGTGCACGAACCCGTACTTTACCAGGAAATTATACACGCTTTACGCCCGAAAGATGGAGGACGTTACGTGGATGGGACGGTCGGCGCCGGCGGTCACGCAGCCGGTATCCTGGAGGCCAGCCGTCCGGGAGGCTTGCTCCTCGGTCTGGATGTGGACCCCCAGGCGCTGGCCCTGGCCCGCCAGAAACTCGCTCCCTTTGGGGAGCGTGCTTGGTTAAAGAAGGCCTCCTACACCCGCATCCCTGAGCAGATTGCCCTCCTGGGCTGGGAAGCCGTTGACGGCATCCTGCTCGACCTGGGCGCCTCCTCGATGCAATTTGACACGCCGGAGCGCGGCTTTTCCTTCCTGGCCGACGGGCCGTTGGACATGCGCTTCGACCCCGACGGGCCGCTGACCGCCGCCGAGATGGTCAACGCCTGGCCGGAGCAGGAACTGGCCGCCATTTTGTACCGCTACGGCGAGGAGCCTGCTGCCCGGCGCATCGCCCAGGCCATCGTTCGGAACCGTCCGCTGGCAGGCACCCGCGCCCTGGCCGATCTCATCGAGCGAACGGTCGGACGGCGCGGCCCCCACCATCCGGCCACGCGCACCTTCCAGGCCCTGCGCATCGCCGTCAACGGCGAACTGGAGGCGCTGGAGGAAGCCCTGCCGCAGGCGGCGAATGTCCTCGCTCCGGGCGGACGGCTGGCGGTGATCGCCTTCCACTCGTTGGAGGATCGCCTGGTCAAGGAATTCTTTCGCCGCGAAAGCCGCGACTGCCTCTGCCCGCCCCGTCAGCCGGTCTGCACTTGCGGGCACAAAGCGACGCTCAGAGAAATCGTCCGGCGGCCGATTACGCCGGGCGGAGAAGAAATTGCTCGTAATCCCCGCGCTCGCAGCGCGAGGTTGAGAATAGCCGAGAAAATCTAGCCAATGGGTGTTGGCTCATCTGCGACTGAACTTCAGTCCCAGCAGAACGGAGGTGCAGCATCACGCACAGCGAAATTATCCTTGCATGACACGGATTGACGCTATGGACAACGTCACAGGAATTGCCCGCAAGGTGCAACAGGCCCCCTGGCGTGTACAACGCCAGTGGCTTGGCCTTTTTTTGCTTGGCTTGGTGGTGGTGACCCTGATGGCCGGTTTGCACCTGAATATCACCACCCGCACCGCCCTGGCCGGCCGCGAACTGCAATTCCTCCAGGACGAAATCCTCAACGCCCGCCGGGTCAACGCTGACCTGGAGACTCAACTGGCCAACCTGACCTCCTACAGCACCATGCGGGAGCGCGCCCTGGCCATGGGCTTTCACCCGGCCCGGGCCGATGAGATTCTGTATATTGTTGCTCCTGGCTATCAGCCGCCTGCGCCGGTGAATCTCGCTCGCAGCGCGCCGCCTGCGCCGGTCAGCCTTCTCCTGCCGGCCTATCGCCAATCGCTGCTCGAGTGGTTCTCTGACCAACTGACCGCCTCGAACCAGACCACCACAAGGTGACCATGCACAACCCTCATGCCTGGCGTTTCAGCGTCCTCACCTTCCTGCTGGCCCTGCTCGGCAGCGGAATCCTGTTTCAGATGGTCCGCATCCAGGCCGATCCGCAGGCCCGCGCCTGGCTGGTCGAGCATGACCCTTACGACGGCGCCTGGGTGACCTACTATCCTGCCCGTGGCGAAATCTACGACCGCAACGGCAACCTGCTGGCCGGCAATCGCACCATCTACGAAATCGGCGTGGACCTGCAAGCCGTGCGCGACCCCGAAAGCGTTGCCCTGGCTGCCAGCATTTACCTGGGGCTGGATTACAACACCGTCCTGACCCAAATCACCCAGCCGGCGGACGACGTCCTCTACGTGGTGCTGGCCGACCACGTGCCGCCCGAACAGGCCGACAAACTGATCGAACTCCAGCAGGTGCTGGTCAACGACCCTTCCGGGCAGAGCCTGGCCGGGCTGCGCTTTGTCCCGCATTTGGAGCGCAGTTACCCGGAGGGCGCTCTGGCCTCGAACGTGATCGGGTTTACCACCCGCGAAGGGCAGGGTTATTACGGAATCGAGGAGAAGTACGATAGTCTGCTGGCGGGCGTGCCGGTGACCCTGTGGGTGCCGTCCGACCCGAACCGGGCCGAAGAACTGCCGGATATTCCCCCCGGCGCGACGCTGATTCTGACTCTCGATCGCCAGATTCAGGCGGCTGCCGAACAGACTCTCGACAGCGCCTTGCAGACCTATGGGGCGCGTTCGGGCGTCATCATCGTCATGGATCCCCAAACCGGCGAAATCCTGGCGATGGCGACCACCCCGCGCATGGACCTCAACCACTACTGGGAATATGAGCAAATCTTCATCGGTGAGACGCCCTTCAACCGGGCCATCAGCCAGGCCTACGAACCCGGCTCGGTGCTGAAAATCCTGACCATGGCGGCCGCCCTCGACAGCGGCACGGTCACGCCGGATACCGTCTTCCTCGACACCGGCACGATCATCGTCGGCGGCGGTTACATCCACAACTGGGACGGCGGCGCCTGGGGTTACCAGGACATGACCGGCTGCTTGCAGCACTCGCTCAATGTCTGCCTGGCCTGGACGGCCGTCGAGATGGGCGCTGACGTCTTTTACGATTACATGCAGAATTTCGGCCTCGGCCACACGACCGGCATCGACCTGGCCGGCGAGAACCCCGGCCGCCTGAAACTGCCCGGCGACAATGACTGGTATCCGATTGACCTGGGGACCAACGCTTTTGGCCAGGGCGTCGCCGTCACCCCCATCCAGATGGTCATGGCCGGTTCGGCTATTGCCAACCAGGGGCGCATGGTCTATCCGCATGTTCTCTACGCCATGGTGCAAGACGGCCAGCAGCGCAACATGTCCACCCAAATCGTGGGGCGGCCCATCTCGCCCGAAACGGCTCACCTCCTCAATCAGATGCTGGTCGAATCGCTCAGCAACGAGACCTCGCTGGCCAGCGTCCCCGGCTACACCCTGGCCGGCAAGACCGGCACCGCCCAAATCCCGACCGCCTACGGTTACGATCCTTACCAGACCAACGCCTCGTTCATCGGCTGGGGGCCGGTGGACGACCCGCGCTTCCTCGTTTACATCTGGCTCGAACGCCCCACCGCCTCGCCCTGGGCTTCCCAGGTGGCCGCGCCGGTCTTCCGCCAGATGGTCGAACAACTGGTCGTGCTGATGAACATCCCGCCGGACGACATCCGCCTGCAAGCGACAGGAGGAGAGTGAGGTCCCTGTGTTGACGTTGGCCGACGTACTCGAAGCCCTGACGCACACCCGTCCCTCCGCCGAAACTGTCATCACCGAGGCGGCCATCGACTCGCGGCAGGTCATCCCCGGCAGCCTGTTCGTGGCCTTGGCCGGCGAACGCCTCGACGGTCACGACTTCGTCGCCGACGCCTTCCGGCGCGGGGCCTCCTTTGCCCTCATCCAGCGCGACCTGAAAGAGGCCTACCCGACCCTCGACCTGCGCGGCCCGCTCGCCTCGCTCGAAGTGCTGAACCACTTGCCCGTCTGCCTGCGGGTCGAAAACACGCTGACGGCGCTGCAACAAATCGCCCGCTTCTGGCGGCGCAAATTGAATCTGCGCGTCATCGGAATCACCGGCTCGGTGGGCAAATCAACCACCAAAGAACTGGTAGCCGAGGTCCTGAGCATGCGCTACCGCACGTTGAAGAACCCCGGCAACCTGAACAACGAAATCGGCCTGCCGCTGACCATACTGCACCTGAGCGCCGGGCACGAACGGGCTGTGCTGGAGATGGGCTTCTATGTCCCCGGCGAGATCGCCTTCCTGTGCGACATCGCCCTGCCGCAAGTCGGCGTGATAACCAACATCGGCACCGTCCATGCCGAGCGGGCCGGCTCGCAAGAGGCGATTGCGCGCGGCAAATCTGAACTGATTCAGGCGCTGCCCCCTGCTCCGGAGGGCGTGGCCGTCCTAAACTACGACGATCCGTGGGTGCGGCCGATGGCCGAATTGACCCGGGCGCGCATCCTGTATTACGGCCTCGACCCGCAGGCTCATCTGTGGGCCGACGAGGTCGAAGGGTTGGGGTTGGAAGGCATCCGCTTTCGGATGCATTACGGCACAGACACGCTCCACGTGCGCGTCCCGCTCATCGGCCAGCACTCGGTACACACCGCCTTGCGGGCGGCGGCGGTGGGCCTGGCCGAAGGATTGACCTGGCAGGAAATCTTGACCGGCTTGCGCCAGGGGCACACCCAGTTGCGGCTGGTGGCCGTCCGCACCCACAGCGGGGCGCTGCTGCTCGATGACACCTACAACGCCTCGCCCGAATCGATGCTGGCCGCTCTGAACCTGCTGGCCGAACTGGAGGGCCGCAAGGTGGCCGTCCTGGGCGACATGCTCGAACTCGGCCCCTACGAACGCGCCGGCCATGAGATGGTCGGGGTGCGGGCGGCCGAGGTGGCCGATCTGCTGATCACCGTCGGCGAGCGCGCCCGCATCATCGCCGCCGCCGCCCGGCAGGCCGGCCTGAGGTCCACCGCGGTGCATGAATGCGAGACTACCGACCAGGCGGTCGCCCGCCTGTTGGAAATGCTGGGCGAATCGGACGTGGTACTGGTCAAGGGTTCGCGTGGCATCCGCATGGATCGCATCGTCACGGCTCTGGAGGCGGCCGAATGAGCGAAACGCCCTTTGTCCTGAGCCTGGCCAGCCTGGCCTTCATGATGACCGTTATTTGGGGCGGGCCGCTTTTGCGCATCCTGCGCCATTTCAAGATCGGCAAAATCATCCGTGTCGAGGAGCCGGGCCGCCATTTTACGAAAATGGGCACGCCTACCATGGGCGGCGTGATGATTATCCTGCCGGTGGCGCTGCTGACCATTTTGCTCAACGCCGTCAGCCTGATTGGCATGAAGGTGCTTGGCCGCTCCGTGCTGATGCCGCTGGCCGCCATGTTCGTCTACGCCGTCTTGGGCGCCCTGGACGACTGGGAAGGGATTCGCGGCAGGCGCAAAGGCAGCGGGCTGCGCATCCGCACCAAATTCCTGGCCCAGATTGTGCTGGCGCTGGGCGTGGCCTTCGCCCTGAAGTACATCCTCGATGTGCCCGATTTGTTCCTGCCGGGCCGCCAGGGCGAAGTCGAATTGGGCGTCTGGTACGTTCCCATCGCCGCCTTCGTCATCGTCAGCATGACCAATGCCATCAATTTCACCGATGGGTTGGACGGCCTGGCCGGCCTGATTTCGGCGACTATCTTTGCTGCCTACGGCGGCATCGCCATTATGCAGGGGCAGGTCTTCATCGCCCGTTTCTGCTTTACCATGGTGGGCGCCCTGTTCGGTTTTTTGTGGTTCAACGTGCATCCTGCCCAATTGTTCATGGGCGATACCGGTTCGCTTTCGCTCGGCGCCTCGATCGCCGTCATCGCCCTGATGACCGGTCAGTGGGCGCTGCTGCCCATCATTGCCGTCATCCCTTTCAGCGAGGCGTTGAGCGATGTGATTCAGATTGTCTATTTCAAATTGACCAAAGGCCGCCGCTTCTTCAAAATGGCGCCCATCCATCTGCACTTCGAACTGCTGGGCTGGTCGGAGATGCAAATCGTCCAACGATTCTGGCTCATCGGCCTGCTGGGCGCGATGCTGGGCGTGGGCCTGGCGCTGGTGTGACATGACCACAGACTGGACCGGCAAACGCGTGACCATCCTGGGAGGCGCCCGTCAGGGACAGGCGGCGGCGCGCTATCTGGCGCGTCACGGCGCCAGCGTGACCCTGAACGACCGCCGCGTGGCCGAGGAGATGGTCTCCGCCCAGGCCGCCCTGGCCGACCTGCCCATTCGCTGGGTGCTCGGCGACCACCCGCTCAGTCTGCTCGAGACGACCGATGTGCTGTGCATTTCGGGCGGCATCCCGCTCAGTTTGCCGCTGGTGCAGGAAGCCATCCGGCGCGGCCTGCCGCTGACCAACGACACGCAAGTTTTCATGGAAGCCGTCCCTTGCCCGACCATCGGCATCACCGGCTCGGCCGGCAAGACGACCACCACCACGCTGGTCGGGCGCATCGCCCGGGCCGCCTTCGAGGGCGGCAGGCGGCGCGTCTATGTCGGCGGCAACATCGGCGACCCGCTGCTGAATTACGTGGACGAAATGCGCCCCGATGACCTGGCCATCCTGGAAATTTCCAGTTTCCAACTCGAGCAGATGACCCTCTCGCCGAATGTGGCCGTCATCCTGAACATCACGCCCAATCACCTCGACCGTCACGGCACGATGGAGGCCTACACTGCCGCCAAGGCCCGCATCCTGGCCTATCAGCGAGCGGAGGACATCGCCATCCTCGGCCGCGACGACCCTGGCGCCTGGGGGCTGCGCGGTCAGGTACGGGGGCGGCTGCTGTCCTTCGGTTTTACCCCCCTGCCCGAAGACGGCGAGGGCGTCTTCTTGCGGAAAGGGCGCATCTGCCTGCGCGCCCAGGGGAAGGAATCCACCCTTCTCAAGCAGGATACCATCCGGCTGCGCGGCGAGCACAACCGCCTGAACGTCATGGCCGCCTGCGCAATTGCCTGTGCGGCCGGCCTGCCCCGCCGCTCCATCCTGGCCGGAGTGCAGGATTTCGGCGGCGTGCCCCACCGCCTGCAATACGTGCGCACCTACCGCGGCGCAGCCTGGTACAACGACTCGATTGCCACCGCCCCTGAGCGGACGATGGCCGCTATCCGCTCCTTCGACGAACCCATCATCCTGTTGCTGGGCGGCCGCGACAAAAACCTGCCCTGGGAGCCGCTGGCCGAACTGGTGGCCCGACGCGTCGAACACGTTATTGTGTTCGGCGAGGCGGCCGCCAAAATTGAAGCCGTCCTCCAACAGCAGGGCGGCGGGCAGACGTTCGGTCTGCAGCGCTGCCCCGGTCTGCGGGCGGCCGTCGAGGCGGCGGCTCGACTCGCGCAACCCGGCCGGGTTGTCCTGCTCTCGCCGGGAGGCACCTCCTTCGACGAATTCCGCGATTTTGAAGAACGTGGAGAGGCGTTCTGCAAATGGGTATTGGAACTTTCGTGAATCCACCCAACCCCGGCGCGGCGCGGACGGCCTCGGCCCTCCGCCGCCCGGCGCCCCTCGGCCTGGACATCCCCTTGTTGCTGGCGGTGATTGCCCTCGGCACCTTCGGGCTGCTGATGCTCTATTCGGCCAGCGCCGATTTCTCTCTGCTGGTCTATGCCGACCCCGGCTACATGTTCAAAAAACAAATTCTGTGGATGGTGATTGGGGCGGTCATCTGTGCCGTCCTGGCGCGTAGCGACTACCGCCTCTGGCGCAAACTGGCCGTCCCCGTCATGGGCGTGACCATCCTGTTGCTCATCGGCGTGCTGATTAACAACGAGGTGCGTTTCGGGGCGGTGCGTTCTTTCTTCGGCGGTTCGGTGCAGCCCTCCGAATTGGCCAAACTGGTGACCATTATTTACCTTTCCGTCTGGTTATACAGCAAGCGCGAACATCTGCACGATGCTCAATTGGGACTGATTCCCCTGGCGGTCATCCTGGGCATTGTCGGCGGTCTGATTTACATCCAGCCCGATTTGAGCGCCACCATCACCATCTTCATGCTGGGTGGCATCCTCTTCTTCCTGGCTGGCGGCGAACTGCGCCAGATGGTCTTGTTCATGGTGGTGGCTCTGGCAGTCGGCTGGCTGGTGGTGCAATTCAGCGCCACCGGACGGGCGCGCCTGGTCTCCTACCTGGCCGGTCTGCGCGACCCCATCCAGTCCGATTACCAGGTGCGCCGCTCCCTGAGCGCCATCATTCGCGGCGGCTGGTTCGGGGTTGGCATCGGGCGCGCCAGCACCAAGTTGACCGGCCTGCCGGTGCCCCCCACCGACAGCATCTTCGCCGTCGTGGTGGAGGAACTCGGACTGGCGGGCGCGTTGGGATTGTTCCTGTTATACGGCATCATCCTGTGGCGCGGTTTGAAAATCGCCGCCCAGGCCCCCGATATGCTCGGCGCGCTGCTGGCTGGCGGAGCGACGGTCTGGATTGTCATCGAAGCGGGCATCAACATGGCCGTCATGGTCGGTCTGCTGCCCTTTGCCGGCAACGCTTTGCCCTTTGTCAGCGCCGGCGGTTCGAGCCTCATCTCCTCGCTGGCGGCGATTGGAATCCTGTTGAGCGTTTCGCGTTCCACCGCCCTGGGCCTCGTCCCGGCGGATTCTACCTGGAGGTCGTATCGTGCGTCTGTTGATCTGCGCCGGCGGGACCGGCGGCGGCGTGTATCCCGCCCTGGCCGTCCTGCAAGCCCTGAGCGATAGCCTCGAGACGCTGTGGGTGGGCGGAGAAGGCGGTATGGAGGCCGGGCTGGTCCAGCGGGCCGGTGTGCCTTTCAAAGCCATCCCAGCCGCCGGTGTCCACGGTGTGGGTCTGCGTGCTCTGCCGGGCAACCTGTGGCGGCTGACGCGTGGCTTCTTCGCTGCCCGCCGCATCCTGGACGAGTATCGCCCAGATGTGCTGTTCTTCACCGGCGGCTACGTGGCCGTGCCGATGGCGCTGGCTGGCTGGCGCATCCCCAGCCTGCTGTACGTGCCGGATATCGAACCTGGCCTGGCGCTGCGCACGCTGGCGCGCTTTGCCAGCCGCATCTGCATCACGGTCGAAGAGTCGGCTCGTTTCTTCCGCCGCCCGGCCCGTCTGCGGCTGACCGGCTACCCCGTCCGTCGCGAATTGACCGGCTGGACGCGTCGGACCGGCCGTCAGGCGTTGGGGCTGAGCGAGACGGAGCCGGTGCTGCTCGTCACCGGCGGCTCGAAGGGGGCGCGTTCCATCAATCATGCCGTACTGGATTCCCTGCCGGGGCTGCTCGAACTGGCTCAGGTGGTGCACATCACCGGCGAACTCGACTGGCCGGAGGTCGAGGCGCGCACCCGCAGCCTGAGCGAGGCTCAACTGGCGCGTTACCACCTCTACCCGTATCTGCACGAGGAGATGGGCGCGGTGCTGGCTGCCGCCGACCTGGTTCTCTCGCGCGGCGGGGCCTCGGCCCTGGGCGAGTATCCGCTCTTCGGCTTGCCGGCCATCCTGGTCCCTTATCCGCACGCCTGGCACTACCAGAAGGTCAACGCCGCCTATTTGACCCGCATGGGTGCGGCCGTGACTCTGGAGGACAGCCTGTTGAGCGAGACTCTCCTGCCCACCGTGCGCGCCATTCTGCAAACGCCGGAGCGGCTGGAATCGATGCGGGGCTGCATGCGCCGGCTGGCGCACCCCGGCGCGGCCAAAGAAATCGCCGGCGAATTGCTCGCTCTGGCCAAGAAGAGGAGAGGACACCGTGGTTAGCCTGACCTTCATCTTTTGGATGTATGTGGTGCTCTTTGGCGTCATCGGCGCCATGCGCGGCTGGGCGCGTGAGTTGCTGGTCTCCTTCAGCGTCATCCTGGCCCTGACTTTCACCGCTCTTCTCGAACGCTATGTCTCCTTCATCTCGGACCTGATGGCCGGGGATGCCAAGTTCTCGTTCTGGCTGCGTGCCATCATCGTCATCGTCCTGGTCTTCTTCGGCTATCAAACCCCCAACATCCCGCGCTTTGCTGCCAAGATGACGCGCGAAAAATTGCAAGATACGCTGCTGGGCATCTTCCTGGGCGCCTTGAACGGTTATCTCATCATCGGCTCGATTTGGCACTTCATGCACAACGCCCAATATCCTTTTGCCACCATCAGCCCTCCCATCCCCGGCACCCCCATGGGCGAGGCGGCCCTGAAACTGGTTGAATATCTGCCGCCGCGCGTGATGGGCGAACCGACCATTTACTTCGCGGTGGTGCTGGCTTTCATTTTCGTTATCGTCGTGTTCATCTAGGAGCAGGATGAAACGCGTTCACCTCATCGGCATCGGTGGGAGCGGCCTCTCGGCCATCGCCCGTGTCCTGTTGGAAATGGGATACCGGGTGAGCGGCTCGGACCGGCTGGCCGCGCCCATCCTGCGCGACCTTCAGGCGGCTGGGGCGACCATCATGATCGGCCACCGCCCGGAGAACGTCGCCGCCGCCGATGTGGTGGTGCGCTCGTCCGCCATCCCCGATGACAACCCTGAGGTCCTGGCCGCCCGCGCCGCCGGCATCCCGGTCCTCAAACGGGCCGACTTCCTGGGCGAATTGATGACCGGCCGCACCGGCATCGCCGTCGCCGGCACGCACGGCAAGACCACCACCACTGCCATGATTGCCTGGGTGTTGAGCGAGGCCAAAACCGACCCGACCTTCATCGTCGGCGGCGTGTTGAACAACCTGGGCGTCAATGCCCGCGCCGGCGAGGGCGATTTCTTCGTCATCGAGGCCGACGAATATGACCACATGTTTCTGGGCCTCAAACCGGTCATCGAAGTGATTACCAACATCGAACACGATCACCCCGACTGCTACCCCACGCCGGAGGATTTTCAGCAGGCTTTCCTCGACTTTGCCCGCCTGCTTCCCCCCACCGGCCTCCTGGTGGCTTGCGGCGAGGACCCCGGCGCCTGCCGCCTGATGGACGAGGTCGAGAAAAGCGGCCGCAACGTGCTCGCCTACGCTTTGCGCCCCCGGACGGCCGAATGCGACCGCAAGCCGGACGCCTTTGCCACCATGCTGGTTGCCAACGAACGCGGCGGCTTCACCTTCAGTGCCTCGGTCATCGGCAAAGCGGCCATCGTTGATTTGCAGGTGCCCGGCCTGCACAACGTGCGCAACGCCCTGGCGGCGCTGACGGTCGCCAAACTGCTCGGCCTCCCGCTCGAACAAGCGGCCGAGGCGCTGAGCACGTTCAGCGGCGCCGGCCGCCGCTTCGAGGTGCGCGGCGAGAGAGGCGGCGTGACCGTCGTGGACGATTACGCTCATCACCCGACCGAAATCCGCGCCACGCTTTCGGCTGCCCGCGCCCGCTATCCGGGCCGCCGGCTGTGGGCCGTCTGGCAGCCGCACACCTACTCACGGACGCGCGCCCTCTTCGACGGATTCGTCGGCGCCTTCGAGGATGCCGACCAGGTCATCGTCACCGAAATCTACGCCGCCCGCGAACCCAAACAGGATTTCTCGGCCAGAGAAATCGTCGCTGCGATGAACCGCCCTTCGGCGCACTTCATCGCCGAACTCGGCGCCGTCAGCGCTTATCTCCTCGACCATCTCCGTCCCGGCGACGTTCTGCTCGTCCTGTCTGCCGGTGACGCCGACCAGATCAGCACGCAAGTGCTGGACCGTCTTGCAGAAAGCGAGGTTCCGCATGACTAAGAAGACCCGTGTGTTCAAATCCGAGACCCTGGCCCTGCCGCCCATCAAAATGGTGCTGGGCGACATCCCCTCTCCCGACCCGCTGCGCCGCAAACCGGCCGACCAGCCGCCCGAGGAGATGCGCAAGGCCGTCCACAAACTCATCGGCTACCTGAAGAGCGAAGAAGGTCACGGAGGCTACTTCTAGCCGTCTCTGGCTTGCCGCGCTGCTATGGAAGAGTCGCTCCGCAGTCACCTCCGCGCCGTCTTTGGCGACCGCCTGCAGGAAAACGTCCTGATGGCAGGCTATACCTCGGCGCGCATCGGCGGTCCCGCCGACATCCTGCTCTTCGTCCGCTCGGCAGACGAACTGGCCGAAGCGGCCGAGACCCTCTGGGGCCTGGATGTGCCCTTCGTCCTCCTGGGCGGCGGCTCGAACGTGCTGGTCAGCGACCGCGGCGTGCGCGGCGTCGTCATCCTCAACCGCGCCCGGCTGATTCAATTCCACCCTCAGACTGAGCCGCCGAGTGTGACGGCCGAATCGGGCGTCACACTCAACGACCTCGCCCAGCGGGCGGCCCGCCTCGGCCTGAGCGGCATGGAATGGGCCGCCACCGTCCCCGGCACGCTGGGCGGGGCGGTCTATGGCAACGCCGGCGCCTTCGGCGGCGACATGGCCGGCAGCCTTCACTCGACCGAATTGCTGTTGCGCGGCGGCGGACGCCAGACCTGGCCGGTCGAACGGCTGGAATACGGCTACCGTTCCAGCCGCCTGAAACGCGAGCGCCTGCCGGCCGTCATTCTCAAGGCTCACCTCAGCCTCCGGCGCGGTGACCGGCAGGCCATCCAAAGCAAAATGGCCGAATTTTCCGCCCGGCGGCGCAGCACCCAGCCGCCCGGCGCCAGCCTGGGTTCGATGTTCAAGAACCCGCCCGGCGACTACGCCGGCCGGCTGATCGAAGCCGCCGGTCTCAAGGGGCGGCGCATCGGCAATGCCGAAATCAGCCCGCTGCATGCCAACTTCTTCATCAACCACGGCCAGACCAGCGCCGCCGACGTCAAAGCGCTGATCGACCTGGCCCGCCAGACCGTTCGGGAAAAATTCGGCGTCGAACTCGAACTGGAAATCGAACTGCTCGGCGAATGGGTGAACGAATGAACAACAAAATGCGCATTGCAGTCCTGTTTGGTGGAAGGTCAGGCGAACACGAGGTTTCGCTGCAATCGGCGCGCTCGGTGCTGGAAGTGCTCGATCCGGCCCGTTATGAGGTTCACCAGGTCGGCATCACCCACGCCGGGGCCTGGTTCACCGGCCCTAACGCTCGTCAGGCCCTCGAAAGCGGCGAGACCGCCGGCCTGACCCCCTGCACCATCCTGCCCGACCCGTCGCGCCCCGGCCTGTATGCGTTGCGCCCGGGCGGGCTGGACCTGATTACTCCGCTGGACGTGGTCTTCCCCGTCCTGCACGGCACCTACGGCGAGGACGGCAGCCTGCAGGGCCTGCTCGAAATGGCCGACCTGGCCTATGTAGGTGCCGGCGTGACCGGTTCGGCGCTCGGCATGGACAAAGGAGTCTTCAAGGAAGTCATGCGCGCCATCGGCGTGCCGGTGGTCGAATCGACCCTGCTCCTGCGTTCCCAAATCGAGAACGATATGCCGGCCGCTCTGGCGCAGGCCGAATCGGTCGGCCCTTACCCCTTGTTCGTCAAACCGGCCAACCTCGGCTCCTCGGTCGGCATCAGCAAGTGCCGCAGCCGGGCCGACCTGGGCGAGGGCCTGCTGGAGGCCGCCGTCTATGACCGGCGCGTCCTGGTCGAGCGCGGCGTGGAGGCCCGCGAAATCGAAGTCTCGGTGTTGGGCAACGACACCCCGCAGGCTTCCGTGCCGGGGGAAATCCTGCCCAGCCGGGAATTCTATTCGTATGAGTCGAAATACCTCGACGGCACCTCCGGTCTGCTCATCCCCGCTCCCCTGCCGGAGGACACCGCCGAACAAATCCGCGCCCTGGCCGTCAAAGCCTACGCGGCCATTGACTGCGCCGGTATGGCGCGGGTGGATTTCTTCTTGGAAAAGAACACCGGCCGCGTTTACTTGAACGAAGTCAACACCATCCCCGGTTTCACCAGCATCAGCATGTATCCCAAACTTTGGGAGGCCTCCGGTTTACCCTATCCGCAACTGGTGGACCGTCTGATCGAACTGGCGCTGGAACGCAAAGCCGAACGCGACCGCACCGAACGCCGCTTCCGGAGGAGCGCATGACCCGCCGCGACCAGCCCACCTCCCCCTTCGTGCGCATTCCCGACCGCAGGAAGCCGTCCCGCCGCCTGCCGGCCGAGACCGTCCGCCTGGAAGAGGAGACGCCCGCTCCCCGCAGCCGGCGGAGGGAACGTGTCAGACCGGTCGCCCCGCGCCCCGCTTATCGCCCCCAGACGCTTCTTCTGCCTGTCGAACCGGAAGCAGAGCGGCGGCGCGCCCTTGAGCCGGTTTACAAGAAACCGCCCCGCCAGCGGCCGGCGCGGCCCAAGCCGGCCCCTCGCCAGAAGCGCCGTCAGCAATACGACCTGACCCTCAGCCTGGGCCGCGCCGAGGTGCATGCTCCCGCCCTCAGCCTGCCGCGATTCGGCCCGCGCTGGCTCTCCGGCCTGTTGACCCTCGGCCTGGTTTTCCTGCTCTATACGATGTGGACCTCGGCCATGTTCACCGTCAGCGGAGTGCAGATTCGTGGCAACCAGCGCCTGGGGGCAGCCGAGATCGAGGCTGCCGTCCGTATGACGGGCCAACCGATCTTCCTGGCTGTGCCGGAACGCATCGAGACCATCTTGCGGGCCACCTACCTCGACCTCGAGGCGGTGGAGGTGCATGTCGGCTTCCCCAACCAAATCGTCATCGAGGTGGCCGAGCGCACTCCGGTCATCGCCTGGTATCAAGGCGAGGCATTGGCCTGGCTGGACCGGAACGGCGTCGCCTTCCCGCCGCGCGGCAGTGCTGAGGGGTTGTTGGTAGTCACGGCAAGCGGCAGCCCGCCGCCTGTCGCCATCGGCATGGATACGCCTCCCTACGAGCGCCCCTACCTGGCGCCGGAAATTGTCCAGGCCATGCTGACCCTGGCGCCTTACCTGCCCGCCGGCGCGCCGATGATTTACGACCCGCGCTACGGCATCGGCTGGCAAGATGGGCGCGGCTGGATGGTCTATTTCGGCCCGGATACGCAAGACATCGCCGCGAAACTTCAGGTCTATCAGACGGTCGTCGAAACCCTCAGCGCGCAGGGCATCCGGCCTTCACTCATCAGCATGGAATACCTGCACGCTCCTTACTACAAGTAGCAGCCATGGACGATATTGTTGTCGGCATTGACGTCGGTACGACCAAAATCTGCACCCTGGTCGGGCGGGTAGAGGCAGAACGCATCCGCATCCTGGGGGTGGGCATCG
This sequence comes from Anaerolineales bacterium, assembly GCA_041287425.1. Lineage (GTDB taxonomy): Bacteria > Chloroflexota > Anaerolineae > Anaerolineales > Villigracilaceae > JAFGSI01. The sequence goes on along the minus strand of JBEULG010000016.1, from coordinate 71,565 downwards.
AACCGTCCGACGGCATCAAGAAAGGCGTGATTGTGGACCTGAACGCCGCCTCGCAGGCCATCACCCGCTCGGTGGAAAAGGCCGAGTACACGTCGGGCGTGGAAATCACCGGCGCGGTCGTCAGCCTGGCAGGGGCGCACGTGGCCTCCATCAACAGCCGCGGCGTGGCAGCCGTCGCTGGTGAGGCCATCGATGAGATGGATGTAGCCCGTGCCCTGGAGGCCGCCCAGGCAGTCGCCATTCCGCACAACCGCGAAATCATCCATATCGTTCAGCGCGGTTTCCGCGTCGATGGTCAGGACGGCATCCATCAACCGCTGGGCATGCATGGCTACCGCCTGGAAGTGGAAGCGCACATCATCACTGCAGCCCAGGCTACGGTCGAGAATCTGCGCCAGGCGGTAGGGGCGGCCGGCGTGGACGTGCTTCAATTCGTCCTCAACCCGCTGGCCTCCGGCGATGTCGTCCTGACGCCGGCCGAGCGCGAGATGGGCGTGGCCGTCTGCGACATCGGCGGCGGGACGACCGACCTGGCCCTCTATGTGGATGGCAGCGTCTGGCACACGATGGTGCTGGCGGTCGGCGGCAACCACATCACCAACGACATCGCCCATGGCCTGCGCCTGCCCATCTCGCAGGCCGAGGAAATCAAGAAACAGCACGGCTACGCGCTGAAAGCGGGCGTCGGCGCAGAGGAGACTTTCAGGGTGCAGGTGTTCGGCGAGGACGTCCCGGCCGAAATCAGCCGTCACGACATGGCTCACATCATCGAGGCGCGCGTCGAAGAGATTTTTGCCCTGATTTTGCAGGAAATCAAACGCTCCGGCTACGATGGTCTCCTGCCGGCCGGCATGGTGCTGACCGGCGGCACCAGCGCCTTGCCCGGCATCCGTCAACTGGCCGCCCAGGTGCTTGGCATGCCCGTCCGCACCGCCCAGCCGGAAAACCTGGTCGGGCTGGTCGACCAGTTGCATTCGCCCGCCTTTTCGACCAGCATCGGTCTGTTGTATTGGGCCGCCGCTCTGACCGGCGAGGATAAACCTCACCGACGGCGCTCGCCGCGCCGCGCTCCTCAGGGAGAACGCCAGGCGGATTTTTCTGCCTTGAAGGAGTGGCTCAGGCGGCTGCTTCCCTAGTTCCACCCTCCGCCGCCCGGGCGGTGGATACGAAACCGTTTTCTTTCAGGAGGATCAGCATGGACACGAAGAAAATGCAAGCCGAAAGTTTTGCCCGCATCAAGGTCGTCGGCGTCGGCGGCGGCGGCTGCAATGCCGTCAATCGGATGATTGAGGAAGGCATCCAGGGCGTCGAATTCGTCGCCGTCAACACCGACGCCCAAGCGTTGCTGCTTTCGAAGGCCCCCACCCGCGTCCGCATCGGCGAAAAATTGACCCGCGGCCTGGGCGCCGGCGGCAACCCGGAAATCGGCCAGAAATCTGCCGAAGAGTCGGCCGAGGACCTGTATGCCGTGCTGAAAGGCTCGGACATGGTCTTCGTCACCGCCGGGCTGGGCGGCGGGACCGGCACCGGCGCGGCGCCTATCGTCGCTCAAATCGCCCGCGAGTGCGGCGCGCTGACCATCGGCGTGGTCACCCGTCCCTTTACCTTCGAGGGCAACAAACGTATGCAGTCCTGCGAGAGCGGCATGGCCCGCCTCAAGGAGCACGCCGATACCCTCATCGTCATCCCCAACGACCGCTTGCTGCAAATTGTGGACAAGCGCGCCAGCCTGCAGGATGCCTTCAAGGTGGCCGATGAAGTCCTGCGCCAGGGCATCGCCGGCATCTCCGAACTCATCACCGTCCCCGGTCTGATCAACCTCGACTTCGCGGATGTCAAGACCATCATGGGCGAGGGCGGCGCGGCGCTGATGGCGGTCGGCCGCGCCTCGGGCGAGGACCGCGCCCGCCTCGCCGCCGAACAGGCCATTTCCAGCCAACTGCTCGACATCACCATTGATGGGGCGCGCGGCGTCCTGTTCAACGTGACCGGCGGCCCCAGTCTGACCCTGTTCGAGGTCAACCAGGCGGCGGCCATCATCCGCGAGACCGCCCACCCGGACGTCAACATGATCTTCGGGGCCGTCATCGACCCGGAGATGGGCGACGAGATTCGGGTGACGGTCATCGCCACCGGCTTCGAACGCTCTGGCCTGCCGCGCCGGGTGGTGCAGCGGCCAACCAGCGTCCGCCAGATGGTGGGGGCCATCGAGCCGCGGCCGGCCATCCGCCGCCCGGAGGAGATGGCCAGCGTGGAGGCCCGCCCCGAAGCCCCGCAAAACGGTGAGTTCCAGCCGCAGGCCTTCGATACCGAAAACCTGGATATTCCAACTTTCCTGCGCAACCGCCGCTAGGATTTCCCCCTGATCCCCTGAAAAAGGATGTGACAGTCACCTCGCCGGTGACTGTCACATCATCCCATCAGCCGGATGCGCGGGTTTTGCGCCGAAAGCATCTCGACCCGCGCCTCCCCGCCGCAGAAGCGCCCGATCAAGTCCACGACCTCGGCGCAGGCCTGCTCGACCTCGGCCGGTGTCACCGGCGGCAGGCCGTCCACGTTGAATTCGACCGCGGTCGTCTCGGGCAGCGTCAGGGTGTGATTCGCCTGCCGCCAGGTCCAGCGGCGGGTCAGGACGGTATTCCCCTCGACAAAAATCACCTCGCCCGGCAACGGCTGCTCCACCTCGCTCGTCCCGAAGGCGACGAAGGTCTCTGCGCCGCCGGCCAGGCGCAATTCGATGTCGCCGCTCAGCACGTCAATGGCGTGGCCGCCGGCCGGCAGGAGGTGACGCAAAGAGACGAGGTTGCCAATGTCCACCAGGGCGTTGATTGAGGGGAGAGGCTCATTCCGCAGGACGCGGCGGGCCATGGCCTCGACCGAACAGCGGAACTCCGACGGTTTGGCCCCAAACCGGCGGTAGGCTTCGCGCCAGGCGGCGATGCGCGGTTCTTCGGCGATTGTCTCGAGCCTCAGCCGCTCCCGGAGCGAGGCCTCGGCCTGACGCAGCAGCCCAATCAATGCTTCGGGCGAAGGCCCATTGTGCACGCCGCAAGCGATGACCACGCCGCGGACGTAGCCCGGATACATGTGGAAGATTTCGGGAGAGATGGAATAGAAGTGTTCGGCCATTAGGCGCCTCACAGGAGATTTCGGCGAATTATACTCCGCTCCGTCTGAGTCATCCCGGCTTCAAAGAGACGTCTCCCTCTGGCGCGCAAAATGGACCCGGCGCCTGTGCGGCCCGGATGGGCAAATTCCTCCTCAGGCGGAGGTGCAAGGGCGCGCCGTCGAGGAAGATGAAGCCGTCGTTATTCGGCATTCAGTTCATCGAGCAGGGCGAGCATCTCGGCATTTGCGGGGATGTTGGCCATCGAGTGGCCGTAGTGAACATAGCGGACGAGGCCATGCCGGTCAATCAGCACCTGGGCGGGCATGCGGCCGAGTTTGAACAGGTTGACTTCCTGGCCATACAGTTTCAGCACGCTATGGGTCGGGTCGGGCAGGCCGAGGAAGGGCAGGTCATTTGCACTGAAGTAACGGGCGAAGGCCGCCGCATCTTCTGGGCCGACGACAACGATGACGGCGTTCCGCTGCTTGAATTCCGCGTAGTCTTGGCGCAACTGCGCCATGTGCCGCTGGCAGAATGGTCAGACAAAGCCACGGTTGAAGACCAGCAGGACGTTGCGGCCGCGCTGCTCGGAGAGACGGAAGGGCCGGCCGGTGTAGTCGGGCAGGGTGAAGTCAGGGGCGGGGGTGTGGAGGGAGACTTTGGGCATGGGGATTCTCAACACAAAGGACACGAAGGAGAATTGCGAGGAAACGTTTCAGGAGTCCGAAGTCTCCAGACTTCGGCGGAAGCGCCGTCTCCGACAACTGGAGTTGTCGGACTCCTGAGAAACGTTTCGGGTTTGTTACGGCGCGAAGACGCCGGAGAAAATCATCCAGGCCAGGGTGGTTTTGGCGGCCAGGCTGAGGATGATGTAAACGCGCTCGCCGAACAGGTAATCCTTCCAGGGGCCGACCTTCTTGTATTGCAGGAACATGTTGACGGCGAAGATGTTGAAGAAGACGAAGATGGTCGGGATGATGGCGTAAACGAACGCCGGGGGTTTGACATCGCCGCCGATGTTGACCGCGCCCAGGAAGTACCAGACAATGGCAATCCAGGGGATGATGCCGGCGATGCAGCCGAAGATGAACGCTGTCCAATCGGTCTTCGGGGTAGTCTGGTTGTGCTTTTCCATCAGCAGGCCGAACAGGTTCATCGAGGCGTTCAGGCCGAAGATGAGAATCACCGCCGCCAGGTCGTTGATGCCAACCAGCAGACCAATCAGGACAATCATCAGCGAAGAGGAGAGGGCATACTCGTAGAAGCGGGCCGGATTCATGCCTTTCTTGAGATTTGCCACATACCACTTGTAGCCGAAGGTCGAGAGGCTGAAATGGGCGACCGCCGAGAGGAGCAAGAAGAGCGCCACGCCCACCCCAAAGTTCACGTTGTAGGCCAGGCGCGGGTCGGTGACCAGCGAGCGGGTGGCCAGGTCAAACTTCAGATAATTGGTGAAGATGGGATAGGTCTTGTCGAGCGAGAAGGTGATGACGAGCATCAGCACGCCTTGCAGCAGGTGCAGGAAGCCCATCACCAGGTTGAAGGTGCGCAGACCGCGAAAGGTCTTTTCGGGGGCCTGGGCGGGGGAGAGGGATTGAGACGACATGTTTTTTCCTTTCTTGAGAGATACGGTTAGGGGATGGATTGGACGAACGCCGCGACCGCCTCCATAAAAGCGGCGGGTTGTTCTTCGTGCGGGACATGCCCGGCCTGCGGGATGACGACCAGTTGCGCCTGCGGCAGTTCCCCGGCCAGGCGGATGGACTGCTCGGTGGGGACGATGCGGTCAGTATCGCCGGTAATGACCAGCACGGGCAGGGTGAATTCGGACAGCCGTTCGGTCAGACCGGACTCCTGGCTGGAAACGGTCAGTTCCCACAGGGCGCGGTCCCAGTTCTCAACCTGGAGCGGCTTTTTGTAGAGGTCGAGCGTCTCCTGGGTGATACGGGAAGGGTCGTACCAGGCCAGTTCGATGAGTTCGGGGCCGCGGGTCTGGATTTGGCGCGCAATCAACGGGCCGAGGTGACGCATTTGCGGCGTGCGCAGCAGGGGACGAATCCAGGCTGGCGCGCCGCCTCCGCCATAAACCGCCGGGTCCACCAGGATAAGCGCCTGGACACGGTCAGGGTGTTGCAGGGTGAAGTTCATCGCCACCGTGCCGCCGGCCGAGTTGCCGACCAGGATGGCGCGCTGGACGCCGAAATGGTCGAGCAGGCCGAGCAGCAGGTCCACCTGCGCCTGGGGACTGTAGGGGCTTTCGCCTTCCCAGGTCAGCGGGCGTTCGGTGAGGCCGAAGGCCGGCCGGTCGTAGGCGATGACCGTGCCAAGTTCACCAAGCGGCTCGAGGACGGCGTTCCACGAATACAGGCTGGCGCCGAAGCCGTGCAACAAGACGAAGACCGGCTCGCCTGCGCCGCGCATTTTGTAGTGGACGCTCAAGCCGTTGATTTCGACAAACTGGCTATCGGAGTCGGCCAGTTCATGCGGCGGGCGCGTCCCCTCCAGCGGCGGGACGGGGATGAGAAAGGGCCCGACGAGGAGGAGCAGGAGGAGGACAAGGAAGAGGGGAAAGAGGATGCGTTTGAGTTTCATCATGTCATCGTCCGATCGTGCGTAGACAGGCTTTTAGCCTGTCTCTTCGACAGCCTGGAAAGGCTGTCCTACATCTGCTTGAAATGTTGGCTTCTGTAGCACAGGCTTTCGGCCTGTCCCTTTGACAGCCTGGAAAGGCTGTCCTACATCTGCTTGAAATGTTGGCTCCTGTAGCACAGGCTCTCAGCCCGTCTCTTCGACAGCCTGGAAAGGCTGTCCTACATCTGCTTGAAACGTTGTCTTCTGTAGTACAGGCTTTTAGCCTGTCTGTTTGATAGCCTGGAAAGGCTGTCCTACATCTGCTTGAAATGTTGTCTTCTGTAGCACAGGCTTTTAGCCTGTCCCTTTGACAGCCTGGAAAGGCTGTCCTACAAGTGGCGCGCCTGGACGGCGTGGAACCAGTCGAAGAAGAACAGGAACGCGCCCTGAATCAGGATGCCGATGCCCGTCCCCAACCAGAGCGGATTGGAGGCGCCAGGGAGGACGGCAACCAGCACGCCAGCGAGCATGTAGAGGACATCCAGGCCGGTGTTAATCCACAGGATGCGCACCAGTTTGCGGGCTTCCTGCGGGGCGGCTTCGGTGGCCTGTGCCTCGGTCAGGCGGGCGCGGCGTTTACGCGTCCCGACCGAGCCACCCCAGGCGATGAGCAGGTCAATCAGCCCCCAGGCGATGAACTGAAAGCCCAGTCCATTCCAGAAGGGCATGCGGAAAAGCAACATGACCGCTCCCAGCAGGATGCTGGCAATTGACCAGATGGACAGGCGGCGGGTGAGGGTTTGTTGAAATTGCCAGATGTCATTCATCGAGGCGAATCTCCAGGATGGTGTACACGCGCCCTTCGGCGGCGGCTTGGGCGGCCAGTTGACGTTTGATCTCGCCATATTTTTCGTCCAGCAGACGGTCAACACGCTCATACAGGGCCGGGTCGTCGCGGACCTCGCGCCCGGTCGCTGCGACCCAGCGGCCGGTCACGTTCCCAACGCGGTCACACAGGGCAACGCGCAGGCGCGGCTTGGCGCGCAGTCGCTTGACTTTGCCGGAATTGGCCACCGTGCGGATGTAGATTTTGTCGCCATCGCGCACAAACCAGACCGGTGTGCGCATCGGCTCACCGTTTTTGCGGTAGGTTTCGAGCGAGAGGTAGGGTTGGGTGGTGAAGTCCATTGTCGGATAGTCAGGTAGTCGGATAGTCAGGTGGTCGGATAGTCAAAAGTCGAGGTCAGGTGAGGGGGCGGATGCGGAGGGCGGTGTAGCGGCGGCCACGCCCCAGGAAGCGGAAGAAGAGGAAGGCCAGGCCGTATTTGCGGCGCATCAGGCGCTGGACGTGTTCAATGGCTTGGGGCGAGGCATCGGCTTCGGCACGGGCTTCGACCCATTCGCCGAGGGGGGTGCCATCCGCCTTGCAGGGAGCAATGCGGATACGTCCCTCGCGACGGATACGCTTGGCTTTGCCGGAGTCGTACTGTGTCCAAACATACAGGGTATCGCCCTCCCGAACGAACCAAACCGGCGTCCGGACGGGCGTCCCATCTCTGCGATAACTTTCGATATTCAGGTAATTTTGGCGGTTGAAAGAGTCCATAGTCGGGTAGTCTGATAGTCTAATAGTCTAATAGTCGGATAGTCGCGGATAGTCGCGGATAGTCGGATGGTCAAGTGGTCGGCAGCCTGCGGTTGGTAGTGGCGCGATTGTGGTGTAAAAATGGCGCAAGATTAATCCCCTTGCGGGGACAAGTTCTCACGGTACGAATTTATACAACTTTCGACATACTGCCCTGCTGTCTGCGGTCATCTTTGGCGGCGGCATAGGCGGTCAGGGTGCGCTCGCGGACGGCGTTGTGGTCCACGATGGGCGGCGGGTAGCCGGGGACGCGCACACCCTTTTCCCAGGGAGCGTGAATGACATCCGCAGGCAGGTGTGCAAGTTCAGGCACCCAACGGCGGATGTAATCGCCGTTGGGGTCGAATTTGCGGGATTGCAAGACGGGGTTGAAGATGCGGAAGTAGGGCGCGGCGTCGGTGCCGGTGCCAGCCGTCCACTGCCAGCCGCCGTTGTTGGCTGCCGGGTCGCCATCCAGCAGGTTTTCCATGAACCAGGCTTCGCCCCAGCGCCAGTCAATCAGCAGGTCTTTGACCAGGAACGAGGCGACAATCATGCGGGCGCGGTTATGCATCCAGCCAGTGGCGAGGAGTTGACGCATGGCGGCGTCCACGACCGGGATGCCGGTGCGGCCCTCCTTCCAGGCGGCAAATTCGGCTTCGTCATTGCGCCAGGGGATGTTGGCAAGGGCCGGGTTGAAGGCGGTGCGCAGCACATGCGGGAAGTGGTAGAGGATGGCGATGTAGAATTCGCGCCAGATGAGTTCATTGAGCCAGGTGGCCGGGCCGGCGGAGACTTCGGAAGTCTTTAAGACTTCCGAAGTCTGGCGGGTAGCATGGACGGCCTGGCGCAGGGAAATCATCCCAAAGCGGATATAGGGGGAGAGTTGCGAAGTGCCGTCGAGGTCGAGGCGGTTGCGGGTTTCATGATATTGGGTGATTTTTTGATTGCCTGATTGGGTGAATTGGTACAGGCGGCGCTGGGCTTCTTTTTCGCCAGGGGGGAATAAAGCAGATTCGGGAGCGGAGTGTTCAAACGGATAATCGGATAGGCCAGCCGAGGCGGGCAGGCTGACGGGCGGGAAATGCTGCGGCGCAGGGAGCGGGGTCAGGTCGGCGGGGAGGGCGGCTTTCCAGGCTTTGCTGAAGGGAGTGAAGACAGTGTAGGGGCTTCCATCCGGCTTGACAATCGAGGCTGGGTGGTGGACGGTCTGCCCGTGGACAAGGGTGAGCGGCAGGGATTCGGCGATGCGCTTGTCACGGGCGCGGGCGTAGGGGGTGTAGTCTTCTTCAGCAAAGATGGCTCGCGCGCCGGTTTCGGCCAGCAGGGCGCGAAGGATTTCGAGGGGGTCTCCGCTGCGAACGACAAGATACGAGTTGCGCTGACGCAAATCCCTGTCAAGGGCGTGGAGACCTTCGTAAAGAAAGTTCTGCCGGCGCGAGGGAGCGGAGTCAAACTTCGGGTCGAGGATAAAGACCGGGACCACCGCGCCCACTGCGAGCGCGGCATGAAGCGCCGGGTTATCGGCAAGACGCAGGTCGCGGCGAATCCACCAGAGAGAGGTCATGGGAGGCAAAGAGTCGGATAGTCGAGGAGTGGAACAGTCGCGGGTCAGTCGAGCAGTTCGGGCGGGACGGGCTGGGGGATGCGCTCGGAGAAGAGCATGTGGAGCACATCCAGGACTTTATAGGCAAAGTTGGGGTCGAAGGTGTAGAAGCCCTCGTACATGCGCGGTTCGTGGGGCAGACGGTCTTCAGGAGAAACCTCTTCCGCCAGCAGGGTCATGTGGACGCCGGGGCCATAGGCGATGACAAACCAGTAACGTTCGAGCGGCGTGCCGGCGGTATCCACGATGGTGGTGCGGGGCAGTTGCGGCGGGGGGACGTCGGGGACGCCGTAGAGCCAAAGCCCTTTGACGGAATCGGCCAGACGGGTATAGCGTTCCTGCTGGTCGGCGAAACGCGAGAAGGCTTGAAAGGAGACGTGCATATCCGCCGCGCCGGGATTGGCGAGGACAAAGTCCTCGATGAGGTGGCTGATTTCGACCATCCCCTCGACGGTGAAAATGTAGCGGAAGTTGACCCGCTGCAGGTCTTCGGCGTTGGCGCTTTTGAGGAAGGCTTCGGCGCGCGGCGGGAAGAGGGGCAGCAGTTTGCCGAAGAATTGGGTCAGGATGTTACGGTCAAGAGTGGTCATGGTCAATCTCCAATGCTGTGTTTCTCGAAGTTCGGGAGAACACTCGGGCTGTCAGAAGTCCGATAACCCCGCTCGTCGGGAAGCGGAAGTCGGGAGACGTCGGACTTCGGCTCAGGGCCAAAAATCTCAATCATCTTCCGGTGGCGGAAATCGAAGATGTGCTCCAGTTTGCGGCGCACCCAGAGGGCATGCACCAGGTCGCCAAGCGGGCCGAAGGGCAGAGCGTAGGTAACGCGATCGGTCATCCAAACCCCGCCTTCGACCGGCTCGAAAATGTGCTCGTGATACCAGAAGCGATAGGGTCCCAGGCGCTGCTCGTCCACGAAGTAGCGGCCTTCAACCACGTGGGCAATTTCCGTCAGCCAGAGCGAGCGGACGAAGGGCAGAAAACGCACGCGGTACTCGATGATCTGTCCTTCGTACATCGGCGGTTCCCCACCGGCCACGATCTCAAAATCCAAATCGGGCGGCGTCATCTCGTTCAGGTTGGCCGGGGTGGCAAAATACGGCCAGACGCGCTCGATCGGCGCAGGGAGAAATTGACGGCGGGTGAGGCGGTGGAGCATGGTCAAGGGGTGAAGGAGTCGGATAGTCAGGTAGTCGAATAGTCAGGTAGTCAGATAGTCGGATGTTCGTCAGCGGGCGAGGCGGCGTTCGAGGGCGGATTGGAGCATGAGAAACTCGCCGATGTTTTCGGAGTTGAGCAGGCCCACCAGCGTGTCATCTTGCACGACCGGAAAGAGGTGGCAGTCGCAGGCCTGCAGGCGGCCCAGGGCGGCTTCGAGCATGTCGCCGGGGTGGACAATCTCGAAGTCGCGGCGCATGATGGCGTCAACGCGCAGGGCTTCATCGTGCTGGGCGAGGGATTTCATCAGGTCGGCGCGGGTCAGGACGCCCACCACGCGTCCACCGTCCACCACCGGGAAATCCTGCTGCGGGGTAGCAAGCAGGTACTCCACTGCCTGGCTCAGCCGGTCGGAGGGCGAGAGGGTCTTGAATTCGGTCATCATCGCCCGCCGGACGGGGATGCCGCTCAGGCCGGATTTCATCTGCACCATGCTGGCCTCCTGCTGGGCGCCAATCCAGACGAACAGGGCGATGAAGAGCAGGAAGGGGTTGCTGAACAGGCCGATGATGCCGAACAGGAAGGCCATGCCCTGCCCGATGCTGGCGGCGATTTGCGTCGCCTGGACGTATTCGAGGCGCAGGGCCAGGAGCGCCCGCAGGACGCGCCCGCCGTCCATCGGGAAGGCCGGCAGCAGGTTGAAGCCGACCAGGAACAGGTTGACGGTCATCAATCTTTCGAGGAACGGGCCGCCGGTCAGCGGCAGGCCGGTCAGGGGAGCGAGCGTGTTGGTCAGGAACAGGTAAACAAACAAGAGGGCAGCGATGACCACGTTGACGGCCGGCCCGGCCAGCGCCACCCACAGTTCCTGGATGGGCTTGTCGGGCATGCGCTCCAGGCGGGCGACGCCACCGATAGGCAGCAGGGTGATGTCGCGCGTCTTGATGCCGTAGCGGCGGGCGGTCAGGGCGTGGCCATACTCGTGCAGGACGACCGAGAGGAAGAGCAGCAACAGGAAGCCCACACCTTCCAGCACGCCGGTCAGCGTGCGGGTCTGTACCCAGTAGTTGAAGCCAAAGAAGACAATCAGGAGCAGAAAGGTCGTGTGAATGTACACGTCAATGCCGGCAAAACGGCCGATTTTCCAGGACCATTTCATCTCGTACCTCCGAAAGATAAACCCACGTATTGGACAGTTTTTGTATAGATTTTAAGTGTCAAGTGTTAATTTCATTTCAGAGAGGTATCAGAAACGCATAAAAACGTTCTCAAACAAACCGATCTATCGCTTTGAAAATTTCCGGCGCAGCCATTTTTCGATTTCGATGATGACAAAAGCCGCCACGCTGACGGCCAACACGTCCAGCCAGAGCACCAGACTCATAGGGGCCGAGCCAAACAGACGGTTCATGAACGGCGCGTAGGTGAAGAGCAGTTGCAACAGCACCATCAGCGCCGCGCCGCCCCAGGCCCAGGGGTTGGAAAACAAGCCGATAGCAAACGGCGACTTGGTCAGCGAGCGGGCGTTGAAGAGATAGAAAATCTCGACGAAGATGACTACATTGACGGCTACCGTGCGGGCTTCTTCCACCGACGCGCCGCGCCCCAATTCGTACTCAAACAGGCCAAACGCCCCGGCCAGGATGATGAGACCGACGATGAGAATACGCAGCAACAGTGTGCCGGTCAGGATGGGCGCGTTCGGGCTGCGCGGCGGGCGGCGCATGATGTCGGCCTCCTTCGGCTCCAGCGCCAGGGTGATGCCCAAAATGCCCGCCGTGACCATGTTAATCCACAGCAATTGGATAGGCAGGATGGGGAGGGTCGCGCCGACCAGAATGGCAGCCAGCAGCACCAGCCCTTCGCCCAGGTTGGTGGGCAGAGTCCAGGCGATGAATTTGGTCAGGTTGTCGAAGACGCCGCGGCCCTCCTCGACGGCGGCCTCGATGGTGGCGAAGTTGTCGTCGGTCAGCACCATGTCGGCGGCCTCTTTGGAGACATCCGTGCCGGTGATGCCCATCGCCACGCCGATATCGGCCTGTTTGAGCGCCGGGGCGTCGTTGACGCCGTCGCCGGTCATGGCCACCACGTGACCGGCGGCCTGCAGCGCCTCCACCAGGCGCAGTTTCTGCTCCGGGGCGACGCGGGCGAACACGTTGACCTGCCCGGCTTTCTCGATGAGTTCTTCGTCGCTCAGTTGGGCAAGGTCAGCGCCGGTCAGCACCGAGGCGCAGTCATCCCGGCACAGACCGATTTGCCGTCCGATGGCGGCGGCGGTCAGGGCATGGTCGCCGGTAATCATCTTGACGGTGATGCCCGCCTCTTGGGCAGCGCGCACCGCCGGGATGACCTCCGGCCGGGGCGGGTCAATCATGCCCTGCAGGCCGAGCAGGGTCAGGTTGTGGATGTCGTCGAAATTGAGCGAGGCCGCGCCGGGCTTTTCGAGACGGGCAAAGGCCAGGACGCGCAGCCCGCGCCCGGCCATCTCCTCGAGGGCGGTGCGGAAGCGGTCGGCAGCGCATGGGACCGGTTGACCGGCGGCGTCCAAACCGGCGGAACATTTGTCGAGCAGCACTTCCGCGGCGCCCTTGACGTACACCACCCCGCCCTCGTGCAGGGTGGCCATGAATTGATGCTGGGAGTCGAAGGGGATCGCGTCGAGACGGGGAGCCGGCGCGAGGTCCAGCCCCGCCTTGCCGGCCGCGGCCAGCAGCGCGCCCTCGGTCGGGTCGCCGGTCACCTCCCAGTGGCCATCCTTCTCGCTCAGGCGGCTGTCGTTGCACCACAGACCGGCTTTGAGCGTCTCCAGAGCGGCCTGGTCGGCGCGCCAGTCGCCGCCGATTTCGCCAAGCGGGGCGTAGCCTGTTCCGCTGATAGGATAGGCGCCGGCGAGCGTCCACAGTTCGGTGACGGTCATCTGGTTCTGGGTGAGGGTGCCGGTTTTGTCGGAGCAGATGACGGTGGTGGAGCCGAGCGTCTCGACGGCGGGCAGTTTGCGGATGACGGCGCGGCGGCGCGCCATGCGGCTGACGCCGATGGCCAGGGTAACGGTCACGGCGGCGGGCAGACCTTCGGGGATGGCGCCCACGGCCAGGGTGATGGCGGCGAAAAGGGTCTCCACAATGTCTTGACCGCGCAGCAGGCCGACGCCGAAGGTCAGGGCAGCCAGGGCCAGGATGACGACCAGCAGAACTTTGCTAAACTGGGCAATCTTGCGGGTGAGGGGCGTTTCGAGTTCGACGGCCTCGGCGATGAGTTGTGAGATGCGCCCGATTTCGGTGCTGTCGCCGGTGGCGGTGACCACACCCAGCCCCGTGCCGTAGGTGACGAGGGTGGAGGCGTAGGCCATGTTCTTGCGCTCGGCGAGGACGGTTTCGGGAGGCAGGAGGGCGGAGGCGTCCTTCTGCACCGGCACCGATTCGCCGGTCAGGGCAGCCTCGGCAATTTGGAGGTCGCGCGAGGCCAGCAGGCGCAAATCTGCCGGGACGCGCCCCCCGGCTGCCAGTTGGACCAGGTCGCCGGGGACGAGTTCGGTGGCAGGCAGGCGCAGGGTATGACCGGCGCGGATAACCACCGCCTCGGTGGTCATGGTCTGGGCGAGGGCAGCGATGGCCTGTTCGGCGCGCGCCTCCTGGATGAATCCGATGACGGCGTTGATGAGCACCACGCCGAAGATGACGGCCGCATCGAGCGGGTCTTTCAGAATGGCCGTCACGACCGCGGCAAGGATGAGAATCAGAATCAGCGGGTTCTTGAATTGCAACAGGAACTTGACCAGCGGACTTTTGCCCTTGCGCGGCGTGAGCGCGTTGGGGCCGAAATGTTGCTGGCGATGGCGCACTTCGAAGGTGTCCAGTCCTTTTTGCGGATGGCTGCCCAGGAGTTCCAACGTCTCTTCGACCGGAAGATGGTGCCAGTGTTTGCCCAGGATTGTTTGCATACGGCCTCCCCGTTAAGGTAGATTTACAAATCAGATTTCCACGAATAGTTTACCGTCTTCGACCACGACGGGAAAGGTGTGAAGGGGGGCGGGCTTCTTGCCCATCTCCAGCAGGCGGCGCGACCAGCCCGGAATGCTCAGGCCGAGGAAACTGTTGACCCAGTCCAGGTTTTCGCCTGTGTTCAGGTCGAATTTGCTGCCGTGGAAGGGGCAGGTAATCGTTTCGCTCTCGACCTTGCCCCCTGCCAGCGGCAGGCCCAGGTGCGGGCATTTGTTGGTCACGGCGCGGAACTGTTCGCCGGTCTTTATGACCAGCACTGGCACGCCCTCCACCTGAAAGACCTTACGCCCTTCAGCGGGGAAATCAGAGAGTTGGGTGAGGAAGATACGGTTGGGCATGGTTTTCTCCTTTCTGACAAGCATCGCAGGATTTGAACGAATATGCGAGTTATTTCAAACTTTCCAAAAGCACCACGGTCGCCTCGACAATTTGTGCCTGCTGGGCCTCTCGCGAAATGGCAGCGGGATTGTCGCCGTTTTGGTCGCCGTACCAGCCGAACTGAGCGTGGTTGCCGCCTTCGATGACGACCCAGACGGTATCAGGCGGCAGGAGCGGACGCGAGGCAGCGATTTTATCGGGCGTGGCCAGACCGTCCAGCGAGGCCGAAATCGAGACGACGCGCAGCCCCGATTGACTCAAGTCATCGGACGAGGCCGGGTAGGAGGCCCACAGCACGAGTCCCTGCACGGACCCTGGGTTTGCCGCGGCGAAATTGGCCGCCATCGCCCCGCCGAGGGAATGTCCGCCCACCGCCCAGCGCTCGATTTCGGGATGGGCAGCGATGACTTCCGCCGCTGCGCCGGGATCGAGGACGGCCAGGTTGAGCGGCATGCGCACCAGGGCGACGAAGTAGCCCCGGTCGGCGATGGCCTGCGCCGTGGGCGCATAGGCGCGGAAGTCGACGCGTCCGCCGGGGTAGAGAATCAGGCCGACGGTCGGAGCATCGCCATCCGGGAGAAAGGTCAGCCAGCGCTGGTTGCCGAGGTCATTCAGCCCCGGCACGCGCTCGAAGACCTCCGGCATTGGCCGGGCGGGGGTGGAACCCCAGAGGACGAAAGCCAGGGCGGCCAGGCTTAGCAAGCCCAAAAGGGCAAGCAGGAAACGGAAGAAGCGAGAAGGTTTTTTATTCATCTTTCACTCATTGTAGGACAGGCTTTTAGCCTGTCTGTTAGAAGGCCTGGCAAGGCTATATTCAGCCAGAAGAGGGGCTTTTAACCTGTCTCTTTTACTTTGACAGCCTGGAAAGGCTGCCCCACCGTAGACAGGCTTTTAGCCCGTCTCTTTGACAGCCTGGAAAGGCTGTCCTATGTTGCCCGAATCCTATGCGGCAACTGCTATGGGCTGTCTCACTCTCCGATATGCAAAGCCCACCGACCAAAACAGCAGGATGGCGCAGAAGACACCCGGCGCCCAGGCGCCCAGCGAGCCGAGCAGGAAGCCGCCCACAGTGGGGGCGATGACGCGGGTGATGGATTCGAGCGCCCCAGCCAGTCCAAGCGTGCCGCCCAGCTCATCACGCGCCACCGACTTGGTCAACGCCGACTGGATGACCGTGTTCAGCACGCCGCCCGAAAGCGCCAGCGGCAGCAGGACGATGAGCAGGGTCACCAGGTCACGGGTCAGCGCCCAGCCGACGAAGGAGAGTCCCATCACCCATAGCCCGGTAATGATGAGGGCGCGTTCGCGGAAGCGTTTGGTCAGGGGACCAATCAGCCCGCCCTGAACGATGACCGAGAGCAGTCCGACGTATGCCAGAACGTAGCCAGTTGTATCGGCGGAGAGGTCAATCGCCTGCGCAAAGAGCGAGAAGATGGTTTGGAAGAGGGAAAACGCCAGCCCGTAGAAGAAGCGCAGGTGCAGCAGCGGACCAACGCCAGGACGCTGCAGCGCTTCCAGCAGGGCGCGCAGGGTGAAGGGCGGACGCTGCACCTGCGCCATCGCCTCGCGGCGCGCCAGGGTCAGCGATTCGGGGAGGAACAGGTAGATGTTGACCAGGTTGAGCGCCGCCACGCCCGCCGCCACAAAGGCCGGGACCTCGTAGCCGGCCTTGCTCAACAAGCCGCCGGCCGCGGGTCCGATGATGAAGCCCAGACCGAAAGCCGCGCCGATGAGTCCCAGTCCGCGCGCGCGGTTTTTCTCGTCGGTCACATCGGAGATGTAGGCTTGCGCGACGGTGATGTTCCCCGCCGTCACCCCGTCCAGGATGCGGGCGAGGAAGAGAACGCCCAGCACAAAGGTATTGGCAGCGGAGGGAGCGATGAGGCGCGCCAGTCCCTGCCCAAGCGGGGCGGCAAAGCCGAGCAGGAGGAAGCCGAGCAGCGTTCCGAAGACGCTCAACAGGAGGACAGGACGCCGCCCGAAACGGTCGGAGAGGCGCCCGAGGATGGGCGAGCCGATGAGCGAAGCGGCGGCGTAGGAAGCCACCAGGAGACCCGTGACGAAGGGCGTCGCGCCGTATTCTTCGGCGTAGTAGGGCAGGAGCGGGAGAATCAGGCTGAAGCCCAGCAGGTCCACGAAGACGATGATGAAGATGGTGAAGAGAGGTTTGTTTTTCATGTGTTCCCAGGACATAAAGGAGTAGGTAGTTTAATGCCAGGATGATGTTGGTATGACGGGGATTGGAAGATTGCTACAAAACCCGCCGTCCCTTCCAGTGTGAGCGAGAAGTGAGTGTCTGCCACAGAGAGTGGAAGGCGAGATAGATAGCGCTCAAGATTACGAAGGGGTAGGTCAAAGCCAGGGCGGCCGGCAAACCGGTGGCTTGTGCTACCAAAATCCAAATCAAAAAGCCGACCAGCACCGCCGCGCCGGATAGCGGAATGGACGCCGCCCAACCGAACAGCAATCCGCCTGCCAGCGTTACCAGCGGCCCTATGAAGGCGATGCCCAGCCAGGTCCAGACGAACAGGTAGGGCAGCAAGCGGCGGTTGAAAATAGCAAACAGGTTCTTGCCGAAGCCATTTAACACGTCTCCCGCCGAGCGGTACATGCGGCAGAAGACGTGATTCGGCCCAGGCAGCAACAGTACACACAGACCGCCTGCCGCGCTCAGCCGCGCCAGGGCAATATCTTCGGCCACGTCACGGCGAACGGCGGCATGTCCGCCGAGGGCTTTGTAGGCCGTTTGCCGCCAGAGCATGTGTTGTCCGACGGCGACGGTCACCGACGGCCAGCGGACCCGCCGCGTCAACCAGAGCGGGAAATGGCTGAAGAGCGACCAGGGCAGCACCGGAACGGAAAGCCATTCGGCCAACGACCCCAGCACCTGACGCGGCAGGATGGAGAGCAAGTCAGCCTTTTCGGCCAGCAGCGCTGACACGCTAACCCGCAACATGTCCGGCGCGTGCCAGGTGTCAGCGTCCACGAAGAGCAGCAGGGTGGCGGTCGGCGGGGCGGCTTCGGCCAGTTGTTGACAGGCCCACGGTTTGCCCAGCCAGCCATCCGGCAGAGGTTGACCGCTCAACAGGTGCAGGCGTTCATCCTGATTTGCCATTGTGCGGACCACCTCGGCTGTGCCGTCGCGGGATTCATCATCCAGCACCCACACGCTAAAGCGCGGATAATCCTGCGCCAGCAGCGAGCGCAGGCAACGCGGCAGGTTGGCTTCTTCATCGCGCGCTGGAATCAGCACGGCCACCTCAGGCCAATCTGCTGGCGGCGGATGATGTCCCAGCCGCGGCAGGGACAACCGGTTGAGCAGAGTGTTGCCCAGGATGAAGAGCAGGTAGGCAAACGTGCCGACCTGTTGTCTGAAGGTGGAAAGGAAAAAGTCCCAGAGTGTGTTCATGTCAGCGGTTTCTGGGGTGGCCAGAGCAGCGTGTGCCGGTAGCCAGCCCAAATCATTACCAGGCTGAAAACCCACAGGGCCAGGGCTTCGCTGCCCCAATGTCCCAACAGGATGGCGATAAGCAGGGCCACGGCGCTCAGCAGCAGAACCCAACCATCGCGCCAGCGCAGACCGAACGTGCCGATGATGAGCAGCGAGCCCACAATCAGCGGCGCTTTCCACAGGGTCAGACCGGCCCAGACGGCCAACAAGGTCAGCATCCCTTTGCCGCCGCGTCCGCGCAGGAAAGGCGAGAAGCGGTGTCCAAGCACAGGGGCGACGGTCACCGCCACCAGGTCCAGACCGTCCCAGCCCCAGAACCAGCGAGCCAGCATCACCGGTAAAAAGCCCTTGGCAAAATCCAGCAGGATGACCGGCAACCCCAGCCGCCAGCCGCCGGATTTCCAGGCATTGGTTGCGCCAGGGTTGCCATCGCCGACGCGGCGCGGGTCTGTACCGGCAAGCCGTCCCAGCCAGACGGAGAAGGGCAGGCTGCCGAGAAAAAAGGCGAAGAGAAGAAACCAGACGGTCATCGAAACCTTTGCCAGGTGGGTTTTCCCACCTGCTTGCGAGATTGGACAGTCCGCCTAGGCGCCTAACGCTTTGGCGGCCAAGCGGCCGGTCAGCACGGCGGTGGGGACGCCGGTTGGACTGTAAGCCCACTGCCCGGCTTTGACCACATGCGGAAATTCGGTTTTGGGCGCAGCGTTGATACGCAGCAGGCTGTTGGTGACGGGGATTTTGTCTTCGAACGACCAGCCGACAATGGCCCCTTCGGAACTGCCTGCCCAGTGGGCAATCGTCAGCGGGGTAGCGGTGAAGCGGAACAAAATTTTGGCCGGGTCGCTCAGGACGGGGTACACGCTCTTTGCCAGCGCTTGCACCATGCGGTTGGCCACTGCTTCGCAAAATTCCTCATACCAGCCGTCAGCCTGCACGCGTTTGACCAGGTCGTACTCGAACAAGGTGCTGATAATCAGGCCGGTCTTGCCTGGCGGAGCAGCCTGCGGCTCTTTGAAAGCCGGGATGGAAATCTCGTAGGTGTTGAGGGCGGAGAAACGGTCTAGCCAGGCCAGCACATCAGCGCGGGTGACGCGCTCCCAAGTATCCAGCATACGGCGCAGTTCGGTCGTGTGTATCTCGCCCAGGCCTTGCCGGGAGGGGGTGTAGAAGAAATGCCCATGGGCAAGGCGGCGGAAGGTCTCCGGCGGCTCGTCTACGCCCAGGTAGACGGTGAAGACCGAGTCGGCGCCGCGCTTGGATAATATCTCGGCCTTCTTGGTCTCGATTTTCTGGACCACGCTGGCAGGCAAGCCATCAGTTTGCGCTATGCGATAGAGCGTCTTCAGATCGGCGGCCCAGACCAGGTCACCGTACTGGTATTGTGTTCCATCTTCAACGGTGACCAGGCGCTGGGATACATCGAGAGCGGTCACCCGTGTTTGCAAATGGAGTTCTACGCCCAGTTCAGCCGCTTTTGCGGCCACTTTAGCGGCCAATTGTCCCATCCCGCCCCGCGGGTAAACGTAATCTCCGTAAAGGTAAAAATAACTCAATGCAAAGAAGGACGGTGTACCGCGGAAGAAATGCTGGGAAACGATATCGCGCAATGACCGATTGGCGACGATTTTCTCTAGAAATGGCTCAACTGGCCCGCGCATGTGGTTGATGGCATAGAGTGTGCCCAGGAATTTGGACATCCAGGGTAGATAGGTTTTGAAGAAGTAGGCTTTGTCTTCAAACAGGCCGCGGAAGGCAGGATTTTCCACGGCGTAGAGCACTTCCATATCCCTGGTAACCTTGGCCAATACGTTGGTCAGCCGATGAATGTCTTGTATGCTTTCGGGATAGAGTCGCTTGAGAAGGGCTGCGTACGCCTCCAGGTCTTCTTTGCCACTCACGTGGAGAATCTGGTCTTCCACGCCGACCGATACCGGGCTGGGGACGGTTTCCATCTCGATGCCCAGTTCTCGCAGCATCGGCAGGACAATGCCGGCGTTCACCAGGGCGCGCACGCCGCCTTCGAAGAGAAAGCCGTTTTTTTCAAAGGTGCTGACCAGACCGCCGGGTTTCTCGTTTTTTTCAAGAAGCAGCACCGAGCGTCCGGCGCGTGCCAGGTAGGTTGCGGCCGTCAAGCCGGCCATCCCGGCCCCAACGATAATGGCATCGAATCTTTTCATGCCAGTCCTCCTGTTTGCAAAGCAATTTGCCAGATTTTTTGCGCTTCTTCCATATCCTGCGCCGGCGGCGTCAGTTCCTCTTCGGTGGTGAAATAGAAGAATTTGTCGGTCACGCCATTCAGCGCGGGCGAAACGCCCAGATAGTAGAGCGCTTGCGCCGAAAGTTCGGCCGGTTGGGATAGTTTATCAATACCGCGTTTAAAAAAGCGGTAGAGCGGACCGTTTTCATGTCCGGTGTTGGTGCGCACCATGCCGGGATGCATGGCGTTGACCGTCACGCGGCTGCCGGTCAACTCCCGCGCCAGGATGTGCATAGTGAGAATCTGCGCCAGTTTGGCGGCGCCGTAAGCCTTGAGTCCACTGTAGCGGCGCTTCTCCCATTGTAAATCGTCCATACGGAGGCCCCAAACAGCAAAACGATACCCCTCGGAACTGACGAAGAGAATGCGGCCGCGGCGCTCGCGCTGTAGTTTTTGGCGCAGCCGGTGGTTGATGACGAAGGGCGCCAGAAAATGGACGGCGAAGTTGACCTCCAACCCATCGGGAGTCAGTTGACGGCGGGAAAGATACAAGCCGGCGTTGTGAATCAGCACGTCAATGGGGCGGTCAAGAGCAGCCAAAGCCTCCCCAACCCGGTGCATGTTTTCCAGCAGACTCAAATCGGCCAGGATGAAGTTGCAGTCCACGCCGAAGTCGCGGCGAATCTCGGCGCATAGGGCCTCGGACTTGGCCGGATCACGGTTGACGGTCAGCAGGTGTGCCCCGCGTTCGGCATAATAGCGGGCGGTGTGGTAACCGATGCCTGATGTAGCGCCGGTAATTACCACCAGGCGGCCGCTGAAGTCTTCCTCGCAGGGGGCAGGCAGATTACGCATATTCCGAATCATTGCCGCGACGTTGCGCCATTCATATTGCGGCCAGTATTTCAAAACGGGTTTCAGTGTTTCTTTCATGAGCATCCACTCTAGCAAAACGGGGCTTTCAGCCTGTTGACCGCCGTCCTAACCAAATGCCCGGCGCATGAAGGCGCGGTAGCCTTTTCTCATGCCGGGGATATTGTCGAAGATCGTGCCCCACAGGTCATAGTAATCCCGCTGGAAGGCAATCTTGCCTTCGCTATTCAGCGTCAGGCGGCTGGCGCCGGCCAGGACCGAGGTTCGCGTGTTGCGGAAGAGGATGGTCATTTCCCATTCCAGGAAAATGACGTTTTCCTCCTTTACGGCATGTAAAACCTTCATACGAAGTTCGCCGGAACGGCGCGTGAGCCGTTCGACCATCTCGCGAAAAGCAGCGATGCCGTGAATTTCCTGCACCGTGTCCACGAAGTGGATGTCATCGGCGTAGTACGGCAACAGATGCGACCAGTCTGGGCGGCCGGATTCGTTGTAGGTCCGTTCCCACAAGGCAATTAATTGCTCAACGCTGCGGATGACAGCAGGTTCTTCGGACATGAGCATCTGCCTCAACGCGTCGTCATGGTTTGCAATTCAGCCCGCCTGCGGCGGTATTCGATGATGGGCAAGTCGCCCTGGATGAGCGCCTCGCCGATTTTCAAACCGCTGGGCTGGGGCTGATGGGTAACCACCACGCGGCGGTCTTCGTGCGCCACACGCAGGTTGAAGGGCATCGCCAGTTTCGCCACCAGGTTTCCGAGCAGCGGCACGGGCAGGAATTTCTGGTAAAAGCGCAGATAGAGCAGCGTGTGCCCCTCGTCCACAGGGACAAAGGCCGCGACAATGCGAACGTTGGGGCTGATGTAGTTCTGCCACAGGTTGGGCATGATGAACTCCAGGTGGACGCTGCGGGCATCTTTGGGCTTGAGTTCGGCGGGCTTGCGCGGCGGTGTGCCATCGTCCACGCGGTTGAAGACATAGGTGTAGAGCATTTTGTCGCCGCGCCACTCGACCACGGGACCGTCCACCAGGGTGCGGTTGCCGCGTCCAATCGTGTTACGGTGGACGAAGGGGAGATGCACCACGTCGAGTTGGTTTTCGATGACACGGGAATAGTGCGCCTCCCAGGGGTCGTGCGCCGAAGCGGAGACAAACGAATCGTCCAGGTTGTCAAAGAAGAGCGGCGCGTCCTCCGGCTGGCGGTCACCCCACCAGACCCAGATGAAACCATGCGCCTCGTAGGTCGGATAGGTGTGCAGACGCAGTGTGCTTGGAATGACGCCGTTGCGTCCGTTGGCAGGCACCAGGACGCATTTCCCGCTGGCGTCATATTCGAAGCCGTGAAACGGACACTGCAGATGATCGCCCATCACCGCGCCCAGGCTGAGTTGCACGCCGCGATGCGGACACTTGTCCACGGCGCAATGCACCTTTCCGGCGCGGTCGCGCCAGAAGACCATTTTCTCGCCCATGCGGGTCACGCCGACGGGCTTTTCTTTGACTTCGTTTGATTCGAGCAGCACGTACCACTGATTGCGAATCATCGTTCCTCCCCAAATCGGTAGGGTTCTTTGAACTGTAACTCGAACGCCGGCGTCTGTCCGCTGTGGGTGATGTTTTCCCAGGTCACCCGCAGCAGCCCCAGGAACGGCGTCCAGGGTTTGAGGACGCGGTATTCGGTGAAGGGCTTTTTGAGCCCGCTAAGCACTTTCACCAACTCTTCCGCCGATTGCTCCGGCCGGCGGGCTAAAAAGCGCAGGACGAAGCCGTATGGTTTCATCATCTCCCGGCCGCGTTCGCCGACCACCACCGGGCGGGTCAGCATGTCGGTCAGCATCATGCCGGGGTTGAAAGCCAAAATTTGCAAGTCCGTCCCAGCCATTTCCTTTGCCAGCGTGCGGGTAAAGGAGGTCACCCAGGCTTTGCTGGCGGCATACAGCCCGGTCGGTGACGAGGCTTTGCCGTTGCTGCCCGCTCCATAGAGATTGACCAGCACCTTGGCGCCATGCCGGACTGCCGCCTGCGCGCCGTACAACGTGCCGAGCGCGTTCACTTTGAACATATCCAGCGCCTCAGCCGGGTCCATCTCCAGCACCCTGCCGGCCGCGGCGGAATAGCCGGCGTTATTGACCCAGATGTCCATGCGGCCGTGCCGGGCGACTGCGGCTCTGGCGAGCGCATAAACCTGCGCCTCGTCGCGCACGTCGCAGCTCTCGCCGCTCACCGGACCCCAAGCCTGCAAGCCGTTTAATGCTTTTTCCAGCGCCTCGGGCTTTCTCCCGCTGATGACGACCGTCGCTCCCGCCTTGAGCATGGCTTCCGCGATGGCGTAGCCAAAACCGCGCGTGGCGCCGGTGATGACGACGACTTTGTCTTTTATCGTTTCCATATCATTCCTGATGAAGTTGACCATTGTGGAGAATTCCCACCGCTAAGACTTGGCGTCTCTGTGGTGAAATTGTTATGACCGCGGAATCAACACAGGCGTGTTCTTCTTGTACGCTTCGTACTCCGTCTGGCCGCCCCATTTGGCGTCGGCTTTCTTTTCGAGCAGGGGGATGCCGCTGACGCGGGTGAGCAGCAACGTCACGAAGAGCGGGGAAATCATCGCCACCCACTGCCAGCCCTGCAAAACGGGGAGGGCAATGATGGCGATGCCAATCCACAGCACGATTTCGCCGAAGTAGTTGGGATGCCGCGAGCGCGACCACAGCCCCGTGCGGATGAATTTGCCCTTGTTGGCGGGGTCGGCGTTGAAGCGGCTCTTCTGCGCATCGGCAATGACCTCGATGAGGAAGCCGACAATCCACACCAGCGCGCCGACCAGGGCGAAGCCATCCACTGGCTTTTTGTTCGTTGTCGTGATGGTCACCAGCGCGGCCGCGGCGGTGAAAGTAATCCACAGCGCCTGGATGGTCCACACGTTGAGGAAACGGAAGAAGTTGGGCTTGATTTCGTCGAAGCGGTCATCCCTGCCGGCCTTGCGGATGCGGCGGAACAGGAACGTCCCCAGGCGAAGCGCCCAGACGATGACCAGCGTCGCAACGAGGAGCGAACGCATGTCCAGGACGACGCTGTAACGGCTGTAGCACAGCGCGACGCCTGTGACGGTGATGTAGGTCAGGCTGCCCGTCAGGTCGAAGAATTTCTCGGTCTGGAAGCGGTAGGCGGGGATGAAAGCCAGCCACTGGATGAGGAACGTCAGCGCAACGATGAGCGCGAAGACGGGAACGCCGCCCAGCGTTGCGCCGCCCTGACTTCCCGCCAGGGCCAGAAGCCCGCCGAGAAGGAGCAGGATGGGGAAAACGAGAATGGAAGCCCAACTGCTGCGAGTCATCTTTTGACTTCTACCTGAACCGTCTCTGGTGCCGGCTGCCTGCGAAAGCGGTCAGCCACCCAGATGCCGAGCGCAATCAAGCCGGCCAGGACGAAAACCAGCCCATACTCAATCACGGGGATGCGCACAATCTCGTTCAGTTGCACCCAGCCGCGGCCGGAATAGACGACCAGCGCCGCCGCCACGTAGATGCCCGTCACCAGCCAGCGCACCCAGGCACGCCACCCCAGCCCGTGCATTTGGGTCAGGATGAAGATGCCCGCAAAGCCGAAGGCGAACATCGGCCAGATGCCGTTGCCCTGCATGACCGCCACCAGCGTGCCGTGGATGGCCACGGTCACTTCCTGGACGACCATCCAGTACTTGTTGACGTGAATGCGGGTCAGGAACAAACTGCCCTGCAGGAGCAGCAGGAACATGTAGAAGAAGCCGATCAGGTGGCCGCTGGTGTTGACCATCGGGTGATACCAGAAGGTGTACACCGTGGCCCAGGCAAAGACGTAGCCGTGGTACTTGCGCACGAAGGACATCACCCGCTTGCCCAACGGCACTTTCTTGCCCCAGAAGAGACCGCGGCGCTGATTCTCCATCAGCAGAATGGCCACCAGCATCAGGATAACCGACCCCTGCGAGGAGAAGATGGACACATCCTGCGCCAGGCCGTCATACCAGATGTGCGTCTGGACGAAGTGCAGCAGGATGAAAAAGGCATTCACCCCCAGCGCCCACAGGTTGACCGGATGCAGGCCGCCGGTGTACTTTTTGACGCGCGTTTGAGCGTAGTAAATCAGCCCCCACAACGTGACCTGGTGCAGAGCGTAGAAACCCCAGGCGGTCAGCCGCGTCCAAAAGGTCGGTTCGGGCAGTTTCCAGTAATACCAGGCCGCGCCCTGGTCGGGCAGGAGCGGGATGGCGTTCAGGCGTTCCCCGGCCCACCAGATGAGGGCGGTGAACAGGAGCGAGAAGGCAATCCCACCCCACAGGGCGAGTTTCGCCGTGCGGGGCTTTTCGAGAAAGGAAGAACGAGTTTTTTCCATGAGCGATATTATAGATATTTGTATCCTTTTTGTCAAGGTTTTGTCTCGATTTTTGCACTAAAACCTTGACAAAAATTCGACAAACAAGTACACTACAAGCCGCATCCACAGGCCAGGAGCCTGATTGATTGGTGACTATGACCGAAGCCCCCCTCTACAACATCGGCGTCGTGACCCGCCTGACGGGCATCTCGGCCGCTACCTTGCACGCCTGGGAGCGGCGCTATGGCTTTCCGCAATCGGCGCGTACCGCCGGCGGGCATCGGCTCTACTCGGAGAAGGACATCGCCCGTCTGCGCTGGGTGAAGGCGCAAATCGAAGCCGGGATGAGCGCCAGCCGGGCGATTGCCGCGTTGCGACGCCTCGAGGCGGAGGGACGCCTGTCCCTGCCGGCCGCGCCGGAAGTCGCCGCGCCGCCCCGGCCGGATGCCGCCGCAACCCATGCCCTGCGCGCTGCGCTGGTCGAGACGCTCTGTTCCCACGACCTGGCCCGCGCCGACCGGTTGATGGGCGATCTGCTGGCCTTCCACTCCCCCGACGTGCTGACCACCGAGGTCATCGGCCCGGCGCTGAGCGAAATTGGCGATTTGTGGGAGCGGGGGAAAATCACGGTGGCCACCGAACACCTGGCCTCGAATTACCTGCGTCACCGCCTGCTGATGTGGATGGTCAGCGGGCCGCCGCCCAGGCCGGTCAACCCGCCGGTGCTGGCCTGTGCGCCGGAGGAATGGCACGAGGGTAGTTTGCTGATGCTGGGGGTGCTGCTGCGCCGTCGCGGCTGGCCGGTGGCCTATCTGGGGCAGAACGTTCCCTTCCCGGCCCTGGCCGAATTCGTCGAGCAAATCCAGCCGCCGCTGGTGGTGCTGGTGGCTATGCGTGAGCAGACGGCCCAGGCGCTGGCCGACTGGCCGCAGTGGATTCGGCAGACCTCTGGCCGGCCGTTCGTCGCCTTTGGCGGGCGGGCGTTTGTGATCAAACCAGAGTTGCGGAACCAGGTAGCAGGATATTATCTGGGGGATAGCATTCCAGAGGGAATGGGGCAGTTGGAAAATCTGCTCTCCGGGCAGGAGACGAGAGCCTAGTTTTTACTTCGCTTTCTCGGCACTCTCATTCACCTTCATGCTCGTTCATCTGCTTATCTGTGGCTTCTGGCTTTCTCCACCAGTCCTGGCAGGGCGGCGAGAAAAGCCTCGACCTGTTCGGCGGTCGTCGCCGCGCCGAGGGTGACGCGCAGCGAACCGAGGCCCCACCGGCGCGGCAGGCCGAGGGCGGTCATGACCTCGCTCGGCTCCGGGTTGCCGGTCTTGCAGGCCGAGCCGGAGGAACAGGCAAAGCCGGCCGAATCGAGCAGTTGCAGGAGGAAATTGCCGTCCGCACCCTGGAAGACAAACGAGGCATGATTGGGCAGCCGCTCGGAGGGGTGACCGGTCAGCCGCGCCTCGGGGATGGATTCCAGTACTACGCCGATGAGGTGGTCGCGCAGCGGGCGGACGTGGGCGGCGCGGGACTCGCGCTCCTCGACCGTCAGCCGGAGCGCCTCGGCCAGGCCGACGAGGTACGGCACGTTGGAGGTGCCGGCGCGGCGGCCGCCCTCCTGACCGCCGCCGGTTAGCACCGGCAGGAGCGGCGTCCCCTGGCGGACGTAGAGGGCGCCGACGCCCTTCGGCCCGTAGAATTTGTGCGCGCCCAGGGAGAGCAAGTCCGCGCCCAGGGCCTGCACGTCCAGCGGCAGGTAGGCGGCGGCCTGCACCGCGTCGGTGTGGAACAGGACGCCATGGGCGCGGCAGACGGCGGCGATTTCGGCCACGGGGTTGATTGTGCCGATTTCGTTGTTGGCATACATGACCGAGACCAGGGCGGTATCTTTGCCGAGGGCCTGCTCCACCGCCTGCGGCGTGACGCGGCCGTATTCGTCCACCGGCAGCCACTCGACGCGGAAGCCGTAGTGCCTCTCCAGGTCGGCGGCGGTCTTGCTGACGGCGGGATGCTCGGCGCGGCTGGTCAGAATGCGGTCCGCGCCGCTCTGTTCGCGCACGGCCAGGGCCGCGCCGCGCAGGGCCAGGTTGTCCGCTTCCGAACCGCAGGAGGTGAAGACGATTTCGTCCGGGCGGCAGTTGAGCGCCGCGGCGACGCTCTCGCGGGCCTCCTCCACAGCCGCCTCGGCGCGCTGTCCATAACGGTGGACAGACGAGGGGTTCCCGAAGGTTTCGCTGAAGAAGGGGCGCATCGCTTCGAAGACGCGCCCATCCACGGGGGTGGTGGCGGCGTAGTCGAGATATATCCTGGACATGTTTCTCCGTGAAGCATTTTGGATGGATTATTTTATTCAAACAGATGATGCACCGGAACGCAAAAGCCTGCCCCGATTCGGAACAGGCTGCTTGCGCTTTGCCTTTAACCGGTTCTGACGACGCAGACCTGCTAAAGGGGGGAACTGCGGGGAGGGCGGGATTCGAACCCGCGACTGAGGTTCAAGCCCCAGTACTCACTTAGCAGGCGAGCCCAATCGGCCTCTCTGGCACCTCCCCAGAGTCAATCGGCGATTGCCGATAGGTGATCGTTGGTTTTGACAGCCGTTTTCAAAATCAGCAATCATCCACCTGCAATCCACGCTCCGCAGCGGAGGGAGTGGGATTCGAACCCACGGTGGCTGGCGCCACGACGGTTTTCAAGACCGTTGCCTTCAACCGCTCGGCCATCCCTCCGGGCGGGGGAGATTTTACCATAGATTTACCGGCCCAATCTCTGGGAAGGGGGATTTTCCGGCGATCTTCACGCCCTTTTGCCGCGCTTTTGTCCGGCCCGATAGGTGCTTACCTGGCGGGCATATTTGAGCAGGTCGCGGCGGCGGGCCAGGGTTTTCTTCGTCCAGGTCAGGGCGATTTGGGCGCCGGTCGGCGAGAAGCGCACAATGGGGGTCACCTGACGGTTGACGAGCGCCTTGCGCAGGTCGGCTGCGCTCAGGCCGCTGAAGCGCACCACGCCGCTGCCGATCAATTCGCGCACGTGGGCGTCACTGCCGGCGACTTCGCATAGGTGTAATTGGTGCGCCAGGCCGCGCAGAGGTGCCGTCTGGCTGTTGACCAGCAGGCAGCCTGTGAAGACCTCGATTCCGACCAGCACTTGGGAGGCGTCTGGGTCGGCTGCCACGCGGCGGATGTCGTCGTGGGTCAAACTGTGCGCCAGCCGCGAGTTGGGGTGAGGAATGACCGCCAGACCGCCGGCTTCTCCGATGCGGAGGATTGCCTCGATCAACGGCCGGTGCGAGGGAATCGGTTGCTCGACGAAGAGGGCCAGCACGTGCCCCTCCAGGGTCGTCAGTTCAATGGCCGGCACCACGTCGATGCCGTATTTTCCGCACAGTTGGAGCGCTTCGAGTGAGCCGCGCAAATCATCGTGATCGGCAATGGCAATCACGTCCAGGTTGGCGTGATAGGCGGCGTATTCAAGAATCTCTGCTACCGTGTCGGTGCCATCAATGCTGTAGAGAGAATGTACGTGAAGGTCTGCTCTGCCCATAGCCCCCCTTTGTCGATCGGGGTTACGCCGAAAGGGATCATCGTGTCGAGGCCGGTCTCCTGAGTGAAATACGCAATCGGTCGAGTGAGGTTGCGGGGCCGCTTAGTTTTGCTTGGCTTGCACCTTGCTCATGAAACGGCCTTCATCCACGATGAAGCGTTCGTGGATGGCCTGGCCGATGGTTTCGACTTCATCCCGCGCCTGGACGTGGAAGGTCAACTGGCGCCCCTGGACTTCGACCAGTTCGGCGCGCGCCCAGATTCGCATCCCGACCGGTGTGGGCGCCAGGTGGTGGACGTCAATGCGGCCGCCGACGGTGGTCTGCCCCTCGCTCAGGTGACCGGCCAGAGCCTGGACGGCTGCCGATTCCATCAGCCCGACCAGCGCCGGGGTGGAATAGACCGGCACCAGCCCGCTGCCCCAACGGGCGGCGGTGTCGGCTTCGGTTACGGTAATTTCAATCTCGGCGCTCAGACCAGGAGACAGGTCGCTCATGCTTTCCTCCTGCATTTTTCTCGCAATCGACCGGCCGAATCATACCACAAAACAAACCCGCCTCGCCGGCTGTTTGTCCCCTGAGGCATGTCATTTTTGTGTGGGAGTTCGTCCCTTGCGTGGAGAGGCAGGCCGGGGTTTGCGCAGGGGCCTGGGCCGCGCCCAAAATACCCCAAAGAGGACGATGACGACCATCAAGACGGCGAAGGCAACGATGCCGGTCGTGTCTGCCGAGCGGGGCCCTTCGGCGGCCGGGACGGTGGGGGTGGCCGTCGGGGTCGCAGAGGGGGTTGCCGTGCGGGGGGCGCAAGTCGCCTGCCGCGTGGCGGTGGGACTGGCGGCGCGTAGCAGGGCAGCCGACCGAGAGGCAGGCCCCGCCGCCCGGACAGACGAAAAGGCCTGCAGGCCTCCTATCAGCCAGGTCAGCAGAATCAGGGTCAGGATGGCCGCGATGAAGGGCCGGGGGGATGAGGCTTTGTTCATGCAGTATCGCTGAGTATATCACGAGAGCAGTCCGCCAGACCGCCCTCGGAAATCAAAACACCCCTTGCGGGATGTTTTCAGGCGGAGAGGGCGGGATTTGAACCCGCGTCCCCTTGCGGGGAACACGCTCTCCAGGCGTGCGCGCTAGGCCGGGCTACGCGACCTCTCCAGGTTGCCCACGTGGGCGCGGCGAATTATACCACGACACGGTATAATGGCGTCGCACACGGCCCGGCGCGCCCGTGTTTCGATGATTCACCGCATTCCCTGTTCAAGAAGTGCTCGCAATTTCCCATCCTTCCGCCACGAGGAAAATCATGAATCTCGACGACCTTTCGACCCTTTCCCAAATCGATACCCAGAACATGTTGGCCGAAATCGACGGCCTGCCCGACCAACTGGCCCGCGCCTGGAGATTGGGCGCCTCGCAGCCGCTGCCCGAAACCGGACTCCTGCAACGTGTTGTCATTGCCGGGATGGGCGGCTCGGCCATCGGCGCCGACCTGTTGGCGGCCTATGCTCTCGATTCTTGCCCGCTGCCGGTCGTCGTCCACCGCGACTACGGCCTGCCCGCCTTTGCCGACGGTCCCTCCACGCTGGTGATTGCCTCCTCGCATTCAGGCAACACCGAGGAAACCCTGGATGCTTTCGAGGCTGCCGCCGAGGCGGGCTGCAGTTTACTGGCCGTTTGTACCGGCGGCGAACTGGAGAAGCGCGCCGCGGCCCGCGGCGTCCCGCTCTGGAAGTTCGAACATGCCGGGCAGCCGCGCGCCGCGGTTGGCTTTTCTTTTGGCCTGTTGCTGGCGCTCTTTGCCCGCCTGGGCCTCCTCCCGGATCCCGCCGAGGACTTGCGCGAGGCCGTCGCGGCGATGAAGGAACAGCAGACCGGTCTGCGGGCCGAGGTGCCGGTGGCGCGCAACCCCGCCAAACGGCTGGCCGGGCAGTTGGTCGGACGCTGGGTCAACGTCTATGGGGCCGGGTTACTGGCCCCGGTGGCGCGCCGCTGGAAGGGGCAAATCAACGAACTGGCCAAGGCGGGCGCCGGTTTCGAGGTCCTGCCTGAGGCCGACCACAACGCGCTGGCGGCGGTGCTCCATCCGCAGGAGACTCTGGCGCGTACAATCAGCCTCTTTTTGCAGGCTCCGTCCGATCACCCCCGCAACGCCCTGCGCCTTGACCTGACTCGTCAGGGCTTCCTGGTCGAGGGTCTGAACACCGATACCTACCGGGCGGGCGGCCAGACCCCCCTGGCGCACATCTGGACGGCGCTCCATTTTGGCGATTACACCGCTTTCTATCTGGCCATGGCTTACGGCGTTGACCCGACACCGGTAGAAGCGTTGCAAAATTTCAAGGCGGCGATGAAAGCCCGCGATTGAGATTAGACATCATCCGTAACCGCAGGCTCTCGCTTTTTGCTTCGCGAATTTCTCGAAGAAAATTCGGTGGGTAATACCGCGCCAATGGTTCTTGCGGGCCGTCAGCGCACGGCCAGGACCAGTCCGCCTGCCAGGGCGCCGATCAACGCCCCGGCGAGGATATCGGACAGGTAGTGAACGCCCATGGCCACCCGCGCCAGGCAAACCAGCGGCGCCCACAGGCACAGAATCAACGCCAGCCACCCCGGCCCCAACCCAAGGGCGAGGACTGCAATCAAAATGGCGCGCGCCGCGTGGCCCGAAGGAAAAGAATGCGGGTCGGTGCTGCGGTAGAACCGGCCCCACTCGCCCTCCGGCCGCCGGCGGCGGATGGAGAATTTGATCACCAACACCAGGGCGGCCAGGGCCAGGATGCTGACCAGGACCGTCAGCGCCCATGGGCGCCAGAAATCGTCTCCCCGCCAAATCAACAGCCCCAGCCCGGCCCACCAGAACCACGAATCCCCCGAATGGGCCAAGAAAATGGCCAGTGTGCGTAAGATGCCCGGACGCTCGGCCACCCGCAGGCGCGCGGAGAGTCGAGCGTCCAGGTCGAGAAGGGATGGCAGGTTCACTTCTTGACGGGTTTCTTCGTCCCGCCGCGCTTGGCCGCCGGCGCGGGGGCTTTCGTCCCTGGACGGGTGGGTTTGCCTTTGGCAGATGTCTTGGCTGCGGCCTTTCCCTGGGCGGCTGCTTTCTTTTGGGCTTGGGCTTTGCGCAGGCGCTTCTTGAAATCCTTGCGCAGAATTTCCAGTTGACTGGGCTTGTCCACATCCATGCCGACCTCAGGGTATGGACAGACGATGACCCGCCCGCGGATGCCGAGTTTTTTCTCCACTTGTTCCTCTGCTTCCGCCAGGGTCAACTGGTGGAATATGAATTTGAACGCCGTCCCGAGGCCGATCAGACTGGCCTGTTTGAGCGGGCTTTTGCGGGCATCCGAGATTTTTCGCCACAGAGGGTCTTCTTCGTCCACTACTCGTTCCGAGCGGACCACGTTCATATCGCCGCCGCAAACTTCTATGTCCTTGAGTTTCGTCCAGGTGCGTTTGCAGCCGGGGAAGCGTTTCTCCATCGCCGAGCGCTCGATGACGTTGTAGTAGAGGTCGTCGTCGGTCTCCATGGCCGTCTCGACCACCCAATCAACCATCTCCGGCGTGATGGCAGGGATGTCGGAGGAGACGAAGAGCACGTGACCCGCTTTGGGATTGACCTCCTGCGACTTTCGCACCCCGGCTCGGAAATTGTCCAGCATCTTGCCCTGGTTAGGGACGAAGTACATTGGCTTGGCGCAGGTCAGGCCCAATTTGGGGGTCAATCCGACGACGATGACGTTTTCGATTGTCTTGGCCTGGGAGAGGGCGTCCAGAACCCACTGCACCATTGGCTTTCCGGCGATATCCAGCAGGGCTTTGGCATTGCCGCGGGTTTCGGCGTACAAGGGTTCATCGGCCAGCGGTATGCCGCCGGCAGTTACGATTGCGTCCATGATCATCCTCCTTGAAAGGTCTTGCAGAATGGATTAATTCAGTTCTTGCAGTTGCGGTTCAAAGCCGAGTTGATCCAGCAATTCTTCGTATTCCGCATGGGTCAGGACGCGGCCCTTGCCCGATACGGCAATCAGGGCTGCTTCCATCATGTTTGTGCCGAAGGAGCGGCCTTCGAGGACCGGTGTGGCCGTCACGAGATATTTTACTCCACAACGGCGGAAGAGTTCCACGTCCTCGCTGGTCGTCGTATTGGTCACAATGACTTTGCCCTGCATGTCATCCGGCATGTAACGCTTGATGTAGTGACAATCGCCTGCCACAACCGTGGCCCAGTGGAAATATTTGGCGTGCTTGGGTTTGCGTTCCTCCTGCTTCTCGCCGACTGGATAGACCCATTCGAACGGCAGCCGCCCGGCGATGGGCATCAGAATGGCGGCTAGAATCTTCAAGGCGCGGTCGGTGTGGACAGGGATGGGGATACCCAGCGAGAACATCATGTCGCCGAAGACGCATTCGTAGCCGGCGTCCAGGAAACTGCGCGTCAGACCCCAACGGTCGGCGCCGGTCATGATGAAGGCTTTGCGGCCGCGCTGGTCAATGTAATCCTTGATGTGCGCGTCCAGGAAGGGAGCGGCCTTCTTTTCCAGCGTGATTTTGAGGCCGGTGCCGTCCACGATGGGCGTCTTCTTAACGAAGCGTACCATGCGATTGACCGAGTAGAGCGGGTACCATTTCGTATCCACCAGCAGGCCCAGGTCCGCCCCGCCGACGCCAAAGGCGTCCACCTGGCCGTCGAGTTCTTTGTACTTGAGCGCCGCGGCTTCCATGTCTCCATCGGTGCCGATCCGCTCGATGCTCACCCGTTCCCCCAACAGGGTGATCTCGACTGCCTTGTTGCGCTTGGAAGAGCCCAAACTGATGCTGACTGCGCGTTTCATATTCACCTCCGTAGCGAAAATCGAAATGAGTATACACCCAACCGGGGTTTCTGAAAATGGACACCGATGGTCGTTCGATGGCTTTCTCAGAGTCTACAGATCAGCCCACAGGGTATGCGGATGAGCACAAATTGACCTAAAAAATCTGTGCCAATTCGTGCGGTCATACCGCAGTAAACCGTGGAGTCACCTGCACCACAAAAATCAGCCACAGATTTCACGGATGAGAATGCAAACATCCGCGATCATCTGTGCTCATCTGTGGCAAAAAAGGATTTTTGAAAAAGCAAGCCTCGATCATGAGAAAGCCATAATGGGCAATCACCGAGCAGTTACAATTTTCGGCGATTTCGGGTATCATCTAGGGCAGCGCTTCTATAATTTATCATCAGGAGGCAACATGCGTGACCTGACGAATGAAATTTTGGAACTCATCCGCCGCACCTCGTCGGACCTGCCGGCGGACGTGGAAGAACGCCTGCGGGCGGCTATCGAGAAGGAAGCGCCCGGCTCGGCGGCGCGCGGCGCGCTGGAAACCATCCTCAAGAACGTCGAACTTTCCCGTCAGAATTCCTCGCCCATTTGCCAGGATACCGGTACGCCCATCTTCTACGTCAGATATCCGGAGGGCTGGAGCACGCGCAAACTGCGCGAACAGATCCGCGCTGCCCTGGCCGAGGCGACCGCCCGCGCCTATATGCGCCCCAACGCGGTGGATGCCGTTTACGACAAGAACAGCGGCAACAACCTGGGCGGAGATGATTTCCCCTACATTCACTTCGAGGAAGTGGACGGCGATGAATTGACCATCGAACTGATGCTCAAGGGCGGCGGCTGCGAGAACGTCGGAGCGCAATATTCGCTGCCCGACAACCGCCTGGGCGCCGGCCGCGACCTGGCCGGGGTGCGCAAAGCCGTCCTGGACGCGGTTCACAAGGCCCAGGGTCAGGGCTGCGCGCCGGGCATTCTGGGGGTGGCCATCGGCGGCGACCGCGGCAGCGGTTACCTCAAATCGAAAGAGGTCCTGTTCGAGAAAATCGGCGAACGCAACCCGGACCCGAAACTGGCCGAACTGGAGGAGCAGTTGACTCAAGAGGCCAATCAGTTGGGCATTGGCCCGATGGGGTTCGGCGGCGGGGTGACGGTCATCGACACGAAGATCACCGGCCTGCACCGCTTGCCGGCTTCGTACTTCGTCACCGTTTCGTACATGTGCTGGGCTTACCGCCGCCGCAAGATGATCGTCAGGGGCGAGCAGGTCATCTACGATTAGCGTGCCGAGGCGGCTGACGGTGCGGTCTGGCTGTCGGCCGCCGTCGGAATCAGGAGGAATCTATGCGTACCGTAAACATTCCCATCAGCGACGAGGTCATCCGCAGCCTGAAGGTCGGCGAGCCGGTCAATTTGTGCGGGGTGATGGTCACCGCCCGCGACGCGGCGCACAAGTGGATGATTGAAACTTTCATTAAGAAGACCCGCCCGCCGCAGGGCGATGATTGGGAAGTCTATGAAGCCCTCAAACCGATTCTGAAGGGGGGCGTCATTTATCACTGCGGGCCGGTTGTCTCCGGCCTGGAGACCAAAGCCTACAAATTCGTCGCCGCCGGCCCAACTACCTCTATCCGCGAGGAGCCGTATCAGGCAGATGTCATGCGGCATTTCGACGCCAGGGGGGTCATTGGCAAGGGCGGCATGGGCGCCAAGACGCTCAAGGGCTGCCAGGAGGTGCCTTTCGTTTATTTCCATGCCATCGGTGGAGCCGCCACTTACATCGCCCAGTCGGTCGAGGAGGTGCTGGGGGTGTACAAGTACGATTTCGGCGTGCCGGAGGCCATTTGGGTTATCCGGGTGCGTGATTTTCCGGTGGTGGTCACGATGGATGCGCACGGCCAGTCGCTGCACGAGCTGGTCGAGAGAGAATCGGGCAAGGTACTGGCCGATTTGCTGGCCAAGTAGCAAGGGGCAGGAAAATTCCCCGGCCCGTGACCGCGGCGTCACGGGCCGTTTTTTTGCTTGCCAGGCGCCAGCCGGCGGTCGCATGGATTGAGAAGTGCCTAAACGATGGATATGACGCAGAACAGTGCCCATGACCGCTATATTGGGCGTCCGGGCGATTCTTCTGTGGCCTTGTGAGGCAGTCCCTCAGACGGCGGGGGCGTCTGGGTCTTGTCGTTTGTTTGGCAGCGGCAGGATGACCAGCGCGCTGGTCAGGAAGCACAACGCCGCCAGGGTGTAGAGCAGCAGGTAGCCGGAAGAACTCGATCCCAGCGCCTGGTTGATGGGATCGATCAGCACCCCGCCCAGCAGGCGCGCCACGCCGGAGCCGATGCAGGTGGCGATGTTGGCAATGCCCAGGTAGCGGGCGGCTTCCTGGCGCGGCACGATGTCGGTCGCCAGTGCCCAAGAGGCGGTGATGAACGTCCCAACGCCCATGCCGACGATGGCGCCGGCAACGGTCAGCAGAGTCTGGTTGCGGACGAAGAGGAACAGCACTGCCCCGGCAAAGGAGACCAGACCGGCCGTGAGCACGACCGGTTTGCGTCCGAAGCGGTCGGAGACCCAGCCGGCCGCCAGCGCCAGGACCATGAGAGCGACTCCCAGGATGACTTTCAAGCGGCCGTAGAATCCCTGCGCTCCTGCCTCGCTCATCCCGATGACATCCACCAGATAGTTGATGAGGAACGAATTGATGGCGATGAAGGCGCCCCAGAACAGGATACGGTTGGCAAACCACCAGCCGAAGACGGGGCGTTCGCGGAAGTTGACGTAGAAGGCCTTGCTGAGCGCCTCGCCGATGGAGCGCGACGTCACGGCCTCGGCGGCCTGGCCCTCTTTTTCACGCGCCCAGAGGGCGGTCAGAATGACGAAAACGAAGAACACCACCGTCGGGGCGGCGGCGGCCACGTAGACGGCCTGTTCCCCCCAGCGGGCGATGCCGCCCTCGCCCAGAATCATGCCGGCCGCCATCCCGCCGAGCACCAGGGCCAAAATGTCCATGACCGCTTTCAGGCTGGAGGCCTGGCCGCGCTGTCTCTCCGGCACCAGGTCGGGGATGAGCGCCTGCCAGGGGCCTTGCAAGATGTTGGACGAAAATTGAATCAGAATGACGCCCAGCAGCAGCACCCACAGCACCGGGGCGGCCGCCAGCAGAAAGAGCGACGCCGCAATCAGGAAGGCGCCGCCGATGATGAACGGCAGACGCCGCCCTAGTTTCGTCCGCGCCCGGTCGGAGAAGACGCCGACGATGGGCTGGACGACCATCGCGACCAGCAGGCCGATGAAACCCAGGATGCCCAGGGTGGTGTTGGGCAGGTCGGGGGCCAGTTGGCGCACCTTGAAGGTCATCAGCGGCGGGTCCTGAATATTGGAAGAGAACGTCAGGGCGAAGCCCAACAGGCTGATGACGAGCATACGGGGGAAAGAGATTTTCTTCATTGCGGCTCCTCTTGGTTGTCAGATTAAGGCAGGTCGGGCAGCGCGGATGGTTTCCAGGGAGGCCAGGGCCTCTTCGACGGTCAGTTCGAACACCAGCGGGCCGGCGAAGCCGGCCTCGGCCAGCCGGTCGAGCAGGCGGCCCACGTCCAGGTCGCCGCGGCCGAGCGGTTTGTGGTCTTCGCCGTAGCCGCGCTGACCGGGCGGCATCCGGCGGCTGTCGTGCAAATGCACCTCGGCCAGGCGCGGCAGGAGGCGTTCCACCGCCTCGAAGAAGTCGAACCAGCCGGGGAATCCGGCCAGCAGGTGGCCGGTGTCCAGGCAAATCGCGAGGTCGAATTCCTCGGCCAGTTCGAGGGTCAGGTCGAGCGGGAATTCGATTGTTTCGATGGCTAACTTTCGGGAGGGGAGGCCGGTCTCGGCCAGCAGGGTTTGGAGGCTTTGGCGCGCCCCATTCTGGAACTGACGCAGGATGAGGGTGCGCGCCGTCTCCGAAATTTTCATGTTGTAGAACTCGGCCGCCAGCGCGCCGGTGGCGTGCAGCACATAGACTTCTGGTTCGAGCGGCGAAGTCGCCCGGACGGCCTGAGTCAGCGCCTCGACCGAGCCGCGCCGGACGGGCGTCAGCGGCGTGGACGGTTCCACCGACCAGAGCGGCAGATGCAGGGTGTAAGTCACGCCCTCCGATTTGAGCGCCCGCAGCCGTTCGACGGCCTCCGGGCTGTAGGCATGCGGCAGGAACATGCCCAAATCGCCGCCCAGTTCGATGGGGTTGAAGCCCTGCTCGAACAGACGTTTTGCCAGGGCGGCGTGATCGAAGTTCATGATGTTCCCCATGACCTGCTCGGCCGGCACGCCGGCAGGGACGAGCGCTTCCAGTTGCATGGCCATGATTCCGAAACGCATCGAGCCGCCTCCTGTGTTTTGGAAAGATGCTTGCAGGCCTGCTCTCAGGCCTGCAAGGAGTAGGTATGATAAGGATTCTGACACGGATTGCCCCAGGCGATGTGCATCTGGCGCGCCGTCAGGTCAATCACCAGGGCGTTGATGGTCTTTTCCCGGTCGAGCGGGTTGTTGACATCGATGGCATGATTGCAGATCGAGTTGGAGTAATTGACGTGATCGCGCTGAATCGCCTGTAAGGTCTTGATAGTATGCCTTGCCTCCCGCTTGACCAGCCGCAGGGCGCGCAGATAGCGGATGCGCGAGGCCACCAGGTCCTCCGGTTCGCGCTCGACCTCCTGCATGCGGGGGGAGAGATAATGATTGGTGTGGACGATATAGCCGTCCTCGCCGTACAGGATGGCAAAGCGCCGGGCCGAAACCTCCACCGAATACAATTCCCCGCTTTCGTGGACCAGGACGTGATTGTAACCGGCTGCCCGCTGCGCCGAGAGCATGTGACGGATGGCTTCGTCGGGCGTGCGCGCCGCCAGCACCGCCCGCGAGACGACGATGCGCGGCGTGCCGATGCGCGAATCGTTCGGATAGACCGAGTCGCACATCTGGGCGATGCCGTGAGCGTTGAAGCCGATATTCGGCAGCAGGCCGCCGTAGGTCATGGCCAGGAAGGGCGGCTCGTGCTTCGGCGTGGCGTGGATGACGAATACATCGTCCTCGTCTTCCGGCACCCAGTCTTCGTTGTGGGCCATCAGCACGTGACCGTCGGCTGTGCGCTCGTCGTTGACGGCGATGCTGGTGCAGCGGGTCAGATGGAGGGCATCCATCGTCACCGCTTCCATGGCCGTGATGACGGCCAGGTCATCGAAATTCACGTTTGCGCCCTCGGCGATGCCCTGCATCTCCTCCACATATTGGGGATAGCGTTCCTGGGCAAAGGGGATGTACTTGCGGGCCTGGATTTGGGCGCCTTCCCAGGTCAATTCCAGTTGCTGGTAGGCCGAGGCCAGCAAGGTGTGGGCGTTTTCGATGCTGTGCTGGACCTGCTTCCGGCAGGCTTCGCCAATCTGACGCCCCATCTCGCGATGAGTGCCCTGTACGTAAATCAGCGGCGGTGGGTTGGGATGAACAGGATTGTCGGTCATACGTTTTCTTCTGAAAGTGGAAACAAAACAAAAACCTCGTCTGTGATTCTATCATTTCCCCTAGAAAAAAGGAAACCCGCCGCAGGGGGCGGCGGGAGGAGGGACAAGGGCGAGGGCCTCAGTCAGTTTGCTCGCCGGCAGGCGGTTGGGGGGCCAGCGGACCCGCGGCCTGCTCCACCGCCGCGGCCTCACGCGTCCCGAAGCGGGTCATCGTCACCGCCCCGAAAGCCGCCACCCCGAGCAAAGCCGGCACCAGCCAGCCGACGCAGTTCAGCACCGGCACCGAGATCAGCATGGCGCTGAGGAGCGTCAGGACAAACGTCCCCAACCCGGCGGCGAGGGAGGGATGCCAGCGGCGGCGGATAGCCTGGGTGAAACGCTGTCCAATCTCGTAGCCGAGCGCAATCCAACCGAAGGCCGCCATGACCAGCAGGGCCACTGCCAGCAGGAAAGCGATGGGGAAGATGACCAGCAGCAGAATGAGCGCAAACGGACTCAGGAAGGCGACCAGCAGCCCCACCCCGCCGGCAATCAACGGTTGGCGGACGAAGGCGCGCCCGACGCGCTCGGCCTGCGGGGCCAGGAAGAGCATCGCCAGCATGGCCAGGAAAGCCCAGACGAGGCTGTTCCACAGGCCTTGCCAGGGGTGAAAGTCCAGGTTCCAATCCGAGAAAGACCAGTTTGGAAAGGCGCGGTCCGGGACGACGATCTGCGGCCCCTCGACGGTCAGGCCGGCGTCGGTGTTGATTTGGCCGTCGATGCGCGCCCCGGCAGCGCGTTCCAGGGCGCATTTCACCAGGTTCAAATTGCCATGCAGATGAGCGCTTTCGTCCAGGGTCAGCGCGCTGAAGATGGCGGCCACGTCGCCGCGCACCTCGCCCGCCACCGTCAGGCTGGAGCCGACCAGCACAATCGAGCCGTCCACCACCGCGCCGGCTTCGATGAAGACCGAGCCGCCCACCGCCACCAGGTTGCCGCGCAGCGTTTGACCGCTTTCGAGGGTGAAACTGCGGCCAAAGATGACGGTGTCCTCGAAAGCCTCCGCCGCGGCAGCCGGCTGCGGCATGGCGAACAGCAGCAAGGCGGTCAGACTGACCAGGAGAAATTTGAGGGATGGTTTCATGACATTAAACTCCTTGCGGCAGCCTGCTCACTTTGGTCAGCGAGATGAACCACATCCAACCGCCGCCAAGCGTCAACAGGGTCGCCAGAATGCGCACATGCGCCGGAATCAGCCCATTCAGCACGTGCAGGAAAGTGGTCAACGTATCGCGGTATGCCTGGAACGAAATCCAAACCCGGACCAGGTTCGAGAAAAGCGAGGCCGGGGAGAGCGAAGGCGAGGTCAGGAAGGCCTGCGCCGCCGGCCAGAGCAGGAAGACCAGCATGGCCATCACTCCCGCCGCGAGGGTGAGCACGCCGGCTGCCATGCGTCGGCGCTGGGCGGCCTGGTAGGCCGCCAGCCGGACCTGGAAGCGGGCGCCGAACCCCGCCGCCGGCGCGGCCGGGCGCGCTGCCTGGAGGGCCTCCGTCACCTCCTGGAGGGCGGCGCAGGCCGGGCAGGCGCGCAGGTGAGCCTGCAGTTGTCGGTGCTGTTCGCTCGTCAGGGGCTGCTCCCCCAGCAGCCAATCTTCAAATGGCTGGTGATTCATAGAGAATCCTTTCGGCCTGTGTTTCGGCTGCGAGTTCTTGTTCCTGCCAGAGGGCGGCCAGGGCTTTGCGGGCGCGGTGCAGGCGGCTCTTGACGGCCGGGACGCTCAGGCCGAGGCTTTCGGCTATTTCGATTTCCGAAGCATCGTGCCAGTAGCGCAAGATGATGGCCGCCCGGTCGAGAGGCTCCAGTTCCTGGAGCAGATGCTGCAGGCGGCGCTGCTGCTCTCGGCGGGCGGTTTCGGCCTCCGGGTCGAGGGCGTGCCGGTCGGGGAGTTCGAAGGAGGTTTCTTCGTCCTCGTCAATCGAAAAGGTCGAGAAGCGCCGCCGGCGCAGTTTGTCGATGCAGTGATGGGCGGCGATGGACAGCAGCCAGGTCACAAAGGGACGCCCGGCGTCATAGCGGGACAGGTTTTGATAGACCTTGAGAAAGGTCTCCTGCGCGGCGTCCTCGGCGGCTTCGGCCTCGCCTAGCATGCGGTAACACAGGTTATAGACCGGCGTCTGATAGGTTTCGACCAGGAGAGCAA
This sequence comes from Anaerolineales bacterium, assembly GCA_041287425.1. Taxonomy (GTDB): domain Bacteria; phylum Chloroflexota; class Anaerolineae; order Anaerolineales; family Villigracilaceae; genus JAFGSI01. Next base: position 30,226 of record JBEULG010000016.1, on the reverse strand, counting down.
AGGCTTGATCGTCGCCATTGCGGGCCTGGAGCACCCAGACCTTTTCCTCGTTCACACAGGCTCCTGAATGAGTGTTCTGCTAGGGTATACGCATGCGCCCCTGGCGGGTTGCGGCGGGCGCTTCATTCTTTCACTTTTGTAAGCAGGAGGGCGCTGGCGGCCGTACAAAGCGCGCCGACGATGAACATGCTCGTGTAGCCGGTCCAGATGCCGGCAGCGGGCCGGTTGAGGGCGTCCAGCACCGGCCCCCACAGGCGGCCGACGGCCCCCGAGCCGGCGGTGGCGATGTTGGTCAGGCCGATGAACAGGCCGGCGTTTTCGGCCGGGGCGAGGCGGTTTGCCAGCGCCCAGTTGGCGGTCAGGAACAGGCCGACTCCGGCGCCGACCACGCTGCCGTAGAGAGTCAGCATCCCGACCGTATCGGCCAGCAGGAGCAGGAGACAGCCCAGGCCGGTGAGCAGGCTGGCGGCCGCCAGGACGCGTTTGGCTCCCAGGCGGTCGGCCAGCCAGCCGCCGGTCAGGGCCAGAATCAGCAGGCCGACGGTCAGGGCGGCCATCAGGTTGCCGGTCGCCTGGACGGGGTTTTCTGCTTTCAGGACGTCGCCGATGTAATATTGGGCGAATTGCTGAATGCCGTAGATTCCGAACAGGAAGAGGAAACGTTCGGCAATCAGCCACCAGTAGGAGGCGTGGGCTTTGAAATCCGGGCGCGGCCGGGCGGCCTGCGTCTGGCGGGCGGCCAGGGCGGCGCGTTGCACCGTCTCGGCACTGGTCGGTTCTTCGGGCGTGAACAAGACGGTGATGAGGGTGGAGACGAACATGACTGCCATGACCACAATCAGCACCCGCGCCGGGTCGCGGCTTGCGGGATCGAGCAGGTTGCCGGCAGCCAGTGAGGCGACAATCAGGGCGGCCATGTCCACGACCGTCTTGATGGCACTGGCCAGGCCGAGTTTTTGCGGGGCGACCCGGTCGGGCAGCAGGCCCTGGGCCGGGCCGTGAGCGATGTTGGAACTGAATTGCAGGCCGAGGTAGCCGATGACCAGCCAGGTCAGGCCGCCCGCCCAGCCGAGGATGGACAGGAAGACGAAGTCGAACAGCGTGCCGATGACTATCAGCGGCCGCCTCCGCCCGAAGCGCGAGACCCAGCGGTCGCTCAACCAGCCGGAGAGCGGTTGGACAATCATGGCGATGATGAGGCCGGCGAAGGTCATCAGGCCGAGGACGGTGTTCTTCTGCGCATCGGGGACGTAGTTGAGCAGCACGGCCGGCAGGATGATGGGGTGCAGGGCGTTCCACTTGAACGACAGGCCAACCCAATAGGCGTTCAGGAGCAGCATTTTCCAGACAGAAGTGGTTTTCTTCATGCGAAGTCTCCTCGGAGGTAATCTGGCAGCAGGCGGGCAATCGCCCGCATGACACTCTCGGCGGCGAGGCGGTCCTTCTGCTCGGCAGTCAGGCCGGGCGGCAGGGACAATGTATATGCCTGTCCAAAATGCAGGCACAAAGCAGCCTCGCTCTCGTAAATGCCGACCGGCGTGATGGGGTATTCCCCGGCCAGCAGGGCGACGAAGCGACCGGCGCCCGGTGGCGGCCAGGCCAGGGCGCCGTCGGGAGGGTTATCGCCGCCCTCCGGCGCCAGGCCGAGGATGGCCTGCGGATGCGAGCGCCGGTAGGCCAGGGCGGCCCGCACGGCGCGGGCGCGCCCTTCGACCTCCCAGGGACGGGGCGGCATGGGCGGCATGAGCGTGAATCCGTACACCTGAGCCAGACGGCGCAGCAGGAGGCGCGAAGCCGTCTGGCCCAGCGGGGCGTACCAGCGGCCGGGGAAAGTCAGTTCGCCGGTCATGATGAAGTGAATCTCGGCCCGGACGACCGCCGCCAGCGCCAGCGCCATCCACCAGGCGCGAAAGCCGGGGCGATAGTAATGGTTGAAGGTGATGAGGGCGGGGCCGGCCAGGGGAATGTGTTCCTGGCCCAGGAGGCGCAGCGGAGGCTGCAGGCGACGGATACAGGCCAGGCTGTCGGCGCGAAAAGCGCGCCGCCCGCCGAAAAACACCCGTCCGGCGAGGCCGAAGAGGTTGGCGGGAGGGTAGGAGTAATGGGGATAGGTCACGGGGAGAAAATCATCTACAGACCCGTTCCCTCGCAGGGAACGGGTCTGTAGGGAATCACCAGGCATAGGCTTCCGGGGCAGCGCCGCCGGGGCCGGGGAAGATTTCGTCGAGTTTTTTGAGCGCCGCCTCGTCCAGTTTGATTTCCAGGGCGCGCAGCGTGCCGGTCAATTGGTCGAGGGTGCGGGGTCCGATGATGGGGGCGGTGACGGCCGGATTGTGCAGCAGCCAGGCCAGGGCCACGTCGGCGGGCTGTTCGCCCATTTGACGGCAAAAGGCTTCCCATTGCTCCAGTTTCGGTCGCTTCTCCTCGATACGTTTCTGCATGTCTTCCGAGGCGCGGCGGCCCTTTTCGATTTTTTCCAGCACGCCGCCCAGCAAACCGCCCGCCAGCGGACTCCAGGGGATGACGCCCAGCCCATAGGCCTGGCAAGCCGGCAGAACTTCGAGTTCAATCATGCGGGCGTCCAGGTTGTAGAGGCTCTGTTCGCTGACCAGGCCGAGGAAATGGCGCGCCCGCGCTGCCTCCTGCGCCTGGACGATGTGCCAGCCGGCGAAGTTGGACGAGCCAACGTAGAGCACTTTGCCCTGCTGGACGAGCACTTCCATCGCCTGCCAGATTTCCTCCCAGGGGGTCAGGCGGTCGATGTGATGCATTTGATAGAGGTCGATGTGGTCCGTCTGCAGGCGGCGGAGCGATTCTTCGCACGCCTGGCGGATGTGGAGGGCCGAAAGGCGGGATTGATTGGGCCAATCGCCCATGCGCCCGTAGACCTTGGTGGCGATGACGGTCTTCTCGCGCCGGCCGCCGCCCTGAGCGAACCAGCGGCCGATGATTTGCTCGGTGACGCCTTCGCCGAGTTTCCAGCCGTAGACGTTGGCCGTGTCGAAGAAGTTAATGCCCAGGTCGAGGGCTTTGTCCATGATGGCGAAGGAGTCCTTCTCCTCCGTATGTGGGCCGAAGTTCATCGTGCCCAGGCATAGGCGGGACACTTTAAGGCCGGTGCGGCCGAGTTGGGTGTATTCCATGTGCTGCCTCCTGTAACTAAGAATCAATGTCCGCAATGCGAGCAATTGCCGCTACTGCAGGTGCTGCAGGAGGCCGCCGAAGCGCCCGCCACAGCCCTGCCGCCGCTCTCGGCGAAGAAGAGCGATAGTTTGCGGCGGGTATGCTTGCCGCCGCAGACGGCGCAGACGATGGGTTCGTCCGCCTGACTCATCGGGCGGATGGTCTCGAACGTTTGATGACAATCCTGACATTCATACTCGTAAATGGGCATAGGCACCTCGCTTTGCTTTTCGGGAAGCCGTTTGTTTTCAAAGACGCAATCCTTTTTTACAGGACTCACATAAAATGATATACATTTCACCGCCAAGGCGCCAAAACGCCAACGTTTTGCAGCGTTCGCCGAGTGCGCTTGGCGTCTTGATACCCATCTTGGTGTTCTCTGTGTTTGGCGGTTCGTCCTGCGTAAGTTCTATTATTTTACTTCACTTGCGGTTGAAATCGGCGGGAATCTCGCCCCAGGCCTGGGTATTCCACTTCAAGAGCGGATTGGGGTAGTCGTTCTCCGCCAGCCACTGCTCGGCGCGGGCGATGAGGGCGAAGAGCGGGGTGTTCTTCTCGTCGGGCGGGAGGTCGGTGTTGCATTTTTTGCGCCGCACCCAAGCCAGGGCGGTTTCCGAATCCGAGTAAACGGGGGCGGGGCTGCCGCGCTGTTTGAGCCAGGCCAGGGCGTGGACGATGGCCAGGAATTCGCCGATGTTGTTCGTCCCGTTTTCAAACGGTCCGCGGCGGAAGATTTGGCGGCCGGTGTCGGTCTCCACGCCGCGATATTCGAGGCGGCCGGGGCTGCCGGAACAAGCGGCGTCCACGCAGTAACTGCCGGGGAGCGGCGGCTGAGGGGCAAATCGCCATTCGCCGTCCGATTCGGGTTTGCCGAGGTAGTCGAAATACCGACCCTGCAAGGCTTTCTCGGCTGCGGCGCGACTGGCAAAGGCCTTATATTGCGCTCCCTCGAACCCTCTCACTTGGGCTTCGCATTCTTCCCAGTTGGTGAAGATTCCCGTCTGGCGGCCTTTCCAGACGACGTAGAATTTGGGTTTGCCGGCCATTTCGCATCCTTCACTCGCCGCCGGTTAACTCCTCAGCGGTGGCGTCCATTTCCGCCAAGACAGACGGGATTTCTTCAGCCGGCAGATTGAGGCGGAAGATGGAAAACGTTCCGTCTTCCAGGGCGTAGCGGACTGTGCGCCAGGAGGCCAGTTGGGGCACGCCCGTCATCTGAGGAATGAGAGCCACGGCGGCGTTCCATTGGGGGTTCTCGCGCTGGTAGGCAGTCAACGAGGCGAGCGACGAGGTGCGCAAAGGCAGCAGACCGGTCGCCTCCACCCACTCCGCCTGGTTGGCCGGGGAAAGCATCCAGCGCACAAAGAGCCAGGCCGCCAATTGTTCTCTGGCAGATGACTCGATGAGGGTGAAAGACGGCCCGTAGGCGGCCACGGTTCTGCCCTGCGGGCCGGGGAAGGGCAGCACCGTCCAGGTATCGTGATTCCCGGCCAGGGACATGGCCCGGTTTACGAGCGGGACCTCTGACAGGTCGCCGCCGATGAGGAGGGTCAGGCGGCGGGCAAAGGCATCGTAGGCGGTCGGTTGGCTGGACAGCCAGGCGCAATGGTCGTCGTAGAGGCCCTTGAGGAAGTGTAAGGCTGCCAGGTTGGGTTCCTGCTCGAAACGATATCCCTGCTCCTGCAGGACGCCGCCGCCGAAGGCCTGCAGCCAGGGATAGATCGTCTGCCAGTGGGTATCGACGACCCAGCCGCCGAAGCCATCGTTGGCGAGGTCGCCGTCGCTGCGAAAGGAGGCGTTGGCGGCGCAGGCCTGGAGGTAAAGTTCTTCGGCGTCGCGCGGCGGGCGCTCGAAGCCCAGTTCATACGCCCAGGTGGCGTTGTAGAACAAGAAGCGCGCCGAACGCTGGGCCGGCACTCCCAGCCGTCGGCCGGCGACGAGGTCTTGCTCCCAGAAGACGGCCGGGATGTCGGCAATCTCGGCGGAGGTGAGTCCGTAGCGGGCATCCTGGAGATAAGGCTGGAGGTCCACCACCGCGCCGGCGGCATCCCAGGCCAGGGCTTGTTCGGGGAGGGCGATGACCAGGTCGGGGGTGGCGCCCGAAGCCAGGGCGTTTTGCATGGCGGCGTACAGGCTGGGGTAATCGCCCAGGCCGAGCGCCAGGAGGCTGATTCCCCATTCGTTTTCGCGGTTGAAGCGCTGGACCTGCTGGTTGAACAGTTCCTCGGCCGGGCCGAAGAGGGCGTGCCAGACCAGCACCGAGGTCCCGGCCAGGTCTTGTGGGTCGAGGCGAATGTGGATGGAGGGCGAAGGCGTGGGAGAGGGGAGCGCGGTCGCCGTCGGCGGGCGGCCGGAAAGAGGAGTGGCCGGCGTCGGCGTTTCTGCACAGGCCGATAGGGCCGTCACGCCGAGGAGCAGCAGGACGAGCAGGGACAGGCAGAATCGGCGCATGTCAGAAGACGATGAACGGCACGGGAGTCATGACCAGCAGAAAGACGAGCAGCATAAATCCGCCGATGATCTTGCGGCGCGGGTCGAGGTTCGTGATTTGGTCGAGGGGTTCGGCGTGGGCGCGGCCCAGCAGGAAAATCAGGCCTGCCCATAGCCACCAGCCGCTCCAGAAGAAGCCCATCAGGACGGTTGTGCCCAGGACGAAGGGCAGGAGCAGACGGGCGCGCTTGTCGAACAAGGCGTACAGGATGTGGCCGCCGTCCAATTGGCCGGCCGGAATCAGGTTCAGAAAGGTCACCAGCAGCCCGGCCCAGGCGGCCATGGCGACCGGGTGAAGCATCACATCCTGGCCGCCGATGGGGATAGGGTGGCTGGTGAACAGATACTCAATCCAATAGAGCGCTGCCGGCCGGTTGTAAACGGGCGGCGCCGGCAGGAGTTCGCCTTTGGCGAGGTATTTCATGGCGAGGTAGAGAACGGAGTTGCCCTCCAACAGGTTGTCGCCGGGGCAGGTGTACGATCCGCCCGGAGGGGCATTGGTGGGGCAGATTTCGCAGGCCCCCGCCTCTCGGAAATAGACCGTATTTTCCACCACGCCGGTCGTCGAGAGGCGCAGCCCCAGATAGAGCAGAGGCAGGGCGACGATGAGACCGGCCAGCGGCCCGGCGACGCCGATGTCGAAGAGGACGCGTTTGTTGCGCGGCCGTTCTTTCAACTGGATGAACGCGCCCATCGTCCCCAGCAGGCTGATGGGGAAGGGGATGAAATAGGGCAGCGTCACTGCCGTCTTGTTCAGACGGCCGGCGAAGTAGTGACCGAATTCATGCGCCAGCAGGATGCCCAGCAGGGTGAGGGCAAAGGGCCAGCCGGTCCACAGGTTGAGCAACAGGGTCTGAATGCTGCCCCAGGTGTCGCACGGCATGGGGCCGGTATAAGAATACATGGCTCCGGCAAAGAGGACCGACAGCAGGGTCAGGGCGAACAGCACCAGGTTGGCTGTCACCTTGGGCATGACGAAGCGGTGGACGCCGCGCATCAGGACGATGACCTGGCGGCCGCCTTCGAGGCGGAAGAGAGGCACCAGGTCATAGGGGCGCAGGGCCTCCGCCAGCCGGTCGTAGGCGAGGCTCGAATCGAGCAGCAACTCGCCCTCGTAGCGGGCAACGTAGGTCTTGAGCGGATCGCCGAGGGCAAACGAGTCGAAGCGGAAGACGCTTGCGACCAGGCGGTGAATGATCTCAGGGTCAGGGACGCTCATGGTTCACCTTCTAAAAGAGTAGCCGAGGGAACGGGTAGAATCGCGAAACGGAAGGCGGGAGTGGATGGGGGTCGAACCCACCGCGGCCCGCAACGCGGCCCGCCACCGGTTTTGAAGACCGGGAAGCCCTCCGGGACTTAACCACTCCCGCTGATAAGGATACTCGAAGGGGGAGGGTTTGACAAGGTGACTTTTCCCGGCGACCGGCCGAGCGGCGAGGACAACCGATCGGGCCGGAGCGGGCTGGCATGGCGCGCCTCGGGTGAGGCGAGATCATCGGCAGCAGGCGCGCACATTAGCCGGATTCAGAAAGAAAGTCCGGCTTGGCGGCAGAAGAGGAACGGATTTCGCGGCAGGGCTTGTTTCACCAATCCCATGTTTTGAGCAATTCCATCGCCCGCCAGGCGGTCAGATCCAATTGCAGCGGGGTAATGGACACGTAGCCCTCCTGGATGGCGCCGTAATCGGTGCCGGCCTCGGCTATGCCGGTGGGAAAGTCGCCGCCGATCCAGTAGTAGGGACGGCCGCGCGGGTCGCGGCGGGCGTCCAGGGCATCGCGGTAGACGCGCAGCCCCTGGCGCGTGACCTGGAAGCCTTTAATGTCTTCAAGCGGCAAGTAGGGGACGTTGACGTTGAGCAGGATGCCTTCGGGCAGGCCTCTCTCCAGGACTTTGGCGGCCACCCGCCGCCCGATGACAGCAGCGGCGCGATAGTCGGGGCTGGCAGCAGAGCGCGATGGCGAGTGCAGCGAGACGGCGATTCCCGGCACGCCGGCGATGACCGCTTCCATCGCCGAGGTGACCGTGCCGGAGTAGGTCACGTCATGGCCGATGTTTTCGTGCGGGTTGATGCCCGAAACGACCAGGTCAATCTTATCCTCGACGACCCCCAGCAGGGCCAGGGCCACGCTGTCGGACGGCGCGCCGTCGGTAGCCAGGGCGGGGGAGCCGTCGGCCAGGGTGACCTGGCGGACGCGCAGCGGCCGGTCCATCGTCTTGACATGGCCGGAGGCGCTCCAGTTGCGGTCGGGGGCGAAGACGGTCACCGTGCCGAGGCGGCGCATTTCCTGCGCCAGGGCCAGCAGTCCCGGCGCCTGGACGCCGTCGTCGTTGGTTACCAGGATGTGCATAGAGCGGACCTCGTGGAGGGGAAATTTTCTGTCATCAGACAGGCGAATTATATCGCGCCGCTCTCGCTGCAGGGCGGGATTGCTCTCGTCGTAAGGTGTAGGATCTCGTTCTACACCTTGTGGGTTCTGAACTGCGGCAGGTAGTCCTTGTGGACGGCGAAGAGTTCGTTGGTCATCTGGCGGATTTCGGCCAGGGATAGCACCGAGGCGGTCAGCGGGTCGTGGCAGATGGCGCGGTAGACCATCACCGGGTCGCCAGCAAGGGAGGCCTGGATGGCCATCTCTTCGATGCCGCTGGAGAGTTGGGTCAGCAGGGCGCATTCGGGCGGCAGCGCGCCGACGTGGATGGGATGGAAGCCGGCGCGGTCCACATACACCGGCACTTCGACGCAGGCGTCTTCGGGCAGGTTGGTGATGAGGTGGGTATTGCGGACGTTGCCGTTGAACTTGAACGGCTCGCCGCCCCGCAGGGCGTTGATGATATAGGCGGCATACTCGTGGCCGCGCTGCAAGTCTTCGGGCGTGAGCGGACGCGCCAGCCGCTCTTTGACCTGGTCCTTCCAGGTGGCTTCGTTGTGCTGGTATTCTTTGAGGATGTAGGCATACTCGCCGGGATTCCAGTTGGTGCCGTGGGTGCAGTACTTTTCGATGAGGTCGGGGCGCTTGCGGAACCACCAGTTGTACTCGGAGTTGTGGCCGCTCGATTCGGTGACGTATTTGCCCAGCGCCAGGAACATTTCGTTGCGCACGGGTTCGGCGTTGTAGATTTCGGGGCGGGTGGTGACGGCTTCGTAGAGGAGCGGGTAGGCGTCGCGGCCGCGCCAGTGGAATTTGAGATACCAGGCCATGTGATTGATTCCGGCGCAGAGGTAGTCAATTTCCTCGTAGGGGGCGCCGATCCATTCGGCGAGCATCATCGCCGTCCCCTGCACCGAATGGCACAGGCCGGTGACGGTAATGAAGGATTGCTTTTGAATGGCCGAGACGAGCATGGCCATCGGGTTGGTGTAGTTGAGCAAGACGGCTTCGGGACAGTACTTTTCCATGTCGCGGACGATGTCCATCATCGGGTTGATGGTGCGCAGGAAGCGGAAGATGCCGCTGGGGCCGCGCGTGTCGCCGACGTTGATGTCCACGCCGTACTTCTTGGGGATTTCGATGTCGTGCCGCCAGACCTCGGTGGAACCGGCCAGGATGGTGGTCAGGACGACATCCGCGCCTTTGAGCGCTTCGGCGCGGTCGAGCGTGGCCGAGACGGTGGCCGGGCGTTTGCCGGCGGCGATGAGTTTCTCGACGCCCATCCTGGCCCATTCGAGGCGCTCGGCGTTGATGTCCATCAGGGCGATGTGGGCGTCTTCGAGCAGAGGGAAGGTGAGGATATCGCGCACGAGTTCGTGGGTGAAGCCGAGCGAACCGGCGCCGATGAAGGTGATTTTGGTCATGGTCGTTTTCTCCTTGTTAAGGGGCAGCGGCCGGGCAGGGCCACTGGCTGGGTTCGAGGGTCGGCTCGAAGCCGGGGTTGATGCGCAGGCGTCCGAGCGAACGGTCGGTGACGTAGGGGACGTAGCCGCGCGCCCGGGCGCGGCAGTAGGCATCGGCGATTTGTTCGGGGCGGGCGGTGTAGTCAATGGTCAGGACGAGTTTCCCGGCCGCCACCCATTGGTCGAGGATGGCCTCGCGTTCAGCCGTCCATTCGGGCGGACTGGGTTCGTGGTCGCGCGGGTAGCCGTAGTACAGGTCTTCGACGCCGATGCCGGTCATGGCTTCCAGGTAATCGGGGAACAGGACGCCCAGTTCCTCGGCGTTCTGGGGGAAGACGCCGAAGCCGGGGTGGCGCTGGCGGGCGTACTCGGTGAAGGCGAGGATGAAATCCACCATCTCGCGGGCGGCGGTGGCGCGGCCCTGCTCCTGGTAGTACCAGTAGGCGTCCACGCGGTCGAGATAGACGCCGTCGAAGCCGAGGGCGAGAATCTGGTCGAGGTACGATTCGGGGGTGCCGTAGATGATGCGCTGCCAGTCGGGGTCCCAGTAGCGGACCCAGTAGTCGCCGGCCCAGACGCCATCAGGGGCATCCAGCCAGGAGGGCGGGTTGTTCACCCAGTCGGGGTCCCAGTACCAGCGGTAGTTTTCGGTCTGGCCGATGCTCATGTAGCAGAGGACGAGTTTGGGGCCGCCGGGGCTTTCCTTCAGCGCCGGGATGACGCGCGGCGAGTTGCCGGCGGCAGAGATGGGGACGACGACCAGGTCGAAGGCCGTCTCGCCGATGCGGTCGGGGTCGGCGCGCTGCAATTGGTAGAGGAAGTCGTTCACGGCCAGCCAGTCTGGCTCGGCGGGGCGGCAACCGCCGAGGAGGGTGGTCAGGAGCAGAAGGAGAGAAAAGCCTGCAAGACGGCGGCTCATGCGGTCTCCTTATTTGAAGCCGGTCATCGTGAAGCCCTGGACAATCCAGCGCTGGAAGAACAGGAAGACGATGAGGATGGGCATGACAATCAGCACCGTAGCCGCCATCACGACGGCCGGCTGGCCGGTGTGCGTGGAGTTGAACCAGGTCAGGATAACGGGCAGCGTGCGCACCTCGATTTTTTGCAGGACAATCATCGGCCACAGGTAGGCGTTCCAGTTGCCCATGAAGCCCAGGATGCCCAGCGTGGCCAGCGGGGCGCCGAGTTGCGGCAAGACGATGCGCCAGTAAATTTGCCACTCGCTGGCGCCGTCTATGCGGGCGGCGTCCAACAACTCGGTGGGCAGGGTCTCGCAGAACTGGCGCATCATGAAGATTCCGAAGGCGTCCACGGCGCTGAAGATGACCAGCCCCCACAGCGAGTTGATGAGGCCCAGTTTGGCGAGAATCAGATAACTGGGAATCATCGTGATTTGGGTGGGAATCATCATCATGGTCAGGAACCAGCCGAAGAGAATCCTCTTGCCCGGGAACTCGAACTTGGCGAACATGTAGCCGATCAGCGAACTGGTGAACAGCGTCGAGCAGACGTTGAAGACGGCGACGAACGCGCTGTTGCCGTAGAAACGCAGGAGCGGCAGTTGCGGGTCGTTGAAAATCTTGAGGTAATTCTCGACGGTGAAATTCTGGGGCCAGAAGGTGGGCGGGACGCGCAGGGCCTCGACGTTGGTCTTGAACGAACTGAGAATCATCATCGCGAAGGGCAGGAGCGTGAAAGACAGGCCGAGGGTCAGAAGGAAATAGACCAGGAAACGGCCCAGCAAGCGGCTCCAGCCGAAGGGTTTGCGCGGGCGGGCAGCGGTTGTGGAAAGGGCAGAGACGGTCATCTCAATACTCCCAATCTGTGCGCAGGACGCGCATCTGGAAGAGGGTGACTCCCATGACGATCAGGAACAGCACGAAGGACTCGGCGGCAGCCCAGCCCATGTTCTGGTAGCGGAAGGCGCTCTTGTAGATGTCGAGCATCAGCACCTGGGTCTGGTTGTTGGGGCCGCCATTGGTCATCACCTGGATGATGTCGAAGACCTGGAAGGAGGAAAGCATGGTCATCACACAGACGAAGAGCATGGTCGGGCGAATGAGCGGCAGGGTAATGCGGGTGAAGGCCTGCCAGGAATTGGCGCCATCAATCAGGGCGGCCTCGCGCAATTCCTGCGGCACGCCCTGCAGGGCAGCGATAAAGATGACCATGTTGTAGCCGTAATCTTGCCACAAGTAGGCGATGATGACCGCCCACATCGCCACCGAGATGCCGGCGAAACCGGCGCGCGGGTCGGAGAGCCAGGCGACCGGCGTGCCGCCGAAGAAACGGATGATGGCGTTAATCCAACCGCCCTGCGGATCGTACATGCTCATCCAGATGAGCGCCACGCCGACCGAGGAAGTCAGCACCGGCAAGAAATAGATGGTGCGATAGAGCGCCTTGAAGCGGTTGCCGATGCTTTCCAGCAGCCAGGACAGCGGCAGGGTGATGACCAGGTTGAGCGGCAACACGGCCACAGCAAAGATGAGCGTGTTGCGCAGACTGGCGCGGAAGAGACCGGCCTGCACCGAGTCGCCGCTGACCATCTCGATGAAGTTGCCCAGCCCAACGAAGGGGTTGCTTCCGCCCAACCCCAGCAGCGGGCCGCCCAGCCGGCCGGGGCTGTAGTCGAAGAACATCAGGACGAAGGCCCAAACCAGGACGAAAATCCCCAGCGACTCGTACAGCAGCAGCGGGACAGTCACGCTGGCAACGAAACGCCGCTTGGCAATCGCCAGCCCTTGATGTTGCCTTCTGGTTCGTTGTGAGGTGGATTCCATAACGACACCGCCTGGAAAGAATCGAATAAATGCAGAGGGGCGCGCCCGGCGCGCCCCGAATCGAGTTAACGGAAAGTAGAATTGGCCTCTGTGTCGATGGCTTGGAGCGCCTGGTCAATCGTTTCCACGCCTTGCAGGGTGTTCAGGATGTGCGGGTAGATGATTTCGTAGACCACCAGGTCGCGGTCGGGCATGTTGCCCAGGTACTGACCGTAAGGCAGGATTTCGAGCGCCTTCGGGACCCAGGGCATGGCCGCCGCAATCTCAGGCGACTCGGCCACCGCCGGCATGGCCGGGATGGTGCCGCTGGCGATATTCCACTGCATGGCCATCTCCGGATTGGTGGTGAGGAATTTGATGAAGTCCCAGGCGATATCCTGATGCTGGCTGTTGGGCGAGACGGTCAGGCCCCAGCCCGAGTCGGCCACGAAGACCGGGTCGCCCTCGAAGGGCGGCAGATAGAAATAATCCCACTCGTCGGCGAAATCTGGGAAGTTGGCCTGCCCTTCGGCAATCGCCCAGGCGCCGATGTAGCCGATGCCGACCTTGCCCTGGAAGAAGGCGTCAATGACGAAGTTGGTCTCATCGTTGAAGACCACCGGGTCCACCACACCGGCGTTGACGGCATCTACCATCCACTGCAACTGGGCGCGCGCTTCGGGCGTGTTGAAGGTGAAACCGGTGCGGTCTGCATTCCAGTAATCGCCGCCGCGCTGCTTGATGCCGGCCAGGAATGAGAAGGCGGTCGGGTCGGCGGAGGTGAAATGGAAGCCGGCGACCGACATCATGCCGCTCGCATCGGTCTGGGTCAGGGCCTGGGCGTCGGCCAGGACGTCGTCCATTGTCTGCCATTGCGGTGGGTAGGGCAGACCGGCGGCCTCATAGAGGCTCTTGTTGACCAGCACGCCGCCGTATTCCATGTTAAACTCCTGCGGCATGCCATACAGGACGCCGTCCACGATGAAGCCGCCGATGGGCGCGGCGTAGAAGGTCTGCTGGGCTTCCTCGACGGTCATCACTTCGGGCGGGACGGGCGCCAGGCGCTCGTAATACTGCGAGGTCCAGGTGCCGAACAGTTGCAGAATGTCGGCCTCCTCGCCGGCCGGCATGGCGGTTTGGAGCGTCTGGAGGTAAAGTTCGTAGTCGAAGTTTTCCAATTGGATGTCCACGTTGGGATGTTCGGCTTCATAAGCGGCAATGGCAGCCTCGTAACCGGCGATGAAGGCGTTGTTGGTGTGCACCCACATGCGTAGGACGATGACGCCCTCCTCTCCGGCCGGTTCGGCTCCGCCGCCGCAGGCGGTCAGGCCAATCGCCAGAACAATCAGCAAGGCGAGAATCTTGTGTTTCATCTTTCTTCTCCTTTACAAAAGTGGATGGAAACAGGGGATGACGAGAAACGCATACTCTTGCCGGTTCACCTCCTTACAATCTGACAACCGTATCGAGATGATGCGGCCGGTCGGGGTCGAGGCCTTTGGCCAGGGCGCGCTCGAAGGCCAGGGACTGCCCGACGGGCAGATACAGCACATCGCGAACGGCCTCATGGAGGCCGCTCTCGAAGCAGACGTCCGCGCCTGTTTCTGCAACGTCAAGGAGGCGGCCGCCCAGGGTTTTCATATCTTCCAGCACGGCCGCCTCGTGCGAACCGTTGACGGCGGAGCGCAGGCCGACGACCAGCGTCGAGGCCGTGACCATGCTCTTCGGCCCATGGCGGAATTCCAGAAAATGAAACGGTTCGCTGTGGCTGAGCGACATCTCTTTCATCTTCAGGCTGAGTTCGCCAGCCAGGCCGTAGCGCGGCCCGGAGCCGAGCCAGTAGAAACGGTCGAGGGAGGGGTCGGGGCCGAGTTCGGCAGCCAGGGACACGGCCTGGGCGAGCACCCGCCGCCCGGCCTCGGGCAGACGGGCGAGCGCATCGAACAGGTCGGCGCGGTCAGCCCAGAGCGCGGCCAGCGCCGCCGCCCCCAGGTAAAGCGTGGAAAAGGCGCGCGTCTGGGCCACCGACTGCTCCTGCCCAGAAGGCAGGACGATGTTCAGCGCGCCCATCTTTGCCAGCGGCATGTCCTCGTAGCAGGAGAGGGTGAGCAGGTCGCCGCGCCCGGCTTCGAGGAAGGCCTGGCAGGCGCGCAGGGTCTCGGTCGTCTCGCCGGAGCGGGAGACGGCCACCAGCAGGGTTTTGTAGGTCAGACTTTCAGCCTGACCATAAGACGAGCGCGGATTCAGCCACAACTCGGAGGCCGGGAAGGCGCGGCAGGTCAGGCCGGTCAGTTCCTGAGTCAGGGCGGCGGCGGCCAGCGAAAGGTAGTAGGTGGAGCCGCAACCGGTGAAGAGAATCTGTCCATAACGGCGGGCCGGCGCGAGGTCCAGCACGCTGCGGCGGGCGGCGGCGAGGACCTCCAGCGCGGCGGCCCAGGCTTCGGGCTGGGAGAGAATCTCCTGGCGGGTAAACTTTCCTTTGTCCTTATCCATCTGTGCTCACTGTGATAATCTGTAGTCGAAAACGCGCGCCGCGTTCTCGTAATAGACTTTGCGCAGCACGTCATCGGGCAGGTACAGGCCATAGACGTACCAGCGCCCCTGGAGGGGGATTTCGCTGGCGTTGTAGTTGAAGTATTCGTCGTCGGTCTCGAGGAAGCGGTAGATGACGCGGTAGGCTTCGGGGTAGGGGCCCATGTCGGAGCCGAACAGGATGCGGTCGGCGTAGCGCAGGAAGAAACGCCGGGCGGTGTAGGGCTGGCGGCCCAGTTCGCCGATGCGGGCGGAGATGTCAATGTAATAGTTCGGGCAATCCTCCAGCATTTTGCCCACCCAGGCCAGATTTTCGGCATAGCAGCCCACATGCGCGCCGATGAAGGTAGTGTTGGGATGGCGCTTCACCAGGCGGTAGAAGGCCTCCATGATGTGCATGAAGGGAGGAAAGGGCGGGCTGGGGAAGCGCCAGTCGGGGTGCTGGCCGAGTTCCTCCCAGCGTTCGTTGGTCTCGTCCACGGGGTCGAAGAAGGCCACCGGGTCGGCGACGTGGATGACGACCGGCAGGCCGAGTTCGCCGGCTGTTTCCCAGAGCGGGACGAGGCGCGGGTCGTCCACCTCGACGAGCGCGCCGTGCTGGTCGCGGACGTGCAGGCCGAAGCCCTTCCAGATTTTCAGGCCCTCCGCGCCGCGCTCTTTTTGGACCCGCAGCCTGCTCGCCGCCCATTCGGGGAAGGCGTTGCCCCTCTCCGGCCACTGCGACCAGTCCACGCCGCCGAAGATGGTGAAGCGCTCCGGGGCGGGCTGCTTGAAATGGTCGAGGTGAGCGTTGAGGATGTCTTCGCCCCAGCCGCCGTCCAGGTCCACGTAGTGGACAACGCCGGCTTCGTCGAGGAGGTCGAGCAGTTGGGCCAGGGGCTTTTTATCCCAGCCGCCGCCGAAGTCTTCGCCGAGGTGGTTGTGGGCGTCGAAGGCCGGAAAGCGGGGTTTTTCGACCAGGGTAATCTTGGTCACCAGTTTGGGTTGGGGACGGAAGTTTTGGAGGAGCATTTTTTGCATCGAATAACGCGAATGTCTCGAAAAGTGATGGAGGTACGAATTCGGGTCGGGGCGGGGCATGCGTCGCCCTTATGTGGTAATCACGCGCAGGCCGCGTTCGTGCGCCGCTTCGAGGAAATCGGCTGGGGTTTGGCTGTCGGTGACGAGGGTGTGGACGCTTTCGAGGGGGGCCAGGTGGGCGGCGGCGACGCGCCCGAACTTGGTGTGGTCGGCAAGCAGGATGACCTCCCGCCCGGCGCGCAGGATGGCGCGGTCGGTCATCGTCTCGGGCAGGTAGTCGTTGGTCAGGCCGTGTTCCAGGCTGACGGCGCGGATGCCGATCAGGACTTTGTCGGCGCGCACTTCGGCCAGGGCCTGCTCGGTGAGATGACCGATGAAGGAGAGTTCGCTGTCGCGCAGCATGCCGCCCAGGCAGATGAGCTGGATGTTTTCCAGGCCGGCCAGGGTGTTGACCACCGGCAGCGAGTTGGTGATGACGGTCAGGCTGGCGCGCGTCCGCAGGGCGCGGGCGGCCTCCAGCACGGTGCTGCCGGAGCCGAGGAAGACCGTCTCGCCATCCTGGACGAGGGAGGCGGCGGCCAGGCCGATGCGGATTTTTTCAGCCGCCTGTTCGCGCTCGCGCTGCAGGATGGGCGCTTCGGGCGGGGCCTGGCGGAGGGCGATGGCGCCGCCGTGGACGCGCTGCAGTTTGCCCTGTTCGGCCAGCGCTTCCAGGTCGCGGCGGGCGGTGGCCTCACTGACCTCGAACCGCTCGCAGATTTCGGCGACGCTGATGCGTTGATTGCGGGCCAGGATTTGCAGGATTTGGTCTTGGCGTTCGGGACTGGAAAGGCTGTTGTTCATGAAAACGCTCACAATCGTTCATAATCGCTCAAATTCAATCATATTATCGCGCATTTGATGAGCGTTTTCAAGTGGCAAATGTCATGAATCCAGAACCAGACTTCCGAAGTCTCCAAGACTTCGGAAGTCTGGATGCCCCCTCTTCGCCGTGGATGGAAAATCCCCGGCTCAGGTCATGGAAGCCCGCTCGAAGCGGGCTTTCCGCTCAAGCGGATTCGGAGTCGGCCTTGGCCGACTTGCATGCTCTGAGGCGGGGGGGATTGATCCCCCTGCCGAAGCGGCCGGCTCGGGGTACAATTGTCCCCGGAGGCAGCCATGATTCCCATCCGTGACGAAAACCCGACCCGCCGCGTGCCGTTCGTCAATTATGCGTTGATTGCCGTCAACGTGCTGGTCTTTCTCTGGCAAATCAGCCTGGGGCCGGCAGGGGAGACCGCTCTCTACCGCATGACGCTCATCCCGCGCAACGTGACCTCCGGCCTCGATTTTGGCGATTTGCGTTCGCTGTTCACCAGCATGTTCATGCACGCTGGGCTGCTTCACCTGCTCGGCAACATGCTGTATCTGTGGATTTTCGGCGACAACGTGGAAGACGCCCTCGGCCACGCCCGCTACCTGTTCTTTTACCTGGCGGGGGGCGCGGCGGCTTCGCTGACGCATGTCCTGCTTTACCCGGCCTCGACCGTCCCGACGGTCGGGGCGAGCGGGGCGATTGCCGCCACCCTGGGCGCGTACCTGCTGCTCTTCCCGCAGCGGCGCGTCGTCACGCTCATCCCGTTCGGCTTTTTCATCCAGGTGGCGCGCCTGCCGGCCGCGATTGTGCTGGGGCTGTGGTTCCTGTTCCAACTTTGGGAGGGGACGCTGGCGCTGGGGATGGCGGCCCTGGGCGGGGTGGCCTTCTGGGCGCACATCGGCGGCTTCGTTTTCGGCGCCGTCTTCGGTCCGCTGCTGAGGCGGCGCGAACGGCCGGTCATCTACCTGGACGACTGGGGAAGGTGGTAGAGGGGATGCGCGTCTGGCAGCAGGTGGTTGATTGTTGGGATTCTGGTGGGAAAGCAGGGCTTTACAAGCGCTCAAAAGTAAGATATGTTTGGCCTTCGGGCAGTGGAATCAACCGCCAAACTGCCCGAAAGGAGAATCTCATGTATCCATTTCATCGTTTACGCCTGCCGTTCCTGCTGCTGGCTTCGATTGCCCTGTTGCTCAGCGCTTGTGACGGTACTCAGGCAGAAGCCACTCCCACTGTTGACATTGCGATGATTCAGACTCGAGCGGTCGAGACTTTCGCCTTCGGTCTGACTCAGACCGCCCTGGCCATGCCGACCGATACCCCTACACCGACTCCCTCGCCGACAGCGACGCCTACTCTCACCCCGCCTGCTCCCACCTCCGGCGCGCCGGCCGGCGGCGGGACGGCTGCCACTGCCACCTGCTACGGCTTGACCTTCGCCTCCGACGTCACCATCCCCGATAACACCCCCATGAACCCCGGCGAGGCGTTCACCAAGACCTGGCAGGTCTTGAACAGTGGAACCTGCACCTGGGAGGTGGGCTTCCGCCTTAACTTTGTCAGCGGGAACGCCATGGGCGGCGCCAATCTGACCCTCAGCCAGCCCGTCCCGCCGGGAGCCGTCACCGAACTCTCGGTAGCGATGGTCGCCCCGGCGACGGGTGGCACGGTGCGCGGCGACTGGCGCATGTCCACCTCCACCGGCACCTACTTTGGCGATGTGCTCTACGTCATCATCAACGTCAACGGCCCGACCAGCACCCCCACCCCTTGAGACAGAACCAACCGCAATAGGCGTGAGGGCAATCCAGGCAGTTGCCCTCACGCGCCGACCTGATAAGCCCCTTTTTCCAGATGGCTTCCCACTCATGCGAAAGGAGCAGACCCGATGAACAAAGTCAAACACATGCTCAAAGTCAAAGGCAGCCGGGTGTGGAAAGTGTCCACCGATGCCACCGTCCTGGAAGCGCTGAAACTGATGGCTGAGAAACAAATCGGCGCGGTCCTCGTGATGGACGGCGAGCGGGTGGCCGGCATCTTCTCCGAGCGCGACTTCGCCCGCAAGGTCGGCCTGTTCGAAAAACCTCCCCGCTCCGTGCGTGTCGGCGAGGTGATGACCACCGACCTGGTCACCGTCAGCCCGGATAACACCGTCAATGATTGCATGGCGCTGATGACCGACAAACGCATCCGCCACCTGCCCGTCATCGAAGAGGGCCGCCTGGTCGGCCTGGTCTCCATCGGCGACGTGGTCAAAGATATCATCGAAGAGTTGCAATTCATGGTCAAGCAACTCGAAAATTACATCACCGGCTTCCGCTAAAGCGAGAGATGACCGCCAAAAACAATCGCCTGAGCCGCCTGCCGCGTAACGTCTGGGTAGTGACGGCCACCTCTTTCCTGACCGACATCTCCAGCGAGATGATCGTCAACCTGATTCCTCTCTTCCTGGCCAACGTCCTGGGAGCCAGGACGGCCGTCATCGGCCTGATTGAGGGCGTCGCCGAGACAACCGCCAGCCTGACGAAAATTTACTCCGGCTGGCTTTCGGACAAACTCGGCAGGCGCAAGTGGTTGACCGTCGTTGGATACGGCCTTTCTGCAGCCGCCAAACCATTCCTCTACTTTGCCAGCCTGTGGGGACATGTGTTGGGCGTGCGTTTTGCCGACCGGCTCGGCAAAGGCATCCGCACCGCGCCGCGTGATGCCCTGGTGGCCGAGTCTATTGATAAGAAGCAGCGCGGCCTGGCCTTTGGCCTGCACCGCGCCGGCGACACGGCTGGCGCTTTCTTCGGGCTGGTCATCGCCGCCTTCATCGTCTGGGCGACCCAGACGGACGCCGGCCTGCTGACCCGCCGCACCTTCCAGACTGCCGTCTTGGCCAGCATCATCCCGGCGGTGCTGGCCGTGGTGGTGCTGGCCATCGGGGCGCGCGAGGTCCGGCGGGAGGGCGCCGCCCAGGCACCCGCTCTTCGATTCGAAGGTCTGGACAAGCGTTTCAAAATCTTCCTCGGGGTGGTCGTTCTCTTCACGTTGGGTAATTCCTCCGACGCTTTCATCATCCTGCGCGGCCAGGAGCGCGGCCTGAACGTCTTGCAGGTGATGGGAATGTTGATTGCCTTCAACGCCATCTACGCCGCCCTGGCCGGCCCGCTCGGCGCGCTCTCCGACCGCGTTGGACGCCGCCGCCTGATCATCGGCGGCTGGGCCGCCTATGGCCTGGTCTATTTGGGGTTTGCCATCTCGCGGACCGGCTGGCAGGTGTGGCTGCTCTATGCCCTTTACGGCGTCTACTACGCCGCGGCGGAGGGCGCCGCCCGCGCCCTGATCGCCGACCTGGTGCCGGCCGAACAGCGCGGCACCGCCTATGGCCTGTATAATGCCGCCGTCGGCTTGACGGCTTTACCCGCCTCGCTGATTGCCGGTCTGCTCTGGCAGGGCGCCTTCGGCTGGCATGGATTCGGCGCCTCGGCCCCGTTCTTCTTCGGCGCCAGCCTTGCTCTCCTGGCCAGCCTCCTGTTCTGGAAAGCGCTGCCGGTCAAAGCCGCTGCCAGATACGCCCGCTAGAGGGGTACAGCAACAAGAAAACCATTCTCGAAAGGATCGAGCCAATATGTCCTTGGCTGTCATTCCCGATTCGTTCGTCAAATGGGCCTACCATCAACGTGCCGACCTCATCCGCCGTCAGGCGGAAGGGGAGGAAGTGCCGCCTCACGAAATCTTTCTTGGCTTCTGCCGCCATACGCCGGCGGTCGTTTCCTACGGCCCGGCGGGGCTGAACGCCTCGATCAAAGGGGTAGGTTTCCTGCCGAAGGCCGAATATCTGCCAGAAACCCTGGATGCCTACCTGGCACACATCCAGGCTGGCTGGCGCGAGGGCTACAGCGAGGCGGGGCTCAACCTTCTGATGCGCCTGCTCTACGGCGAGGGCTGCGATCAGCGCATTGACTTCCTGAAATTCGGCACTCTGGAATTGGCGCGTGATCACACCTGGCAGAACTTTCGGGCTAACCCGACGGCGACCCTGCTTTTCTATCAGCCACCGGTGGTCAGTTTCGAGGTGCGCGGCAAGGTCGAAATCCACGAAGACGGCAGTCTCTATCATCGCCTCATCAACGCCCAGCACGATGTCTATCATCGGCCGGCGATGGAACGCTGGCCGAACCGGCCGGCCTATGTCTTCTGCATCGAGGAAATTTACGACAACTCCGCCCGCGAGACCGGCTTCGGACGGCGTATTTACTGAGCAAGCAGCCATGCGGCGATGAATGACCCGTTCCCCCTTCAGAGAACGGGTCTTTTCATTTGACGGGCATTTGGTATAATCCGTTATTGATACTTTTTGCAATAAGGATATTGCATGTCCTGCCTTGCCCGTCATTCGCAAACCCTGCGCGCCCGCGGTTACCGCATGACCCCTCAGCGGCTGGCCATCCTCGAAGCCCTGCACCACGACGGGCATCTCTCCCCGGCTCAAATCTACGAACGCGTCCGCCCCACCGGCATGACCGAGGCCACCGTCTATCGCACGCTGGAGTTCCTGGCCGCCAACGGCATCGTCTTCCCGGCCCACAACCCCGACGGCCACCTGACCTATGAACTGGCCGGCAGCGACCATCATCACCTCGTCTGCCGCGCCTGCGGCGCCCAAATCGAGGTCCCCCAGGCGGACTTGCAAAATCCCCTCGCCCGCATCGAAGAGCAGACCGGCTATCGCCTGACCGACGGTCACCTGACCCTGGTCGGCCTTTGCCCGGCCTGTCAAAAAAATTTGTCTTAGGAGGCTTCCATGTTGTTTTCCCCTGCACCCATGCACATCCCGGATGGATTTCTCTCGACGGTCGTTTCCATCGTCCTTTGGGTGGTCTCGGCTGCGGCGGTCGCCTACGCCCTGCGGCGCGTCGGCCAGGATTTGGGCGAGCGCCAGGTGCCGCTGATGGGCGTGCTGGCGGCGGCCATCTTCGCCGGGCAGATGCTCAACTTCTCGGTGACGGGCGGCACCTCCGGCCACCTGCTGGGCGCGGCCCTCGCCACCATCCTGCTCGGCCCGTGGGCGGCGGTCATCGTCATGACCACGGTGGTCAGCATCCAGGCGCTCATCTTTCAGGATGGCGGCCTGCTGGCCCTGGGCGGCAACCTGTTCAACATGGCGGTCATCGGCGTGGCGGTCGCGTACTTCGTCTATACCTCGGTGCAGAAGTTCGCCCGCGGCCAGAAGTGGGGCGTCTTCGTCGGCGGGTTCGCCGCCGCCTGGTTCTCGATTGTCATCGCCGCCCTGGCCTGCGCCCTGGAACTGGCGCTCTCCGGCACTTCGCCCGCCAACGTGGCCGTTCCGGCGATGGGCGGCATCCACATGCTGATCGGCGTGGGCGAGGGACTGATTACCCTCGGCGCGCTGGCCTTCCTCTACGCGGCGCGGCGCGACCTGCTCCACATCGGTGAGGCGGCCCCCAAGGGCGGCGCGGCGGTCTGGACCGGCGGGCTGGTCATCGCCCTTCTCCTGGCCATTCTCTCGCCGCTGGCCTCTGCTCACCCCGACGGGCTGGAGTGGGTGGCCGAGCAGAAAGGCTTCCTCGAAGCCGCTCAGGAACCGCTCTACAACATCATCCCCGATTACGTCTTCCCCGGCATCTCCAACGAAGCCCTGGCGACCATCCTCGCCGGCATTCTCGGCACGCTGCTCGTCTTCGGCGTGGCGCTGGGCATGGCCTTCCTGGGCCGCAAGCGGACGACCACTCACGACTCACGACTCATGACTCACGACTAACGACTAACGACTCACGACTCACGACTGACGCCCCCTCATGCATCTTCACTTCCTCGACCCCTACCAGCCGCGCCGCAGCCCCGTCCATGCCGCCGATTCGCGCCTGAAACTGACGCTGACGCTGGCCTTCATCCTGACCACCTCGCTGACGCCCGCCGCGGCCTGGCCGGTCTATATTCTGCTCCTGGCGCTGATTCTGGCGGTCGAGATTCTCTCCGGCCTGGGGGTCGGCTACGTGCTGAAGCGCGCCCTGCTGGCGCTGCCCTTTGTGCTGGCGGCCCTGCCGCTGCCGTTTACCATCGAGGGGCAGGCGCTCTTCTCCCTGCCCCTCGGCCCCTGGACTCTGACCGCCTCCGTCGAGGGGCTGGCGCGCCTGGTCAGCGTGGCGCTCAAATCCTGGCTCTCGGTGCAGGCGGCGATTGTGCTGGCCGCCAGCACCCCCTTCCCCGACCTGCTGCTGGCGATGCGCGCCCTGGGCATCCCGCGCCTGCTGGTAGCCATGTTCGGCCTGACCTGGCGCTACCTCTTCGTGCTGGCCGATGAGGCCCTGCGGCTGATGCGCGCCCGGGCGGCGCGTTCCGGCGAGGGCGCGGCAGCCGGCGCGAGGTCCGGCGGGAGCGTGGCCTGGCGGGCGCGCGTGACCGGCGGGATGGCGGGCAGTCTCTTCCTGCGCGCCTTCGAGCGTTCCGACCGTATCTACGCCGCCATGCTCTCGCGCGGCTACGACGGCGAAGTCCGCGCTCTGCCCGTCCCGCCGATGAGCGGTCTGCAGCGGCTAAGCCTTGCAGCCGGGCTGGCGGGGCTGGGACTGCTGCTCCTCTTTGCGCTGCTCCTCTGGGGTTGAGATGCACCATTCCATCGAAATCGAAAACCTCTCGTTTGCCTACCCGGATGGCCACGCCGCCCTGCGGCAGGTCTCGCTGACGATTGCCCCCGGCGAGAAGGTGGCGCTGGTGGGGCCGAACGGGGCGGGCAAGTCCACGCTGCTGCTGCACCTGAACGGGATTCTGAGCGGCGAGGGGAGCGTGCGCGTCTGCGGGCTGCCGGTGGTGAAGGAGAACCTGGGGCGGGTGCGGGCGGCGGTGGGGCTGGTCTTCCAGAACCCCGACGACCAGTTGTTCTCGCCGACCGTCTTCGACGACGTGGCCTACGGGCCGATCTATCAGGGGCTGCCGCCGGAGGAGGTGACGGCGCGCGTCGCCGCGGCGCTGGCGGCGGTGGGGATGAGCGCCTATGCGCGGCGCGTCTCGCATCATTTGAGCGTCGGGGAAAAGAAGCGCATCGCGATTGCGACCGTCCTTTCGATGAAGCCGGAAGTGCTCGTGCTGGACGAACCGACGGCGGGACTCGACCCGCGCGCCCGCCGCGGCCTCATCCGTCTCTTGGGCGAGTTGCCGCTGACCATGCTCGTCTCCAGCCACGACCTGGCGATGGTGCGCGAACTGCTGCCGCGCACGGTCATCCTGGACGAGGGGCGCGTGGTGGCCGACGGCCCGACCGAGGCGCTGCTGGCCGACTCGGCCCTGCTCGAAGCGCATGGGCTATGAAAAGACCTCCGAGGGCTTCGAGACCGTTCAGTCCCCCCAAAATCAAGGCGACAGCAAACGCTGTCGCCTTGTTGTTTTTAGGGATTTCCCGCCGATGAGATGACAAGAGCCATCTCGTTCTCTACAGGCCGGCGGCTTTGCGCAGGGTTTCGGCTTTGTCGGTCCGTTCCCAGGGGAATTCGACGTCGTCGCGGCCGAAGTGACCATAGGCGGCCGTCTTGCGGTAGATGGGGCGGCGCAGGTCGAGGTCGCGGATGATGGCGCCGGGGCGCAGGTCGAAGTGTTCGAGGACCAGGCGGCTGATTTTTTCATCGGAAATTTTGCCTGTGCCGAAGGTCTCGATGTTGACCGAAAGCGGGTGCGCCACGCCGATGGCATAGGCAACCTGAATCTCGCAGCGGTCGGCGAGGCCGGCAGCGACCACGTTCTTGGCGGCCCAGCGGGCGGCGTAGGCAGCCGAGCGGTCCACCTTGGTCGGGTCCTTGCCGGAGAAGGCGCCGCCGCCGTGACGGCCCATGCCGCCGTAGGTGTCGGCGATGATTTTGCGGCCGGTGACGCCGGCGTCGCCCATCGGCCCGCCGATGACGAAGCGGCCGGTGGGGTTGACGTAGATTTTCAAGTCTTTGTCCACCATGTCCTCGGGCAGGGTCGGCATGATGATGTGCTCGATGACGCCCTCGCGAATCTCGGCGTGGGAAACGTCGGGGGCGTGCTGGGTGGAGATGAGGACGGTGTCGACGCGCTTGGGCTTGCCGTAGGCGTATTCGACCGTGACCTGGCTTTTGCCGTCGGGGCGCAGCCAGGGCAGGCCGCCGGCGCGGCGCACCTCGGCCAGGCGGCGGGTCAGTTTGTGGGCCAGGTAGATGGGCATCGGCATCAGTTGCGGCGTCTCGTTGCAGGCGTAGCCGAACATCATGCCCTGGTCGCCGGCGCCGATTTTGTCCAGGTCTTCATCGTCGCCGCTCTTGGCCTCCAGCGATTTGCTGACGCCCATGTCGATGTCACCCGACTGTTTGGCAATGGCGACCAGCACGCCACAGGAATTGCCGTCGAAGCCTTTTTCGCTCGAGTCGTAGCCAATCTCGGTGATGACCCGGCGGGCCAGGTCGTCGAAGTTGATATGGGCGTTGGTGGTAATTTCGCCCAGGAGCATCACGTAGCCGGTTTTGGTCGCCGTCTCACAGGCTACCCGGCTCATCGGGTCCTGTTCGAAGCAGGCGTCCAGGACGGCGTCCGAAATCTGGTCGCAGATTTTATCGGGGTGGCCTTCGGTGACCGACTCGGACGTGAACATCAGGCTGGGCGAAGTCATGAAAGTACTCATCAGTATCACCTCTCTGAAATGAAATTGCCCCTTCGGACGAAAGGGCAATTGCGCTGAATGCGCGGCTGCCCTCTCATCTTCCAGATACCGGGCGACCTCCAGGTCGCCCCTACTGCCGGAATTGGCACCTTCCACGCGCTCGTGGGGTTGCCGAGGCTTCGTCGGGCCGGTCCCTCCGCCTCTCTGGATAAGAGTGCCGCTAGGGGCTATGGAATTGTGGGCGGGATGATACCACAAGTTGGAAGAGGCGTCAATTTTCTGAACTTCAGGATTTTCCCCAGCAGCGCGAAAGAACCGACCGCCGGTGGAGCGGCGGTCGGAGGAAAATCGGGAGGCGGGGCGGCTAGTTGTCGGAGACGCAGCGGAAGCCGGTCTTTTGGTTGGCCTCGCCGAGGTAGCGTTCGGAGCCGGGCTGGGCATTGTGGTCGGGAGCGGCTGAGAAGCCGCGGTTGGAGACGCGCAATTCCTCGCGCGGGTCCTGCCAGGAGCCGCCGCGCACGACGCGCAGTTCGCCAGCCTGGGCCGAAGCAGGCGCCAGGGGACCCAGCGGGTCCTGATTGCCGGCAATTTCATAGAAGTTTTGGACGTAGTAATCCTGGACCCATTCCCAGACGTTGCCGGCCATGTCCAGCACACCCCACGGGCTGGCGCCCAGCGGGTAGGAGCCAACCGCCATGGTGTCGCGCACCAGGAAGTTGAAGTTGGCATGCTGGGCGGTAGGGTGGTCGTTGCCCCAGGGGTAGATGCGGAAGTCGGTGCCGCGGGCGGCGTATTCCCACTCGGCCTCGGTGGGCAGGCGGCGGCCCGCCCAGGTGCAGTAAGCGGAGGCGTCGTCCCAGGTCACGCCGATGACGGGATAGTTATTGTATTGGTTGTCATTGAAGTACGAGGGTCGCGAGGAGGAAGAAAACGTGCGGGGCGGATTGCAGGCCCCAGCCTGCACACAGAGCAGGTACATGCCGTTGGTGACCTCGACCTTGTCAATCCAGTAGCCGCGCGTCATGGTCACCTGGCGGTCGGGTTCCTCGTCGGGGGCGCCGCCCTCGTCCAGGCCGCCCATGCGGAACGAGCCCGGCGGGATGTAAATCTGCGTCATGCCGTCAATCGGGTAGACGCGCTCATCGCCGGCGTTGGCCGTCTGGTTCTGCGGCTCAGGGGTAGGGTTGACGACAATCGGTGTGACTGTCGGCGCAGCGGTGGCGAACGTCATGGCGGTGGGCTGTTCTTGCTGACCGCCTCCGCCGCCCAGAGAACATGCGGTCAGGAAGATAACGGCTGCAAGAAAGATGGGAAATGACTTTTTCATCTTCACACTCCTTTTATGATTTGATTTCAGTATACTGCAAGGATGGGCCGGGTATATCACCCATTGGTCATATTTTGGTCGTTTTTTGAGATTTTTGTGACCATTGGGGGTATAATAACAGAAAAGCAAGATTTTGCATAGACTTCTGTTGCCTTCAGGAGTGAGGTGATGAATGAGCCCAGACATTCCTACAGAACCGCTCAACCCCTTGCGCGTCTTCATCCTGTGCGATCAAAATGATACCGCCCCTATCTGGGGCTACATTATCCGCGAAAAGGGACTGATCGCCCTGCTCGAAACGTCGGTGGCCAAGGCCATGACCCGTTCTTCGGAGATCACGTCGGACCTGATCGTCATTGATGTCAACGTTCCCCATAGCGAGCGGATGAACCTGTGCCGTCAGTTCCGCACCCTGACTGACAGCCCGATTTTGCTCTTCCTGCCTACCAACAACGAGGCCGAGATTCTGGAAGCCTATCAACTCGGCGTGGATGAATGCGTCATCAAGCCCATCAGCCCGGCCATCTTCATGGCCAAGATCACCGCCTGGGCGCGGCGCGGCCGGGCCGTGCCCGTGACGCGCCTGGCGCCGGTGGGCACAGGGGGGATGCGCCTCGATCCGGCGCGCCGGGCGGTCGTTGACCCTCAGCGCGGCGAGATTCGCCTGACCAACCTGGAGTTTCGCCTCCTGCATCTGCTGATGAGCCGGCCCGGTCACATCTTCTCGACCGAGGAAATCATCCAGAGCGTGTGGGGCATCTATGAGCCAAGCGACCCGGCCCTGCTGAAGAATGTCGTCTACCGCTTGCGTAAGAAGTTGGGCGGCGATACCGGCGAGACTCAGTTGATTCAAACCTGGCCGGGGGGGTATAGTTACCAGGAAGAGGCGTAGGAAAGCAGTTTGGTCGTTTTGCCGGCGGAGAAGTCAAGTCTCTCCGCCGGGTTGATTTTTCCTGACCGATTCCCAGGCGCGCACTTGCTGGAGCAAGGGAACGAGAGGGGCAAGTTCGGCCACAGGCAGCGCCAGGTTTTTCGTGCGTGTGCGCGTGTACTGGAAAGTGGAAGCGCCGGCCTTCAACAAGAAGGCTTTGCGGCGGAATTCCTGATGCGTCATCCAGCCGGCCAGGAAAATGTCCATCCCGTAGACCCAGATGTTGCCCCACTCATGCGGGTGGACGATGTGGGCCGCGCCCCGCTGCGGACTGTGGATTCCCAGCCGCGCCTCGGGCCGCCGCTGGCAGTGAAGGTAGGCGACGGTGTACCATTCGCCGGGGACGAGAACGCGCCGACGCGGCGGCAGGTCGAGGCTCCAGGTGATGAAACGCCGCTCGGCATCCTGTCCGCCGAGTTCGACCCGCAGGGGCTGGTCGCACTCGCTCTTCAGGGAGAGCGTATTCAGCGGCAGCCAGGCGGGCGGGCGCGCCCAGAGGTCGGGCAGAGGAGCCATGAGGTAAAGCGGCTGACCGGCAGCCTGCGCCCGCGCTGCATCCTCATGCGAGGCAGCAATCACGCCCAGCAAAAAGGCAAACAGGTAAATGTCGTCTGGGCGGTGACCCTCGGCGGTGTACTGGTCGAGGGGGACGAGCGCCGGGGCCTCGAGTAGCCGGCCGGGGTCGCGGCGGATGAGGGCGATTTGACGACGGCGCGAGATGTGGTAACTCTTCAGGTCGCAGCGGTGACCGCCGAGGGAAACGTCATAGCGGTCCGGTTGGGTGAAGGGGGTTGCCCCGAGGACATCGAAGGGGACGGCCTGCTCGCCCAAAAAACGGCGGAAGGCCAGTTCGACCGCCACGCCGGCCACAATGCGCCGCAGACGTTGAAGCGGCGATCCGCCCATGCGGTTGTAGGTGTAGGCCAACGACCGGCAGGCATAGGCGATGCCGCCCTCCGTCAGGTCGGGCGTGTAGGGCAGGCGGATGAGATCGGTTGGTTTGAGCATGGCGGCTGTCCCCTTTTTGGCGCACAAGCGAGCCTTGGAGCGGCAGGTTTTGTCCCCCGGCGGGAATCTGGTTCCTCCGAAACTTTGACTGGCCCAGAGTGCCCTTTCTTTCTGACAAGGCCCTAGCCCTCGTTTCTGAACTGCAAACAGTAGTGATGGAATGTATTGCTGACCCAGGCCGAACCAAGACCGTAGGGAGCCAGCGGCTGATTGTCCTGGCACCAGATTTTCTCGTCCTTGAGGGCATACACTTTGCCCAGTTCGCGGCCCAGGTCCCAGGCCAGGGGGTAGATTTTGCCGCCTTTCTTGACGTTCTTGACGATGATGGTCAGGTAAGCGCGCGGGCGCAAGAGCGGCTTCAGGCCGGCGTAGATGGCGACCAGTTTTTCCAGGAAGGCCTCGTAATCGTGGATGTTGCCCAGGTCATTCGGGTCCTGCGAGTAAAAGACATCCAGGTCGGGGGCGGCGCGGCGTTTCTTTTGGGTTTCGGCGCCGCGGGCGTGGAGCATGTCCCAGTAAGGGGGAGAGGTCAGGATATAGTCGCAGATTGGGAGTCCAAGGTCGAGGGCGCGGGAGGCGTCGCCGGTGATGACCTCCGAGGTCAGGCCTTCGGCAGGCTTGCCCAAGGCCGTCCGTTCCTCGGCGATGATCTGCCGCGCAATCTCGGCATATTTGGGATTCAACTCGATGCCGTAGGAATGCCGACCGGCGCGCAGGGCGGCCACCAGGGTCGAACCGGTGCCGGCCATCGGGTCGAGCACCGTCTGGCCGCGCCGGGTGAAGAATTCGATGAAGTCCTGGGCCATCGTCTCGGGGAACTTGGCCGGGTGGACCAGCACGCCCTTCTTGCGCGGCGGCGGGTTGTGGATGAACCAGGATTTCTGGAATTTGAGCCATTGTTTGGGGTCGAGGTCGTTGAGTTTGTTGGGCATAGGCAGACGGAGGAGACTCAGGGGGTGGGCGTGCGCGTCGGCGTAGGGCTGGAGGTGGGGGTCGGCGAGGGGGTGGGAGGCGAGTAAGTCACCTGGTAGACGCGCAGATGGGAGAAACTGACCGTCACGGGCGAGCCGCTGCTGGAGAGGATAAACACTCCCAGCGCGCCCTGGGCGAAGACGGGGTCGCGGACGGTGAACTGGTAGTGGTCATCGAGGAAGACGCGCAGTTCCGGGCCGGCTGCCCAAACACCGAGCCGCACCTGGGCGGGCGCGCCGCGGGGCGCGTCGCCGCTGGGCTGCCAGTTTTGCAGCGGGATGGCCGCGCCGCCCTGGACGCGCTCGAGGCGCGTCTCGCCCTGGCAATTGACGGCAAAACGGTAGTAATCCTGGTACGACATCAGGCGCACGAGCAGGCCGTATTGGTCGCGGCCGCGGCACAGGCTCAGGGTGGCGTCGATCTCGGCGTAGAAATCGCCCAGCAGCGGCTCGCTGCGCGAACTGAAGAGCAACCGCCCCGGCGGCGCGCCGTCAATCGAGAGAGTCAGGCGCTGGCGGGCGATGAGAATGGCGGTGCTGGCCGTCGAGGCGGTCAGCCAGAATTCCGGCTGGTCGAAGGAATCCTCCAGGAGCAGGTCGCCCAGGCCGGGCCGCGGTTCGAGGGTCGGCGGGGCGGGCGGGCGCGGCAGGGGCGTGGGTGTATTCGTCGGCGGGAACCAGACGATGGTGGCGGTGGGGGTGG
>JBEULG010000015.1:0-7293 GCA_041287425.1 Anaerolineales bacterium | reverse complement strand
GCCCCTCCCGCCGGGGATTCAAATCCCCGGCTCAGGTCGTGGAAGTCCGCTCGAAGCGGACTGCGGAGTCGGCTTTTGCACAGCACCCTTTAGGGTAGCCGACTTTGATGCCCTGAGGCGGGGGATTTTATCCCCCCGCCGTTGCCGCGCCGCCCCTCTCGCCGGGGATTCAAATCCCCGGCTCAGGTCGTGGAAGTCCGCTCGAAGCGGACTGCGGAGTCGGCTTTTGCACTTTTCCAAAATAATCGAGCAATCCCGTACCGCGAGAACTTGTCCCCGCAAGGGGATTTATCTCGCACCGCGGCGGCCTGGTGGGGTTGAACACGATTGCCGCTGCCATCAGCGAGGAACCCAATACCATCATGGACGTGGTCGAGCCGTACCTGCTGCAACTCGGCTTCCTCGACTGCACCCCGCAGGGACGCGTGGCCACCAATCTGGCCTATGAGCACCTCGGCATCGAGTACAACGAGGAAACCCAGCCGCGGCTGTTGTGACGTTGCCCATGGCCGTCAAAACTCAAATTGGTTCTGTCGGTCCGTGCGGCAACAGCGTATAATTACCCGGAGAGGTGAAATATGCTTCGCCAGGATGTTTTGAAGGACATCCGCTTTGTGTTGGATGCCAAGGGCAAGGAAGCCGCAGTGCAGATGAGCATCCGGGATTGGAAAGCGCTGCTGGAATACCTTGAGGAGGTCGAAGATCGCGCTGCCCTGCGTGAGAAAATTGCCCGCCTGCGAACAGGGCCGGAGAAGTCCGGCGCGCTTGCCTGGCAAGACGTGCAGGGACAATGGTAAAGCCGCCGAAGCCTCTCCAACTCTGGATTGAGCTGGAGGTCCATGCTGCTCGCGAAGACCTGCCGGGGAACGTCCGTCAGCGGCTAAAGCGGGGAATTGGCGCGCTGGCCCGCGAACCGCGTCCGGCCGGCAGCCGGAGCCTGGATGTGGAAGGCTTGGAAACTCCTCCTGCTGCCCCTCGGCCGCCTGCCCGGCGACATCCGCATCGAGACGGAAAACTTCCGCTTCTATTTCCCCCTCGCTACCGGCCTGCTCATCTCGCTCGTGCTGACGGTGTAGTAGCGCAACTGCTAGCAGTTGCGCTACAATATCCACATGACCACTTTTTTCCGCCGCAACCTGCCGCATTACCATCAGCCCAACGCCACCTATTTCATCACCTTTCGGCTGGCAGGAAGCCTGCCGCTGGAGGCGCTCCAGCGCTTGGAAGAACAAATTCAGGATGAATTGCGCCGCCTGGAAGCCTCGCTAAGCGGCGCGGCGCTGTTTGCGGCGCGGTACGAAGC
This sequence comes from Anaerolineales bacterium, assembly GCA_041287425.1. Taxonomy (GTDB): domain Bacteria; phylum Chloroflexota; class Anaerolineae; order Anaerolineales; family Villigracilaceae; genus JAFGSI01. The sequence goes on along the minus strand of JBEULG010000015.1, from coordinate 5,990 downwards.
GCAAAAACGGCACTTTGCGCGCTTCGACTCCATGCTCGACCAGGCGCGGCACGGCCCGCGCTGGCTGGCGCAGTCCGCATGCGCTCAAACGGTCATGCAGTGTATTCGGGAATTGGAGCCGGTCCATTACCACCTGCACGCCTTTTGCCTCATGCCCAACCATATCCACTTGTTGATAGACCAGCAAGACATCCCCGACCCGGCACCACGCCGAGACGAAAAGCGCTACACGCCGCTCAGCCGCGCTTTGCGCCTGCTCAAAGGGAAAAGCGCCGCGCTGTGCAATCGCTTGCTGGGGCGCGGGGGTGCATTCTGGCAGCATGAATCCTACGACCACCTTGTCCGTAATGAACGCGAATACGAGCGCATTCTGGCTTACATCCTGGAAAATCCCGTCAAGGCCGGGCTGGCAGCCCGGTGGGACCAATGGCCATACACGTACCTGGCTCCGTAGCGCAACTGCCAGCAGTTGTGCTACACTCTTAAAGAGGTGCCTATGGATATAACCGCTCTGGTTGCTTTGCTGGGTCCTGCTCTATGGGAGGTTTTCAAAACCCTGGCCGAAAAGGGCGCTGACCTGGCCCTGGTTCAGGGCCTCCAGCCGCTCAAAGACCAAATTGCTCGCGGCTACAACGAACGCCAAGACGCTGAATCTTTGCGCGCTGCCGTCGGCGCGGCGCTGGATACGCTCAAGAAGTCCGGCGAGTGGGACAAATACGATATGCTCCTGGCTACGCTCAAACTGACCGGCCTCGACCGCAAGACGCAACTCGCCCTGGCCGGAGCGGCGGTGGAGATGACCCGCGTTGCCCCTGAAATCATTCCTGCCAATTTATTGCGTGCGTTGGACTTGAGTGACGAAAGCCGTCCTCTTCTGGCAGGGTTTTTGTTTGCTTTGCGCCAGCAATTAAAAGACAAAGACGGCTACCGCCAGGGCATTGACTATGCCAATGAAATGGAGTCCCTTGGCCACCTGCGCGGCCTGACGCTTCAAATGACCGCTGTGGCCGAAAGCCTGGAAAAGTTTCTCAGCCTGGAACAGGCTCTGGCTGCCGAGCGCCGCCTGACGGACGATGACGCCCGCGCCCTGGCCGACTACCTTCAGGAAGTGCGCCGCCGCTGGGAGGGGTTGATGCTGCCTCTCCTGCGGAAAAAATCCGGCGACATGGTCACCAACGCCCGCTTGAAGCAGGTTTTTGTCCCCTTGCGCCTGCGCGACGTGAAGGCCGAGGAGAAAGCCCGCCAGCGCATGGAGCGCCAACGCCAGCCCGAAAGGGCAATGCGCGCAGAAGACGCTCCCCGTCCGGTCGAAATCGGAAGCCTGCTCAACCGCTACCCGCGTTTCATCCTGATTGGTTCGCCCGGCTGCGGCAAGACCACCCTGCTCAGCCGCGTGGCGCTGGCCTTTGCCGAAGGCCGCGCCGCCGAAGATTTGGGCTGGCAGGGCAGGCCGCTTTTCCCCATCTTCTTTCGTTTGCGCAATTTCGGCGCATTTTTGCAGCAGAATCAGGCCAAATTTCCCCAACCCTGCTCCGGCTCGCTGGTATCTTATCTCGAAAGCCTGTTCCGCGACGGCGAGCGCATTCACCTGACGGCCGATTTCTTCGACCGCCGCCTGCAGGAGGGCAACTGCTTGATTTTGATGGACGGCCTGGACGAGGTCTCGGACGCCCGCAGCGAGGTGACCGCCCATGTGGTGGAGTTCGTTTCGCGCTATGGGGCGGGCAACCGCTTTGAGCTGGCCTCGCGCCCACGCGGCTACGAATCGGTCGAGCGGCAGTTGCGCCCGCTTGACCTGGCGGTGGCCGAAGTCCATCCCCTGGAAAGAAACAGCATCCGCCAGTTAATTGACAACTTACTGCGGCTCATCGAACGAGACGAGTCCCTGCGCCTGGCCGATTTGCAGAACCTGACGCGTGAGATTTTCGCCTCGGAAGAACTTACCAAACTGGCCGGCACGCCGCTCTTCTGCTCGGCTCTGGTGCAGGTGTACAAGTATCACGGCGCAAAATTACCCAACCGCCGTGTGGACGTCCTGGATGAAATCGTTGACCTTTTACTTGGCTATTGGCACGCCCAGCAGACTCATCTGAGCGAGGCGGAACGCCTGGCGATGGAAGACGGCACAGGGCGGCAATACCGCGAGGTCAAGGATGCGGTGACGATCAAACACCGCCGCCTGAGTTACCTGGCCGAACACATGCAAAAGGCCCTGCGCAAGGCCGAAATTCCCATGGATGCGGCTTGCCAAGTGCTTCAGACCTATTTACAGGAACGCGAACGCGTTTCGGATGAGGCAACCGCCGAGACCTGGGCGGAGAATTTTCTCATCAATTCACACGAACGCAGCGGCCTGCTGGTGGAAAGCGAACCCGGCGTCTACGCTTTTCTGCACAAAGGCTTTCTGGAATACTTGGCGGCCAGCGCTCTGGTCAATCAGAGCAAGACGCTGGTCGAGACTGTTTTGAACTTTGCCGAAGACGAATGGTGGGAACAGGTCATCTTGCTGGCCGGGGCGCACCCCAAGACGCCGGAAGACATCCGCATCGAACTCATCACTGCCCTGCTTCAGTACGCTGCCCAATTGACGCCGGCTTCCCAAAGCGGATTGCGCCATTTGATTCTGGCCGGCGAACTGGCGCGCGATATGGCCGGTCATTTGCCCGGTCCGGAGCATGAACAGGTCGAGCGCGCCCTCTACGCCGCCGCCGTGGACCCCGACTTGCCCCCCACAGCCCGCGCCTCCGCCGCCGATACCCTCGACGAACTCGGTTACACCCCGCCCGACCTGTATGCCTTTGTGCCGGTAGAAGGAAATGGAATTTCGTTCTACATCGCCAAATACCCGGTCACCAACGAACAATACGCCCGCTTCCTGAAGCGCGAAAACTTCGAAAACCCCGACCTGTGGAGCAACTTCCCAAAATACTCCGAGCCGGACGGGGAGGGCGAAATCCACAAAATCGACGACTGGGGCCGCGCCGGCTGGGACTGGCTGCAACGTGCATTGAAAGACAAAGACAACTCCGTCGAAGACGGCATCCTTTACCCGCCTCCCTGGCGCGAGCCCCGTTTCGGCGCCACCCGCCGCACCGCGCCGGTGGTGGGCGTCTCCTGGTGGCAGGCTAATGCCTATTGCAAATGGCTGCTGGAGAATTGGGAGACCCTTGAGGAGGGCAAGCAAGGGCTGCCGAAACCGAAAGAGATTCGCCTTCCCACTGAAACAGAGTGGGTGCTGGCGGCAGGAGGAAAGGCGGAAGGCCGTTTTGCGTTTGGCGTGTTGAAAAACCCCGAAAAGGAAATCTCCCGCTACGCCAACACGACGGAGAGCGGCATCGGCCGTACCACGCCGGTCTGGATGTACCCGCAGGGCAAAAGTCCACTCGGCGTGCGCGATATGAGCGGCAATGTCTGGGAATGGCAGGCGAACTTCAGAGATAATGACCATGATGTGCTGTCTCTGCGCGGCGGCTCGTGGGACTTCCATCTAGACCTCGCCCGCGTGTCCGCCCGCTACGACGACCCCCTCCCGTACCTCAGGAACGACAATGTCGGTTTTCGTGTGGTGTCCTTCCCCAAATGATGTTTTGTATTCTGTTTCCTGGTTGCTGCGTTCTGTCTGCCCTCCGCCCGTGAGGGCGGCGAAATTTTTTGAAAAACCGTAACTACCTAGCCGGCCGTTTTGGCGGGGGGATCAATCCCCCGCCTGAGCACGTGGAAGTCGGCCAAGGCCGACTCTGGAGTCCGCTTCGAGCGGACTTCCATGGCCTGAGCCGGGGATTTTCAACCCCCAGCCAAGACAGGTGGTAGTTACGAAAAACCCAAATATGACAAGGAGACTCTGATTTGAAAACATACAAACACCTCTACCCCCAAGTGTATGACTTTGAAAACCTGTATGAGGCCTGGCGTAAAGCGCGCAAGGGCAAGCGCGGCCTCGAAGGCCCGGCGGCCTTCGAGCGCCGGCAGGAGGAGGAACTGTTTGCCCTGCAAAACGAATTGCAGACCTTCACCTACGCGCCCGGCCCCTACCACAGTTTCTACATTCACGACCCCAAGAAACGGCTCATCTCGGCCGCCCCGTTCCGCGACCGGGTGGTGCATCATGCCTTGTGCCGGGTCATCGAGCCCATCTGGGAACGGCGCTTCATCCACGATACCTACGCCAACCGCGTGGGTAAAGGCACGCACCGCGCCCTCGACCGGGCGCAGGCGTATTTGCGCCGGTACGGCTTCTTCCTGCAATGCGACCTGCGGCAATATTTCCCTTCGATAGACCACGTTCTCCTGCGCGCCGAACTTGCCCGCCGCATCCGTGATGACGGCGTGCTGTGGCTGTGCGACCGCATCCTGGCAAGCGGCGTCGGCGTGCTGGCCGAGGAGTACGAGATGGTCTGGTTCCCCGGCGACGACCTGTTCGCCGCTCAGCGTCCGCGCGGCCTGCCGATTGGCAACCTCACCAGCCAGTTCTGGGCGAATGTCTATCTCAACGACTTTGACCACTTCGTCAAGCGCGAGTTGAAGTGCGAGGCCTACGTGCGCTATGTGGATGACTTCGTGCTGTTCGACGATGACCCGAAGCAACTAAAAGCCTGGCGTCGGGCCATTGTGGAAAAACTGGCTTCCCTGCGCCTGACTCTGCACGAGGAGCGCGCCCGCACCTTTGCCTCGTCCACGGGGCTGCCGTTTCTGGGCTTCCGGCTGTATCCCGAGCATCGCCTGCTCAAATACCGCAAGAAGGCGCACTTCCGGCGCAAGTTGCGTTTCCTGTTGAATGAATATGCCGAAGGCCGCCTGGAAATCAGCCGTCTGGAGGCCAGCATCAAGGGCTGGATCAATCATGTCCGTTATGGCGATACCTGGGGCCTGCGCCGTTCGGTGCTGGGGGGTGTGGCGCTATGAATGAGTCGCCGCTCTTTACCCGCACGTATGATTTTCTGATGTGGCTCGTTCCTCAGGTGCAGAAATTTCCCCGCGTGTACCGTTTCACGCTGGCGGAGCATATCCAAATCCTTGCCATGGCATTCCAGGATAACTTGATTTCGGCCGGGAAACGCGCCGGACAGGCGCGGCTCGATGCTTTGAAAGTGGCCGACGTTCAACTGGAACAACTCCGCCACTGGACGCGCTATGCGCGCGACAATCATCTGTTCACCATTGGGCAATATGAACACGCCGCCCGCATGATGGCCGAAGTGGGGCGTCTGCTGGGAGCGTGGATCAAGCAACTTTCGGGATAACCCGCCGGCTGGCGGTTGTCTGGGCGCAGGCCGAGGGCCGCGGCGGCTCGTGGAACAACCATCAAAACAACGCCCGCGTGTCCGACCGCAACAACAACCACCCGAACAACAGGAACAACAATATCGGTTTTCGTGTGGTGGCCTTCCACAAATTTGCAAAATCGGCTGGGTAAAATAGACTTTTTTGCTCTGTTGCAAACACACACTGGCGTGTCACTGCGAGCGAAGCGAAGCAGTCTCCTGATATGCCAGGAGATTGCTTCACCGCCTTCGGCGGTTCGCAATGACATCCTTGCAACAGAGTAAGACTTTTTCGTTTTGCCGGCAGTGCGTCCTGACCATGGTCAGGCGTCGAGGCAAAATTGGTTGGCCTGCCGCCCGGCAGCGCCATCTCCCAGAGTAAGAGGGGAAAGGCGCGCCAAACATAGAAAATCCCCGCCCGTTCCAGTAGGTTTGGACAGGATCCATCCTGCCCTGCGCCGACCGTTCGGGCGGGGAACCATCGCGTGCATTCAAATCTTGTTACACGAGGCTGTAGGACAACTTCTAGAAGTTGTCCTACAAACCCCGCGGCCTGGATTCGCTCCCGCCGCGGGATGTTTTTCTACTGCGCCGCCCCTCCCGCCGGGGATTCAAATCCCCGGCTCAGGTCGTGGAAGTCCGCTCGAAGCGGACTGCGGAGTCGGCTTTTGCACAGCACCCTTTAGGGTAGCCGACTTTGATGCCCTGAGGCGGGGGATTTTATCCCCC
>JBEULG010000014.1:0-10668 GCA_041287425.1 Anaerolineales bacterium | reverse complement strand
CTTGATACCCATCTTGGCGTTCTCCGTGTCTTGGCGGTTCGTTCTGCGTAAGTCCTAATTAACACATAAATTATGACGCCTCGGCCGTATAGCCCACCTTTTTCAGCGCGGCAATAATGTCTGCCTCCCCTAGCATAGTGTCGTCAAAGACGACAACCACTTCCCCTCTGCGGTAACTGGCCACCACCCGCTTCACGCCTGGCAGAACATCCTCGATTCCTTCGATTTTCATCGCACAGTTGGGGCAGTGCATATCTGGCACGCGAAAGACCTTCTTCACCATAATCAGATTCTGCGCCCTTTCTACTGGTCGAACACAATCTGTCCAGTGTACATGCCCATCGAGCAGGTGAACAGCATCACCGTACCGGCGGGCTGCGCCGGAATGGAAATGGTCACCGTGCCGGTCTCTGGCAAAAGGCGTTCCACCCCCAGCGCAGGGATGACAAAGGCGCGCGAGCAGGAGTACGTCCGATCGGTCACCACATTGAGCGTGACAGGAGTGTTTGCCCTGGCATGGATGAGGCGCGGCGAGTAGCCGTTGTTCTGCGCGGCCAGGTAGAGGGTCACGCCGTCGGAGAGCGGCAGAGGAATGGACGAGAGGGCTGCCTGCTCGGCCTGAGCCGCTCGCGCTTTCGCGTTTTCCAGCATGACCGTCACCGAGAGCGGCGAGCCAACAAGGGTGAGGCCGTTATTGACCGAGACCAGTCCTAACACAAGGACGACCACCGCCACAAAACGCATGAACCATTTTTCGAGCCGCGCTCCTAGTTGCATGGTCAGATAGGCGACCGCGAAGAAGACCGGGCTGGTGCCGAGAGTGAAGGCAAACATCAACGCTGCCCCTGCCAGGGCGCTGCCACTCACCACCGCGGCGGCCATCATCGCCTGCGTCACGCCGCAGGGAATAAAAACCGTCAGCGCGCCCAAGAAGAGCGGGGCAAAGAAACTTTCCGAATTCTTTGCCGTCCGGCGGATGTAACGGGTGAAGAATTTGGGCGGCTCGATGACAAAGTAGCGGAAGATGGGATGCACATTGAACATCCGCAGCGCGTTGCCGACCATGAAAACGCCGACGGCAACGAGCAGCACGGCGCGGGTAACCGTGTTCAGTTGCAGTACCTCCCCCAGGGCGCCGAGCAGAAAGCCGAGGACGGTGTAGGCAACCAGTTTGGCTGTCAGAAAGAGCAGGATAGGTAGCACCAGTTTTGGATGCTTGAGGGTGCGCGTCAGGCGGCGCTTCTTGCCGGCGCGACGTCCCGCCAGTTTCCGCTCAATTTGCAGGTCGAGTTGCCGTTCCAACTGCTGCTCAAGCGAGGCGGCCAGCAAGCCACCCTGAACGGCTAGGCAGGAAAGCCCGCCGGTGGTCAGACCGGTAATGAAAGCAACAAGAAATTGTTCCATAAAACTCTTTCATCGCATAGAGAACGCCCCGACACGCCCAGGACTCACCGCCGATGCGGGGCATTCACAATCTTACTTATTCGGGATGCTCAATCTCCCCGGCCATAAACCGCTCCGGGTCCGTCTCAAAGGCTTTCAGGCAGGCAAGCGTACAAAAGTAAACTCGTTCGCCACGAAAAATAGCACTTGGATACTTCTGCGGATCATCTATTTTGCCTCCGCAGGCGGTGAGAAGTTTTTGCTCTGCTGTTTCCGGCTGTAACATGCTAAATCTTCGCCTTTCTCAAGCGCAAACTATTGCTCACCACAAATACGCTGCTGAAAGCCATCGCCCCCGCCGCCAGCATGGGGTTGAGGAAGCCGAGCGCGGCGGCCGGGATGAGAATGACGTTGTAGAAAAAGGCCCAGAACAAATTTTGCTGGATGGTGCGCAGCGTGCGCCGCGAGAGACGAATCGCCCGCGCCACGCCGCGCAAATCGCCGCTGATAAGCGTGACCGGCGCGGCGGCCATGGCCACGTCGGTGCCGGTGCCGATGGCAATGCCCACGTCGGCCTGGGCCAGCGCCGGCGCGTCGTTGATGCCGTCACCCACCATGGCCACAACGACTCTTTGACCTGCGACTTTTGACTGCAATCTTTTGACCTCCTCCGCCTTCCCCTCCGGCAGCACCTCTGCCAGCACGATATCAATGCCCACCTGCTGCGCAATCGCCTCGGCCGTTTTGCGGTTGTCGCCGGTCAGCATGGCCACCTTGAGACCCAGGCGATGCAACTCCGCAATGGCTTCGACCGCCCCCTCTTTGAGCGTATCGGCCACCGCAATCACGCCGCAGACCTGACCGTCCACCGCCACCAGCATCGCCGTCTTGGCCTCGGCCTGCAGCCGCTCGACCTCCGCCTCCAGACCGTTGAGCGGATAGCCGCGCGCCTGCATCATGCGCAGACTGCCCACCGCTACGCGGTGACCCTCCACCTCGGCCTCCACCCCCGCCCCGGCCTCGGCCTGGAAGCCGGCCGGTTCGGCTAGCGACAGGCCGCGGGTCGTGGCCTCGGCCCAAATCGCCTCGCCGAGAGGGTGCTCGCTCCCCTTCTCAACAGACGCGGCCAATCTCAGCAATTCATCTTCACCGAACACTGAACTCTGTTCACTGAACACTGAACACTGAACACTGATCACCCGGTCGGTTACCGCCGGCTGTCCCTTCGTAATCGTGCCGGTCTTATCGAGCGCCACCACCGAGACGCGCCCGGCGCGCTCCAGCGCCTCGCCGTTGCGGAAGAGGACGCCCAGTTCGGCGCCCTTGCCCGTCCCGACCATGACCGCGGTCGGCGTGGCCAGGCCCATGGCGCACGGGCAGGCAATCACCAGCACCGCCACCATGTTGATGAGCGCCCGCGTGAAATCGCCCGGCGCGCCGAAGAAGTACCAGCCCGCGAAGGTCAGCAGCGCCACAGCGATGACCGCCGGGACAAAGACCGCCGAGACCTGATCGGCCAGTTTTTGAATCGGCGCCTTGCTGCCCTGCGCCTCCTCCACCAGGCGGATGATTTGCGCCAGCGCCGTCTCGCGGCCGACCTTGGTCGCCTCCACCTTGAGCAGGCCGAGTTTGTTGAGCGTCGCCCCGATGACCGGCTCGCCCGGCTCCTTCTCCACCGGCAGCGACTCGCCGGTCAGCATCGATTCGTCCACCGCCGAGCGGCCCTCCACCACCACGCCGTCGGTCGGGATTTTCTCGCCCGGCCGCACCAGCATCAGGTCACCGACGCGCACCTCGTCCAGCGGCACTTCCATCTCCGCCCCGTCGCGGATGACCCGCGCCGTCTTGGCGCGCAGGCCCATCAGTTTCTTGATGGCCTCCGAGGTGCGTCCCTTCGCCCGCGCCTCGAGAAACTTGCCCAGCCGGATGAGCGTGATGATGACCGCCGCCGTCTCCAGATAGACATGTCCCTCCAGCCAGCCGAAGACAATCGGCAGCGAATACAGGTACGCCGCCGAGGAACCCAGCGCAATCAACACGTCCATGTTGGCCGAGCCGTTGCGCAGCGCCTTCCACGCCCCGACGTAATACTGTCCGCCCACATAAAACTGCACCGGCGTGGCCAGCAGGAGCATGACCCAGTTCGTCCAGGCATCATGCGCCCAATGGCCGAGCAATCCCACATCGCGCCCCATCGAGAACAGGAATAGCGGAACGGTGAACAGCAGGCCGACCAGGAGCAGATGACGCTGCTGACGGATTTCCGCCTGCCGTGCCTGCGCCTCGGCGTCCTCGACCTCGCTGCCGGCCTCCACCGCCTCGAACCCGGACCGGGCGACTGCGGCACGTATCTCGGCCTGGGTCGCCACCGTCGGCACGTACCGTACCCGCGCCCGTCCGCTGACGAGGGAGACCTGCGCCTCCAGCACGCCCTCGACCTTGAGCAAGGCCCGCTCCAGCCGCCGGGCGTCGTTGTCGTCGGCCAGGCGCTTGATGAGCAGGTCGGCCTCGCCGGTCGCCACCCCGTAGCCGGATTTCTGGACGCGGGCGATGAGGTCCGGCAGGGAAACGGCGGCCGGGTCAAAGGTCACGGCGGCGCGCTCGGAGGAGAGATTGACCACCGCGGCCTCCACGCCGGGCAGTTTCTTCAGTCCGCGCTCGACCGTCGCCACACAGTTGGCGCAGGTCATGCCGGTAATCGGGAGAGTCAGTTGTTTCTGGGTAGGCATGCTGTTATTTTCCGTACCACTCCATACGCCACCTTTCCATCTGCTCAATTTCTTCCTGCTGGGCAACAATAATCGCCTGTGCCAGGTCACGAAGTTCGGCGTGTTCGGCTTTTTGCAGCGCATCCTGCGCCATGGCAATCGCGCCCTCGTGGTGCGGAATCATCGCCTCGATAAAGCGCAGGTCATAAGGCCTCGAAGCGTCTGCTTCGACTTCCATCGGCCCCATGTGGATATGCAATCCTTCGGTGGCAGGTAAGTCCGGATACCAGGCTTCGCGCCAGGCGCGCATTTGAGCAATTTCGGCCTCCTGCGCTGCCAGAATCGCCTCAGCCAGTGCCCGCAGTTCGGGATGTTCGGCCTGCTCCAACGCCTGACGCGCCATCTCCACCGCGCCCTGATGGTGGAGAATCATGCTGTCCAGGAACAAGGCGTCATAAGGAACAGAGGCCGGCTCCGTAGCCGAATGCGCTTCGTGTGTGGAGGCATCCGGTGAGACGGATTGGCACGCAGACAGAAACAACAGCATAGCAAAGATAGCCAGTTTTCTCATATCACTAAACAGCCACAGGGTAATTAATTTCCGCCAAGAGCGCCTTGATTTTCTCATCGTCGGCCGGGGCCTCGAAGACCACCTCGACCTTCTTGCTGGCCGCGTCGGCTTTGACCGACTTTACGCCCGCCAGTTCCGACAACTCGGACTGAATGGTGTGCACGCAGTGCATGCAGGAAATGTTGGGGACGGAATACGTTACGGTTTGCATAAGAAACTCCTTGGTAAGAATTAGGATTGTCTTTTGCTCTGTTACGAGGATGTCATTGCAAGCGAAGCAATCTCACGACCTGCCAGGAGACCGCCTGTCCCCTCGGGCCGAGCCTCGGGGCGAGGCCTGGCGTCAGGCCAGGGCTTCGTCGGCTTTCAGCCTCCTCACAGTGAGCCAGGCGATTGTTTGCAAACAAGCAATTGTCTTTCAGCAACTTCTACTCAACTAGCGACTACCCGACTATCAGACTATCAGACTTTATTCGCCATCTCAAACACCTCGCCAATCTCTTTCAGGACGCGCTCGCGCTCGGCGGGGTCTTCGCCCTGCATGGCCGTGATGACGCAGGAATTGAGATGGTTTTCGAGAATCTGGCTGCTGACCTTGTTCAGCGCCGCCTGCACCGCCTGAATCTGGCGGATGATGTCAATGCAGTAGGCGTCTTCCTCCACCATGCGGCTGATGCCGCGCAGGTGGCCCTCGATGATGCGCAGGCGCTTGGCTGCCTCTTCGTTCTTCATGGTGTCTCCTCTCTACCCCACCCCCCCTGGGGGGGATATATCAAATATAATCACAAACAATCTGGATGTCAATAGTCTGAAAATCGCGGTGCAAATCTCTGCACGTAGCGCAAGTCTTTGACTCGCACAAAGCATCTCGCACAAAACCTTGTGCACGCAAAGACATGCACGCCCTCAGACGAAGAATTCTGTCTTCCTGTCAGAAAACCTGAGCCATGCCCGCCGGGGCTAAAGCCCCTGCTCATCTCATGCAAGTCCGCTAAAGCGGACTCGAAGTCGGCCTTCGCGCAGCACCCTTTGGGGCGGCCGACTTTCATGCGCTGAGGGGGGAATCTATCCTCCGCCGGCGCGGTGGGTAGGCAGTCACAAATTCGCGCCATTCGATAAAGAGAAAACCTCTGTGCGGTTTGTGTGTTATGATTCACAAATCCCACGCTCAGGAGTTCCTATGTCCCGCCTCGCCATCCTCACCGATACCGATTCATCCCTTCCCCTCGACCTGGCACAAAAGCATGGCATCGTCCAGGTGCCCATCGTCATCCAGTTCGGCGACGAATCGTTCAAGGACGTGTACGAAATCAACAACGAAATCCTCTTTCCGCGCATTGACCGGGAGGGGAAACTGCCCACCACCGCCGCGCCCGCCCCGGGTCAATTCGCCGAAGCGTTCCGGGCCGCTTTCGACTCCGGTGCGGAGGAAATCTTGTGCCTGAACATCAGCAGCGAGATGAGCGCCACCTACGCCTCGGCCCGTCAGGCCGCCGAGATGTTCCCCGGTCAGCGTATCGAGGTCATGGACACCCGCAGCCTGGCACTCGGACAGGGCTGGATGGCCATGGCCGCCGCTGAGGTCGCGGCGCGGGGCGGAGCCATTGAGGATGCCATTGCCGCTGCTGAAGATGTCCGCGATCGCACCTACCTGTTCGGCGCTCTGGCCACCCTCAAGTACATCGCCATGAGCGGGCGCGTCTCGCACCTGGCCGCCGGCATGGCTGGCCTGCTGGACATCAAACCCATCCTCTCGCTCCAGAACGGCAAACTCTCGCTCCTGGAGAAAATCCGCACACAGAGCAAGGCCTGGACGCGGACAGTCGAGTTGACGGTCGAGGCCGCCGCCGGACGGCGCATCGAGAAGATGGCGATTCTGAACGTCAACTGCCGCGAGGCTGCCCGTCAGTTCGAAGCGCAATTGCGCGCCGCTCTCCCCTGCCCAGAAGAAATCCTGCACGCCGACATGAACCCCGGCCTCTCCTGCCACACCGGCGCAGGGATGGTGGCGGTGGTATTCGCGGTCGAAAAATAGAGCCAAGGCGGAACTGGTCAGAATACAAAACGATGCACTTCCGGACAGTGCGTCGTTTTTGCTTATGGTAAGATTCTCCTATGCCATTCTCCCCTCTTCTCTACATCCACGGCTCCGACAGCAGCGGTCAGACTTACAAAGCGCAGGTCATCCGCCGCGCCTTTCCTCACCTGCTCTCTCCAGACTTTACCGGCACGTTGTCAGAACGTATGGCGCAGTTGGGCGCTCTTTTGGAAAGCACCGAAGGTTGGACGCTCATCGGCTCCTCCCTCGGCGGACTGATGGCCGCTCTATATGCCGCCAAACATCCGCAGCGCCTGCGCAAACTCATCCTGCTCGCCCCGGCGCTGACCCTGCCGGAGTTTGCCGCCATCCCGCCGGCCTCCATTCATGTCCCGACCGTCATCGTGCATGGCAGGCAAGATGATGTCGTTCCCATAACGGCCACGCGGCAGATAGCCGGGCAGGTCTTCACCTCGCTGACCTTCCTTGAGGTGGAGGACGACCACCGTCTGCATCGCACCGCCGAGGCGTTGGACTGGACTTCGCTTCTGCAACAGTCGAAGCGGCGGCGCGGGCGGTGACCCTGCCTCAAGTCGGCGAGGTGGTGAAAAGACAATTCGTTTGCTAACAAAACCGTAAGGTTCGATAGTAAGTTTGGCCTATTTACGGCTGCATCAGAATGGTGGATAATAAAAATATCCCAGGGGTCTAGGCGTGTTTTCGCTTTGCTGGGGGTAGAAAAGATGCGCTCATGGCGCACGACTTTTCTTCAAAAAAATTATCTGCTTTTCATCAAGTATGGGAGGAAGCCATGAAACATACAAAAACGCAACGCGGACAGGCGCTCATTCTAATCGTTCTGACCATTGTGGGGCTGGTGGCTATGGTCGCCCTGGCGGTGGACGGCGGGAGCGCTTTTGCCGACCGTCGTCACGCCCAGAACGCCGCAGACGCGGCCGCCCTGGCCGCCGCCCTGGCCAAAATCAACGACCAGGACTGGCAAACCGCTGCCATGGGTCGGGCAATCAGCAACGGGTATTACAATGACGGCGTCCACAGCACAGTGACCGTTTTGAACCCGCCCGGCGCCGGCTGCAACGGCGTCCTCAGCCCCTACGCCGGGAACGATGAATACATTCAGGTCATCATTCGTTCTACGGTAGATACCTTCTTTGGCCCCGTCATCGGCGTCAATCAAATGCACAACTGCGTCGAGGCGGTTGCCCGCGCTCGGGAGGGAGCCTACGTACCGCTCTACAACGGCGCCGGCGTGGTCGCCCTGAAGCCCAACGGCAACAGCGCCTTTGGGAATGTTGGTAACATTAACCTGACCGTGCGCAACAGCGGCGTATTCGTCAACTCCAACGGCTCCTGCGCCATGAACGTAAACGGCAACGTAAACATGACCGTAGATAAGCAATACGGCATCGTCGGCGGCTTTTGCCGCACCGGCAATGTGACCGTCAATGGACCGGTGGTTACAGGCGCCGCACAGGTGCCCTACCCGCCCTCCATCAACGTCCCGCCGCCGACCATTACTTGTTCGGGGGATGGCTATAAAAGCGGCAACACGTACTATCCAGGGCATTACAACAGTATCAGCCTGAGCGCAAACGGCAGTTACACCTTTGCTCCCGGCAACTACTGCGTGGACAACGGCATCAGCATCAGCGGCAACATCAACCTGACCATCAACAATGTCAATATGCAACTCAATGGCGGTAGTTTTGCCATTGCGGGCAATAGCAGCGTCACCTGCTCCAACTTCCTGTTCTACAGCACGGGGAACGCGGGCGGCATTCACTTCAACGGCAATTCGGGGAACAACTGCACCGGCGTCACCTTCTACCTGGAAACCGGCAACATGGTATGGAACGGCAATGTTGCCAACACCTTCACCGCCCAAACCACAGGCCCCTACGCGAACCTGCTGGTCTATATGCCCTATGGCAACACCTCCGGCCTGACCATCAACGGCAACTCCGGCAACAATATCGTCGGCACCATCCTGGCTGTCCAATCGCCGATTACCATCAGCGGCAATAGCGGGACGACCGGTTTCCGCAGCCAAATCGTGGGTTACACCATCCAGTTCAGCGGCAACGCCAACACGACCATCGACTACCGCGACTCGGACAACTTCGATATCCCCTCGCCGCCGACCATCGAATTGGTGCGCTAAACGGCTGCTAAGAGACCCGGCCTCTCGAAGAGACCGGGTCTCTAGACTCCACGCTCCTCTCCTCATACGGCATCATGGGCTGGCAATTCTATGGGGCTGGCGACCTTTGTCAAACTGAAAACCAGCCCTTTTCACCTCTCGCGCCCTCTGGTACAATGGGCCGCCGGAGCGTTGTACCCTTCGCTCCACAATCTATCTCAAGAAAGGGCTTGTTGAAATGAAAGTGCTGTTGATCAAAGACGTTTACAAACTGGGCCGCGCCGGAGACGTCAAACGCGTCGCCGATGGCTATGGCCGCAATTACCTGATTCCCCAGGGCCTGGCCGTCTTGGCCACCCCCGGCGCCCTTAAACAGGCCGACCGCATCCGCGCCAAGGCCGCCGCCCAGCGCGCCCTCCTGAACGAGGAAATGGCGGCCGTCGCCGAACGGCTGACCAACCTGAAATTAACTTTCAGCGCCCGGGCCGGGGAGACCGGCAAGTTGTACGGTTCAATCACCAGCCAAGACGTCGCCAATGCCATCCAGGCCAAGACCGGCCTCACCATCAAGCGCCAGCAAATCGATATGCAGCCCCTGCGCTCGCTCGGCGAACACACCGTTCGCATCCGCCTGACGATGGATTTGATCCCCGAAATCAAAGCCATCGTTTACCGCGAAGGCGAAGCCGAGCCGTCTCTGACCTCGGAGACCGAAAACCCGGAGCCGGAAGCGGCGCCGATCCAGAGCGAGACCGAGTTGCCCGCCGCAGAAGAGCCGGCCGAAAACTAAGTCGGAACGACCCGCGAACGAACATCACCGGTTATAATTACAAAAACCGGTGATGTTTTTATGACAGAAACCATTGGCCAACGACTGCGCCGCAGGCGCGAAGAACGCCGCCTGACCATCGCCAGTGTAGTAGAGGCGACCCGCATCCGTCCCCACTACATCGAGGCTATCGAGACCGACAACTTCGAGGCTTTTCCCTCCCCCGTCCAGGCGCGCGGATTCCTGCGCAGTTATGCCGAGTTCCTGGGCTTTTCGCTCGAAGAACTCTATCGGCGGGAAAGTCCGCCCGAACCGCCACCCGCCGCCGAGGCAGAGAACCCGCCTGCCGCGCCTTCTCACCTGCCAGCCGCAACCGAGCCTGAATCGCCGGAAAACGCGCCTCCTCCCGCAGACGAGACGCCCTCCCCGCCTGTCTCAGCCCAGGAATCCCTCCACCTCCTGCCAACCAGCCAGCAAGAAAGCGAAGCAGCCTCCCCCTCCTCCGCTGCGGAAGAGAATCCGCCCGCCGCCGCGACCAAACCGGCCACGGCCAAGAAACCCGCCGCGCAGAAGCCCGTCGCCGCATCCAAACCGGCCGCCGGGACGAATCCCGCCGCCAAGAAACCCGCCGCCGCGCCCAAACCGGCCGCCACCACGAAACCTGTCGCCAAGAAGCCCGCCGCCGCGCCCAAACCGGCCGCCGGGACGAAACCCGCCGCCAAGAAGCCCGTCACCGCGCCCAAACCACCGGCCGCCGCCAAGAAACCCGCCGCCGCATCCAAACCGGCCGCCGGGACGAAACCCGCCGCCAAGAAGCCCGCCGCCGCACCCAAACCGGCCGCCGGGACGAAACCCGCCGCCAAGAAGCCCGTTGCCGCGCCCAAACCGGCCGCCGGGACGAAACCCGCCGCCAAGAAGCCCGCCGACAAGAAGCCCGCCGCTGCATCCAAACCGGCCGCCGGGACGAAAACCGCCGCCAAGAAACCCGCCGACAAGAAGCCCGTTGCCGCGCCCAAACCACCGGCCGCCGGGACGAAA
>JBEULG010000013.1:0-106238 GCA_041287425.1 Anaerolineales bacterium | reverse complement strand
CGCACGTCTGAACCCCCTTTGTCCCGATTGAGGGATTGAAACAATTCGGCGACAAGCGCCTCTTCGTCCTCGGCGCGTCTGAACCCCCTTTGTCCCGATTGAGGGATTGAAACCGAGGAGGTGGGTGAGGACGCCGCCAGCCGCTCTGCGTCTGAACCCCCTTTGTCCCGATTGAGGGATTGAAACGCTGCGTGCGCCGCTTGCGTTGCGGGCGCCGCTTGCGTCTGAACCCCCTTTGTCCCGATTGAGGGATTGAAACTGCCGCCCTCGCTCCCGCAAAAATGCCACCAACCCGCGTCTGAACCCCCTTTGTCCCGATTGAGGGATTGAAACGTCCCTCTTCCTGGGCGGCGCTCTCAATCTTTTTTAGTCTGAACCCCCTTTGTCCCGATTGAGGGATTGAAACATGGCGTCAAGGGCCCTAGTCGCAAAAACGGCAACAGTCTGAACCCCCTTTGTCCCGATTGAGGGATTGAAACATCCATCCGACCGACATGACCTCGGACCAGATGAGTCTGAACCCCCTTTGTCCCGATTGAGGGATTGAAACATTGGTCTCGCGATGTTTCTGTATCGGCGTGTTCGGTCTGAACCCCCTTTGTCCCGATTGAGGGATTGAAACCGCACGCCCGGCGGTTATCGGGCGATGGAGAGACAAGTCTGAACCCCCTTTGTCCCGATTGAGGGATTGAAACTTCCAGAGACGCTCTACGAAACCGCCGAGTCATGGGGTCTGAACCCCCTTTGTCCCGATTGAGGGATTGAAACTGGCCGATGATCTTGGCCGCAGATGACCACGTGCCGGTCTGAACCCCCTTTGTCCCGATTGAGGGATTGAAACCATCAGGAGACGGATTATTGTCAAGAACGACATGAGTCTGAACCCCCTTTGTCCCGATTGAGGGATTGAAACTGTACAATTGTGAACGAGTAATAATCCTTCTCATTGTCTGAACCCCCTTTGTCCCGATTGAGGGATTGAAACCTAACCGCACGGGATTGAGACCAAGCATAGACATTATAGTCTGAACCCCCTTTGTCCCGATTGAGGGATTGAAACCTGTGTCGGACAGCGGAGACTACAAGATTTGGATTGTCTGAACCCCCTTTGTCCCGATTGAGGGATTGAAACATTGCTTTGGCTCTTCAAAACCGAGGCATTCCTGCCGTCTGAACCCCCTTTGTCCCGATTGAGGGATTGAAACTCTAAACGATTTATTTCTGCCTGCATTTTATCTAGGAGTCTGAACCCCCTTTGTCCCGATTGAGGGATTGAAACCATCAGGGGCATGGGAAATTCGGAGGGTATCATTTTTGTCTGAACCCCCTTTGTCCCGATTGAGGGATTGAAACCCTCGCAGGGATGAGCGATAACGTGGAGTAGCCGTAGTCTGAACCCCCTTTGTCCCGATTGAGGGATTGAAACACCTGGTGGCAATCCTGCCAGCCTTGCCGCCCCTCAGTCTGAACCCCCTTTGTCCCGATTGAGGGATTGAAACGCCCTGCGCGACGCGGTGGCCTCCATCACGCCTACTGTCTGAACCCCCTTTGTCCCGATTGAGGGATTGAAACCGCTTTTTCGCCGCCGCTGTCGCTGTCGTTGCGTGGTCTGAACCCCCTTTGTCCCGATTGAGGGATTGAAACCCGCCGCCGCTCTCGAAGCCCTGCCAGGCCGACCGGTCTGAACCCCCTTTGTCCCGATTGAGGGATTGAAACAGCGTCAACGGGGCACGTGATCCCCTAGACGCCGAGTCTGAACCCCCTTTGTCCCGATTGAGGGATTGAAACAGGTCGCTGTACCAAACTATTGAGCCGCTGGTGGACCGGTCTGAACCCCCTTTGTCCCGATTGAGGGATTGAAACGACACGAAAGCAATCACCGGCGTTGACGTAGGAGCAAGTCTGAACCCCCTTTGTCCCGATTGAGGGATTGAAACGGTCAATTCTGCCGTGTTCATACCTCCGGCGGCATGTCTGAACCCCCTTTGTCCCGATTGAGGGATTGAAACCACAACCAGGGCGTCTAGCCGCTCGGCCACCTCCAAGTCTGAACCCCCTTTGTCCCGATTGAGGGATTGAAACTTTGATGTATGCTGTCTCCATCGGCTTACTATGAGTCTGAACCCCCTTTGTCCCGATTGAGGGATTGAAACTTGCGCGCCTGGGGACAAACCCGCCCGATTTCCAGGTCTGAACCCCCTTTGTCCCGATTGAGGGATTGAAACTGGATAACATCATGGGAGGAGGCAGACATCTGGAAGTCTGAACCCCCTTTGTCCCGATTGAGGGATTGAAACATCGATGCGAAGTACGATGCCGATGCCTACGAGTGGTCTGAACCCCCTTTGTCCCGATTGAGGGATTGAAACCCCAACGTCCTCTGGAACAACATCAGAAAACAGGGAAGTCTGAACCCCCTTTGTCCCGATTGAGGGATTGAAACGTGAGGCGTTGGACGTCAAACGTCAGGCGTTGGGCATTTGAGCGTCCTTTGCCCCGATTAAGGGCTTGAAACTTTGCACGTGACACTTCGCACGTCTAAACGTCCTTTGCCCCGATTGAGGAATTGAATGAGCCGCCGGAAATTAAACATTCTCCGTAATAGCAGGCTCTCGTTTTTTTGCATCGAATGTTCACAAATTTCCCGAAGAAAATTCGGCGAATTCGTGTCATTCGATGCTGCAGTTCTTAAATAAAAAAAAGACCGCTCCTGCGAGCGGTCTGTGGGCGCGGAGGGGCTCGAACCCCCGACCTCATCAATGTGAGTGATGCGCTCTGACCAACTGAGCTACGCGCCCTCTATTGAGGCGACGGGATTATAGCCCAGGTTGTCCGGTTTGACAAGTTTCACGGCGGCGGCAGGAAGTTCCACGGGTTGACCTTGCCGTACTGCGAGGACATGATTTCGAAGTGCAGGTGCGGGCCAGACGAGTTGCCGGTCGAGCCCAAGGAGCCGATGACCTCGCCCTGGCCGACGCTTTGTCCGCACACGACGTTGATTCCGTTGAGGTGGGCGTAGAGCGTCTGCCAGCCGTTGCCGTGGTCAATTAACACCAGATTGCCGTACCCATAATCGTTCCAGCCGGCGTAGACGATGACACCGGCATCGGCGGCGTAAACGGCCTCGTTGAGCGTGCCGTGGATGTCGATGCCGTAATGATTGGTGTCGGGCGAGTAATCGTAGCCCGAAAGGTAATGGGCGCGCGTCGGCCAGATGAAGGTCCCGTAACCGACCGCCCCCCCAGAGACCGGCCCGCAGGCCCCGGCGCCCATCACGCGCGCCACCGCCGGATTGCTGCGCGTCACCCCTATCGGCGCGCTCCACGAGGTAAACAGACGCGAACCGCCCGGCACGACCAGCCAGGTCCCCGGCTCGATGTTGGGGCGGTCGTAATCGCCAATCGCCTCCGGGTCGAGATGATTGCCCGGAAAGTTGACAATCACCTCCGGGTCGACGTTGAAGAACGCCGCCACCGTGTTCAACGATTCGGTGCCTTGCCACTCATAGTACACGCCGTCTACCGGCAGGATGTTCAACTCCATCCCGACCGTCAGCCGGTGCGGATCGTCGCGCAGCGTATAAGGGTTGCCCCACAAAATCGTTTTGGGGTTGAGGTTGAATTGCTCGGCAATTCCAAAGACGGTATCGCCGGGCTGCACGGTGTAGGTGATGACTTCCAGGCGCGGCCGGGTGGGGATGTTGGTGTGCAGTTCGGCGCTCCTGGCGATTCCCGCCGGTTCTGCCGGGCGCAGCACCGGAACGGCCTCCAGCGACACCGGCGGCACCTCGACGGCCGATTCTGCCGCCGCGACCGCCTCGCGGCCCAAGGCGGCCTCGTCGTAGAAACTCCGCAGCAGCAGGACGATGGCCACAACCAGAACCAGGGTCCCGACGCTTGCCCCCAGGCGCGTCAACATTTCACCCAGCCCGAGGCGGGTCAGGTTTTCTATCCACTGAGTCAGACGGCCGGGGGAATGGGACGGCCCGGCATCGAAATCGCCCATTTCGCTGCCGGTCACCTGCCCGTTGACCCCGCTGAGGTTCTCGTTCATCGTTGGCATGATAACATGCCCTCTGGGGAGCGTCAAGCGAAGAATTAGGATAGGATTAGGAGACTTTCTGACGAATGGAGGGGAATGCCACTTGCAGCAGCGTAAGCCCGGCCAGGCAAATGCACCCGCAGACGAGGGCCGCCCCCGGCACGCCGTGCTGCTGCGCCAGCCAGCCGACGAACAGACTCCCGAAAGGCGCCACGCCTTGCAGCGCCCATAAATAGGTGCTGAAGACCCGCCCGCGCAGGGCGTCTGGCACCTCCAGTTGGATGAGGGTGTTCATCATGGCCATCTGGGTGACCATCGCCCATCCCAGCACCAGAATCAGCCCCAGGGCGAGCGGCAATTGCCGGACGAAAGCCACCCCGCTCAACATGGCGACGAAGACGAATTGCCCGATGGCGAGCAGCAGCCCTTTTCGTTTGAGATTGCTGTTGGCCGAGATGTAAATCGAAGCGGCCAGGGCGCCGATGCCCTGCGCCAGATACAGGGCGCTGGTGCGGGCCTTGACCAGCATCTCACTGTCTGCGGCCACGGCCAACACGTCGCGGGCGATGGCCGGAATTTGCTGCCCAAAGGGAAAGCCGAAGAAGCCGACCATCGTGGCCGCCAGGATGATGGCCAGCACGGTCGTGTTGCCGCGGATATAGCGCTGCCCCTCTTTGAACTCGGCCAGCAAACTGCCGTTCCCGCCCCTCGGCCTGGCAGCGGCCGCCTTGTAGGGGGTGCGGACGAACAGCAGCCCCACGATGACGAACAGGAAACTGAGCCCGTTGATGAAAAAAGCCCAGCCCTCGCCGTTGTTCTGCGCCAGGAGCAGAACCACCGCCGACATGGACGGCCCCAGCACGCGCGCCGTATTGAAGATGGTGGCCTGCAGCGCAATCGCGTTGGGCAGGGCCGGCTTGCCGACCAGTTCGACCAGCATCGCCTGGCGGGCGGTAATCTCGACCGCGTTGGCCGTTCCCAGCAGCAGGGCCAGCAGGAACATGTGCCAGATTTGAATCAGCCCGCTGAGAGCCAGGGCGGCCAGCGTGAAAGCCTGCAGCATCATGACCGATTGCAAGGCGATGACTGCTTTGCGCTTGTCCAGGCGTTCGACAATCACGCCGCCGGGCAGCGCCAGCAGCAGGGTCGGGAGGGTGGCGGCGAAGCCGATCAAGCCCAGGTCCAGCGGGCGGCCGCTGATGCGGTAGGCCAGGTAGGGCAGGGTGGTGTTCTGCATCCAGGTGCCGATCAGCGAGACGAACTGACCGACCCAGAAGATGAGAAAATCGCGCGAGGCCAGGGCAGGGAAACGTTCTTTGAAGGTCACGGCGGTTTCAGGCAGGGCGAAGGAGGTCGGGATGGTCGTTGGCGGGGTCGTTGACCTGGGTGGAGATGGGCCAGGCAGTCATTTCCTCGGCGGGATAGGGGGCCAGCAGCGGCTGGAGGGCGGAGGCCGGCTGAGGGGCGGGATCCACCCATTGCGCATAGGCAGATTCCGGCAAGATGACGGGCATGCGCTCGTGGAGGCGGGCGATCAGTTCGTTCGGGGCGGTGGTGATGATGGCCGCCGAACGGACCTCGGACCCGTCTGCCGACTGCCAGACCTCCCACAACCCGGCGAAGGCGAACGGCGCCCCGCTCTTCAGGCGGATGAGGTAGGGAACCTTGACTTTGGTCCCCGGCTGGGCCTGCCACTCGAAGAAAGCGTTGGCGAAAATCAAGCAGCGGCGGTACTTGTAGGCGGCCCGAAAGGCCGGTTTCTCGGCCAGAGTCTCGGCCCGGGCGTTGATGAGGCGGCTTCCAATCGAAGGGTCTTTGGCCCACGAGGGAATCAGCCCCCAAACGAAGAAATCGGCCTGCCGGCGGTTGTCGTTGGGCAGCGCCAGAATCGGCTGGCTGGGGGCGATGTTGAAACGCGGCGCAATCCCCGGCGGGAAGGCGTATTCGGGAAAAGCCTCCGCCAGTTCGGCCGCATCCAGGCTGAGGGCAAAACGTCCGCACATAAGACCTCGATTCTAGAAGGCGGCGTCAACCTCTGAGGCGGCGGTAATCGCCGACGCGTTCGGTGACGCCGAGGGCGTCCAGGTGTTCGAGCAGGGCTTGCACATAGCGCCGGCTGGTAGCGAGCAGGTCGCGCGCCTCGGCCAGCGTGATCTGACCGCGGGCCTGAATCTCGGCCCGAATCTTTTCCACCAGCGCCGCGTAATCTGCCGTGCGGAAGACGACCTCGGCCGAGACGGCGGTCAGTTCGCCCAGGTCGAGCAGGGCGGCGAAGACTTCCTCGCCGACTTCCTGCTGGCACTCTTTGACGGAGGGCGGGCTGGTGGGCGCGGCCGCAAACCTTTTCATCAGGCGCTGGATGGCCGCCTGTTGCTGGGCGCTGAAGGTGATGACGCGGCCGGGCAGGCTGACAAGGGCGCCGTCTTCGGTCAATTCGCCATCTTGGGCCAGTTGCCGGAGCAGCGCCGTGGCGATCCGGGCAGGCAGTTTCAGCCGGCTCTTGAGTTCCTGGCGCGGCATGCCGCGCCGCAAAGGGTTGGCCTGCAGATAGGCTTGCAGAGTGGCCAGGGCGCTCTGCCGCAGCGCCGACCAGTGGGCAGCCGTCATCCAAAACTCGTCCAGCCGCCTCATCTGGCCGCTTTCCAGCAAACGGGCGAGGGCGTCCGCTATCGTCCCGCTTTCCAGGCGTGAACGCTGCTGGATTTCCGCGGCGGTCAGCGGGCCGAAGGTCTGGGCGAGTTGCAGGAGGAGTTCGGCGGGTGAACCGCGCCGGGAGGCTTCCAGCCCTTCCAGCACAGCGGCATCGAAACGTTTGTGGCGGCGGGGCGGGTGGGGTTCGAGAATCTGACCGCCCCCCAGGGTTTCGGGGGGGGAGGGGCGGGGCAGGATGAAGCGGTCGCCGCGCACCGCCACCAACGGGCGGCGCGTTTCGAGTTGGACGAAACCGTCTTGACCGGGTTCGAGGCTTTCTTTCCCCAGCAGCCGCAGGGTGGCGACGCTTTCAGAGGCGCCGATGAAGAGTTTGACCTCCATGTTGTGACGGAGCGGACCACTCGCCTCGGGTAGCAGACGGAAGTAAGCATCCAGGCGACGGGTCGGCTGGTACCGGCCGGGGTGGGCGAGCACGTCACCACGGCGGACTTGGGCCGTCTCGACCCCGGCGAGGTTGACCGCTGTGCGCGAGCCGGGGACGGCGGTTTCTTCTTTCTTTTTGTGGGTTTGCAGACTGCGGATGCGGCCTCGCAGGCCGGTGGGAAGGATTTCTACCTCTTCGCCAACTGCCAGGCAGCCGTCGCTCAAGGTGCCGGTGACGATGGTGCCGAAGCCGGGCAGCGAGAAGACGCGGTCAATGGGCAGGCGCGCCCGTCCGAGGTCGGGGCGCGGCGGGCGCTCTTGCAAGAGGGCGGCGAGGGCAGCCACCAGGTCAGACAGTCCCTCGCCGCTGCGGGCCGAGGTGCGGCAGATGGGCGCCTCCTGCAGGACCGTCCCGCGCAGCGCCTGGCGGATATCGGCTTCGACCAGTTCCAGCCAGTCGGGGTCGTCCAGCAGGTCGGTCTTGTTCAGGGCCACAAGGCCGGTGGGAATCTGAAGCAGGTCAATGATGGCCAGGTGCTCGCGCGTCTGCGGCATGATTCCCTCGTCGGCGGCGATGACCAGCAGGACGGCGTCGATTCCGCCTACGCCGGCGAGCATGTTCTCGATAAAATCTCGGTGGCCGGGGACGTCCACAATGCCCACTTCCTCGCCGTCCGGCAGGGTCAGCCAGGCGAAGCCGAGGTCGATGGTCATCTGGCGTTCTTGCTCTTCTTTCAGGCGGTCGGGGTGGATGCCGGTCAGTGCCGCGATCAGACTGGATTTGCCGTGGTCAACATGCCCGGCGGTGCCGATGACGCGCATAGGATCTCGCAGAGGGAAGCGGGCAGAGGGGGAACGCGGCCCGCCGACAGGTTATTTGAGGCTTCCCATAATTCGGTCGTAGGCCGAGAGAAGTTCGTGGATTTGCGCCAGAATGGCCTGCAGCAATTGTTCGTTGGCCTCTTTGGTCTGTTGGAGGACATCCTGGTGGGTTTGGGCCAGGTCGTCGAGGGCGGTGAGGCGCTGTTCGAGTTTTTCAATCTCGGCGTGCATGTCTTTGCGAATCTCATCTTGGGAGAGGGTGAAACCGGTCCAGCGTTTTTGTTCGTCGGCTTTGAAGGTGACCCATTCCTGGCGGAAGCGGTCTTCGGCCAGGCGCTGCATTTCGGTGATTTCGTTGATGCGGCGCTCGAATTTTTGGGTGATTTCTTCGTAGGTTTCCTGGGCGCGCTTGACTGCCCGCTGGGCGGCGTCCCATTGTTGGAGTTGGATGTCGAGGCTTTGGGTCTGTTTGCGCAGAGAATCGAGGTGACTTTCCCATTCCTTCCAGGCCTGGTCGCGCTCGATTTGCAGGCGTGCCTGGGTTTCGAGGAAAGCCACGTGCGCCTGCCGCCGCTCGGTTTCGCTGGCGACGACCTCGTTGACTCGGCTTTCGACGCGCCGAATGCTGTCGTTGAACAGTTCGACTTTTTCGCGGGCCTCGTCGAGACGTTTGCGCAGGGCGCCGAGTTCGCCCTGCAGGTCTGTGACCCGTTTGGCGTCTTGGCGGCGGGCTTCTTCGGCGGCGCGGATGGTTTGCTGGGTGCTTTCCAGCGCCTCGATGGTCTCTTTGATTTTGGTTTCCCAGTCTTTCATCAGGCGGCTGCGGCGGGCATCTTCTTCGTTCCATCCCTTGACCCCCCGCCTGATTTCGGCAACCGAGTCTTTCAGGGCCGCCAACTCGGCCAGCGTTTTTTCCAGGGCGCCGATTTGGAGGGCAAGCCGTTTTTCGGCCTCTTTTTGCTGTTCGGCCTGCCGTTTTTCGCTGGCGGCGATGGCTTTGGCAAGGTCGGCCTTTTGCTGATTCAAGACGGCCTCCAGTTGCGCCAGGCGGGCCGGTGCGGCGCTCACTTCGCTCAGGGCGGCGTCCAGTTCTTTGACTTTTTTGGCCGCCACCTTGAGTTCGCTTTGAAGGGCGGCCAGGCGCTCTTCCAAGACGGCGATGGTCTGTTTGTCTTTACGGCGTTCCTCATCCAGCCAATCGAGACGCTTGATGATTTGTTCGAAATCCATGTTTGCCTCCGAGAGCCGGGGTGGTGAGATTATAGCATGTCCTAGCCGCCCAGATGCTCGAAGATGGCCGGCAGGCGGTTCAGGAGCGGCAGAATCCATTGCGGGAAGGCTCCCAGGCCGAACAGGGCCAGCCCTCCCAGGGCAATGAAGAGGCGCTGCGGCCAGGATTCGCGCGCCTCCCAGGTCGATTCAGCCGGGGCGGCCACCAGGGCAGCCAGGGTGCGGATGGCGGCGGCGAGCAATCCCAGGCTGCCGATCAACGCCCAGGCGGCGAGGGGCAGGGAGAGCGTGGCCAGGTCTTCCCAAATGGCCAGGCGGATGGGAAATCCTGCCAGGGTGGGCAGACCGGCCAGCGAGAGATGGGCCAGGATGAGGCCGCCGGAGGCGAAGGGCCAGCGCCGGAGCTGTCCGCGCAGGTCTTGGAGAGTCAGGCTGGGGGTGTTCTGGTGCAGGATGTCCAGGCACAGCGCCCATAAGGCCAGGGCAATCAGGCGCGGCACGAAGAGCAGGAAGAATATGTCGACACCTTGCGCATCGAGCAGGCTGAGGCTCAGGAGTGAGAAGCCGGTCTCCAGGATGACGGCGTATCCCAGCATCCGGCCGAGGTGGTTTTGGAAAACGGCCAACAGGCCGCCGGCGGCGACCA
Source organism: Anaerolineales bacterium (assembly GCA_041287425.1). Lineage (GTDB taxonomy): Bacteria > Chloroflexota > Anaerolineae > Anaerolineales > Villigracilaceae > JAFGSI01. The sequence goes on along the minus strand of JBEULG010000013.1, from coordinate 96,424 downwards.
TCAGGGCGCCGACCGCGCTCAGGATTTGGGGCAATTGGGGGGCGGTCCGAATCCAGGCGTAGCGGTCGATGAATCCGGCCGCGAACAGGAGGGCGGAGGTGGGGAAAATCCAAAAGACGAAGCCGGTCAGGTAGGGGGCGGCTTCTTCGCTCAGCAGGGGAATCCAGGTGTGGAAAGGGAAAACGGCCAGGAGAAAGACGAAGCCGGTGGCAAGCAGGATGGCGGCCTGGCGAATCAGGGCGCTGGCGCCGGGGTCGGCCTCGATGCCTCGCAGCAGCCAGCCGGTGAAGAGGATGAGAGGCATAGCCAGGGTCTGGAACGTGACGAAACGCAACAGGCCGCGGCCGGGCCGTTCGCCTTCGCTCAGGAGCAGAGGCGGAGTCAAGAGGACGGCCACCTCAATCAACAGGGCGGCGTAGAGAAAGGGTTCGACAGCCAGGGCGGCGACCAGCAAGCCGATTTGGACCAGGCCGAGAGGAATCAGGCGGTGGGCTTTGCCGATGCTGGGAGAGGCGATGAACCAGAAGGCCGCCGCGCCGTAAATCAGCGTCAGGATGGGCTGTTCGTGGGTGGTCAAGACCAGGCGGCGGCCCAGGATTTCGAAGGTGGAAGATAATTTGAAGGCCGACGAACCCAGCGCGAAGGTGGTCTCGATGGGCAGCAGCCAGGCAGTCAGCGCCAGCACGAACGAGAGTCCGCTGGCGACGAATGCCGTCCAGCGCTGGTTGCGCAGGAAGAGCAGGAAAGCCCCGGCCAGGATGGGCAGGAAAATCCAGAGGATGGAGGCGCTCATTGCGGCGGTTCCTCTCTGGCGGCGACCAGGAAATAAGCGCCCACCAGGGCCAGGCCAAGCGTGATGAGCGCCTGGGCGGCAGTCACCAGGGCAGAACTTTCGATGGCGGCGTAGATGATTTCGAAGCCGGCCAGGAGGGTCAGCAGGCCCAGGATGACGCGCAGCGGCCGCGTTGTCATGCCGATCAAGAGCAGGCCGACCGCCATCATGGTCAGGCTGCCCCAGGTGATGGGCAGGGGGATTCCCAGCCAGGCCGAGGCGCTGCCGGCCAGGATGAAGGCGGTCAGACTCGCCAGGGCAACGGCGAACAGCCGGAACAGGCCGCCTTCGCGCCAGTCGTGTTCCGCGCCGGACTCTGTTTTTGCGCTGGCCAGGGTGATTCCCATGGCGGCGCAAGCCATCCAGCCGGTAATCAACTTGACCGCCGAGGCAGCCAGCGGCCAACTGGCCTGCACGAGCCAGAAGGCGGCCAGGTATTGAATCGCCGCCGCGCCCAGGTTCCAGCGCCAGTCGCGGCTGATGAAAAGCCATGCGCCAGCCGCCAAAATCAGAATGCCGGCAATCCAGTTCAGCAGCATGCTTACCGGCCTCCGGCGGTGAACATGGAAAGGAGAAGGACGAGCAGGAGCAGCGACCAGAGGATGCCGCCTTCGCCCTCGACGGTCTGAGTCAGGGCGGTGCCGATTCGTTCGGCTAGGCGAAAGAGCCATTGCAGGATGCGGAAGAGCCAGTTCAGCCGCAGGATGTCGGCCCAGCGGCCGCCGCTGCCGCCGGCGGCGCGCCGACTCAGGAAACGCAGCGCTATGATGACGAGAGGAATGCTCAGAGCGAGGCTGACCAGAGCGGCCCACCAGACTCCCAGGCTGCCGGCCCCCGGCCAACCCCACAGACCGAGCGAAATCTGGGCGAGAAGCGGCAATGCCAAGCCGAACAGGTACAGCCCCTTTGCCCAGCGCGGCTGAGATTCCAGGCTGGTCTCGCCGGGGTGCAGGGCGTGACGGAAGAAACCGGCCAGCAGGAGGGATTGGATGGGCAGAGAAGGGATGATGAAGATGCCAAGCAGGGGGGAGCCGCTCGACCAGCCGCCGGCGGTCGGCATGAAGGGCAGCGCCGAGAGTCCCACGGCGCTCAGGAGCGCCAGCCAGAGCAGGCCGCGTTGGCGCGCCGAGTACAGGAACAGGAAACTGCCTCCTAGCAGAAGCGCCGTCCCCCAGGCTGTGCTGCCGATTGGATTGGCCCGCAGGCTGGCGCCCAACGAGAGAGCCGCCATACCCAGCAGCCAGAAGGGACGGCCGGTCAATTCGTCGGAGGCGCGCAGCCACATCCAGCCAGCATAGAGCCCCCCCAACGCGACCAGGAGCAGGAGGTAGGGCGTGAGCGGCGTATCTACGGCGCGGCTGGGGATGCGCGCCAGGAGCGCCAGGCTCGAAGCCGCCGAAACCAGCCGCAGCACCGTTCCAAAGCCGCGCCGAACGTTGACCTCTTGTTGATAGGGAAGGTGCAGGGGCAAAATGCCCAGGCGCAGGCCAGCGGCCAGCAGGAGGTACAAGCCCGTTTCGGCCGGCAGGCTGGCGAAGTCCATCCGCAGGCCGCCGGCGGCGCTGCGCAGGACGGCGTACAGCAGTAGCGAGGTCCCGGCCAGGCGGGCGGCAAAGGCGACCACGATGCCCTCGGTTTGGGAGGCTTCCCGCGTCGAGCGCAGCATGGCGACCAGTTCGGCCAGGTCGATGGCGGTCCAGGCCAGGGCGAGGGTCAGCGGGTTGGCCGCCGAAACGGCCAGCAGGCCAAAGGCGGTCACCAGGAAGGAGGCTGACCAGGTCAGCGGGTCGGTCTCGGGGCGCACGCTGGAGGTCCAGAAAACTGCGGCGCTCAAGACCGTCAGAGCCAGGGCATAGGGCCAGGAGGAACCGTCGGCCAACCAGGTGGGGGTGTAACGGAAAATGGTTTCGGGCTGCCAGGCAGGCAGAGTGTAAGCGTGGGGAAAGTCGATTCGCCAGAGGAATATTCCTGCCAGGGCAAGAAGCGTCCCACCGGCGGCGACTGCCCAGGTATGCTTGAATTTGGGCCGTCCCAGCCGTAAGAGGAGCAGGATGAGGGATGTCAGCAGGAGGATGAGGATAGGGACGAGAATCAACATGACGGCAGGGCTATTTTATCAGAAACCGTTCCCCACTTGGGGGGTTCGTGTTGTAAAATAGGGCTATTCTCTCCTGGAGGCTGCTCAGATGACACGCACGTTGCTGATCGTGAATCCCGTTTCCGGCCGAGGCTATGCCGGGCGTTCGCTGCCTTTGCTGGAGGCAGAACTGCGCAAACGTCGCCTTGACTATAAACTGGTGCTGACCGAACGTCCCTGGCATGCCGCCGACCTGGCCGAGCAGGCGGCCCGCGAGGGCCTCGAGGCGGTGGTGGTGGCCAGCGGCGACGGAACGGCCAATGAAACGCTGAACGGCCTGATGCGCGCCCGGCAGGCGGGCTTCGACAAAACGGCTATGGGGCAGATTGCGGTCGGGACGGGCAACGACTTTGCCTTTGGGATGGGCATCCCCGGCGGGATCGAGGCTGGCTGCCGTATTCTCGCCGAAAATTATCGGCGGCGCGTGGATGTCGGTTTTTTGCGCGGCGGCGATTTCCCCAACGGTCGCTACTTCGGCAACGGCGTGGGGGTGGGCTTCGACGCGGCCACCGGCTTCGTCGCCGCCCGCATTCGCTGGACGCGCGGCCTGCTCCTTTACCTGATTGCCGCGTTGGAGACGATTTTTATCTACTATAAGGCGCCTACCGTGCTGCTTTCCTATGATAATCAGGAAATGACCCTCGCTTCGCTGATGATTTCTATCATGAACGGCCGGCGGATGGGCGGCGGTTTCTTCTTCGCCCCGAATGGCGACCCGACCGACGGCATCTTCGACTTGTGTATCGCCGAGGCCGTCCGCCAGAGACGCATTTTCCAACTCATTCCTTATTTCATGAAAGGCACGCAGGCTACCCAAAAAGAGGTCCACATGGCGCAGGCCCGCAAAGTCACCGTGCGGGCGCTGGAGGGTACGCTGCCCATCCACTGCGATGGTGAGACGGTGTGCTACGCCGGCAGCGAAATCAGTATCGAACTGCTGCCGCAACAAATCGAATTCATCACCCAGAAACCTGAATGACCGTTGCACGCGCTGTCATGAATGCCTTGATTCGGGCGGGGGCGGCGACCCTCTGCCGGGTCGAGACGCGCCCGCTGGAGCAGATTCCGGCCTGCGGCCCGTTGATACTGGTAGCCAATCATGTCGGTTCAATAGAAGTGCCGCTCCTTTTCGTTCACTTAGAGCCGCGCCGCCTGGTGGGGCTGGCGAAAATCGAGACGTGGGACAACCGCCTGATGGGCTGGCTCTTCGACTTGTGGGGCGCCATCCCCGTCCGCCGCGGCGAGGCGGATGTGGAGGCCATCCGCCGCTGCCTAGCGGTGCTGGCGGCGGGCGATATTCTCGCTGTCGCCCCGGAGGGGACGCGTTCGCGCCACGGCCGTCTGCTGCGCGCCCAGCCGGGGGTCGCCATGCTGGCGCTGCGCTCCGGCGCGCCCATTCTGCCCATCGGCCACTGGGGCGGGGAGCAATTTTCTGCCAATCTCCGGCGTCTGCGCCGCACCCGCTTCCACGTGCGCGTCGGCAGGCCCTTCGTCGTGCAAACGAACGGCGAAAGGGTGACCGCTGAAGTCCGTCAGGCGATTGCCGATGAGATTATGACCGAGATTGCGGCCTTGCTGCCCGAAGAGTACCGGGGCTTCTATGCCGGCCGGGTAGGACAGCCGCCCCGTTATCTGAAATTCGTCTCGTAGGCCGTTCCGAGCGGCGGCAGATTTTACAAGTGGATCCGGAATCACCTATGGTCAAAATCATTCTTCGCAATCAGGAATTCGAAGTCCGACCGGGCATGACGCTCAAGGACGCCCTCCGCCAGTGCGCGATATTGCCCGAATCGGTGATTGCCACGCGCGCTGGCGAGATGATTACTGAGGACGAAATCCTCAAAGAAGGCGAGGTCGTCAAGTTGATTGCGGTCATTTCCGGCGGCTGAGGGTGGTGGCTATGAAATGTCGCAAGTGCGGCGGCAAGGCCGCCATCAATATGCCCCAGCATCACCTGGGGCTGTGCCGCGAGCACTTCCTGGAGTGGGTACCGGAACAGACCGAGCGCTTTATCAAAAAATATCGCATGTTCACCCACGAGGAAAAGGTGCTGGTGGCCGTTTCCGGCGGCAAGGATTCGCTCTCGCTGTGGGACATCCTCCACCGCCTCGGCTACCGCGCCGACGGCCTCTACATCGCCCTGGGCATTGACGGCGGCGTGAACTACTCCGCCGAGTCGCAGCGCCTGACGGAGAAATTCGCCGCCGAGCGCGGCCTGACCCTGCATGTGGTCAGCGTGCAGGAGCAGACCGGCAAGACCGTCCCGGAGTGGGCCGAGGCCACCCGACGCGGCCGTCAGAAGCCGTGCGCCGTCTGCGGGCTGGTCAAGCGCCACGAGATGAACCGCATCGCCCGTGACCTGGGCTATGATGTGCTGGCCACCGGTCACAACCTGGACGACGAGGCGGCGGTGCTGTTTGGGAACACGCTTTCCTGGTCGCGCGAGTACCTGCTGCGCCAGGGGCCGGTGCTGGAGGAGCGCGACGGCCTGGCGCGCAAGGTCAAGCCGTTGTGCCGTTTCTACGAGCGCGAGATGACCGCCTACGCCCTTCTGCGCGGCATCGAGTACATTTACGAGGAATGTCCGTACTCGGTGGGAGCGTCCTCCATCCGTTACAAGGAATTGCTCAACCAACTGGAGCATGACCAGCCGGGGGCGAAACTGGCCTTCTACCTGAACTTCCTCGAGGCGCGCGCACAGGGCTTGTTTGCCGCTCCCGAAGACAAGCCGGTGGAATTACATCCCTGCCCCAACTGCGGCCAGCCGACCTCCGCGCCGGGGCTGTGTTCGTATTGTCGAATGGTAGAAAAGAGTCAAGAGTCGAAAGTCTGATCGTCTGATGGGTTGGAAGTGATGCGCGCTGGCCTGATACCTTTGCGGACGATTCCCCGCCAGGTGGAGCAAAACCTGGCCGAATTGGAGCGGCGGCTGACAGAGGCCGCCCGTTTTTCGCCCGATTTGGTCTGTCTGCCGGAGTGTACGCTGACCGGTTACCTCTACGAGCAGTCGGACTTTGAGCGTTTTGCCGAGCCGCTCGATGGACCGGGCGCCCGCCGCCTGGCCGACCTGGCGCGGCGCTTTGAGGTCTTTCTCTGCGCCGGTCTGTTGGAACGCGCCGCCGAGGGCGTCTATAACGCGGCCCTCTTGTTCGACCGGCGCGGCCATCTGCGTCTCCATCACCGTAAAATCGAGGAAAAGCCGCCTTTCCTGTGCGGCCGGTCTTTCCGCAGCGCAGAGACCGAACTGGGGCGGCTGGGGATTCTCGTCTGCGGCGACCTGTTCAACGAGCAGGTCATCGCCCAGGTTGACCGTTCGCTCGATTTCCTGCTGATGCCCATGTCGCGCAGTTTCGACGGTCGCTCCCCCGACGCGGCGCGCTGGGAACGGGAGGAGCGGCAGGTGTATCTGGACGGCGTCCGGCAGGCGGGCGTGACCACGCTCATCGTCAACGCGCTGGAGCCTCTGCCGGAAGAAGGCGCTTTCGGCGGCGCGCTGGCCGTCCGGGCAGACGGCGCACTGCTGGGCGAGTCTCGGCACGGGACGGACCAACTCTTGCTTGTGGATTGGTGAAATGAAAACCTACCGCTATCTCGACCTTATCATGGCCGTCTTTATCACCGTGCTGATTGTCAGCAACATTGCCTCCTCGGCCAAAATCGTGGACTGGGGTTTCGCTCTCTTCGGCGTGCCGATGGCCTTCGACGCCGGCACGCTGCTCTTTCCGGTTAGTTACATCTTCGGCGATATCCTGACCGAAGTCTACGGCTACAAAGCCTCGCGGCGCGTCATCTGGGCTGGCTTCTTCTGCCTGGCGCTCTCGGCGGGCGTCTTTGCCCTGGTGCGCGTTTTGCCGGGCGAGGCGCAGTGGCAGCAATACGCCGGCGAGGCGGCCTACCTCGCCATCCTGGGCGGCATGTCCAGCGGCGGCATCGTCCTGGCCAGCCTGGCCGGTTACTGGTCGGGGGAGTTTTCCAATTCCTTCACCCTGGCGAAGATGAAACTCCTCACCCGCGGCCGCTGGCTGTGGATGCGCACCATCGGCTCGACCATCGTCGGCGAACTGGTAGATACGGTCGTCTTTGTCGTCGTGGCCTCGCTTTTCGGCGTCTTCCCCTGGAGCCTGTTCCTGACCCTGACGCTGACGAATTACCTCTTCAAGGTTGGTGTGGAGGCGCTGATGACGCCGGTCACCTACGCGGTGGTGCGGGCGCTGAAGAAGGCCGAGAACGAGGATTTCTACGACCGGGGGACGGACTTCAATCCCTTCCGCCTGCGCTGACGGGCTGTGTTTCTGCCCCCTTTGCCGGACCCCGCGCCGGTTTGTCGCTATTGATGAGGACGACTGACCCGATGATTACCGCCGCTGCCAGACTCACCTGGGTGGTCAATGGCTCGTGCGCCAGCCAGTTGCCGAGCAGGATGGCCACCAGCGGGTTGACGTAGGCGTAGGTCGCCACCAGCGAGACGGGGGCGTTGCGCAGCAGCCAGGTGTAGGCCACGAATCCGCCCAGCGAACCGGCCACGATGAGATAAGCCAGTCCCACCCCGGAGCGCAGCGAAACGGCTGAAAGGTCGAGTTTTGCTGCCTCGCCGCTCATCAGGCTGACGAGGTACAGCCCGGCGCTGCCGGCCAGCATTTCCATCCCGGTACCGAGCAGGGGGGATGCGGGCATGTCGGCGCGGCGGGAGTAGATGGACCCCAGCGACCAGAAAAACGCCGCCAGCAGAACCGCACCGATTCCGAGCAGGTCGTAGCCTCTCGGACCCGCGAACAGACTCCCCGGTCCGACCAGCACGATGATTCCCCCGAAGCCGGTCAACAGGCCGACGATGGCCTGCCAGGTCGGCCTGCGGCGGGTGACGGTGAGCGCCTCGATCAGCACCATCCAGAGGGGGACGGTGCCCACCAGCAGGGCGGCGATTCCCGAGTCGACGCGCTGTTCGGCCCACGAGACCAGGCCGTTGCCGCCCAGGAGCAGAAGCAGGCCGATGACGGCGGCGGACAGCCACTGCCGGCGCGTTGGGGCGGGGTCACCGGCCAGACGCCGCCAGAGGACAAGCGTCAAACCGGCGGCCAGGAAGCGCGTCCCGGCCATCAGGAAGGGTGGGATGGTTTCGACCGCGAAACGAATGGCAAGGTAGGTTGACCCCCAAATGGTATAGACGGCCAGGAGGGCGATGGCGATGCGAAGTTTCATGAATACCTGCTTTGATTGAATTTGGCGTGATTGTAATCAGTTTATGGATCGCAGACGACCCGGAACTTGCGCTTTGGCATAACCAATCGGCGGCGGGGATGTGCCCCCGGCCGCCGATGGTTTGGGCGTCAGGTATGCAAATCCGCTAGAAGCGGACTTCCGGCCAGGCAATGACGACCGCCTGCTACGCCACTTCGAGGTAGCGCTCCACCTCCCAGTCGGTGACGCGAATGCGGAACTCGTCCCACTCGGCGCGTTTGGCGCGGGTGAAGGCCTCGTAGAGGGTTGGGCCGAGGGCGCCCTTGATGACTTCGTCTTTGTCCAGTTCGTCCAGCGCCTCGGCCAGCGAGCCGGGCAGGGAGGCCACGTTCATCTGGGTGCGTTCCGCTTCCGTCAGATGATAGACGTTGATGTTGTTGAGCGGCGGGGGCGGGGTCAGATTGTGGTCGATTCCATCCAGTGCGGCGGCCAGCATGGCGGCGAAGGCCAGGTAGGGGTTTGAGGACGGGTCGGGAAAGCGCAGTTCGGCGCGCATGGCCTTATCTTTGCCCTTGGTGTAGCGCGGGATGCGGATGAGGGCCGAGCGATTCGTCTGCGCCCAGCCGATATAGACCGGCGCCTCGTAACCCGGCACCAGGCGCTTGTACGAGTTGACGGTCGGGGCGACGACTGCCGCCAGCGAGCGGGCGTGGGCCAGTTGGCCGGCGATGAAGGCGTAGGCGATTTTGGACAGGTGATACTCGTCTTCTTTGTCGAAGAAGAGGTTTTCTCCCTGTGCGTTGAACAGCGATTGGTGGCAGTGCATGCCCGATCCGTTGATTCCGAAGATGGGCTTGGGCATGAACGAGGCTACCAGGCCGTACTTGGCGGCGATCGCCTTGATGGTGTATTTCAAGGTCAGGACGTTGTCGGCGGTGCGCAGGGCGTCGGCAAAGCGGAAGTCAATTTCGTGCTGGCCGAGCGCCACCTCGTGATGCCCCACCTCCACCTCCAGCCCCATGCTGTTCAGGGCGTCCATCAGTTCGGTGCGGACGCGCCCGGCTTCGTCGTCGGCCGAAAAATCGAAGTAACTGCCGACGTCGTGCGGCAGCGGATGAACGTTCTCGTTGCCGTTCCTTCTGAACAGGAAGAATTCCGGTTCCGGGCCGACGTTGTACACCCAGCCGCGCGGCTCAATTTTGGCCAGCGTTTTCTTCAGAACGTAGCGCGGGTCGCCTTCGAAGGGCTGGCCGTCGGGCTTCTGAATGTCACAGAAGAGGCGCGCCCGCCGCAATTCGGGCAGAGTCCAGGGCAGGACGGCGTAGGTGGACGGGTCAATGATGAGGTGCATGTCGCTTTCCTGAATGCGGGCGAAGCCCTCGACGGAGGAACCGTCGAACCAGACGCCGTCCTCGAGAGCGGCTTCGAGTTGATTGACGGGCGCATCCACCGATTTGACAGCCCCGGTCACATCGGTGAACTGGTAAGAAATGAATTTGACGTGGTCTTCTCTCACGCGAGCAAGCAGTTCTTTTGTATCCATGGTCGTTATCCTTTCATGGTCAGGAGGAATGCGAAAAAGGAAAGGTCTGGAAGGCCGGATGTGCCGGTGAGGGTCGGACGAATGACCTCACCGGCCAGGGCTGGAATCCACAGCGGCGCGGCAGCAGGATGGGCCAGCGCCGAAGCGGAGAATCGATTCTGGGTTGCGATTCGAACATTCTGCCCTCCAAACAAAAAAGCACGCCTGGGCGTGCCTTCGTATGCGCAGAGATTGGCAGCCCTTCCTGTTGGAACACCGGCAAGCGATATTGCCGGGTCACCGCGCCAGCCTTTGGTCCATCCGTTGCCGGATGGGTTTGGGCAGTCGCGCAACAGGGTTTTTTTAAACCCGAAATTGCGCTTCTGACGCTTCTTTCGGAAGGGAGAAAGGAGCCCGTGACCAGGCTCCGGAGGCATCCGCTGATCGATTCGATTTTCCCCCGGTTGCCCGGGGTTAGCCCCTGCTCGCGCCGGGGAACCTCCACCTCGTCATCCCGCCGGGGCGGGACTCAGCCGCTCATCTCCGTGTATTCAGTTTTGTTTAACGCGTACCCCGCCATGCCGTGTGCTGCGAGGTTCTGAACCTGCTTTCGCAGGTGGGCTCCTACCCGGCGTCTCCGCCTTGGCTCTGGCCTATCGCGTCGCCGCCGAGAGATTGGGGCCCTAACAGTGGGTGTTGGCTCAGAACGGTGGGTGCAGCATCACGCGCACAGCAGGGCCATTTCCTTATACCACAAACTAAAACGCGTGGGTAGGGAAAGATTAAACCGGCGCGCCCGCCGGGCGTGCCAGCCGGCCTAGGGGTAAACGCGCTTGATGGTGCGCGGGTAGGGAATGGCCTCGCGGATGTGTTCGATGCCGCACAGCCAGGCCACCGTCCGCTCGACGCCCATGCCGAAGCCGGAGTGGGGGACCGAGCCGTATTTGCGCAGGTCGAGGTACCAGCGGAAGGCCTCCTCCGGCAGGCCGTGCTCGTGGATGCGTTGCAGCAACAGGTCGTAACTGGACATGCGCTCTGAGCCGCCGATGATTTCGCCGTAGCCTTCGGGGGCGAGCAAATCCACGCTCTTGCAGACCTCGGGCCGGCCCGGCCAGGGTTCCATGTAGAAGGCTTTGACCGCGGTCGGGTAGCCATAGACGAAGAGCGGCTTTTCGTAGAGATTCGTCAGCGCCGTTTCGTGCGGCGAGCCGAAGTCCATGCCCCACTCGAATTTGAGCAGTTCCTTCTTTTCGGGGTCGCTTTCGGCTTCGTACAGTTCCTGCAGTTTTTTGGCCGCCTCGTCGTAGGAGATGCGCGGGAAGGGCGGTTCGATTTTCTCCAGCCGGCTGAGGTCGCGGCCCAGGGAGCGCAGTTCAGGCGTCCGCTCCCGCAAGACGCGCTGGACAATGTGGGTGACGAACTGCTCTTCGATTTCCATCAACTGGTCGAGGTCGCAGAAAGCAATTTCGGGTTCGACCATCCAGAATTCGGTCAGGTGGCGGCGGGTCTTGGATTTCTCGGCCCGGAAGGTCGGTCCGAAGCAGTAGACTTTGCCGAAGGCCATGATGTTCGCCTCGTTGTACAGTTGGCCGGACTGAGTCAGGTAGGCCTTGCCTTCGTCGAAGTACTCCGTCTCGAACAGGGTGGTCGTCCCCTCGCAGGCGGCGGGGGTCAGGATGGGCGTGTCCATGTTGATGAAGCCGTGCGTATCGAACCACTCGCGGATGGCGGCGATGACGGTGGCGCGCACGCGCAGGACTGCCCACTGGCTGGGCATGCGAATCCACAGATGGCGGTGGTCGAGGGCGAAGTCGGGGCCGTGTTCTTTGAGCGCCATCGGGTAATCCTCGGCCGCCGCCTGGACGATTTGCAGGTCGCGCACGCCGATTTCGTAGCCGCCGGGGATGCCGGGGGCGCGCTTGTCCTCCCGCACCGGCCCGGTGATGACCACCGAGGATTCTTGCGGCAAACGGACGATTTGCTCGAAGAGCGCCTCCTCCAGGTCACCTTTGAAGGCCACACACTGGACGAAGCCGGAGCCGTCGCGCACCAACAGGAAGACCAGTTTGCCCTTGTCGGTGCGGTTGTAAACCCAGCCCCGCACGGTGACTTCTTCACCAACATGTTTGGAAATTTCTTCAACGCGGATGAGTGCCATAGGGATATCTCCTTGTGGACGGGGAAGCAGGTGGCGGATACCCGCCTACTTCTCTGCCTCGATTTTGAGATGCAACTCTCTCAATTGCCGTTCATCGGCCGACGAGGGGGCGTCGGCCATTATGTCGCGGGCGGCGGAATTCTTCGGGAAGGCGATGACCTCGCGGATGTTGGGTTCGTCGGCCAGGAGCATGACCAGCCGGTCAATGCCGGGCGCCATCCCGCCGTGCGGCGGCGCGCCGTACTCGAAGGCCTCCAGCATGTGGCCGAACTTGCGCTGGGCATCTGCCTCGCTGATGCCCAGCAGAGAAAAGACCTTGCTCTGGATGTCGCGGCGGTGGATGCGGATCGAGCCGGAGGCCATCTCGTAGCCGTTGCAGACCATGTCGTAGGCGTCCGAGAGAATCGAGCCGGGGTCGGTCTCGAAGCGGTCGAGGTGTTCCAGACGCGGCATGGTGAAGGGGTGGTGGGCGGCGTCCCATTTTTGTTCTTCCTCGTTCCACTCGAACATCGGAAAGTCCACCACCCAGGCGAAGGCCAGGACGGCGGGATCGGCCAGGCCGAGGTCGTTTCCCAGCCGCAGGCGCAAGGCGCCGAGCGTCTTGTGGACGGTTTTCTTCTCGTCGGCGACGAACAGAATCAGGTCGCCGGACCTGGCGCCGGTGTGTTCTTGCAGGCGGGCGATTTCCTCCTGGCGGATGAATTTGGCGCCGGAGCCTTTCGGACCCTCGGCTGTCAGCGCCAGGCTGACGAGGCCTTTCGCCCCCGTTTCTTTGGCGTAATCGGTCAGTTCATCGAGTTGGCGGCGGGTGTAGCCGGCGCAGCCCGGCGCGACCAGGCATTTGACGCCGCCGCCGTTCTCCAGGGCGGACTTGAAGACGATGAATTCGCTCTGGGCGAAAATTCCGCCCACGTCGTGGATTTCCATCCCGAAGCGCAAATCGGGCTTGTCGGTCCCGAAGCGTTCGAGCGCCTCAGCGTGGGTCAGCCGCGGCCAGGGGGAGGCGAGCAGTTTCTTGTGGGGCGCGACAGCCGGAATCAGGGCGGTGAAAAGGCCTTCGACCATGTCCAGCACATCGTCGCGGTGGACGAAGGACATCTCCAAGTCCAGTTGCGTGAATTCAGGCTGACGGTCGCCGCGCTGGTCTTCGTCGCGGAAGCAGCGGGCGATTTGGAAGTAACGGTCTACGCCGGCCACCATCAGCAGTTGTTTGAGTTGTTGGGGACTCTGCGGCAGGGCGTAGAACTGGCCGGGATAGAGGCGCGACGGGACGAGGTAGTCGCGAGCACCCTCGGGCGTCGTCTTGAACAGGATGGGGGTCTCGACCTCGATGAAACCGCGTTCGGACAGGTACTTGCGCATGAACAAGACCACCTCGTGGCGCAGAATCAGGTTGCGTTTCATGCGCTCCCGCCGCAGGTCGAGGTAGCGGTATTTAAGGCGCAGGGCTTCGTCGGGTTCCTCGTCGGTGCTGACCATGAAGGGCAGAGGTTTGGCCGGGTTGAGGACGGTCATCTGGGAGGCGATGACTTCGATGTCGCCGGTGGCCATCTTGGGGTTTTGCATTCCCTCCGGCCGCAATTGAACCACGCCGCTGATTTGCAGCACCCACTCGAAGCGCACGTTCGCCAGGCGCTCGAGGATTTCCTGCGGCAGGTTGGGATTGAAGACCACCTGAGTCACGCCGTAGCGGTCGCGCAGGTCGAGGAAGATGACCCCCCCGTGGTCGCGCCGCCGATGGACCCAGCCGGCCAGAGTCACGGTTTGTCCGGCGTGGGAGGCGCGCAGTTCACCGCATGTGTGGGTTTTGTACATAGGCTGCCTCCAAAAAGATTCAACACGAAGGACACAAAGGCATACGAAGGGAAACAGTCATCCAGGTTTTCTTTGTGAGCCTTTGTGCGACGTTGTGTCCTTTGGGTTAAGAAGTCCTCTGCTTACAAAACAAATCGCCCTCCGCTGCTGCGTTGGGCGATTGATGTGTCTGTGTGACCTGTTAACCGACAAGGCTTCGCCCAACGCTCCGAGAGGGATCGTTATTATCGTTATCGTTGTTGTTGGCGAAGCGGATGTGTGTCATGTGTGCCTCAGGTTGGCAACATTATAGCATATTTGGGCCGATTATGGATTATCGTATTCCATTTCGATGGCGTATGACCATGCCTGGGCATCTGAATCCGGGATGCCGTCGCTATTTGTGTCCCATAGAAACATGGAGACTTCTAGGTTGGCGGGAAGATCGTCAACGGGACGTGAAAGGACATCATCGAAGAAAATGAGGCTCACATTCGTTTCTTCGCCGGGAAGAATCTGTCTGGGAGAAGAGCATGAAGACTGGACGGTATAGGCAGCAAAAAACAGTCGTCCACAAATTTCTCCTTCTGTTCCCCATATCACCGCGTTGGGGCTGTCATTTCTGATATTTATCCAAAGCGCATATCCCTCGACATATCGAAAGAAGACCCCGACCACCACAGTTACCTCGTTTCTGGAGTGCGGCCGGCCTTGAACGGCAATCTTGTTGAGTGTTGCATCTCCAACGAACCAATTGCCTTCTTCTAAATGCAGTACATTGATTGTGTCGAATTGGGAAGGCTCGCCTCCTTGTTGTGTTAACCTAACCCGGAACACAATTCTGGTCTCATCGTATTGTTGTTGATCGGTGATCTCGTAGCCGGTGAGTCTCCATCCCTGATTATCGTTATCTTCCCATATCTGTAGAAGTTCGCTCCGATTTATTCCAACCTTTGTAGTAAACAATGCGGCTGCTGTCGTATAATCCCGATTGGTCAGTGCTGTGTAGTAAGCCTCGAGAACTTGCCTGGCTTCCTGTATCGTTGCAGGAGTTGCGATCGGCGTCTCTATTTCCTCTTCATCTACTAATGGAATATTGGGTTGACAGCCAACGATCAGCAGGAGAGTGAGGATTGCTAAAGACAGGATTGTTTTGCCAATCCTTATGGGCAACTTACCTGTTATCTGGCTCGAAGAATCGAGGACAAACATTTTTGCTCTCCTTGCTAATGGGGTCAAAATATCAAGATTGCCGGCATCTGTCTGCCATATTGACCGATAGATGCTAGAAACCGAGATTCCAAATAGTATTATCTTTCGATTTCTATGACCGTTGGAATAGCATTTCTGGGATAACAATCACACCAGTACTCGGTTACCCATTCAAGACAGCATGGGGGACCGCTCAGGCAAATTGGCCACCATGTCCAGCGCTTACAGTAATGAGATGTGCAACACATCCGTACCCATGAGCAATCGGAAGTACAACACCCGGTAATGGGACACATCGGTCTCTGTTGTCTGGGCTGAATATTTATCGAACATCCCCCGGATATGCCAGGAAACACATGAGTATTGGTGGATGCAGAGATTTCATCTGAACGTATTTGCAGTTTCTCAGGTGGGCCATTTCCAGTAGCAAGGCTTTCTTGTATTGCTTCGTTGGTCTCGGGCGATTTTCCGTCCTTGATGTTTGTTGAGATGGCTAAATCGGTTCCGGTTAAAAAAACTAACAGAACTGCAATAACGGAAAGGAACATATGCTTTTTCATAACAACTTCCCCTCTTGGCTGAGCAAAACGAAGGTTGGAATTCACAATTTATCAGTATTGTAGGGCGTTTTTAGGAGGGCTTCAATTCGTAAAATCCGAACCGTTTTTCTCCCACCACAAAGCGGCCTCGGTTTTGGATTTCACAGCCAGTTTCTCGTAAATGCTTGCCAGATGTTTCTCGACGGTCCTCGGCGCGATTCTGAAGGTATGCGCAATTTCCTTATTTCCCCTTCCTTCTGCAATGAGACAGAGAATTTCGCGCTCTCGCTGCGTCAGGCTTTTCAACTTCGGTTCTATCTCGTTTTTCCAGCGCCGGGCGCGGGCGAGTTGCTGTTCGTCGAAAATGCTTGCGCCTTTGGCAACGCACCGGATTGCGTTTATCAGCCTTTCACCCGATTCGTTTTTCGAGAGATAGCCAGCCGCGCCTGCGTCCATCATTTGGGCAAGATAGGCATCCCGGTCATGGGCGGTGAGAATTAAAGTGATGGTTTCGGGATAATTTTCGCGCACCCATTTTTCGATTTCCGACGGTCTGGGCCCCGGCATAATCAAGTCCAAAATCAACACCCTGGGGCGCAACTCTGAAACCAATTTTTCTGTCTCAATCCCATCCTTTGCTTCTCCCACTACACAAATGTCGGGGGTTTGTTCCAGGATTTTGCGAATCCCCTCGCGGGTTACAGGGTGATCGTCGGCCAACAGAACGGTTATTTTTTCTTCTGTCGCGGACATTTTCTTCGCCCTACGAATTCCCGGAAATGTGAAAGCGATTGTCGAGTTCATTATAACGCAAAGCATTTTTTGTCTATACAGGGCGTTGTTTCCGAGTTTGTGGCATTGTCCCAAATAATCGCCCAAAGTAAGAGAGAATCGCCGCTACAAGAAATGTCTCTCCGGGTTGATAATCACGTTGCCCCTCCCGCCATTGTAAGGTAGAATTCTTTCACTTCAACCGCCAATCACTGCTCACCGATAACCGACCTTGTCCCGCGCCTTCTCTCTTCTCGCTTCCACCTTCCTTGTCTTCCTCGCCCTGGCCGTCTTCGGCGGCATGGTCTGGGGGAATAGCCTCTACGCCCGCGATCACCCCGGCGAGACGGCCTTCCTCGTCCCCTGGCTGTCTGCCCAGACCTTCCTGCGCTATGGCGTCAGCCCATACGAAACACAGGCTGCCCAGCGGACGCAGATTCTGTACTATGGCCACCTGGCCGAAGAAGGCCAGAATCCGCTGCGCTTATACCTGCCCTTCTTCCTCGAGATGTTCTTTTTCCCGCTGGCGCTTTTGCGAGATTATACCCTGGCGCGCGGCCTGTGGACTCTGCTCCTGCAAGCCAGCCTGGCCGGTTTGCTTGTGCTGGCTTTGCGTCTGAGCCGCTGGAAGCCCGGCCGTCTTCTGATGCCGCTCCTGTTCCTCTTCTTTTTGCTCTGGCCTCCCGTTTTGCACATTTGGCTGGAGGCCAAGCCCGTCATCCTGGCCGCCCTTGGCGTGGCGGGCGTTTTGGCGGCTTTGCGGGCCGGGCAGGATGAACTGGCCGGGGCGCTGCTGATTTTGCCTCTTTGCCAGCCGAACAGCACGGCCGTTTTCCTGCTCTTCCTGTTCTGGTGGCTCGCCCTCCACCGCCGCTGGCGCGTGCTGGCCGGCCTGGCGATGACCTTGTTCCTGCTGCTTGGTCTGTCCTTTTTCCTTTACCCCGCCTGGTTCATGCCCTGGCTGCGCGGCCTCTATGCCCACCTGCAGTTCGTGCCGCTGCTCAGCCCCGGTCGCCTCATGGCGGAGTGGTGGCCGGCCATCGGCGGACGCCTGGGCTGGGCGCTCACGGCCATCCTGGCGGTGATTCTGTTCGTCGAATGGCGCGCCGTGCGCGGCAAGGATTTCCGCCATTTCCTCTGGACGGCTGCGCTGACCCTGGCCGTCTCGCCGTTGATGGGCATCCCCGTCACGCTGGACAGTTGCGTTTTCCTGCTCCTGCCGCTGGTGGTCTTGCTCTCTTTGTTGAACGAACGCTGGTCGCGGCCGCGCGGCTGGGGGGTGAGCGGCTGGCTGCTGGTGGCCCTCCTGCTCGGCGGCTGGGCCGCTTACCTGGGCCTTTTCGAGGCCGGCAGCGGCGCTCAGACCCTGATTGCCGCCCTGTTCTTCTCGTTCCCCTTTCTGCTGTTGGTGGGCCTCTATTGGGTGCGCTGGTGGGCAGTCCGCCCCTTCCGCACCTGGCTGGAACGCCTGGAGGCCGAAATCAAGAAGCCATGAACTGGCAAAGGTACCTTCTCCTGGCGCTGGCTGGCCTCGGTGTAACCGCGCTGGTGGCGGCTTTCCAGCCCTCTGCCGGCTACATGGACGCCAGTTACTACTACGCCGGCGGGCTGCAACTGGCCCACGGACGGGGTTTCAGCGAGCCGTATCTGTGGAATTACCTCGATGACCCGGCCGGCCTGCCTCATCCCTCCCACGCTTACTGGATGCCCCTCGCCTCCCTCCTGGCGGCCGCCGGCGCGGCCCTGGCCGGACCCTCGGCCTGGTTCGCCGCCCGGAGCGGATTCCTGGCCTTGGCCGCCCTGCTCCCTCCGCTGACCGCTGCCCTGGCCTGGTCTTTCACCGCCCGCCGCGACCTGGCGCTTCTGGCCGGTTTCCTGGCCGTTTTTTCGGGCTTTTATCTGCCCTTCCTGCCCGTCACCGACACCTTCGGCCTGTACATGCTCTTGGGCGGCCTGTTCTTCCTGGGGGTTGGCCGTCCTCTGAGCGTGGGACGCGCTGTTTGCCTCGGCCTGCTGACCGGTCTGATGCACCTGGCCCGCGCCGACGGCCTGCTGTGGCTCCTGCTGGCCTTCCTGGCGGTCTTGTTTTTCATGCCCCGGCCGGCCTCTCCTTCCCGCCTCCTGCCGCTTGGGGCTGCCCTGGGCGTTCTGCTGGGCTATTTGCTCATTATGGGACCCTGGTTTGGGCGCAATCTCTTGGTCTTTGGCACGCCCCTCGCCCCTGGCGGAAGCAAAATGCTCTGGCTGACCTCCTATAACCAAATCTTCGCCTTCCCTGCCGATCAAATCACCTTTGCGGCCTGGCTGGATTCGGGCGCGGCGGCCATCCTGAGGGCGCGCCTGTGGGCGCTGGGGATGAACCTGGCGACCGCCTTCGGCGTCCAGGGGCAGGTCTTTCTCTCTCCCCTGGTTCTCCTGGCCGTCTGGCATTTGCGCCGCGAACGAAGGCTGCAACTGGCGGCCCTGGCCTGGCTGCTGACTCTGACCGTCATGACGGCGGTCTTCCCCTTTGCCGGGGCGCGCGGCGGCTTCTTCCATGCCGGGGCAGCCCTCCAGCCGGTCTGGTGGGCGCTGGCCCCGCTGGGGCTGGAGCGCATCCTCGACTGGGGGCGGCGCCGCCGCGGCTGGGAGGCCCGCGCCGGGGCGGTGTTCCGGACGGCGCTGGCGGCCGCCGCGGCGCTGTTTACGGCGCTCATCGTTTGGAGCCGCGTCTTCGGCGGGGGGGCGGAGACGCAGGCCTGGGGGCGCGACCAGGTCATCTATCGCCAAGCCGCCCGCCAGTTGCAGAGCGCCGGCCTGCTCCCCGGCCAGGTCGTCATGGTGGCCGATCCGCCCGCTTTTTACCTGGCCTCTGGGCAGCCGGCCATCGTCATCCCGGATGGCAGCCCGCAGACCGCCCTCCTGGCGGCCGAAAGGTACGGAGCGCGATTCCTGATTCTGGAAGCGGGCAGCCTGCCGGATGGCCTTTTGCCGCTCTATCGTCTGGACGAACGGCCACCCGGCATCCTCTACCTGGGCGAGGTGGACGGGGCGCGCCTGTTCGAATTCCGCCTGGAACAAATCACCCCGCCATGAAATCCCTGAGCGCAGACCGCCCTCTGCGGCGGCGCGATTTGCTGGTGCTCTTCATACTGGCCTTGCTGACGGCACTGGCCGTGGCCGCCCTCCAGCCGGTGCCCGGCTACATGGACGCCGCCTATTATTATGCCGGCGGCCTGGCGCTGGCGCGCCGACTGGGGTTCCAGGAGCCCTTCCTGTGGAATTACCTCGACCATCCCCAATCCCTGCCGCATCCTTCGCATTCCTACTGGTACCCGCTGGCTTCGCTGGCGGCGGCGGGCGGCATGACGCTCCTCGGACGAACCGATTTCGCCGCGGCGCGCCTGCTCTTTGTTCTAGCAGCGGCCCTTTCCCCGCCGCTGACCGCCCTGCTGGCCTGGCGGCTTTCGTCCCGCCGCGGGGTGGCTCTGACGGCCGGCTGGCTGGCCGTCTTTTCCGGCTACTATTTGCCCTTCATCGCCACGACGGACAACTATTCCTTCTATCTTCTGTTCGGGACGCTCTATTTCCTGCTGCTTGCCGGACGCTGGCGCTTTCTCACGCCGTTCGGCCTGGGCCTGCTGGCCGGCTTGCTCAACCTGGCGCGCAGCGACGGTCTGCTCTGGCTGCCGCTGACCCTGAGCGCGGTGCTCTTCTTCCCCCCCCGGCCGGCGTGCCGCTGTCTGGGCGCGGCGGGGATGGCGCTCCTGCTCGCCCTGACGGGTTACCTGCTCGTCATGGGGCCCTGGTTTTGGCGCAATCTTCAGGTCTTCGGCGCGCCGCTGCCGCCAGGGGGGCGCTATGTGCTGTGGATGACGGAATACGGTCAGATTTTCTCGTTCCGGCCGGAACGATTCACCTTTCAGGCCTGGCTGGCTGCCGGTTGGGAAAGCGCCCTGGCGGCCCGTCTGGAGGCGTTTGCCCAGAATCTGGGGACGGCCTTTGCGGCCCAGGGGTTGATTTTTCTCGCCCCGCTCATCGCCGCCGGGGCCTGGCAGCGGCGCAGGGAAAAAATCGTACGGCTGGCGGCCTGCGGCTGGCTGCTTCTCCTCCTGGCCGAGAGTCTGCTTTTCCCGTTTGCCAGCGTGCGGGGCGGCTTCTTTCACGCCGGGGCAGCCTTCCAGCCGCTGTGGTTCGTCCTCGCTCCCCTCGGCCTGGACGAACTGGTGGCGAGGTCCAGGCTGAGACGGCTGGGCGGGGCGTTGCAGGCCTCGCTGGCGCTGATGGCCGTCCTGTTCAGCCTCTTCCTGGTGCAGGTGCGGGTGGTGGCTAGCGGCTGGAACGAGGGCGAGTACGTCTATCGCCAGGCGGAGGCTTTTCTGGTGGGCGCGGGCGCCTTGCCGGGCGAGGTGGTGATGACGCGCAATCCGCCCGCCTACTACGTCATGACCGGCCGCCCGGCCATCGTCATCCCCAACGAGGGTGTGCCGGAAGCGCTGGCTGCGGCGCGCCGCTTCGAGGCCCGCTACCTGGTGCTGGAGCGCCCTGGCCCTTCGGGAGCGCTGAGGGATTTATACGACCATCCCGAAAACTATTCCGGCTTCGATTATCTCGGAGAACTGGATGAAACCCGCATCTTCCGCATCTTGCTCTCCCCCTGAGGCGGCGCGGGCCGGGCGCAGGGCACTGATTTTGCTGGCCGCGGTGGTGGTCAGTGCGGCGGGATATCTGCTGGCCAGCGCGTTGACCCTGCGGCTTGGCTTCCCGTTGGACGACTCGTGGATTCACCAAACCTACGCCCGCAACCTGGCGCTGCGCGGCGAATGGGCCTTCGTGCCGGGCGAACCTTCGGGCGGCTCCACCGCCCCGCTCTGGACGGCGCTGCTGGCCATCGGCTTCTGGCTGCACCTTTCCCCCTACGCCTGGACGTATCTGCTCGGTGCGGTCTTGCTCTTTGTGTTGGCCTTTCAGGTGGAAGTCCATCTGCGCCGCCTGGTCGAGAGATACCGCAGTGCGATTCCCTGGGCGGGGCTGCTCATCGTCTTCGAATGGCACCTCGGCTGGGCGGCTTTTTCGGGGATGGAGACCCTGCTGCACGCCCTGCTCATCTTTCAAGTGCTGACGGGCCTGATGGCCGCCGGCCGGCGGCACTGGCTGGGCTTGGGCATCCTGACCGGCATCAGCCTGTGGGTGCGACCCGACGGCCTGACGCTGCTGGGGCCGCTCCTGTTCGCCGCCCTACTGACCGAGCGCGGCTGGAGGCTGCGCTGGCGCGCCCTCGCTTCGGCGCTGCTGGGCTTCGCTCTGTTCTTGGCTCTCTATTTGCTCTTCAATTTGACCCTGACCGGCGCGGTGATGCCGAACACATTCTATGCCAAGCAGGCCGAATACGCCTCCTGGCAGGCGCGTCCGCTGGGGGAACGGCTGGGCGAAGTCGGGTTGCAATTCCTGAGCGGCCCCTCCCTCATTCTGCTGCCGGGCTTCATCCTGGCGGCTGCCTCGGCCATCCGGCGGCGCGATGGCGGGCAAATCGCCGCCCTGTTGTGGATGTTTGGCTACCTGGCTCTGTACCTGATGCGCCTGCCGGCCTACCAGCATGGCCGTTACTACATGCCCGCCATGCCGGTCTATTTCTTCTTCGGCATGACCGGTTGCTTGGGCTGGCTGGGCGGCGAACCGCTCTGGCGGGGAACGCATTGGCGCCTGCGCGCCGTCTGGGCCGCCTCTTTGCTCCTGGTGGGCGCGGCTTTCTGGGGACTGGGAATCCGTGCTTACGGAGAAGATGTCCGCTTCATCGAGACCGACATGGTGGAGACGGCCCGCTGGATGGCGGCTAACCTTTCGCCCGACAGCCTGGTGGCCGTGCATGACATTGGGGCGGTAGGATACTTTGCCGAGCGCCGGCTGGTGGACCTGGCCGGCCTGGTCTCGCCGGAGGTGATTCCCTTTATTCGCGATGAAGAACGCCTGGCAGCGTATCTGGATGCCCGCGGCGTGGATTACCTGGTCGCTTTCCCCGACTGGTATCCGCTCCTGACCTCGGGCCTGCCGCCCGTTTTCGTGGCGGGTTCGCCCGGCGACGAGGCGGTTCACATGACGGTCTACCGCTGGCGAGGGCGCTGAAAGGCAGGGGCGGCTGTCAATCCCGGCGCGCTTTTCGCATCTGTAAGATTTCATTAATTGTTGGCTTGCCAGACCTGTGCTATACTCATGAAAGGTTGAGGCGGTAATGGACGAAATAACGATTGTAATCGTAGATGACCATCCCCTCTTTCGGCAGGGCGTGGCCAACGCCCTCTCGCTGGAGCCGGGTTTCAAAGTCATCGGCGAGGCTTCGACGGGGGAGGAGGCGCTGGTGCTGATTCGCTCCTTGCGGCCGACGGTGGCCGTGGTGGACATCAACCTGCCGGTGTTGAACGGTCAACAGGTCACCCGTCAGGTTGTCCAGGACAAATTACCCACGCGCATCATTTTGCTGACCGCCTATAATGACCACGAGCAGGTTTTGCACGCCGCCTGGGCCGGGGCGGCGGGATATTGCTCCAAAGATGTCGATCCGGAGAGTCTGATTCATGCCATCCGCGAGGTCGTGAACGGCAAGTACGTCATTGAGGACCGCGTTTTCACGCCGGGCGAGCTGGAGCGCTGGCTGGAACACGAGATGGAAAAAGCGCGGCACCTTTACAGTGAACCGGGCAGTCCTTTTCATCCCCTGTCCGACCGGGAGATGGAGGTGCTTTCTTGTGTCGTGCGAGGCATGAGCAACAAGGAAATCGCGGTGGCGCTGGGCATCAGTCATCAGACCGTCAAGAATCACGTGACTGCAATTCTGCGAAAGTTTGGAGTCGAGGATCGAACGCAGGCGGTCGTCTATGCCCTCAAACGCGGCTGGGTACAGTTACACGACACGAACATCAAAGTGTAGGAGTGGCCATCTATGGTTGCAGAAACTGAATCTGGCCTTGTTGCCTCGGCGGATGACCCCCGCCAGATGATTCAAGCCGAGTTGGACGAAACCGAGCGCGCCCTGAAAGAAGTGACGCTGATGCTCGAACAGAGCCGCGTCGAGGTAGGAAAACTGACTCAGCGCAACGCCGCCATCACCGCTCACTTGCAGCAGGTGCAGAGTCAATTGGACCGGGCCTCGGTGCAGGAGATTCGCATGGCCTATGATTCGGCCCTGGATGCGCAGCAGCGTCTCTTTGTCATGCGCGGCCAGTTGGAGAAATTACAGAGCGATCAGGCCCATTTGGAAAGGCACAAAGCCGCCCTGGAAAAATTGTTGGCGCAACTGGGCAACAGCGGGACAGGCGGCGGCAATCGAGGCGGGAAGGGCGAGATGACCAGCGTCGAGATGCTCGTCAACGCGCAGGAGGCCGAGCGTCAACGGCTTTCGCGGCAAATGCACGATGGCCCGGCGCAGGCGCTCTCGAATTTCATTTTGCAGACCGAGATTGCCATGCGCTTGCTGGATATGGACCCCGTTCAGGCGAAGACGGAACTTGGCAACCTGAAGGCGGCCGCCATGAGCACGTTTCAGAAGGTGCGCAATTTTATCTTCGAATTGCGCCCGATGATGCTCGACGACTTGGGGCTGGTGCCTACCATCCGGCGTTATGCTGACACGTTCAAGGAACAATCCGGCGTGGATGTGAGCGTCGCGGTCTCAGGCAATGAACGCCGACTGGAGTCCTATCTTGAGGTGATGATCTTCCGCGCCATGCAGGAATTGCTGGGCAATGCGGCCCGCCACAGCCAGGCAACCTTGATCAAGATTCAGGTGGATATGGGCGAGGACGTGCTCAAGATGGCCGTCGAGGACAACGGCAAGGGCTTCGACCCTGAAATCGTGGGCAAAGAGGGCGGGCTGGGATTGAAAATCATCCGCGAGCGGGTCGAAATGCTGGGCGGCAGTTTTGAAATCGACAGCGCTCCCGGCAAAGGCTCCCGGATTGTGATTTCGGTCCCCGCCCGCAGTTTGTGAGAACGGCGCCGATTGACGGAAAGCGGTCAGTATGGACAGAAGGCTCTGCTGCAATCGCAGGGTCTTCTTTATCGTACCAACGGCCTATTTTGGGCCACGTGGCAAGCGTGGAATTTTTACTGTATAATGAGATTACCTGCTCTCAACTCTGAGTTCCAAGGAGTGTTCTATGCGCCGCAATCGAATTCTCATCTACCTCGTGTTAATCGTCGTGGTCATTGTGATTTTCGGCATTCTCTACGCCATGCTGCGCGGTGGAATCGGCGCTACCCAGGAGGCGGCTGCTACCCCTACCCCTGCTATTTTGACGACCCAAGTCGTTACCGCCGGGCAGAAAATCTATGCCGGCACCCAGATTACCGAAGCGATGCTCGTCACTCGCGAAATTCCGCAAGATATGCTGGTGGAAGGCACGTACCAGAATGTGGGTGACGTCGTTGGGCAATATGCGCGTTACACCATCGAACAGGGCATGTGGATTACCAGTTCAATGGTTTCGTTGACGCCCGGCCAAGTGAATCTGCCGGGTTCGCCCTGGGCGCCGCTCATCCCACCGGGCTATACGGCCATCTCCATCCCCATCACCCGCTTGTCCTCGGTGGCGTTCGGCATTCGGGATGGCGATTACGTTGATGTCATTGTGACCATGTTGCTCATCGATGTGGATTCGAGCTTCCAGACTGCCTTGCCGAACAATACCAGCCTGCTGAGCGGCGCGGGGAGGATGGAAGGCCCCATCATCGCTCCTGTATTGACGATGACGGTCGATTTGATCGCCGGCAGCGGACCTCAGGGACGCACCGAGACCGACCCCGTTTGGGGAGATCAGGCGCTCTACATCACCCCGGGGGAGGCCCAGCGGCCTCGGCTGGTTTCGCAATTGATTATGCAGCGGGCGCAGGTCTTGCATGTAGGTACGTTCCCTCTCACGGATGAGGCGGCCTCTGGCCAATTGTCGGCGCCCAGCGCTGCGCCGGCCGAAGATCAGGTGGTTGTCACCGAAGAGGCTACCACTACCGAAGTCGAGCGCCCCGATATCGTGACCTTAATGGTCAATCAACAAGACGCCGTGACCCTCAACTACCTGGTCTACAGCGGCGCTCAAATCACCCTGGCGCTGCGCAACCCGAACGATTTAGGCCCTTACCCGCAGACCGAGTCGGCCACCCTGCAATACGTCCTGGCCCAGTATTCCATCGCCGTGCCGGCGAAACTGCCCTACGCAACCACCCCCCGCCTGGACGAATTGGTGCAGCCCTCTTTGCCCAACGATGTCATCATTGTTCCGCCGGAATGAAATAACAGGAGGCTGGGCGAAATCGCTCGGACTTTGCTTTGATGTTCTTCATCTCTCTTCTCTGCGTGGAGTTCATGCATGGCCAATGGCGATAAGATCAAAGTCCTGATTGTCGATGACGTTGCTGAAACGCGCGAAAATGTCCGCAAATTATTGCAATTCGAGGCGGACATGGAGGTGGTCGGCGCGGCCCGAACGGGGCGCGAGGCCATTCAGATGGCGCAGGAATTATCGCCCGATGTGGTCTTGATGGATATCAACATGCCAGACATGGACGGAATCACCGCGACCGAGACGATTCGGCAAAAAATGCCGCATGTGCAGGTGGTGATTCTTTCCGTCCAGGGCGATCAGAACTACATGCGGCGGGCCATGCTGGTGGGGGCACGTGATTTCCTGACCAAGCCTCCGATGGCAGATGAACTGACCGCAGCCATCCGCCGTGCCGGCGCCCTGGCGCGCGAGGAGCGGGCCAAGAGCACCCAGGTCTACGCCGCCCCCATGCCGGGCCTGCCGCAAGCGATGCCGGTCGGCATGGCGGCCCAGGGAAAAATCATCATGGTCTATAGCCCCAAGGGCGGGACCGGCTGCACGACGGTGGCGGTCAATCTGGCGCTGGCGCTCCACAATGAGGATACGCCTGTGGCCCTGGTGGACGCCAATCTCCAGTTTGGGGATGTGGCCGTCTTTTTGAACGAGCAGGGCAAGAATACCATCCTGGACCTGGCGCCGCGGGCCTCCGAGTTGGACCCGGAGATCGTCAGCGAGGTGATGATCAAACATGCCGGTTCGGGGATGCACATCCTGGCCGCGCCGCCGCGCCCGGAGCAGGCCGAGAGCGTCAAGCCCGATCAGGTCAGCGAATTGCTGGAGTATTTGCGCCGTCTCTACGCCTACGTGGTCGTGGATACTTGCTCTTATCTGAACGATGTGACCCTGGCCGTGCTGGACGTGTGCGACACGGTGGTGTTGATTACCACCCAGGATATTCCTTCGATCAAGGACGGGCGCCTGTTCCTGGATTTGCTGCAGACCCTTGGCATCCCTTCCAGCAAGGTCGCGTTTACCATGAATCGCTTCGACAGGCGGATTGCCATCACGCCCGAAAAGGTGGGCGAAAATCTCAAGCAGGAGGTGGTTGCCGTCATCCCGCTGGACGAGCGGGTGGTCATCCCGTCGGTCAACCGGGGCGTTCCGTTCGTCCTGGATAACAAGACGCAGCCCGCGGCGCGTGGAATTTTCATGCTGGCCGAGGCGCTGCGCTCCCGTCTCTTATCGGTTGACAACATGGAAGCGCAGCCTGCCCGGCGGTAGTGTTAGCAGGAGGTTGACATGTCTTTACTCAAGCGTATCGAGCAGGGCCAGGCTGGCGGCGGAGAGAGTTCGTCGGCGGCTGGCCCGGCATCCTCGTCGGGAGAGGTTTCCCGCCTTTCTCAGTTGCAGGCGCGGCGGGTTAGCGCCCCCAGCGCCGCTCCCCAGGCCGGCACTTACTTCGATTTGAAAACCCGCGTCCAAAATAAATTGCTGGCCGAACTGGACCCCTCGATGGATATCAGCCGCACCGACGAGGTCCGGCGCACCATTCAGGAACTTTTCGAACAGATTCTTTCGGAAGAGAACATCGTCCTTTCCAGGCCGGAGCGCGCCCGCCTCTTCGAACAGATCGCGGCCGAAATCCTGGGCTTTGGCCCCCTCCAGCCCTTGTTGGAAGACGAGTCGGTCACAGAAATCATGGTCAACGGGGCGAAGAACATCTATATCGAACGCAAGGGCAAGATTCACCGCGTGCCGGTGACCTTCGAGAGCAACGACCATGTGATGCGCATCATTGACCGCATCGTCGCTCCTTTGGGGCGGCGCATCGACGAGTCAAGCCCGTATGTGGACGCCCGTCTGCCCGATGGCTCGCGCGTCAACGCGGTCATTCCTCCCATTTCGCTGGTCGGGCCTGTCCTGACCATCCGTAAATTTGCCAAGAATCCGATCACCATCGAGCAGTTGATTCAATACGGCTCGATTACGCCTGAGGCGCTCCAATTCATCAAGGCATGCGTCGAGGCCAAGTTGAATATCGTGATTTCGGGCGGCACGGGTTCGGGGAAGACGACCCTGCTCAATATTCTCTCCAGTTTCATCCCCGGCGACGAGCGCATCATCACCATCGAGAACGCGGCCGAGTTGCAGTTGCGGCAGGAACATGTGGTCACGCTCGAATCGCGCCCGCCCAACATCGAGGGGCGCGGCGAAATCACCATCCGCCAACTGGTCATCAACTCGCTGCGTATGCGTCCCGACCGAATCGTGGTCGGCGAGATCCGCGACGAGGCGGCCCTGGACATGCTCCAGGCGATGAATACCGGCCATGACGGCTCGATGACGACTGCCCACTCGAACTCGCCGCGCGATACCCTCTCCCGTCTCGAGACGATGACTCTGATGGCCGGCATGGATCTGCCCGTGCGCGCCATCCGCGAGCAAATCGCCTCGGCAATTGACATGATCATTCATCAGGAACGTTTGCGCGATGGCTCGCGCAAGGTGGTCAGCATCACCGAGGTCAGCGGGATGGAAGGGGATGTCATCACCATGACCGAAATCTTCACGTTCGAACAAACCGGCTACGAAAACGGAAAAGTGGTCGGCCGACTGCGCCCGACCGGCCTGCGGCCGAAGTTCATGGATAAAATCGAGGCGGCCGGCATCCATCTTCCGCCCTCCATCTTTGGCGTGGGCGAGCGGCGGCGGTATTGAGTTTGAAGTCCTGAACCCTCGTTTTCGACAGGTAACAATATGGACCCCATCACGATTCTGTTCATTGTTGGCGGTGCGCTCCTTGTGTTGTTGATCATCGGCGTCATCATCTCGGCGACCAGCAAGCGCGCCGACCTGGAAGAGCGGCTGGGGAAGTACCTGGAAGAAGAAAAACCGCAAGCCCAAAAACCTGAGACCTCCGCCCTGACGGACTGGGTGAACAAACGGGTCGAGAAATCCAGTTGGGGCGAGAGACTTTCCAAGGAATTGGCGCGCGCCGACTTGAAATTCAAGCCCGGCGAGTACGTTGCCCTCTATGTGATCGTGGTCATCGTCATGGCCGCGATTGCCTACCTGCTCGGGGGGCGGGAGGTCGTTTCGGCCGGCATCGGAGCGGTGGTCGGCTTATTCCTGCCCAACATGTATCTCAAGCAGCAGCAACGACGGCGATTGATTCGCTTCAATGACCAGTTGCCCGACATGCTGAACTTGATGGTGAACGGTCTGCGGGCCGGCTATTCTACACTCCAGGCGATGGAGGCGGTGAGCAAGGAAATGCCGCCGCCCTTGTGCGATGAGTTCCGCAGGGTGGTGCAGGAAATTCAACTGGGCATCCCCATGGAGCGCGCCCTGGATAATCTCTTGCGGCGCATCCCCAGCGAGGACCTGGATTTCGTTGTCACGGCCATCAATGTGCAGCGCGAGGTGGGCGGCAACCTGGCCGAAATCCTGGATGTTATCTCGTACACCATTCGCGAACGCATCCGCATCAAGGGCGAGATTCGGGTTCTGACCTCTCAAGTTATGTATTCCGGTCGGTTGCTCTCGCTCATGCCGATTGGTCTGATATGCATCCTGTGGTTCCTGAACCCCGCTTACATTCGCGAATTTTTCGCCCCCGAAAACAGCCCCTGCGGCTGGATCGCGCTGGGCGTGGCCGGAATCATGATTGGTTTGGGCTACTTTACGATGACTCGAATCGCGAACATCGAGGTGTGACATGCTGCTTACCGTCATCGTCATTCTGATTTTGCTGGCCGTTCTCATCGGGGCGGCCGGATTGGTCATCGCCGGCATGCGGCGTCGCAATGTTGAGGAAGACCCGCTTTCAGCCCGCCTGGCAGAATTCGCCAGCCGGGGCGAGATGGCCTCGCTCGAAGAAATCGAAATGTCGCAACCGTTCGTTGACCGCGTCATCTACCCGATGATGGTCAAAATCGGCGAGTTGTCCGCCCGCATTACGCCGGAGCGGGTGCGGGAAAACACGGCCAAACAACTCGAAATGGCCGGCAATCCCGGCCGCCTGTCGCCAACAGCCTTTTTGTCTTTGAACATCATCATCCCCGTCGCACTGGGTGGTTTTTTCTTCATTCTTTCTCGATTCTCCAGCGGCCTTTCAGCAGGGACGGAAATTATCATCAACCTGGGCTTGATTTTTCTGGGCTTCTTCTTGCCGCAAATGTGGTTGCGCAGCAGAATTACCGGCCGCCAGAAGTCGATTCGCAAAGCCATGCCCGACGCTCTCGACCTTCTGACCATTTGCGTGGAGGCTGGCCTCGGCCTTGACGCGGCGATGTCCAAAATCAATGAAAAATGGGACAACGAACTGGCGCTGGCCTTTGGGCGGGTCATTCGCGAGATTCAATTGGGCAAGATTCGCCGCGAGGCTTTGAAGGATATGGCCGACC
Source organism: Anaerolineales bacterium (assembly GCA_041287425.1). Taxonomy (GTDB): domain Bacteria; phylum Chloroflexota; class Anaerolineae; order Anaerolineales; family Villigracilaceae; genus JAFGSI01. The sequence goes on along the minus strand of JBEULG010000013.1, from coordinate 66,582 downwards.
GCATTGGCATCCCTGAGATGACCTCTTTCGTGGCGGCCATCATTCAAAGCGAACAACTGGGCGTCAGCATGGCCAAAGTGTTGCGCATTCAGTCGGATCAAATGCGGATGAAACGACGCCAGCGCGCCGAAGAGGAAGCGCATAAAGCACCCATCAAGATGCTCTTGCCGATGGGCGGCTTCATTTTCCCCACCATCATGATTGTGCTGATGACGCCGGCTGGATTGCGTTTGTGGCGCACCTTCCAAGGATTGGGCTTCTAGCCTCATCTGCCGACTGTGTCTTGGCGATATTCTCTCGTCCGATGGCTGTGGAGTGGCCTCGATTGGCTGTATCCGCCTCAATGCGGGGGATGTAACCGCAGCGGATACCGCTGGTGCCCGGATTGTCAGGCGGCGGTGAACCCTGTGCCTGCGCCGGCATGTGCATTGTGCGGCACCCCCATCTTTCATGGAAATCTATGTCCTGCCTGCCGTTCAGCCCCGCCTGCCTTTCAGAGTCTGCGTTCCTGGGCGGTCTTCGATGGCCCGATACGCAATGCTCTGCATCAACTCAAATACCGGCGCAATATGGCGCTGGGGGAGGCGCTGGCGCGTCCCATGGCCGCGTTTGCCCTGAATCAGGGCTGGCCGGTGGACCTGGTGGCGCCGGTTCCGCTCGGCCAACGACGCATGAAGGAGCGCGGCTACAACCAGGCAGCCCTGATTGCCTGGCCCCTGGCCGTTTTTGCCGGCTGGCAATATACCCCGGCCGCCATCCGGCGCGTGCGCGAGACCCGCTCGCAGGTGGGGCTCTCGGCCGAAGAACGCCGCGCCAACATGCAGGCCGCTTTTTGGGCGGATGCGCGGCAGGTGGAAGGCAGAACCGTGCTGATCGTTGACGACGTCGCCACCACCGGCGCGACCCTCTCGGCGTGCGCTCAGGCCTTTCGCGACGCGGGGGCGCGCTCCGTGCTTGCATTGACAGCCGCCCGCGCCCTGCCTCAGCACGGTTTGCACATCGTCTGATTTTAAAGCCGTCGGCCTGTGGCCGCCTCGCCGGCGAGAATGAGCGCCTATCTTGCGATATCCTACACCTTCAGGAGGAACCTATGACCGTCAGAACCGAAATCTTCGCACGTAATCTGGACCTGACCGACAAGATGCGCGAAACCCTGAGTAAGAAAGTGGGCAAATTGAGCCGCTTCTTGCGCAACCTCAACGAAATCCGGGTGGACGTGACCTATGTCAAATCGGCGCGCAGCGCCAGCGACCGTTTCGTCGCCCAGATTACCATCCGCGGCCGCGGCTACATCCTGCGCACCGAGGAGCGGGCCGACGAGGTCATGACGGCTTTCGATGCCGCCCTCGACAAAATGGAACGTCAGATCGAGCGCCTCAAGGGGAAACGCCGCCGCGGACGCGGCGACGGCCGCTCGGCTGCCGAAGTGGTCGCCGTCGTCTCCGAAGAGGAAGCAGTCGGCCCATCCGAAATCGTCCGCCGCAAAGCCTTCGAATTGCACCCGATGACGGAGGCCGAGGCGCTCGAACAAATGAAACTGCTCAGCCACGATAACTTCTTCATCTTCTTCAACGCCGAAACCGGCCAGATCAACGTCCTCTACCGCCGCCGCGATGGAACCTATGGCCTGATTGAGCCAAAGGTCGGCTAAAACCGGGAAACCCGATTTTCGCAAGTCGAACACGCTGGCCCGGAAACCCTGCCGGGCCAGTTTTCATGGAGGCCTATGGAATCTTACGATTACGATGACAACCTCACCGAGGAGACGTTGGCGCGCAGCGGCATTGACGCCCGCGCCGTCCAGCGGGCGATCGTTCAACTCCTCAAGGCCGTCGGCGAGGACCCTCGTCGCGAGGGGCTGAGGGGCACCCCGGCCCGGATTGCGCGCGCTTACGCCGAGTTGCTTTCCGGCTACCGCGTCGATCCGCAGGCGCTGGTCAACGATGCGCTGTTCGAGGTCAAGTACGATGAAATGGTGCTCGTGCGCGACATCGAATTCTACAGCCTGTGCGAGCATCACATGCTGCCTTTCATCGGGCGCGTACATGTCGCCTACATCCCCAACGGCAAAGTGCTGGGGCTTTCGAAAATCCCGCGCGTGGTGGACATGTTCGCCCGGCGTTTGCAGGTGCAGGAACGGATGACGCGCCAGATTGCCGATTTCCTGCGCGATTTGTTGAAGCCGCAAGGGGTAGCGGTTGTCATCGAGGCGCTGCATTTGTGCATGTCGATGCGCGGCGTTCAAAAACACAACGCCCGCATGACCACCTCGGCGATGCACGGCGCGTTCCGGGCCAATCTGGCGACCCGCCAGGAATTCCTCGAAAACATCGCCCGCGGCGCTATGCCTTTGCAGTTCTAGGATTGCGGCGCTCGATTTCGATGCCGGCCGAATCGGCCTCGGCAATCGCCTGCGGCTTGCGGACGCAGACGCGCGCTTTTCGGACCCCCGGCCGGCTGAGGCACAGACGGGCGATGTCCTCGGCCAGGGCCTCGACGGTGCGCCGCCGCGCCTGCTGGACGAGGGTGCGAATCGCCTCGGCCAGTTCGGCGTAGTTGACGCTGCCGACCAGGTCGTCGGCGCGGGCGGCGGGACGCGCGTCCAGGAAGAGGGACACGCTGACGAGGATGTCCTGCGGCGTATGCCGTTCCCATTCATACATGCCCAGGACGGCGCGAATGCGCAGGTTTTCGATAAAGATTCGGTCCATTTATGGAGTCACATTCTAATGTTCGGCTGCCTTATTCGTTCCGGGGTGCGAACCCCCTTTGTTCCAGCAGCCCCAGGCAGATGGCCAGGATGAGCCAGGCCAACACCTGTGTCTGGCGCAACCCGCCCGCCACGAGAAGGCTGTCGCCGCGGAAGGCTTCCAGAAAGAGAATCAGGCCGGCCGTCAGGGCGGTAAATTGCAGGAAGAGATTCCCAGGCAGGGCGGGGCGGCCAAAGCGCTTCCACAAGCCCGCCAGAATCATCGCCGAGCCGACGGCCTGGTAAATCTGGGTGGGGTGACGCACCTCGCCCCACAGGGGGATGCCCCAGGGCAGGTCGGTAGGCGCCCCGAAGGCCCTGCCGCTGGCCAGGTTGGCCAGCCCAATGAAAACCGCGCTCACCGCCAGGGCGGGAGTGAAAGCGTCCAGCGTGGCCCACAGGGACAGCCGCCAGCGGCGGCCGGCAACCAATGCCGCCAGGCCGGCAGTTGCCAACCCGCCGAAAGGGTCAAGCAGCGCCGGGTCGAGGGCCAGCAGGCTGAGGGGCGCGGCCCGAAAGGCAGCCGCGTGCTGGGCGGCAAAGGAAAGTCGGGCGCCGGCGATTCCGCTCAGGAACAGGATAAAGACCAGCGAGTACATGCGCTCAGGGGGGAGGCCGCGCCGGGCGGCGAAACGTTCGGCCAGGCTCAGGCCCAGGAAGACTCCGATCAGCAGCAGCAGGCCGGGAGTCTGGATGGAGAGGGGGCCGATTCGGAGAGTCGGCAGCATCAGGGCGCCTCCGTCAGCAAGGCCTCAGCCCTGATCCGCAAGGAGGCGGCGCTCATCGGGCCGCCGATGACCACCTGGCGGATGACGCCATCTGGGCCGATGAAGAAGGTGGTGGGAAGCGAGTGAATTTGATACAGACGGCTAACCCGGCCATCGCGGTCAAACAGGACCGGCAGAGTCAGGGAGTGGCTGGAGAGGAAGGCCGCCGCGTCGGCGGCTTCGTCCTGGAAGGCGGCGTTGACGGCCAGGACGACCAGCCCGCTTGCGGCGTAATCGTCGGCCACGGCCTGGAGGGCGGGCATTTCGGCCCGGCAGGGCGCGCACCAGGAGGCCCAGAAATTCAGGATGACGGGATGGCCTCGCAGGTCTGCCAGCGAGACGAGCCGGCCGCTGCGGTCGGTCAATTCGAAGGCGGGGGACAGGAAGCCGGGCTGGGGGGCGACCGATGGGCCGCTGGTAGCCGAATCGGCGCCCGACCGGCTGAAGAGAATCCATCCCAGGCCGAGCAGCAGAATGGCCGCCCACAGAGCGCGGCGGAAAAACGGTTGCGCGGAAATCATTTTTGTTCTACACTTAAATTCGCTGGCCGCAGTTTACCATAACCCTCTTCGTTCAGGGCCGCCGCTTATGGAATTCTTATTCGAAATGTTCGTGGGAATCGACCCGACCGCCGGACGGCAGCCGTTTACGCTGGCTGCCCTGGGCGGGGATGGCCGTCTGGCCGCCCTGCGGAGCGGCGAACTGGACGAGGTCATGGCCTTCTTGGACGGGCCGGCGTCTGTTTGTGTGGCCGTCAACGCGCCGCAGCGCCCGAATACGGGGCTGGTGCGCCGGCGGCTGGAAGGCCAGCGCTCGACGCCGACGCCTCTGCGCGGGGCCGATTTGCGGCTGGCAGAGGCCGAATTGCGCCAGCGCGGCATTCCAGTCTCGATCACGCCCGGACGGCGGGAGTTGTGCGCCGCCTGGCAGCAAGCCGGCTTCGACCTGTACGCTCGCCTGCAAGCCAGGGGGTTTCGACCATACCCGGCCGAAGGGGCCGCTTTTCAGTTCCTCGAAACTCATCCCCATGCCGCTTTCTGTGCCTTGCTTGGGCAGGCGCCCTTGTCCAAACCCAGCGTCGAGGGGCGCTTGCAGCGCCAGTTGATTCTGTTCGAGGCAGGGATGGGCCTCCGCGACCCGATGGACTTTTTCGAGGAAATTACCCGCCACAAACTGCTCAAAGGACTCCTGCCGCTCGATGTCATCTACGCGCCGGAGGAACTCGATGCCCTGGTGGCGGCTTACACGGCCTATCGGGCGGCGACGGCACCGGAGGAAGTGTGCATGGTAGGGGATGCCGAGGAAGGGAGGCTCGTCTTGCCGGTTGGCGTTCTGAAAGAATCATACACCTGACGTCTTTTCCCGACCGACAGAGGGGAAATCGATTCTGGGATGTCATAATATCTATGTGACAAAAAGCACTATGCTTCAGGAAGCGGGGGAGATATGATTAAGGCGAGTGTATATTCGCTTATCCGAATATTGCAATATGGATATTACAACCCTTTCCCAAGAAATCAATACGCTGCATGCCGATTTCTGTTCCGCCTTGGTGGACCCGACGCGCATGCTCATCCTGTACATTTTGGACGAGCGCCCGCGTAATGTGACCGAATTGACCCAGGAACTGAACGTCCCGCAGCCGTCTGTCTCCCGCCATTTGAAGATTCTGCGCGAGCGCGGCGTTGTACTGGCCAGCCGCCAGGGAGCGATGGTCGTCTATTCGCTGGCCGACCGGCGGGTCATCGAAGCGCTTGATATTTTGCGTACCATCATGCGCGAACGCGTCCAGTTCCAGGCCAGTCTGGTCAACGGAAATCGGTAAGTCACCCCATCGAGGAGTTGCCATGAAAAAAGTCAAACCATTTTGGATTCTTGGTGGGATAGGCATCCTGTTGGTGATTCTGGTGCCTGTCATATATTTCTGGCCGCGCAGCGCCGCGCCAGTGGACGACCCCTGGGCGGGGCTGCCGGAGCATCCTGTTCACACCAGTCATGCCGACATCATCCAGGGGCCGTTCGAGACGCCGCAGGAGGTGACCCGCGCCTGCCTGGAATGCCATCCCGACTCGGCGGCCCAAATCATGGCCACCACCCACTGGACGTGGGAAAGCGAACCCTTCGAAGTTCCCTGGCGGGATGAGCCGGTGACGATTGGCAAAATCAACCAACTCAACAACTTCTGCATCAGCGCCCGGGGCAATCAGCGGCAATGCATGTCCTGCCACACGGGTTACAACTGGCAGGATGGCGTCGCCTATGATTTTTCCGCCGAAGAAAACGTTGACTGCCTGGTCTGTCACGCCGATACGAGCCTGTATGCTCGCGGCGATTACGGCAATCCGGCCGAGGGGGTGGACTTGCTGGCGGCGGCGCGCAGCGTGCGCGTTCCAACCCGCGAGAATTGCGGTTCCTGCCATTTCAACGGCGGTGGCGGCAACGACGTCAAGCACGGCGATCTGGCCGAGAGTCTCTATCTGGCAGACGATGAACTCGATATCCACATGGGCAACACCAACAACCTGCTCTGCACCGACTGCCATGTGACGGTAGATCATCAAATCCGCGGCCGTCTGGTGGTGGACAATTATCGCATTGACCCGGCCGAACAGGTGGCCTGCACCGATTGCCACGCCGAGAATCTGCACGCCGACGAGCGCATCAACGCCCACGTTCAAACGGTCGCCTGCCAGACTTGCCACATCCCGGTCATTTCCCCCGAAGAACCGACCAAAATCTTCTGGGACTGGTCCGCTGCCGGCCAGGATTTGCCCGAAGACCACTATACCTATTTGAAAATCAAAGGCTCGTTCGTCTATGAATCGGACGTCATCCCGCAGTATTTGTGGTTCAACGGGAATTTGGAATATCGTTATCTGCTGGGTGACCCGGTGAATCCGGATGGCATCACCTACATCAACATTCCCGCCGGCAGCATTGACGATCCGACTGCCCGCATTTTCCCCTTCAAATTGCACGTCGCCATCCAGCCTTACGACCTCAATTACAACTATTTGCTGACCCCCGTCACCGCCGGGCCGGATGGATATTGGACCAATTTCGACTGGGATAACGCTTTCCGGCTTGGCGCGCAGGTGACCGGCCTGCCTTACAGCGGCGAATACGGTTTCACCGAAACCTGGATGTATTGGCCGACCACCCACATGGTTCAGCCGGCCGCCAACGCTCTCCAATGCGCGGACTGCCACGGGGCGGAGGGACGCCTGGACTGGCGCGCCCTGGGTTATCCGGGCGACCCCATTGAGTGGGGCGGTCGTTTCCGCACACCTTAGCCTGGGAGGGATGACACCATGCCTGTTTTTCGACGCCTATCTCCTCGAATATGGTTCGGCCTCGGCGGCGCGCTCCTGGCGCTGGCTGCCCTGGGGCTGGGAATCGCCCGCGTCGCGGCGGGCGGTGCGCAGGTCCCGGCGGATCAGGCCTCGCCGCTGCACCCGACCTTTGCTCTGTTGGACGCCAATGGCGTCAATGTCCTGGAAAGCGGCGCGCCGGTCTCGACCATGCAGACCTGCGGCCAGTGCCATGACACCGACTTCATCGCCGGTCACAGTTACCATGCCGACGTCGGCCTGAGCGAGATTCTCGCCGCGCCAGGCAGTGCCTCCGACGATTGGAGCCTGAGCGGCGGCATCTACGGGGGCTGGGATCCGCTGACTTACCGCTATCTCTCGCGTCCCGGCGACGAGCGCTTCGATTTGGGGACGCCCGAATGGGTGCTCCTCTACGGCCCCCTGCACGCAGGCGGCGGCCCGGCGACGACTTCCCGCTCCGGCGTTTCGCTCCTGGAGGAGCAGCCCGCGGCGGACAATCCCGACACGGCCATCCTCGACCCCGAAACCGGCCAAGCGCTGGCCTGGGATTGGAGCGCATCGGGCGTCATCGAGATGAACTGCTTCCTGTGCCACACCGAGTCCCCGAACAACGCAGCGCGCCTGGAGGCGATTCGCGCCGGTGATTTTGCCTGGGCCAACACGGCCACGCTGGCAGGCTCTGGGCTGCTTTCCCGCTCGGCCAGCGGCACCTACGTCTGGAATCCGGCCGCCTTCGATGCCGAGGGCAAACTGCGCCCGGAATATGTGGGCATTCAGGACCCCACCAACGCCAACTGCGCCGCCTGTCACGGTACGGTTCAGGTGACCGACGAGCCGCTGACTCTTTCGGCCTGCAATGACCTCTCCTACCCGCAGACGGCGCTCACCGGCCAGGTGATTTCGCCGCGCCGCATCAACCAGTCGGGCGTCAATTTGCAGGGCAAGGAGGCCCTCGCCCGCTCCTGGGATATCCACGCCGAGCGGCAGTTGGATTGCACCGATTGCCATTTCTCGCTCAACAACCCGGTCTATTACAGCGAGTCGGCTGCCACGCGGCCAGAAGGCTTGCTGTTCGACCCGCGCCGCCTCGAACTGGGAGAATATTTGCTGCGGCCGGATCACAATTTCGCCCGCGGCCAGAGCGCCCAATACAACGTCGCCCCGGAGTTGAAAGGTACGATGCGGCGGTGTGAATCATGTCACGACGCCCTGGCGACACACGCCGATTGGCTGCCCTACACCGCCCGTCACATGGACGTGGTCGCCTGCGAGACCTGTCACATTCCGCAGTTGTACGCTCCTGCCATCCAATCCTATGACTGGACCGTGCTGACTGCCGATCAGCAGCCGGCCATCTCCTGCCGCGGCGTGGAGGGGCTGGGCGACTCGCCGACCCAACTGGTCAGCGGCTACCAGCCGGCGCTGTTGCAGCGCCAGAATGTGGACGGCGATACCCTGCTGGCTCCCTACAACCTGATTACCGTCTGGTTCTGGGTGTATGAAGATTCGGGCGGACAGACGCTGCCCGTCCGGCAGGTGGATTTGCGGGCGGCGTATTTCGCCGGCGAGGCCTATGCGCCGGAGATTCTGGCTGCCTTCGATTCCGACGGCGACGGTCGCTTGACTTCTGCCGAACTGGTCATCGATTCGGACGAGAAACAGGCGGCAGTCGCGGCCCGGCTGAGTGGCCTGGGATTGAGCAATCCGCACATTGTCGGGCAGGTCTATCCGTACAGCGTCAATCACAATATCGCCGCTGGCGAGTGGGCGCTCGATGATTGTGAGACCTGCCATGCTGCGCAGTCGCGCATCACCCAGCCCATTCAACTGGCCGCCTACGCGCCAGACGGCATTTTGCCGGAGTTGGTGAACGAGACGAACGTCGCGATGGACGGCGAAATCTACGTGGGGGAGGACGGCGCCCTGTACCTGCGGCCCGAACCAGCGGATACTTACATCTTCGGCCACAGCCGCGTGGCCTGGGTGGACTGGACCGGCGGCCTGCTCTTCCTGGGCGTGCTTGGCGCGGTGGCCGGGCATAGCGGGCTGCGTTTCTATGCCGCTTTGCGCCGCCCGAAACACACGCCGCGTCTGAAGCGCGTGTACATGTACGAGGCGTATGAACGGCTGTGGCACTGGCTGCAAACGCTGGCCATCGTTTTGCTGCTCTTCAGCGGCCTCGTCATCCATCGGCCGGACGTGTTTGGCATCTTCTCGTTCCGCGGCATGGTCATCATGCACAACGTGCTGGCGGTGCTGCTGGCGCTCAATGCTGCCCTGTCGCTGTTCTATCACCTGGCCAGCGGCAAAATCAAGCAGTTCCTGCCCCGGCCGCGCGGCTTTTTCGATGACGCCATTCGGCAGGCTCTGTATTACCTGCGCGGCATCTTCAAACAGGAACCGCATCCCTTCGAGAAGAATCCGGAACGGAAGATGAACCCGCTTCAACAGGTCACCTACATTGCCATTCTCAACGTCTTGCTTCCGCTCCAGGGCCTGAGCGGTATCCTGATGTGGGGAATCCAGCGCTGGCCGCAGTATGCCGGTATGTTTGGCGGTTTGGCTGGCCTGGCTCCCTTCCATACGCTGATTGCCTGGCTCTTCGCCGCTTTCATCGTGGCTCATGTTTACTTGACCACCACCGGCGGGCCGCGTCCCCTCGACAGCATCAAGGCCATGGTCACCGGCTGGGAGGATGTCGAGGTATATGAGACGGCGGAAGAACCGAACTTGAGCCGAAAGGAGAAATAATTATGGCTGTTGCTCCTGAGAAACCAAGAAAAGGGCTGTTTGGCATTCGTGAGAAGCCCTATATTCACCCCTATTTGGGCGGGGCGCTTCTCGGACTGGTGCTGTTTGTCGCCTTTTTGCTGACCCGCAACGGTCTGGGCGCCTCGGGCGGTCTCAACCGTCTGATCGCGGCGGGCGAAGACCTGGTCGCCCCCGGCCACATCGACCGGACGCCCTACCTGCTCAAACTGGCCGGTGGCAGCCTCAACCCGCTCGATGACTGGAGCGTCCCGGTCGTGCTGGGCGCCATCGTGGGCGGCTTCGTCTCCGGCCTGATCAACGGCCGCCTGCGGCCCGAAATCAACAAGGGGCCGCGTGTCTCGAACGGCCTGCGCCTGTTCATGGCCTTTGCCGGCGGCGCCATCATGGCTTACGGAGCGCGCATGGCGCGCGGCTGCACCTCCGGCCAGGCGCTTTCGGGCGGGGCGGTTCTGTCGGCGGGCTCCTGGGCGCTGATGATGTGCATCTTTGTCAGCGCGTATGCCCTGGCCTACTTCCTGCGTAAATTCTGGAACTGAGGGAGGCGCACCATGAACCTCTTTCCTCTCGAACCCTTCCTGCGTCCGCTGAGCGAAAACCCCTGGACCTACCTGGTCTTCGGCGTGATTGGTTTCTTCTTCGGATTCGTGTTGGAAAGTTCCGGCTTCGGCAATTCGAAGAAACTGGCCGCCCAGTTCTATTTCAAGGAATTGACCGTCCTCAAGGTGATGTTCGGGGCCATCGTGACTGCCATGGTGCTGATTTTCTTCTCCTCCGCCATCGGCATCCTCGACTTCAACCTGGTCTATGTCCCCGAAACCCATCTCTGGCCGGGCATCCTCGGCGGCCTGATTATGGGCGTCGGCTTCATCATCGGCGGTTTCTGTCCCGGCACATCGCTCGTCTCGGCGGCCACCCTGAAGATTGACGGCATCTTTTTCGCCCTGGGTGTCCTCTTCGGCATCTGGAGTTTCGGCGAGACGGTGGACTGGTATTGGACCTGGTGGAACACCAGCGGCTATTACGGCCGCCTGACGCTTATGGATGTCTTCCATCTGCCGACCGGCGTCATGGTTCTCCTGGTGGTGTTGATGGCCCTGTTCATGTTCTGGGGGGCCGAGCAGTTGGAGCGCATCTTCGGCAAGCGCGATCTCAAGAAGGAACCCAAGCAACGCATTTTTGGGGCCGCGGCGCTGATCGTGATTGCCCTGGCGGTGATTGTCCTCGGCGAGCCGACCACAGCCGAAAAATACGCCCGTCTGACCCTCACCCGCACGGTGGATGGCGAGAAGGTGACCCTGCCGGCCGAAGAGGTGCTTGTCCACCGCCTGGTCCAGATTCACCCGGCCGAATTGTTGGACACGCTGGCCGACCCGCGCCTGAGCACCATCATGCTCGATGTGCGCAGCGAGGCCGATTACAACCTGTTCCACATCCGCGGCGCCCGCTGGACGCCGTTGGACCAACTGCCCGACGTCGTTCCCTCTCTGTTGGCCGCCGATGCCAACCGCACCATCGTGGTCGTGATGAGCAATGACGAGGCCGCTGCCACCGATGCCTGGCGTCTGTTGGTGGCCGAGTCGGTGCCCAACGTATATATCCTCGAAGGCGGAATCAACAACTGGATTGCTGTCTTTGGGCAAGGCGAGGCCGATATCCTCCCGACCCCCGTGCCGGGCGCGGCCGACCGGCTGGATTACTCCTTCCCCGCCGCGCTAGGCGACCGCTATGAGGCTGCCGATCCCAATCCGCATGAATGGGAGATCGAATACACCCCGCGCATCGAGTTGGAGCGCCGGCGAGGCCCCTCCGGCGGCGGCTGCGGGTAGGAACAAGCTCGGTAACTGCCTGCCCTCCCCGGCTGGGGATTAAAAAGCCCTGGCGCCAAAACGGCTGGCGAGGCAGTGACGAACATCGGTTAAAAGCGAGACTTCCGGGAGTACGCCTCCCGGAAGTCTTTGCTATGCCAGGTGTTCACAACCTGATGACATAACCGCAGTATTCACATTTGAGCGTATCCTGCCCGCGCAAAATCATTTGATTGATGTTGGCCCCACAGGATGGGCACTGACTGGGTGCCGCCTTGACCTTGTCCACCTCGCTCTGGTCGATGGCGACGGCGCGATCCTTGTCGAACTCCTTGGCCTTGGCCCGGTTGATCAGCCCCTGCCACTGTTCGCACGATTCCCAGATGTGGAGATGAACGACGTCGCGCGGCGCGCCAGAGAGAAACCGCACCTCGATGTGGTCCTCATTCTTCAACAACCCCTGTTTGCTGGTTTGGACGCGGTCCACCAACGCCACCGGCACCTCCCATTGCAGAGCCTGCACCTTGCGCTTTTCGGTAGCGACGAACAAGACTTTCTTGGTCGCCACCTCTTCTTTTTGTTCGAAAATCAGGCGCTGGTCGGTCAAAAAGAGTACCCCCTCTGGGTCGTCTTTCTGCTCTTTGCCGGTTTTACACCAGATGGCCTTGACGGAGGCGATGCCGGCTTCGGTGGGCAGCAACGGGAAACTGGCCTCTGCCAGGTCATTCAGGAGGCGGTCAATGTCATTCAGATGGCGGTCCACCTGCCCCACCTGATTGCTGAATTGGTCGTACATGCCCCCAATCGTCCGCTCGGCAGCGTCGACCTTTCCTTCCAGGGTCGCAACGGCGGTTTTCAGGCTGGCCACCAGCGGCCGGGCCGCGACCGGGTTGTTGCGTAGCCCGCCCAACTGGTTCATCTGCGCCTCCAGCGGACGCAGCCCGGCTTGTAATTGGGCTGCTTGCACGTTGATTTGTTGCTGGACGGAGGCGTAAAGTCCCTGCCATTGCCTGACGAAGTCGGCGGCCTGATCCTCCAGCCCTTTCTCGAAGACATAACCGCGCTGACGCAGGCCGGCGATGCGCTGCGCCATGCTGCTGACCTTGGTCTGCAGATCCTCAACCGCGTCGCGGGCACTTGTCAACCGCACGCCTGCCTGTAGTTGGCTAATCTTACTTTGCAGGGCGCTGATTTCGCTGGCCAATTGTTGCATGGGGTTAGGTGGGGGCGTTGTCATGTCTCCTCTTCAGATGCAGAATCTTACGGCGCGGGGGGGACGGCTGGCGGCTCTTGCGGCGGAATGCTCGGCGGTTCCTGCGGCGGCTGTGCGCTTGGCTTGTTGGCATAGGCGAAGGCGTAAGCACCGGCCGCACAGACCAGGACGATTGCGATTTCGATGCAGGGAATGTAATCCTGGACGCTGTAGGGCAGGGCGCCCGTTCCCATCATGACGCCGACGATCGCTCCCGCACCGATTGCCAGCGGAATCGGCAGCATCAAGATGACACCGGCGATGCGCGCCTTGGGGCCGGTCAAAACGATCCCCTTGTTGAGAGGGAATTTCGCGGTAATCAGTGCAATCAGGCCGCTGACGAAGAGGGCGATTTCAAAGAATAACAGACACATTTTTCCTCCAAAGTGAAATAGGGGACAGGATACTTGCCTGGACTATTATTGCATAGAAATCCCCGAAATGCAAACATCCGTTTCTCCCACTTTGCGGTCGGTTGGGCATGGTAAAATTCCTGCCAAGGACTTTGCCATGAAAATCGCCGTTGCCTGTGACCACGCTGGATACCCGCTGAAAGAACTCGTCCTGGATTCGGTGCGCCGCGCCGGGCATACGCCTCTCGATTTGGGCGTCCATTCGTCCGAGCCGGTTGATTACCCCGATTACGCCGAGAAGGTCGGCCGCGCCATCCAGACCGGGGAAGCGGAGCGGGGCATTCTCATCTGCGGTTCGGGGGTCGGAGCGTGTATTGCCGCCAACAAGATGACCGGCGTCTATGCCTGTCTCTGTCACGATGTCTATTCTGCTCATCAGGGCGTCGAACACGATGAAATGAATGTCTTGTGCCTGGGGGCGCGCATCATCGGCCCGGAACTGGCGCGTGAAATCGTTGCCGCTTTCCTGGCGGCCCGCTTCATCGGCCACGACCCCGGTCAGGAGCGCCACGCCCGGCGGGTAGCCAAGATTCACGCCCTCGAGGCGCGGCGCTGAACCCGAGGCGGCTCTTCTCCCCGCCGAGGCCGGCAGGCCTTGTTTCGATTTCCAAGACCAGAGGAAGCCCATGTCATCTCGTTTCAAACAACTTACCGAACTCGGTCAGTCTTTGTGGTACGACAACATCCAGCGCCGTCTGCTCGAAAGCGGCGAACTGGCCAGGCTGATTGCTCGTGGCGAAATCCGCGGCGTCACTTCCAACCCTTCGATTTTTCACGCCGCCATCGCCCACACTACGGATTATGACCAGGCGCTTGTCCCGATGGCCTGGGCCGGCTGGACGGCCGAGCAAATCTTCTGGCAACTGGCCCTGGAAGACATCCGCGCCGCCTGCGGTCTCTTCCTGCGCCTCTACAACGAGACCGGCGGAGGCGACGGCTACGTCAGCCTGGAGGTGGATCCGGCCCTGGCGCACGATAGCGAGGCGACCATCGCCCAGGCCCTCGACCTCTGGCAGCGGGTCGGCTGCCCGAACCTGATGATCAAAGTCCCCGCCACCCGCCAGGGATTGCCGGCGGTGCGCCGCCTGATTGCAGCGGGCGTCAATGTCAACGTCACGCTCATCTTTTCACTCCAGCGCTACCGCGAAGTGATGGACGCCTACCTTTCTGGCCTGGAAGACCGCCTGCAGGCCGGTCAGTCCATCGAGCAGGTCGCCTCGGTGGCCTCCTTCTTTGTTTCCCGTTTCGACACCAAGATCGACGCCTTGCTGCCTCCCGATTCGCCGCTGCGCGGCCGGGCGGCGATTGCCAATGCCCGCCTGGCCTACGAAGAGTTCCGCAAAGTCTTCGGCGGCGAACGCTTCGCCCGCCTGCAAGCCGCCGGCGGACGCATTCAGCGCCCCCTGTGGGCTTCGACCAGCACCAAAAACCCTGCCTATCCCGACACCCTCTACGTGGACGAACTGATTGGCCCGGCGACCGTCAACACCATCCCGCCTCAGACGCTCGAAGCCTTCCGAGACCATGGAACGGTCGCCCGCACCCTGACCGCCGACCTGGACGGCGCCCGGCGCGTGCTGGAAGAACTGGCCGGCCTGGGTATCTTCATCGAGCGGGTGGCCGAAGAATTGGAACACGAGGGGGTGCGCGCCTTTGCCGATGCCTTTGCGGCCATGCTGAACACCATCGAGACACGCCGCGCTGCCGCCCTCCAGGCTTTGGGGCCGTTGGCGGCCGACGTCTCCCGCCGCCTCGCCCGCCTGATCGCCGACGACGCCCCCGCCCGCCTGCACCGCTCGGACCCGACCCTGTGGACGTCTGACCCGGCTGGGCAGGAGGAGATTCGCCAGCGCCTGGGCTGGGTCACGCTGCCGGAGACCTCACGCCGCTTCATCGGCGAAATCAACGGCTTCGCGGCTGCCGTGCGCGACGCCGGTCTGCGCAAGGCCCTGCTGCTCGGCATGGGCGGGTCCTCCCTGGCCCCCGAAGTCTTCTCGCTCGTCTTCGACCGGCGGGCGGATTTCGAATTCGCCATCCTCGATTCCACCGACCCGGCCCAGGTGCTGGAGGCGGCCCGCCGTTTTCCGCCCGAAGAGACGCTTTACCTCGTCTCCAGCAAATCGGGCGGGACGGCCGAAGTCACGGCGATGCTGCACTATTTCTGGGCGCTGGGCGAGAGGCGGCTGGGTTCGAAGGTGGGCCAGCATTTTGTCGCCATCACCGACCGCGGCACCTCGCTGGACGCCCTGGCCAACGCCCGCGGCTTCCGCAAGACTTTCCTGGCGGATTCGTCTGTTGGCGGGCGTTTCTCGGCGCTGACCCATTTTGGCCTGCTGCCGGCGGCGCTGCTCGGCCTGGACCTCGAGACGATGCTCGACGAAGCCGCCCACATGGCCTCTCAGTGCGGCCCGGCGGTCAGCGGCGGGCGCAATCCCGGCCTGGTGCTGGGGGCCGTCCTGGGCGCGGCGGCCCTGGCCGGGCGCGACAAATTGACGCTGATTGCCGATTCCCCTCTGCGCTCGTTTGGCTCCTGGCTCGAGCAGTTGCTTGCCGAGTCGTCCGGCAAGCAGGGGAAGGGAATCGTCGTGGTGGACGGCGAGCCGGTCGGCGCGCCGGCCGATTACGGCGCCGACCGGCTATTCGTCTATTTGCGCCAGACGGGCGAGTACCAGGCGGCGGTCAGCCGGTTGCGAGAGGCGGGGCAGCCGGTTTTGGAGTTCCCGATTCCCACGGCCTATGCTTTGATTCCGGAGTTCTACCGCTGGGAGATGGCCACGGCCTACGCCTGCGCCCTGCTGGGGGTCAATCCTTTCGACCAGCCGGATGTGCAGGATAACAAGAGTCGCACCAAAGCCATGCTGGCTGCGTATAGCCAGACAAAACGGCTGGAGGAGGGCGAGCCGCTCTGGGAGCAAAACGGTCTGCGGGTCTATGCCACTCAGGCGGGCGAGCGGGCCGATTTGGCCGCCCTGTGGGAGGCTTTCCTGCGCTCTGCCCGCCCCGGCGATTATGTGGCTATCAACGCCTACCTGCCGCGCACGGACGAGATGACCGCCGTCCTGACCGAGTTGCGGCTGAATCTGCGCGCCCGCACCGGCTGCGCGACGACGCTCGGTTTTGGTCCCCGTTTCCTGCACTCGACGGGCCAATTACACAAGGGCGGGCCGAATACGGGGCTGTTCCTGCAAATCACCGCCGACCCGCTCGAGGATGTGGATATTCCTGGGCAGGGCGTGACCTTCGGCGTGCTCCAGCGCTGTCAGGCGCTGGGCGACTATACTGCCCTTCAGGCCCGCGGCCGGCGTCTTCTGCGCATTCACCTGCCGGAACCGGCGGCCGTCCGCCAGGTGCTGGCATTGACCAGAGGCTGAGATTGAGCGCGCTTTCGAGTTGTTCGATTGGGAGAAGTGGTATATAGTATAGGGTGAAATTGGCGTTTTTTGGAAACATTCTCTGGGAGAGGACTATGGCTCGCTCGATTTCTTCTAACGATAACTATCTTTCACGGCTGTTGAAGTACATCCCATCGGAGATTGTGATGGTCTTCGTGTCGGTCGAAGGGGTGCTGCGCAGTTCATTCGGCGACAACCCGGCCTACTTGGAGATGGGGCTATGGATTTTGGCGGGGACGTTGACAGTCTTGACTCCCATCTGGCTGTGGCGGGTGATGCGGGTCAAGTCGTTCCAGCACTTGTTCCTTTCGACGGTTTCGATGGTCATTTGGATGTTTGCCATCGGCGGGCCGTTCACCTTCTTCGAGTGGTATCACCAATCTTTAGGAGCGGTGGTCCTGCCCATTTATACGCTGCTCGTCCCCATCATCACCGGCGGCAGAGATATTGGCTGAACGGATAGCGGTGGTCTCACCAGGTTGCGAACCGATTGCCGGGCCGCCAATCGGGCGGTCGCGGAGATGGAATTTTCCCCGCCTTTGAGATGATCCCGCTCTGTTTCAGGAATTTTCCGCCCGCATTTTTTGCAGGAGGCGCTGGCCGTTTTTGTGCAGGGCGCGCAGGACGGCGGCCTGACTGCCCAGCCAGCCGAACAAGTTTCCCTGGAGTTTTTGCCATCCCTGCGGGGCGGGCGGCAACTCGATGTGGGGGCCGAAATCCACTTCCCGGTCGTCAATTTTGAAGAGATACCGGCCGAGGCGCTTGACCCGCGGCCGGCGTTCCAGCCAGGCGCGCACCTGCTGGCGTTCTTCATCCGTCCACCAGCGGGGCAGGTCAGAGGTGGCCCTGAAGCCGGCGACCAGGCTCAGGTCTTGCAGGAGGCTCTTTTCCTGCGGTGAGAGGCTGCAGCGTTGGGAGCGGAAATAGACCACGTCGGGGTCGGTGTGGAGCAGCGGGGCAAGCCATAGACGGTGGAGGCTGGTGCGCAGGGCGTTTTGTCCGCCCGGCACGGTGGGGTTGGCGAGCAGGACGGCGTCTCGGTAGGGAATCCAGATGTCGGCGACGTCGGGTCCGATGCGCATGCCGTCGCACAGGCCGATGGAGGGCAGAATCGGCGCGCCGCAGGTCAGGAAATAGGCGTCGCCCATGGCTTCGCGCAGGACTTTGAGGCCGTTGCGGTAGGCGGTCTCGCGCGGCAGGTCGAGGTAGCGTTTGCCCGGCAGGGCGCCTGCGTAGAGGAAGTCGAGTTTCAGGTAGTCGTATCCCCAGCCGCGCACTTTTTGCATCAGGGCAGCCAGCCATTCGAGGACGGCGGGGTGGGTGGTGTCGAGGGCAAAGAGCGGTTCGCCCCAGTTGAAGCCTGCCGACACCGGATTTCCCTTTTCGTCGCGCAGCAGCCAGTCGGGGTGCTGTTGGTAGAGCGGGGCGGAGGGGACGACGATGAGAGGCGCCAGCCACAGCCCGGCGGTCCGGCCGGAGGCCTGGATGCGGGCCGAGAGGACGTCCATGCCGGAGGGGAATTTGGCGTTCGGCTCCCAGTCGCCGATGGCCCGCTGCCAGCCGTCATCCACTTGAAAGACGTCGAAGGGCAGGTTGGCCAGGTCGTTCAATGCCTGGTGGAGGATGTTCTCGTCAATGGCCGTGTACAGGCTGTACCACGAGCACCAGACGCGCGGTGGCCGTTCGACGCGCCCCTTGCCGAAGCGTTTTTCGAGCATGTCGGCGTAGCGTGAGAAGACGGTCGTTTCGTCGCCCGCGCCGACGAACCATTCGCCGCTTCCGCTTTCGTAGCGGCCGCGCAGGCGGCGGCCGTCCAGTTCGACATGTGCCTCCAGGCCGAGGGCACCCAATAGGAGGATGCCGTCTTCGGGGGTTTCGACCGCTCCCAGCCAGGAACCATGCGGGCGCGGCAGGCTGGCGTAGGCGGGGTCAAGTTGCATGGGATGGAGCCGGCGCGGTTTTTGGGGCGGGAGCGACCGGGCGGGGTCCAGCCAGGTGGCCAGCGACCAGGATTGCCAGCCGTGAACCAGGTAGCGGACGGGTTCGAAGGGCAGTTCCACCTCGACTTCGGCGCCGTTTAACAGGAAGCCGCCGTCGGGGGCCGGGCGCGATTTCTCCGCCACGATGGTCAAGCGTTCAGCAAGTTTAGCGCTCATGACAGGTGCTCCGAACCGGGCGTCTAATTCTCTTCGGGTTTGGCGAAGATCATCCTGCCCGCGGCCGTTTGCAGGACTTTGGTGACGGTCACTTCCACCGTCTTGCCCATCAGGCGGTTGCCGTTTTCGACCACCACCATGGTGCCATCGTCCATGTAGCCCACACCCTGGTTGACTTCTTTTCCTTCCTGGATGATGCTGATGGAAAGCGTTTCGCCCGGCAGGACGACCGATTTGACGGCGTTGGCCAGTTCGTTGATGTTCAGGATCGGCACGCCTTGCAGTTCGGCGATGCGGTTGAGGTTGTAATCGTTGGTCAGAATCGGGCACTTCAATTGCCGCGCCAGGATGACCAGTTTGTCGTCCACCTCGCGCACGCCTTCGACGTCAATGTCGCTGATGCGGACGACGACGGAGGGGGCTTTTTGCAGTTCGGCCAGCACTTCCATGCCGCGCCGGCCGCGGGCGCGACGCAGGCTGTCGGGGGAATCGGCGATGTATTGCAGTTCGTTCAGCACGAAGCGCGGGATGAGCAGGATGCCGGGCAGGAAGCCGGTCTTGGCGATGTCGGCGACGCGCCCATCAATGATGACGCTGGTGTCCAGCAGGGTGGTGCGGTTTGAGGTGGGGAATCCGCCGGGGCCGCCCTCTTCGCGGCGGCTGGTCAGAGCGCCCAGGATGTTGGCGAAGTCGCTCTGGCGCATGACGAACAAGGACACACCGAAGTAGGTAAACAGCAGGACGCCGACGAAGGGCAAAACCTTGCCGAAGGGGTCGGGCAGCAGAGAGAGGGGAAAGGAAAGGAGGGCCGCCACAATCAGGCCGACAATCAGCCCGATCATGCCGGCGAAGAGCGTCTCGGCGGAGAGGCGTCCCAGCAGCGCCCGCAGGCTGCGCATGGGCCGGGTGGTGAAAAAGGGCGTCAAGACCAGCCCGGTCAGCGCGCCGATCAGGCTGACGGTCAGCGTGTAGAGCATTTGTTGCTCGTCGTTGAAACGCCCCAGCCAATTCCCTGCGTAAGCCCCCAGAATTGAAAAGACGATCATGCCAAGCAGCCGTGCAATGAAATCACTGCTCATGAGAATAACTCCTAATGAAAAAAAGAAGATAATTGCCCGTTCATCATAGCATGGCTGGGCGTGGAAGTCAACCCGAGGCCGCTGGTGATTACCCCCAAGTCGAAGCGCGGGGCTAAAGCCGCCTGCTCAGTACATGGAAGTCCGCTCTAAGCGGACTCAGGGTCGGCTTCGAGCCGACTTTTTGGCTCTGAGGCAGGACTTTAGTCCACCGAATCGGAATGCGCCGATGTGGGTATTCACCACAAACCACAAAAGATTTCCTTGCGTTGCCTCTGTTTACATGCTATAATCACTCCGAAGTTAACGTTCACTTATTCCCCGGTTGATGACAAATTGATAGCGCATCAAGACATTGGTTTGGAATTCTGTATGCTTTTGTCCGCGCCTGGGGGCGCCAGTTTTGCGCTTCTGCATCATTCCACCTCATGAGATAAACGAACATGGACATTATCGAACTCGAAAACAAACCGCTGGCCGAATTGCGCAACATGGCCAGAGACTTCAACATCGCCAACGCCAATCGCCTGAAGAAGGAGGCGCTCATCCTGCGCATTTGCCAGGAAGAGGCCGCCCAAAAAGGGCTGGACGTGCGCGGCGGCATCCTCGAAATCATGAACGAGGGGATTGGTTTTCTGCGCTCAGCGCGTTACAGTATCAGCGAGGACGATGTCTATGTCTCGCAGGCCCAGTTGCGGCGCTACGAACTTCGCTCCGGCGATTTGATCGTCGGCCACGTCCGCCCGCCGCGCGAATCGGAGCGTCACTGGGGCTTGCTCAAAGTCGAATCGGTCAACGGGATGGACCCCGAAGAGGCCCGCTTCCGGCCGCGCTTCGAGGACCTGACGCCGATCTTCCCCGATAAGCGCTTCGATCTGGAGACCAAGAGCGACGTCCTGGCGACGCGCCTCATCAACCTGATTGTCCCGATTGGCCGCGGCCAGCGCGGCCTGATCGTCTCGCCGCCCAAGGCCGGCAAGACCACCATCCTCAAACAGATTGCCAATGCCATTTCGACCCAATATCCCGATGTGCATCTGATGGTCGCCCTTATCGGTGAACGGCCCGAAGAAGTCACCGATATGGATCGCTCGGTGGACGCCGAGGTGATTGCTTCGACCTTCGACGAACCGGTGACCTCGCATGTGCGCACGGCAGAGATCGCCCTTGACCGCGCCAAGCGCCTGACCGAAATCGGCCGCCATGTGGTCATTCTGATGGACTCCATCACCCGCCTGGCGCGCGCCTATAACCTGGTGGTCAATCCCTCCGGACGCACGCTGTCGGGCGGCATGGATCCCTCGGCGCTCTATCCGCCCAAGCATTTCTTTGGCGCCGCCCGCAACCTGGAAGAGGGCGGTTCGCTGACCATCATCGCTACCTGCCTGGTGGATACCGGCTCGCGCCTCGATGATGTGGTCTATGAAGAGTTCAAAGGCACCGGCAACATGGAGTTGCACCTCTCGCGGAAGTTGCAGGAGCGGCGCATCTTCCCGGCCGTGGACATCGAGCGCTCGTCCACCCGCCGCGAGGACCTGCTCCTCGGCCCGGACGTTTTGCAGCGCGTCTGGACGATGCGGCGCATGTACATCCAGATGGTCTCACCGCCGCCGCAGGGCGCAGGCATGGATTCGGCTGTCGCCACCGAGGCCATTTTGCAGCGCCTGGCCAAGACCAGAAACAATCAGGAGTTTCTCGAAACCCTGGCAGATGAACTATGAAATTTATCGGTAAATTGACGCACTCTCCCGTCCTCTTCAATCTGGTCAGTTGGGGGTTGACCGCTGCCATCGTCGCCGGGCTGGCGTTTTTTGCCGCCGGGCGGCTGTCTGACCGCCAGCCGCAATCCTTCCCGCCCCCGCCGGATCCGGAAACCGGCGGCGGGGCGGGCGGGCCGCTGACGGTGGATTTGCCTGCCCTGCAGCCGGCCGATTCTATGCTGGCAATCACCCGCAACGTCTCGCTGGAAACGAATCTCCAGGACCGGCAGCGCTACGAAGTGGCCGAGTACATCGTCGGGCGCGGCGATTCGGTCTTTGGCATCGCCGCCCAATTCGGCCTCCAGCCTGAAACCATCTTCTGGGCCAATTACGATCTCTTCAAGGGCAGCCCCGATAGTTTGCAGGTCGGCATGGTGGTGAAAATCCCGCCGGTGGACGGCGTTTACTACGAATGGCAGGAGGGTGATACCATCGAATCGGTTGCCGACAAACTCGGCGTGGACCCCGAGGCAATCATCTTCTGGCCGGGCAACAACCTCGACTTGACCGACCTGACTATCGAGCCGGGGACGTTTGTGATGGTTCCGGGCGGAGAACTCAACGACCAGCCTTTGTTCATCCAGACGTACACTGTCAGCGGCAGCGGCGGTTCGTCGGCGTGCGGCGGCGGCTATGCCAGCCGCGGCTATTTCACCTGGCCGACGGCCAACCACTATCTTTCCGGCTACAACTTTGGCGATTCCGGTCACCGCGGCATCGACATCTCCGCGCCGGAGGGGACGCCGGTTTACGCCGCCGACAACGGCGTGGTCAGCATGGCCAGTTACGGCGCCTGGAACTACGGCTACGGCAACGTCGTTCAAATCGACCACGGCAACGGCTTCGTCACCCTCTATGCCCACCTCAGTGTGGTCAGCGTCTCTCAGTGCCAGAGCGTGGCCGCCGGGACGGTCATCGGCGCCTCGGGCAACACGGGCAATTCGCAGGGCGCCCACCTGCACTTCGAGATTCGCTACAACGGTTCGGCCGTCAACCCCTGGAATTATTTGCCCCCTCCCTAGAAATGGACAGCCGCCGTCTCACAACCGCCCTGAAGGCCCTCCCTCTGGGCGGCTTGCGTTATCTGGAAAAGGTCGGCTCGACCAACGATGTCGCCCTCGCCTGGGCCGCCGACGGCGCGGCGGACTTTTCGCTGGTCGTCAGCGACGAACAGACTGCCGGCCGCGGCCGGGGCGGACGGCGCTGGTACACGCCGCCGGGCGCGGCTCTGGCCTTCAGTCTGATTCTGCGCCCGCAGCCTGCCGAGCAGGAGAAGGTCGTCCTCTTTTCGGCCCTCGGCGCCCTGGCTGTGGCCGCCGCCCTCGAAGGATATGCGCTCTCGCCGCAAATCAAATGGCCCAACGATGTCCTGCTGAGAGGCCGCAAGGTGAGCGGGGTGCTGGCCGAAACGGTCTGGCTGGGAGAGCAGGTTGACAGCCTGGTCATCGGCGTGGGAGTCAACGTCTCGGCCGCCTCGCTGCCGCCAGATGACCTGTTGACTTTCCCGGCTGCCTGTCTCGAGTCCGAATTGGGCAGGGCGCTCGACCGGGCCGCTCTGCTGGGCGATATTTTGTCCGCTCTGCTCACATGGCGTTCCCGGCTGGGGACGCCCGCCTTTCTGGAAGCCTGGGAGAGCCGCCTGGCTTTTCGCGGCGAGAGAGTCGAGGTCTGGGCAGATGACCAGCCGGTTCGCATCGGCCGCCTGGCTGGCCTGGATTCGAACGGCGGCCTTCGGCTTCACCTGCCCGGCGGAGAGACTCTGACGCTCCCCTTTGGGGAGGTCCATCTGCGCCCGGTGATGTGATATACTTTCGCTGAAAGCGAGGCAGTTATGCTGGATAATTTACGGGATCAAGCCGCTCAATCGGAATACTTTCAGGAAGAGGCAATCCCGGCCTTCGAAGAGCCGGCCGTTGTCCGCCGCTCGGCTGCTCGCCGGAGCCTCGATCAGGTGACCGGCATGAACGCCCAGCAGCGCTTCTTGCTGGCTTTCATGCTGTTGATTCTCGTCTGCATGCTTGGCACGATGTTTCTGTTGATTACGGGCAAAATTGTCCCGCCGTTCCTTTAGGCAGCGGGAACATTTCCCAGACGGTTCGCATCATTGCAGAGACCAGGCCTTTGGCGGGACCTGGTCTCTGTGTTTTCTATTTCTCCAACGGCAGTTCGTACTGCGCCCCCGGCGGCAGGGATGGCTCGCCGTTCCAGTCGGCCCCGGCCTTCTTCAAATCGGCGGCTGCCAGGCGGGCAATCGAGGCCACCCGGTCGCCGTCGCGCACCTCCATCAACTGGATGCCGCGCGTGGCGCGTCCCATCACCTTCACGTCTTTCACTTTCATCCGTAGCACCATGCCGTTGGCCGAGATGAGCGTCAGGTCATCGGCCTCCTGAACGACGCGCGCCGCGCTGATGACGCCCACCTTGGCGGCGGCTTCCTTGGCCATCGTCTGCACGCCGCCCGTCGCCCGACCTTTGGCCGGGTACTCGGAGAGCGGCGTCCGCTTCCCATAGCCCTGCTCGGTGACCAGCACCAGGCAGCCATCCGGCTCAACGACCTCCATGCTGGCGACCTTATCTCCCTCGGCCAGGCGGATGCCGGTCACGCCGGCCGCGGCGCGCCCCATCGGGCGGACTTCGTCCTCGCCGAAGCGCAGCGCCTGTCCCTGCTCGGTGACCAGGATGATTTCGTCGCTGCCGCGCGTCAGGCGCGCCCAGCCGAGTTCGTCGCCCGTCTCCAGCGTGATGGCGATGATGCCGGAGGGGCGCACGGAGGCCAGTTCGCGCAGTTCCATCCGCTTGACCTTCCCGTTGCGGGTGGCCAGGATGACGTATTCTGCAGCTTCGAAATCGGGCACGGCCACCGCCGCGGTGACCACCTCGCCCGGTTCGAGCGAGAGGACGTTCACCAGCGGGATGCCCTTCGCCGCCCGGTCGGCATCCGGGATTTGATAGACCTTCTCGGAATAGACCTTGCCGCGGTCGGAGAAGAACAGCATCGTATCCAGCGAGCGGGCCGGGATGAGCGTCAGTACCTCGTCTTCCTCCTTCGTGGCGTGGCCGGTGACGCCCTTGGCGCCGCGTCCCTGGGCGCGGAAGGAGGCCGCCGCGACGCGCTTGACGTAGCCGCGGCTGGTGAGGCTGATGAGCACGGCCTCATCCGGCACGAGGTCTGCCTCGCTCAGGTTTTCGACCGCCTCGGCGGCGATGTGCGTGCGGCGCTCGTCGCCGTACTTTTCCGAGAGTTCGCGCATGTCGTCCTGGATGAGGGCCAGGATTTTCTTCGGGTGCGCCAGCAGGTCTTCGAGGTAGGCAATCTGCGCGGTGACCTGCTTGTACTCGTCCTCGATTTTCTGGCGCTCGAGGGCCGCCAGGCGGCGCAACTGCATGTCGAGGATGGCCTGCGCCTGGAGTTCGGAGAGTTTGAAGCGCTTCATCAGGCGCTCTTTGGCGACCTCCGCATCGGGACTTTCGCGGATGGTCTGGATGACGGCGTCCAGGTTGTTGAGGGCGATGCGCAGCCCCTCGAGGATGTGGGCGCGGGCTTTGGCCTTCTCCAACTCGAACTGCGAGCGGCGGGTCAGGACCGTCTGGCGGTGTTCGATGAAAATCTGCAGCGCCTTCTTGAGCGGAAGGAGGCGCGGCTCGCCGTCCACCAGGGCCAGCATTTGCACGCCGAAGGTGGTCTGCAGCGGGGTAAACTTGTAGAGTTGGTTGAGCACCTTCTTGGGCTGGGCGCCGCGCTTGAGTTCAATGACGATGCTCATGCCGCGCCGGTCAGATTCATCCCGCAGGTCGGAGATGGCGTCAATTTTCTCCTCGCGCACCAGGTCGGCGATGCGCTCGATGAGGGCGGCCTTGTTGACCTGGTAGGGAATCTCGGTGATGACGATGCGATGCCGGTTGCCGGACATCTCCTCGATGTGCGCCTTGCCGCGCAGCACGATGCGCCCCTTGCCGGACCCGTAGGCGGCCTCGATGCCCTCCGTGCCGACGATGATGCCGCCGGTGGGGAAGTCCGGCCCCGGCACGAATTTCATCAGGAATTCGACCGGAATCTCGTCAATCGTATCGTAGTTGTTGATGAGATAGATGACCGCGGCGGCGATTTCCTTCAGGTTGTGGGGCGGGATGTTGGTGGCCATGCCGACCGCGATGCCCGAGGAGCCGTTGAGCAGCAGGTTGGGCAGGCGGGCGGGGAGGACGACCGGTTCTTTCAGCGAGCCGTCGAAGTTGTCGGTGAAGTCCACCGTGTCCTTCTCGAGGTCGGCGAGCATTTCCTCGGCCATCTTGTGCAGGCGGGCTTCGGTGTACCGCATGGCCGCCGGGGCGTCGCCGTCCACCGAGCCGAAGTTGCCCTGGCCGTCCACCAGCAGGTAGCGCATGGAGAAGTCCTGGGCCATGCGCGCCATCGATTCGTACACCGCCGCGTCGCCGTGCGGGTGGTACTTGCCGAGCACCTCGCCGACGATGCGGGCCGACTTTTTGTAGGGCGAGTTGGCGCGGATGCCCATATCTTGCATGGCGTAGAGGATGCGCCGGTGGACGGGCTTGAGGCCGTCGCGGGCGTCGGGCAGGGCGCGGGCGACGATGACCGACATGGCGTAGTCGAGGTAGGCGGCGCGCATCGTCTCGTCAATGTCGGCCATCTGGACGGTGCCGATGATTTGTTTGACGGGTTCGGGGGCGGTGGCGGGTTCGGGTTCAACCATAAAAAAATCCTTTGTGCATCGAATTTTGCGAATTGCCCGAAACATTCGTCCAATTCAAGCCATTCGATGCAAATGTTTCTTTGCATTCGCTGATTGCCTGTCCATCCTGGCAGGGACAGGCAGTTACGGTATTTGATTTAAGCGTAGGGATTATACCGCATCGTTCGAAATTCCTTGACCGCTTGCCCTTTATCGGCTAAAATCTTTGCGCCTTCGGGCAATTTCTGCTTTTTAATGAAGAAGACAACGTGTTCGAGACTCTGACCGGACGGCTCAATCAAATCTTCGACCAATTGCGGCGGCGCGGCAAACTCTCCGAGGCGGATGTGGATGCCGCCCTGCGCGAGGTCCGGTTGGCGTTGCTGGAGGCGGATGTCCACTACAGCGTGGTCAAGGCCTTCCTGGCGCGGGTGCGCGAGCGCGCCGTGGGAGCCGAGGTCTCGAAGGCGCTCAATCCGGGCCAGCAAGTCATCAAAATCGTTCACGAGGAATTGATTGCGACTTTGGGCGAACCGGCGCCGCTGAATCTCTCCGGCCCCAAGCCGCGGGTTTTGATGCTGGTGGGCCTGCAAGGGTCGGGCAAGACGACCGCGGCCGGGAAACTGGGGCGTCATTTGCGGCAGCGCGGCGAACGGGTGTATCTGGTCGCCGGGGACCCGTACCGGCCGGCGGCGGCAGAGCAATTGCGCAGCCTGGGCGCCCAACTCGACTTGCCCGTCCATTTCGAAGCGGGCGTCGAGCCGCCGGAATTGACGGCGCGGGCCTTCGAGAAGGCGGCCAGGGGCGGCTACACGGTCGTCATCGTAGATACGGCCGGGCGTTCGCAACTGGACGAAACGCTGATGAACGAATTGCAGGCCATCGTCCGCCGCGTGCCGCCGTCCGAGGTCCTGCTGGTGGTGGATGCCATGATTGGGCAGGAGGCGCTGCACGTGGCCGAGGGTTTCCGGCAGGCGGTGCCCCTGAGCGGCTTGATCATGACCAAGATGGATGGCGACGCCCGCGGCGGCGCGGCGATTTCGATTCGGTCTGTCACCGGTGTTCCCATCAAATTCTTGGGAACGGGCGAGAAACTCGATGCGCTGGAGGTGTATAATCCGGAGCGGCTGGCAGCCCGCATCCTGGGCATGGGCGATGTGCTGGGCCTCATCGAAAAGGCCGAGGCGGCCTTCGATGAAGGCCAGGCCCGCGAACAGGCCGAGCGTTTATCGAAGGGCGAATTCACGCTGACCGATTGGCTGGAGATGATGCAATCCTCCCGCAAGATGGGGCCGCTCAGTCAATTGGTCGAGATGCTCCCCGGCGAGTTGGGCCGGGCGGCGCGCCAGGTGGATCCGCGCCAGATGGAGCGCTCGGTGCGCCACGCTGAGGCCATCATCCGCTCCATGACCCCGGCCGAGCGCCGCAACCCCGACATTTTGAATGCCAGCCGCCGCAGGCGTATTGCGGCCGGCTCCGGCACACAGGTGCAGGATGTCAATCGCCTGATCAAACAGTTCAGGGAAGTGCAGCGCCTGATGAAAACCGTTCAAAAGACCGGCGGGCGCAATCTGGCTCGCCTGTTTGGATAAAACAGGCCCCGGCCTCAGACAGCGCATCCTTTCTGCGCCCTCTCTGTCTGTCGGCCGGACCGAAAAGTTGATATCAATTCGAAGGAGAACAATTCGATGGTTCGTATTCGTTTACGCCGGACTGGTCTGAAAGGCCAGCCCTCCTACCGCCTGGTCGTGGCCGACAAGGAAAGCCCGCGCGATGGCCGCTTTCTGGAAATCGTGGGCTATTACAACCCGCGCACGAATCCGGCGACGATCGAAATCAAGGAAGAGCGCGTCTTCGATTGGATGAGCAAAGGCGCTCAACCGACCGAGGCGGTGGCTCAACTGTTCAAGACGATGGGGACCGCTGAGCGCTTCGAACGCTTCAAGCAGGGCGAGGCGCTCGATGTGCTGCTGGCCGAGGCCGAAAAGGCCCGCGCTGCCCGCGCCGTCTCGGCCAAGACCAGCCGGTAATGGATTCTCATGAAAGACCTGGTTGAGTACATTGCCAAGTCTCTGGTCGATCGGCCGGACGAAGTCAGCGTGCAGGAGTTCCGCCGCGGCGACCGCGTGACCCTCGAATTGCGCGTCGCCCAGGAAGACATGGGCCGCGTGATCGGCAAGGGCGGGCGGGTAGCCAACGCTATCCGCGCCTTGCTACGGGTGGCGGCCGAGCGCGAAGGCATGCACGTCACACTGGATGTCATCGAGCCGTAAGACCGAAGGCATGGAAGCCAAGTCGCGCCGCGCGGCAGGCTCGCCGCAGGCTGGCGGGCCTGCCTTCCTGGCGGTCGGGCGTTTTCGCCGTCCGCATGGCGTGCGCGGTGAAATCTTGATAGAAGTATTGACCGACTTCCCCGAACGCTTGCAGCCCGGAACGGTGGTTTATGCCGGCGAGACCCACCGCCGCCTGGTCATCCGCAGCCGGCGCGGCCACCAGGAGGGCTTGTTGTTGGCCTTCGCCGGCCTGGAAACGCCCGAAGCGGCGGGACAGTTGCGTCATCAGTTTTTGTATGTGACTGCCGCCGACCGTCCGCCTCTGCCGGAAGGCGAATATTATCATCATCAATTGCTCGGCCTGACCGTCCAGACCGAGACGGGGCGGCGGCTGGGCACTCTGACCGATATCCTCGAGACCGGCGCCAACGATGTCTATGTGGTGACGCCCGACAAGGGCAGGGAGATCTTGCTGCCCGTCATTCCCGGGGTCATCCTGGACGTGAACCTGGAGGCCGGAACGATGCGGGTGCGCCTGCCCGACGGGCTGCTCGATGAGGAGAACGGCCGTCCCTGAGCGGGAGCGGGGTGCGCAGGATGGACAAACGCTACTGGGTGGGATTCAATCTGGTCAAAGGAATTGGGGCCGTCCGCTTTCAGGCCCTGCAGGAGCATTTTGGCGACCTGGCGATTGCCTGGCAGGCACCGCCGGAGGCCCTGCGGGCGGCCGGACTGGGCGCCAAAGTCGTCGAACGCCTGCTCCAGGTGCGGGCCGCTGTGGACCTTGAGCGCCTGCTGAACCAGATTGAAAAACAGGGCATTGCGGTTCTGACCTGGGAGGAGGACGCCTACCCGGCGCGTTTGCGCGAAATCGACCAGCCGCCGCCTGTCCTGTATGTGCGCGGCGAACTGACGGACGAGGACGCCTGGGCGGTGGCCATCGTCGGGACGCGGCGGGTGACGGCCTATGGCCGTCAGGTGACCGAGGAACTGGCCTCCTTCCTGGCTGAGAACGGCGTGACCGTCATCTCCGGCCTGGCGCGCGGGGTGGACGCCATTGCTCACCAGGCGGCGCTGCGGGCCGGCGGGCGGACGGTGGCGGTGCTGGGCTGCGGCGTGGACCGCGTCTATCCGCCCGAACATGCCGCGCTGGCGGAGAAAATCATCCGGGCCGGGGCGCTGGTCAGCGATTATGCCCCCGGCACGCCGCCCGAGGCGTCCAACTTTCCGCCGCGCAACCGCATCATCTCCGGCCTGGCGCTGGCGACCGTGGTGGTCGAAGCCGGTGAGACCTCGGGGGCGCTCATCACAGCTCAGTTTGCCGCCGATCAGGGGCGGGAGGTCTTTGCGGTGCCGGGCAACATTCTGGCGCCGCAGAGCAAAGGCACGAACGCCCTGATTGCCCAGGGAGCGCGTCCGTTGCTTTCGCCCGGCGATCTGCTCGAGGCGTTGAACCTCAGCCGGGTCAGCGAACAGCGGGCGGTGCGCAAGGCCGTCCCCGGCGACGAGGTCGAGGCGGCGCTCTTGAACGTCCTCAGCCTCGAACCGCTCCACGTGGATGAAATCCGTCAGCAGACCGGCTTGCCCATCGAGCGAGTCTCGGCCAGCCTGGTGATGATGGAACTCAAGGGCCTGGTGCGCCAGGTTGGCGGAAACCACTATGTCGCCGTCGGCGAGGCGCGGGCCGAATATGAAGTGTAGAGAAGGCAAAGGCCGATGAAGCATACCTATGCAGTTATCATGGCAGGTGGAAGTGGGACGCGGCTCTGGCCGGTTTCGCGCCAGAAGCATCCCAAGCATCTGCTGCCCTTGCTGGGCGAGCGGACGCTTTTCCAGACCACCATCGAGCGCGTCTCCGACCTGGCGCGTCCTGACCACATCCTGGTGGTGACGGCCGGCGACCAGGCGGGCGAGTTGCGCGCCCAGGCGCCGCAGATTCCGCCGGAAAATTTTCTCATCGAGCCGCAGCCGCGCGGCACTGCCTCGGTGATCGGGCTGGCGGCGGCCATCCTGCAGCAGCGCGACCCCGAGGCGCTGATGATGGTCTTCCCCTCGGATCACTACATTCGGAACCGCGACGTGTTCCGGTTGATCATGCGGGCCGCCTTGCAGGTGGCGCGCCAGGATTACCTGGTCACGCTCGGCATCACGCCGACCTTCCCCGCGACCGGTTACGGCTACATCCAGCGCGGCGAGCCTTTGCCGGGCCGGTTTGAGTATCCGGTCTATCGCGTCCGGCGCTTCAAGGAAAAGCCGGACGAGGATTTGGCCCGTGAACTCCTGACGAGCGGCGACCATTCCTGGAATTCGGGCATTTTCATTTGGAAGGCAGGGCGCATTTTGGCCGAGTTTCGCCGCCAGATGCCGGCCCTGTATGGGGCGCTGGAGCGCATCGCCGGCGCCTGGGGGGGGCCGCAGCAAGAAGCGGTGTTGCAGGCCGAGTGGTCGAACCTGGAAAACGAGACCATCGATTATGGCGTGATGGAACACGCCGAGGAGGTGGCCGTGCTGCCCGCCAGCGGCCTGGAGTGGAGCGACGTCGGCATGTGGGATTCGCTCTTCGACGTCCTGTTGCCGGACAAGAACGGCAATGTGGTGGTCAACTCGGATCACCTGCTGCTCGATACGCACAAGTCTTTGATTTATACGACCGAGAAGAAACTGATTGTCACCATCGGCGTCGATGACCTGATGATCGTGGATGCCGGCGACGCTTTGCTGGTCTGTCATCGCGACCAGGCGCAGCGCGTCCGGCAGGTCATCGAAGGCTTGAAGAATTCGCAGCGCGAAGAATATCTCTAGGAGGTGCCTCGTGGAAGCCTATTGCATGAAGTGCAAAACCAAGCGGGAGATTCAAAACCCGCAGGCGACGTTCAATACAGCAGGAGCAGCGGTGACGCGCGGCACGTGCGCTGTCTGCGGCACGGCGCTCTACCGGATTGGTATGACCGAAGCCCACGCCGGCCTGACCCGGCCGGACAAATACGCTCACCGCTCCGGCAAACTGGTCATCGTCGAGTCGCCGGCCAAGGCCAAGACGGTGGGGCGTTTCCTCGGCAAAGGCTACACCGTGCGCGCCTCGGTCGGGCACGTGCGCGATTTGCTGCGTTCGCAACTTTCGGTCGATGTGGAGAACGGCTACAAGCCCAAATATCGCGTTCCGAACGAGAAAAAGGAAGTGGTCAAAGAACTCAAACAACTGGCCAGAGAACACGCCGAAATTTACCTGGCGACCGACCCCGACCGCGAGGGCGAGGCCATTTCCTGGCACTTGATGGAGGCGGCCGCCATCGACCCGAAACTGGCCCGCCGGGTGGTCTTCCACGAGATTACCGAACACGCCATCAGCGAAGCCTTTGCCAACCCGCGCGAGATTAATATGGACCTGGTCAATGCCCAGCAGGCCCGGCGCATCCTCGACCGGCTGGTCGGCTACAGCATCAGCCCGATTCTGTGGGAGAAGGTGCGCTCGCGGCTTTCGGCCGGGCGCGTCCAGTCGGTGGCGCTGCGGCTGATTGTCGAGCGCGAGGCCGAAATCGAGGCGTTTGTGCCGGTCGAGTATTGGACGATTGCCGGCGAGTTCCGCCCGGCGAGCGAAAAGAAGGCCACTTTCATCGCCAAACTGGTCAAAGTTGATGAGCAGGAGCCCGAATTGGGCAGCGAGGCGGTGGTCCGGCCGCTGCTGACCGACATGGAGCAGGCTGCCTACACGATTGCGCGCATCAAGCGCGGCGAACGGCGGCGCAAGCCCTCGCCGCCCTTCATCACCTCCACCTTGCAGCAGGAGGCGTCGCGCAAACTCGGTTTTACCGCCAAGCGGACGATGGCACTGGCCCAGGGCCTGTACGAAGGCCAGGATGTGGGCGAGGGCGGAACGACCGGCCTGATCACCTACATGCGCACCGATTCGACCAACATCGCCGAGGTGGCGCGTGACGAAGCCCGCCGCTACATCGCCGAGCGCTACGGCGCCGATTTCCTGCCCGCCAAACCGGTCGAATACACCAAGAAGGTGGCCGGGGCGCAGGAGGCGCACGAGGCCATCCGCCCCACTTCGGTCTTCCGCGACCCCGAAAAAGTCCGCCCCTATCTCGAACCGGCGATGTTCAAACTCTACCAGTTGATCTGGCAGCGCTTCGTCGCCTGCCAGATGGAGGCAGCCGTCTATGACACCCTGTCGGTGGAGGTGACCGGCAGCGGGTCGGCGCATACGTACTTGCTGCGCGCCGCCGGCTCGTCGGTCAAATTCCCCGGCTATTTGGTCGTCTATGAAGAGGCCAAAAACGAGGACAAGAAGCCGGAGGACGAGGAAGACGAGATGAACATCCGCATCCCGGCTTCGATTGCCGAGGGACAGAAGCAGGAATTGATTCGTCTGATTCCCGAACAACATTTCACCCAGCCGCCGCCGCGTTACTCGGAGGCCTCCCTGGTGGCTGCCCTGGAGGAGTACGGCATTGGCCGGCCGTCCACCTACGCGCCGACCATTTCGACCATCCAGCAGCGCGGCTACGTCGAACGGGTGGACCGCCGCCTGGTGCCGACCGAGACCGGCATCCTGGTCAACGATTTGATGGTCAAATATTTCCCCGAAATCGTCGACCTGCAATTTACCGCCCGCATGGAAGCCGACCTGGACCGAATCGCCAGCGGCAAGGCCAACTGGGTGCGAGTGTTGGATAGTTTCTATCAGCCCTTCGCCGAGACGGTGCGCCGCGCCCAGGCCGAGATGCCGGTCAGCAAGAGCGGGCCGGAGCCAATTGGCCGCGCCTGCCCCAAGTGCGGCAAGGAACTGGTCATCCGTTTTGGCCGCTACGGCAAGTTCATCGCCTGTTCGGGCTTCCCCGAGTGCCGCCACACCGAGCCGTGGCTGGAGAAAATCGGCGTCCTGTGTCCCAAGGATGGCGGCGAGATTGTCGAGCGCAAGACGCGCAAGGGGCGCGTCTTCTACGGCTGCAACAATTACCCGGCCTGCGATTTCACCTCCTGGAAGCGGCCTCTGCCGACGCCCTGTCCGAAGTGTCAGGGTTTGCTGGTCATCGCCAACAAGCGCGAGGCCCAATGCACCGTTTGTGAAGAGACTTTCCTGCTGGATCAGGTGGTCGGTGAGGCGCTGCCGGAAGGATGAGAACGAAGGGGCAGGATTTTCTGTTCTCAGTGTATAATGAGAACATGCCGACCGGTCTGGGAAGGGAGCATTCACGATGGATAAGATTCGCGACTTGCTGAAGAAGCCGATCGCCCTGATCCTTGTGTCGGGGGCAGTCGGCCTCATCTTGGGCCTGATTTGGGCCTGGGGCATCCAGCCCGTAGAGTGGAAAGACGCCTCGCCGGCGCTGCTCCATCCGGTCTATCGGGAAGAGTACCTCCGCATGGCGATTGACTCCTTCCGCCTGACCGGAGATGCCGAACAGGCCGTCGAGCGTTTCGAGGCGCTGGGACCGTATGCGTATAGTACTCTGGATACTATCGTCTCCAATCCGGGTTCGCAGGACCCGGTCGCGATTGCCTCTTTTGCAGAGATGGTGCGCGTGGTGGTTCCGCCCGCCTCGGAGGTCCCGCAGGCAACTCCCTCGCAGCCCGCTTCCGGTTCCTTTGGGCGAGCGCTGATCATCCTCGTGGCGGTGCTGGCGGTCGGCGGCGTGGGGTATATGCTGTTCCGTTATCTGCTGCCGCTCTTTCGCCGCTCCGGCGGCGGGGCGCTGACCCCCGCCCAGCAGGCGCGGCAAATCAGCCGTCAGACCGAGATGACCGACTACGCGGCGATGGGCGAAGAGCCGCCGATTGCCCAATTCATGACCACCTTCGTCATCGGCGATGATTTGTTCGACGATTCCTTCAGCATCGAAAATCAGGCGGGCGAATTCATGGGCGAGTGCGGAATCGGCATTTCGGAGACGATTGGCGTCGGCGAACCGAAGAAGGTAACAGCCTTCGAATTGTGGCTGTTCGACAAGAACGACATCCAAACGGTGACCAAGGTGCTGATGAGCCGCCATGCTTTCGATGACCCCGCCACCTACCAGCGCCTGCAAAACAAGGGCGAGCCTGTGCTGGCCGAACTCGACAAACAAATCGTCCTCGAGACGGCGGCGCTACAACTGGTGGCGATCATCGCCGACATGGAGTACGGTCAGGGCGCGCTGCCGGCCGAAAGTTTCTTCAACCGGCTGACGCTGGAAATCGCCGTCTGGCCGAAAATCATGGCCCCGGAATAGAATGCTACGGACCCGTTTCCTGTAAGGAAACGGGTCCGTGGGTTGTATCCATTTTCACTCGATTTTCAAAATCTTGAGTTTGATTCGTCCGCCGGGTGTTTCGGCTTCGACGACCTCGCCGACGCGATGATCGAGCAACGCCTGGCCGATGGGGGATTCGTTCGAAATTTTGCCGGCGCGCGGGTCGGCCTCTTTGGCGCCTACCAAGAAAAACACTTCCGGATCGAACCCTTCCTCCTGAACGGTGACGCGCGTCCCGATGGCGACGACCTCCTTGGGGCGGTCATCGGTCTCGATGATTTCGGCGTTGCGCAAGATGTACTCCAGTTCCTGGATGCGCCCCTCCAGGAAAGCCTGGTCTTCTTTGGCCTTGTGGTAATCGGCGTTTTCGGAGAGGTCGCCCATTTGGATAGCGTCGCGCAGGCGGCGCGCCAGGGCGGCGCGCTGGGGGCCTTTCAGTTCTTCGAGTTCGGCTTTCAGGCGGGCCGCGCCTTCGGCGGTCAGATAGGTGACGGGTTTTTCGTTCATGGTTCAGGGTCTCAGGAAGGGATCGTGGAGCCGCTCGTGTTCCTCGATGGCGAAACGGTCGGTCATGCCGGCGATGTAGTCGCAGATAGTGCGCTCCAGGCCGCGAGTCGGAATCCAGGCCTGGACATGGTCGGGCAGGATGGCGGGTTCATTGCGATAGGCGTTGAACAGGTCGGTGACGATGTGTTCGGCCTTGACCTGCATGCGCACGACGCGGAAGTGCCGGTAGAGACGGCTGTAGAGGAAATCCTTGAGTTCGCGGTTGCGGCGCTGCATGTCTTCGCTGTAGCCGATGACGTTGTGCTTGAGTTTCTGGATGTCCATCGGCGACCTGGCGCCGCTCTCCTTCAGGCGGGTGTCGGTCGCCTGGACGATGTCTGTGACCAGCAAGCCCACCAGGTGGCGAATCATGCGGTGGCGTTCCATGTCCTGCAAGACCGGGCCGCGCCAGTTGAAGGTTTCGACCAGGATTTCCCACAGGGCAATGCCGCTCAACATTTGCGGTGTAATCATGCCGGAGCGCAGGCCGTCGTCCAGATCGTGGGTGGTGTAGGCCAGTTCGTCGGCGATGTTGCAGATTTGCGTCTCGAGGTTGCCGCGCAGTTCGGGGTTGTAGTCGCGGGCGTCGGCGATGTCGTACTCGGATTCATGCTTGACCATCCCCTCGCGCACTTCCCAGGTGAGATTCAGGCCGGGGAATTCCGGGTAACGCTGTTCGAGTTCGGTGACGATGCGCAGAGATTGTTTGTTGTGGTCGAAGCCGCCGTAGTCTTTCATCAACTTGGCCAGGGTCGCTTCGCCGGCGTGGCCGAAGGGTGAGTGGCCCAGGTCGTGAGCCAGGCAGATGGCCTCGACCAGGTCTTCATTGGCGCCCAGGGCGCGGGCGATGGTGCGCCCGATTTGGGCCACCTCCAGCGTATGGGTCAGGCGGGTGCGGAAGTAATCGCCCTCGTAGTTGATGAATACCTGGGTCTTGTATTCCAGCCGCCGGAAGGCGGTGGTGTGCAGGATGCGGTCGCGGTCGCGCTGGAAGGCGGTGCGGTAATCGGGTTCGCTGTCCAGGTAGGCGCGGCCCTTGCTGTCTTTGCTGCGGACGGCGTAGGGAGCCAGGCTACGGTCTTCGATTTCTTCGAGTTGCTGACGAGAGAAGTACATACTCAACACCTTTCGAGTGGTGCGTAAGTCTACATCAGGTGGGGCGGGATGTCAACGATGGAGCAGGGTGCCGGGGTTTTCTCCCTGCAAGGCTCTGCGGACGTTTTCGCCGCCCTCCCCCGAAAAAATCAGCACTTCCAGGCCGGGGAGACGGCGGATGAGAGCCATCATCTGGCGGACTTTGCTCTCCATGCCGCCGGTGACGTCGGCCCCGGCGGCAGCGCCCAGCGCGCCGGTCTGCCCGCTGAGAGAGCGCGGCGTGATTTCGGCGAGCAGACGGGTGCGGGCGGGGTAGTCGGCCCAGACGCCCGCCTCCTGCCCGGCCAGCAGGATGCGCCGCGGCCGCAGACGTGGGGCGAGGTGGGCGAATAAATCCTCGGTCGAGAGAATCGTCCCTCCCAGGCGCAGGTCGAAGGCGACGTCGCCGTAGATGACCGGCAGCAGGCCGCCCGCCAGGGCAGCGCGCAGAGGCGTCAGATTCCAGGCGCGGATGCGCCCGCCGCGGGCGGTCACCGCCGCCACCGGCGCCAGCGCTACGGCCGCCAGCCCGGCGGCGCGCAGCGCCTCGATGACCAGCCGGTTCAAGGCCGCGGCCTGGTACCAGACCTCGGCAAAGCCGCACCAGGCGGCGGGTCCGGCCACGCCCTGGCGTGTGCCGTAATGGCTGGCCGCCTGGTGGCCAAACGAGCCTGAACCGTGTCCCAGCACCAGCCGCAGGTCGGGGTTTTCCCGGCAGGCGGCTGCAATCTGCCCGGCCAGATCGGCCAGCAGGTCGAGGCGGGGCGTGTAGGGGGTTGCTTTGTCGGTGATGAGCGAGCCGCCGAGTTTGAGAAAGACGAGCATGGGGGGAATGTAGCACGTTCCCCTGCAGCCGTCAAGAAGGTATAATTTGAGCGAGATTGTATGCCAAACGTCGACATTCATGACGCGGTCGTGACTGCCACGATCCTGGCGGGGCTGGGCGCCCTGTGGCTGGCCTGGCTGGGGGTGCGCACCCTGAGACGGGCCGGACAGATTCGCTTCTTCCGCATCCGCCGTCAACGCCTGGCCGCCGCTTGGCGGACGCTCCTGGTGGGTGTTTTCCTGGGGGCGCTGGCGTTTGGATTGGGGCGCTACGGCGAGCCGGTCGCCTATCGCTATTTTCCTCCCAGCCCGACGCCCTCTCTGACACCGACCATAACGCTCACGCCCACCATCAGCCTGACGCCCACCATCACGCTGACCCCCACACTCACGCCGACCCCGGCCGAGAGTTATACCCCCACCATCACACCGACGCCTTACCTGCCCCCGCAGGTGGCGGCGCAGTTCTCCAGCACGGTCACGCCCAATCCGAGCGCGGTCTTCAGCCCGCTGACGTTTGCCACCCGGGTCGTCAACGCCCAGCCGGTCAACCCCGGCACGCTGTTTCGCAATCCGGTGGGACACATGTTCGCCGTCTTTTCTTACGATAATATGATTCCGGGTTCCCAGTGGACGGCGCTCTGGTATCGGGATGGGCAACTGGTTTATTTCGAGACCAAGCCCTGGGATGGAGAGGTGGGCGGTTACGGTTTCTCGGACTGGAATCCGGACCCCAGTGAGTGGCTGCCGGGGCGCTATCAGGTACAGATTTTCGTCGGCGAGGACTGGGAGGTTGTGGGCGAGTTCATCGTCGAGGGTGACCCGTACACCCCGACGCCGAGTCGCACGCCGACCCCTAGCCCGACTCCCACGCCGACGCGCCGCCCCACCGACACGCCCTGGCCGAGTCCCACGCGGACCCCGTAATCGCGATGTTCGGCGCCGGGCGCTGGGAAGCGGCCGAATTTTCTTGG
This sequence comes from Anaerolineales bacterium, assembly GCA_041287425.1. Classification (GTDB taxonomy): domain Bacteria; phylum Chloroflexota; class Anaerolineae; order Anaerolineales; family Villigracilaceae; genus JAFGSI01. The sequence continues at coordinate 28,429 of JBEULG010000013.1, read as the reverse complement.
GAAAATCCGGTTTTTAGGCCAGTTTTTCTTTCCCGACCGCCGCCCAGGCGACGGCGATTTGAGCGCCCAGCCGGGCGTTGTTTTTCAGGAGTGCCAGATTGGCGCGCAGCGATTCGCCGCCGGTCAGTTCGGCCAGGCGGGCGAGCAGGAAGGGGGTCAACGGTTGTCCGTGGATGCCCTGCTCGCCGGCTTCACGGCGGGCCTGTTCGATGATGGGGGCAATGTTTTCGGCCGGGATTTCCTCTTCGGGCGGCAGCGGCTGGCAGACCAGCACGGCAGATTTCATCCCCAATTCCCAGTGGGTTTTGGCAAACTGAACCACCTCTGCGGGTGAATCCAGCCGGGCGCTGACGGGCAGTCCGCTCTGGCGTGAGTAGAAGGCGGGGAATTCGTCCGTCCCGTAGCCGATGACCGGCACGGCCATCGTTTCCAGGTATTCCAGCGTGGCGGGCAGGTCGAGGATGGCTTTGGCCCCGGCGCAGACGACAATCATGGGGGTATCGGCCAACGCCTGCAGGTCGGTGGAGATATCGAGCGTTTCGACTTCGTGGACTCCGCCGATGCCGCCGGTGGCGAAGACGCGGATGCCGGCACGCTGGGCGGCGAACATCGTCCCGGCGACGGTGGTGCCGCCGGTCCATTTTTTGGTCAGGGCGGCGGCGAAGTCGCGGCGGCTGATTTTGTGGACATCCGTCTCGGCGGCCAGGCGTTCCAGTTCGGCGTCGCTCAGCCCGACGCGGATTTGTCCGTTCAGGATGGCGATGGTGGCGGGGGTCGCGCCGTTCTCGCGCACCACGCGCTCCATGTCGCGGGCCAGATGCAGATTCTGCGGCCGCGGCAGCCCGTGCGTGATGACGGTCGATTCGAGGGCGACGAGGGGGGAGGAGTGCTGATTCAAGATACCTTTGCCTGTTATACCGGCTTGGCGATTGCGACGACAACGCCTACGATTTTGCATTTGTTAGATAAATGAATGGGCGGATAGCCTTGAGACGCTTGTGTCTGTGAAAGCAGTTGCTTGTTTTTCCTGTCTAATCTTTTGATGAAATGTTCGTAGCCAGCCCCGCTGGGGTCGGCTCTGATGGCAACAACGATGTCGCCATCGCCGGCATCGTCGGCTTGATAAAAGAGAGCAAAGTCATGCTCCTCGACAGGCACAGGCGTCGCTGCATTCATGCTGTCGCCATGTACCTCCACCCAGCCGTACCTTTTGTCTGGTCGTAGAGAAATGCTGTTTTCTCCCGGAATGCAGGAATGCAGTGTGTGCGTCTTCCCATTGATGACAACACTCTCTGCCTCGACGCAATTTTGGCCACCTGCTGCCTCCATCCAAATGGGACCTTGCGGAGTTGCTTCCACTCTGGCATAGATAGGAAACCAGCCAATGCGCAGTCTTTGTCTGGCGCGGCCGGAAAGCGAGGGACCGTGCTGAAGGCGGGAGATGCTTTGTTCGAGTTCTGTTTTCAGGATTGTGGGTGCCGGCCGGTAGTCGTACGAATTAACGGAATGATAGGTTCCTGTGAGCAATTTGAACGCTTCTCGATAATGGTGAAGGGCATGGTGGTGATTCCCCTCCTTCTCATGAATCCAACCCAGCAAGTTCAAAGCGTTGATTTGGTTCCAGTAATCTGAGCAACTTCTGAAACATTGAATGGCCTCTTCTATTTTCAACTTTGCTTCTCTACGGTGTCCCAGTTCGAGCAGGGCAATGCCGAGAAATATCGAACATCCCCCTTCGGATTCACAATCGTAGCATCCCTCCCTTCTGTGACTCTGTAACGCTTCGACCAATTTTTCGAGTTGCTCTGCCTTCCCCAATGCTTTGGTGAATCGTTCTTTTTCGATGCACACAGCCTCTGCGACGAAAGAGAACCGTTCCAGGAGAGCAGCCAGGGAAACCATAATTGCTCCTTTACCTGCAGATTGAACCGCTAAACGTCAAATGGCTGGCCGGTCTAAAATTTTTTGCAATTTTTCCAGGATCTCCAGAGTTTCTTTGGCAAGGTAAGTTTTGAGCGAGGGATCGCTCAGGCTTTGATCGAGAATACTGGACAGTGTCAGAAGCAAAGGACGGGTAAATTGGTTGCTGCGCGTTTTTTCCAGACCGTTTGCAATGGTCAGAAGCAGATCGCGCTGGGCCTCTGCTCTGGCTTTTTCCTGCGCCCGAATCTCGAACGCCTTGGCCTGTCCCTCGGTGAGGGTGATGATGCTCTCGCGCTCGGCTTTCCAGTACTCCTCCTGCAACTTGCGAATTTCCTCGGGAATCTCCACTTTGACGATTTGCAGGTCGGTGACGAAGACGCCAAAGACCTGAGTGGCCTTGTTGAGATCATCGGAGATGGCCTTCATGGCATCCGCCGAGAGGATTTGGCCGCTTTGTCGCTCGGCCAGCAGCAAATCGTCCAGGTAGCGGCTGCCGATGTAGGAGGGCAGGATACCGGTCACCTGGCCCCAGACGGCGTCAACCCAGGTGAACTCGCTCGGCTCCTGGGTGGGGTCCGGCCAGCGCAGCGCAATGCGCTCGACGGCTTTTTTGACTGCTACCGGGTCGTATGGATAGACCAGTTTGCCCTCCGGGTCGCGTTTTGCTGGGTCACCGATGCGGCTCTCGACGCGCACGGTCAGGCCGATTTTGATGCCGTCTTTCGTCCACACATCGAAACTGCCGACTTTGACCTTCGGGCGCAGGTCGACCACGTATTTGATGGTCTCAAACCATTCCAGGAAGGGAGCAATCTCGCCGGGGCCGACCACGCGCGAGAACTTGTTGCCGCGCTCAAGGTAGAGGGCGTTGCCGTCGAAGACAATCAGCAGGATAGGTCCACCGATGTTGCAAGCCATCCAGGCTGGCCAGCGGTCTCTGACCTCCTCTTTCTCGACGATTGCACCGTCCTTGATGAGAATGTATTTGAACTGAAAAAACGCGTTGAACGGAGGCGGCAGATGTATCTTGCCGTATTTTCGCTCTGCAATAATCTTTCTGACGTTCAAGCCTTCGGGGGGGCGGTAAAAGGCCCGGAAGAAATTTTGAGCGCATTGTCCTGCCCATTTTTGAATGAAGACTAGGCTGATCAGCGGGCAGATCAGTAACAAGACGGTAAGTGTCCAGTGTCCGAATAGGAGCCACCACGACGAGGTTGAGTCGAGGACGTCGACAAGGTGGCGAACGGCGACGAAAATGCAGTACAGATTAGCAACCAGCAAGGGAAAGAAAATAACAAAGAAGAGTAGATGCCATACACGCTGCTTGGAGTCGCGGTGAGCATCCTCGCGGGTGTAGGCGGTTTGCCATTCTTCGTAAGTGGAAGGGGGCTTGAATGGCATGGCTTTTATCCCTTGTCAGAACCGGACATGAGAGTGCCCTGCCATTCCCGCAAGTAGGCTTGCAGGTCGCTGATGCGCCTCTCCGCCTCGACGTTGCCTGCCTCGCCGGGCGCGCGGCGGTGGATGAAATCCTGAAGGGCGTTCAAGAAGCGCATGGCAATCACATAGCGCGGCAGGCCGGGATGGATTTCCTGCGTCTTTTGCAGGCCTTCGGCGATGGCCTCCAGCAGCATGGCCTGAGCATAGGCTCTCGCCTCTTGCTGCATCTTCTCGGATTCCGCCTGGGCGCGGGCCAGGATTTCCGTCCGCTTGCGCGCCCAGCGCGCTCCCCAGAAGGCAATTTGCTGCTTTTCGATTTCCTGGCTGGCGGGGAAAGAGAAGTTGACGATGCGGGCCGCGTAGAGCAGAATGCCCGCCGCCCGCAAGGTTTCGGCGCACTGCTCCTTGATTTCCCGGGCGATGACCTCCAGGGCGTTGGCGAACTGTTTGTCTTCGGCCGGCCGCCACAACTCATCCAACGTTTTCTCTGCCACCACCTTGCGCGCCGTCTTCTCAACCACGTTGAGCGCCCAGCGATCCCAGAAGATGGGCTCCTCGCTTTCGGAGACTTTGGCCCCCGTCACGCTGATGGTCGCCAGCACGCGCGGGCGCGAGAAATGGAAACTCCCTTCGGTGTAATCCAGTTGCCTGGCGTTCTTGAGCAGAGGATTCCGCTGATACAGTCTTTGGAAAGTTGCCTCATCCCAGTTTTCGTTGTCGATGCGAAAAGCCGTAAAGACGCGCGCCTTGAAATTCAGCCCGTCCTTGCTGACCACGTCAATTTCGCTGGTGCGCAGTTGCAGGCGCAGGTCGATGATTTGCAACGGCCGTTCCAGTTTGCCGGTGAAGACGATCCCCGGCCCGTCAATGCGTTTGAACTGATTGCCGCCCGTGATGGCGACTGCCTGATGAGCCTTGGTCCACACCAGGCCGTGGAAGGGTAAGTCGCGGGTGAAATCGCCGGGGATGCGCGTCTCGGGCTTTTTCCAGGCGTGTTCTCCGACCACGACAAGCGGCAACTGTATGCCCCAGGTGTAAGAGACAAATATCAGGAAACGCTGCCAGCGCTCGCGTTTGTCTTCGGGATTCGACGCCGGCAGGAGAATATGCGCAGTTTCGTAAAGTCCGAGATAGTAGAGAAAAATCAGTGGAAATGAGATGAATATCACTCCCAACCAGCGGTCGGCGAGCCAGCCGAACAAGATGACAAAATAGTGGCCCAGCGTTGAAAACAGCCAGCGCCTCTCGCCGATTTCGTTGCCGAGCAGCCAGGCCAGGACCAGCGCCCCGCCCAACACCTCAATCCAGCGGATGAGCCAGCCTATCCAGGCCCAAGAACCTCTGAACAGCCCTGGCAGGATCCAGAATACCGCCACCACGATGGCCGCCGCTACTATCAACAGCAAAGTGTCTAAGAGGACTTCCCCCCGTGTGTATTTTGGCCTTCTTCCTTTTCTTAGGTCCTCGTTGATCTTGTGAAGATTTTTTTGGGCGAATTTCAAAATCGAATAGAGAATAAGCCCCAGAGCAATCCACGCCAGCATGATTCCCAGCCCCCGATTCAAGGCCCTAAGAAACTCGTTTATGGTGTTGATGACTTCCATGGCCACTGCCTCCCCAGCAGTTGCGAGCAAGGCTTGCCGGCGCAGACAAAATCAGTATATACTGCGAAAAACCTCTTTGTCAAGCAGAAAAAGATGCTGGTTGACTTCCACCTCCACACCTCTGCCTCCAAAGACGCGCTGACCACGCCCGAAGCGCTCATTCGGGCCGCGCGGCGGCGCGGACTGGACTGTGTCGTCGTCACCGACCACAACACCATCGCCGGGGCGCGCGCCGCACACGCCCTCGACCCCGAACTGGTCATCGTCGGCGAAGAGATTATGACCACCCGCGGCGAAATCCTGGCCGCCTTTGTGACCGAGGAAGTCCCGCCTGGCCTCTCGCCGCAGGAGACCATCTGCCGCCTGCGTGACCAGGGCGCTTTCATCAGCGTCTCGCATCCCTTTGACCGCTGGCGCAGCGGCGCATGGAGGCTGGAAGACCTGCTCGAAATCACCCCCCTGGTGGACGCGGTCGAAATCTTCAACGCCCGCTGCCTCTCGCCGACAGACAATCTCAAAGCGCAGCAATTTGCCCGCCAGCATGCACTGCCCGGCACCGCCGGCTCGGACGCGCACGCCGCCCTCGAGGTCGGCGCGGCCCATCTCGTGCTGCCGCCGTTCGAGGGTCCGGATGGATTGCGCCAGGTCATCGGCGCGGCGCAGGTCCGCGGACGGCGGTCGCCTTTTTGGGTCCACTTCCTCTCTCGTTATGCCCATCTGCGCCAAAAAGTTGTATAATAACGGCCGCGGGGCGGTGGCGGAACTGGCAGACGCAGGGGACTTAAAATCCTCCGGAGGTGACACTCCTTGTGGGTTCGACCCCCACCCGCCCTACTGCGAGCGCACCGGCTGAGTCGGTGCGTCTTTTTGTGCAAATTTGCACTATAATGCAGCCGACGGAGATGAGATGAAATGAGCGCACAATTCACCCCTACCCCCCTGCGGCTTCGCCGCCCGGTCCCCTCTGACATCCAAATCGCCCAGGAAGCCGAACTCAAACCCATCGCCGTTGTGGCAGACGAAGCAGGCATTTTGCCGGACGAATTGGAATTCTACGGCCCCTACAAAGCCAAAGTGCGCCTCGAAATCCTCGAGCGCCTGAAAGACCTCCCGGATGGCAAGTACGTTGACGTGACCGCCATCACGCCTACCCCCCTGGGTGAGGGCAAGACAACCACCACCGTCGGCCTTTCGCAGGCGCTGGGGGCGCATTTGGGCAAGCGCGTCTTCACCTGCATCCGCCAGCCCTCCCAAGGCCCGACTTTCGGCATTAAAGGCGGCGCGGCGGGCGGCGGCTATTCGCAGGTCATCCCGATGGAAGATTTCAACCTGCACCTGACCGGCGACATCCATGCCATTACCGCCGCCAACAACCTGCTGGCGGCTGCCATTGACGCCCGCCTCTTCCACGAAAGCGAACAGGACGACGAGAAACTGTTCAACGCCCTTTGCCCGCCCGACAGGCAGGGCAACCGCCGCTTCTCGCCGACCATGCTGCGCCGCCTGCAGAAACTGGGCATCGCCAAGACCGACCCCAACGACCTGACCCCCGAAGAACGAGCGCGCTTTGCCCGCCTGGATATTGACCCCGACTCGATCACCTGGCGGCGGGTGGTGGACACGAACGACCGCTTCCTGCGCGAAATCGAAATCGGCCTCGGCCCCGAAGAGAAGGGCAAGACCCGCCGCACCGGCTTCGACATCACCGTCGCCAGCGAAATCATGGCCATCCTGGCCCTGACGAGCAGCCTGGCCGACATGCGCGAGCGCCTGGGCCGGATGGTCATCGGCACCAACCGCCGCGGCGAGGCCATCACCGCCGAAGACCTGGGCGTGGCCGGGGCGCTGACCGTCCTCATGAAGGACGCCATCAAGCCCAACCTGATGCAAACCCTGGAGGGGACGCCGGTCTTCGTCCACGCCGGGCCGTTCGCCAACATCGCCCACGGCAACAGTTCCATCATCGCCGACCGCATCGCCCTCAAACTGGTCGGGCCCGATGGCTACGTCGTCACCGAATCGGGCTTCGGCGCAGACATCGGCATGGAAAAATTCTTCGACATCAAATGCCGCTACTCCGGTCTCGTCCCGCAGGTCGTCGTCCTGGTGGCGACCGTGCGCGCCCTCAAGATGCACGGCGGCGGCCCCAAGGTCATCGCCGGGCGGCCGCTTGCCCCCGAATACACCGACGAGAACCTCGACCTGGTGCGCAAAGGGCTGCCGAACATGACCCGCCACATCCAGAACGCCCTCAAATTCGGCGTCAACGTGGTGGTGGCGGTCAACGCGTTTGCCAGCGACAAACCGGCCGAACTCGACCTGATTCGCCAGACGGCGCTCGCAGCGGGCGCCATGGAGGCGGTCGTCTGCACCAACTGGATGGACGGCGGCGCCGGGGCGGTGGCGCTGGCCGAGGCGGTCATCCGCGCCGCCGAAAAACCCAGCCGCTTCCGCTTCCTCTACCCGCTCGACATGCCCATCAAAGACAAAATCGAAATCATCTGCCGCGAAATCTACGGCGCCGACGGCGTGGATTACCTGCCCGAAGCCGAAGAAAAGATTGCCCTCTACACCCGCCTGGGCTTCGACCAATTGCCCCTTTGCATGGCCAAGACCCACCTCTCCTTCAGCCACGACCCGGCCCTCAAAGGCGTGCCGACCGGCTTCCGCATCCCCATCCGCGACATCCGCGCCTCGGTCGGCGCCGGTTTCCTCTACCCCCTGGTCGGCGAGATGCGCACCATGCCCGGCCTGCCCACCCGTCCCGTCTTCTACGATGTGGACCTCGACCTGGAAACCGGCAAGGTGGTCGGCCTGTTCTGAGCCGCTGGAACTGCCATCGTTGGGGCCGACCTCGTGTCCGCCCTTTTGGAATTTCAATTAACGATGGACATTGACCTCACCTCCCTGACCGTCTCCTCCGCCCTGACCGCCCTCCGCGCCGGCGAGTTGACCGCTGCGGGACTCACCGAGGCCTGCCTCCGCCAAATCGAGCGTCTCAACCCGCGACTGAACGCCGTCCTCACCCCGACGCCCGAACTGGCCCTCCAGGCCGCTTTCCAGGCCGATGCCCTTCTGGCCCTGCGGCCCTCCAACCTGACCGACATCCTTTTGCTGGGCATTCCCGTGGCTCTCAAAGACCTGTTCGAGACGGCGGGCATCCGCACCACGGCCGGGTCAAAATTCTTTGCCGCCCACCTCCCTTCACAGGATGGCGAGGCCGTTCTGCGTCTGAAGGTGGCCGGCGCCTGCCTGGTCGGCAAGACCAACACGCACGAGATTGCCCTGGGCGTGACCGGCGCCAATCCGCACTACGGGGCGGCGCGCAACCCCTGGGATACGGCCCGCATCACCGGCGGCTCGTCCTCCGGCTCGGCGGCGGCGGTGGCAACGGGTATGTGCCTGGCCGCCCTCGGCACCGACACCGGCGGCAGCATCCGCATCCCGGCGGCGCTGTGCGGCGTGGTTGGGCTGAAGCCCACCTACGGGCGCGTCAGCCTGCGCGGCGTGCTGCCGCTCTCTTGGAACCTCGACCACGTCGGCCCGCTGACGCGCTCGGCGGCCGACGCGGCGCGGCTGTTGCAGGTCCTGGCCGGCTACGACCCGCACGACCCGGCCTCGGCCAACCTCCCCGTGGACGATTATCTCTCCCACCTAAAGGACGGCGTGCGCGGCTGGCGGATGGCGCTGGCGGCCGGCGAGTATGTCGAGGAGTGCGAGCCAGCCGTCTGGCAGAGGGTGCAGGAGACGGCGGAGGTGTTCCGTTCGCTCGGGGCGCGGGTGGAGCGGGAGGACCTTTCCTGGTTGGCCGACCTGGCGCTCGCCAACACGCGCATGACTCAGGCCGACGCCGCCGCTTTCCATCGCGAGCGGTTGGCCGCCCATCCCGATTGGTTCGGCGATGACGTGCGGGCGCGGCTGGAGATGGGCGCGGCGCTCTCGTCCACCGACTACGCCCTGGCGCGGCGGACTCAGGCCGAGGCTCGCCGCCGCTTCGAGATGTTCTTCGAAAAGTACGATGTCCTCCTCTTGCCGACGACGCCCGTTGCTGCCCCGCCCATCGAGGCGACGGAGGCCGTCCAGGCGGCCCGCCGTCTGACGCGTTTCACCGCTCCCTTCAATCTGACCGGTTTGCCGGCGCTCTCGTTTCCCTGCGGCCTGGCCGAGGGGCTGCCCGTCGGCCTCCAAATCGTGGCTGCTCCCTGGCAGGAGAGCAAAGCGCTGTCGGCGGCCCAGGCGCTGGAAGATGTCATGGGCGTCCTCTTGCCGCGCTTTCCAGAATGATAAAGAAGACCAGCCCCGGATTGACGGGGCTGGTCTCCTCCTCGCCGAGGGTGGCGCTCAAGGCGTGCAAGGTCCTTGATTTGGGATGCCGGCTGGGCAAGGCGAAACGCACTGCGTGATTTGCCCGGCTCCAAAGTTAAAAGTAATCCAGCAGCCGGTAGGTTGGTTGGGTTGGTCAGGCTCGTCGCCATCTTCAGGGGCGCAGGTGGGGATCATAAACATTGCGGAGACGCAGCCCGGGATATGAGGCACCTCTGTCACACAGGTGTTCAGGGAAGTATCATACACATAGCCGGTGGGACAAACGGGAGTTTGATCGGCCGGATAGTCGCAGCAGAACTGCCCGGAATTGAAGGTCAGGCCTGGCGGGCAGATGGCCGGACAGTCTGCCGCCGTGCAGGACGGCCCGCCGACAGGAATGCAGACCGGCTGGCCTTGGTATTCGGCCTGGGTGTAGCCTGCCGGGCATTCCCCGTTTACGGGCGGGGGCAGGCAGCCGTAACCGGGAACCGGCACATTGGGCGCCTGGCACATCAGCGGCCCGCCGCTCCCCATGTAGAAGCACAGGTCGCTGACCGGGTCGAGGGAATACAGCGGTGGACAGACGGCAGTGGAAGTCACCTGCGTGGTGTCGGCCGATAGCAAGCATGTTGATACTGTTACCAGGTCGCCGGGATGCACTGCAGACCCCGTGCAGTAGAAGAGCAGGGGAATCGTGGAGTCGGGTGTGCAGTTGAGTGTTCCGTTGGGGGAGGAAATGCTAAACTCGCTTGGGTCAGTGCCGGGAGGCCCCAACTGAATTTTGAGCGTGCCATATTGATTGCCGTTGTTATCCAGACCGCAATAAGCCCACACTCCCATCGATGGGAGGTCGAACTCTGGTGGAATGGACGGCGGGTTGCCAGGGACGGCGGGATCGGGGGCGTAGGAGATGAGGGTGCACATGGGCGGCGGAGGGAACTGGAGGGTCTCGCCGGTCAGGCGGCAGCGGAAGCCCAGGTCGTCGCGGCGGGTGTCGGGAGTCTGGCTGAAGCGTTTGGTGACGGGCAGGAGGGGTTCGGCGGTGCGGAATCCGCTGCTGCGGACGACGCGCTGTTCGCCCGTTTCGGGTCCGGTGGGGTTGGAGGCGGGAGAGTTAGCGTAGTAATCTTCTCCGTACCAGTCATAGACCCATTCGAAGACGTTGCCGGCCATATCGGCGGCGTTGAAGGGGCTGAGGCCGAGGGGATAACTGTTGACCAGGGTGGTGAAGGACGGGAGTGCACAATCGGCGTAGTTGAGGCGGCTGCAGGAGGGGTCCTCGTCGCCCCAAGGGTAGGGGTCGCCGGTCTCCCCGCGGGCGGCCCATTCCCACTGGGCTTCGGTGAGCAAGGTGCCGCCGATCCACTCGCAGTAGTCAAGGGCCTCTTGCCAGGTGACGTTGACGACCGGGTGGTTCTGGTAGCGGTTGTCCTGGAAGCGGTTGGCGGTTCCCGGGGCTGAGACGGGGGGCGAGCAGACACCGGCAGCGACACACTGGGCGTACATGCGGTTGGTGACCTCGCTCTGGTGCATCCAGAAACCATCCAGGCTGACCTGGTGGGCGGGGATGTTGTCCCCCTCTTCGGCCTGGGCGTCGCCCATCAGGAAGGCACCGGCGGGGACGTAAATGAAGGTGCTGCCGTCCCACCAGTGCATGAGCGCTCCGGGGACGATGGTGAAGGAAGCCGGGGCGGGGGTGGAAGTGGCGGTCGGGGCGGCGAGCGTCTCGGTTGACGGGGCTTCCTGGATGGGCGTCGAGCGGCTAAAGTTGCATGCCGCTAACAGGACGATGATGGCAATGACGGAGAGAAAATCAAGGGAACGGTTCTTCATTTCTTCCTCCTCTGGCCTAACAAAATTGTTAAGTACAAACTCATTATAGCAAGTTTGTATTCCACTTTTTACTCCCAAAAAAGTCCTGTTCGAGTTGTGGCATCGAATGGCACGAAGGGATCGAATGTTTGCGATGTCTCAGCCTTTGCCCCCGGCATGTCCGCTTTCGAATGGCAGCGTTGTGATATCGAATGGCACGAAGGGATCGAATGTCTGCGATGTCTCAGCCTTTGCCCCCGGTATGTCCGCTTTCGAATGGCAGCGTTGTGATATCGAATGGCACGAGTGGATCGAATGTTTGCAACTACCTAAGGGGCTTTAGCCCTGGAGTGCGGATTCAGGCGGAGGAAACATTCCTCACTCGCCTTGATTTATCTTTGCAGGCACGCCAGGATAGAGACGATTGCCTGAGAGGGTTCAGGGCCGGGCAAGGCCAGGACGGGGATGGTCAGCGCAGACTGCGCCTGGGATGGCAAAGTCAGGCGGCGGAGCGTTTCGGGGACCTGGCGGCCGGGTAAAAAGCCGATGGCGGCCGGGTCGGCGCCGATGCTGGCGGCCATGTCTTCGGGGCTGGCGGCCAGGCGGGCAGTCGAGGCGATGGGGCGGTTTTGCAGCACGACGGTGCCCAAAATCTGCTGCAGGTCCTCGCCTTCCGCATACGCCCACACCTGGATGGGCAAATCGGGGCCGCCGACCTCCTGCCAGTTGACCGTTTGGCCGCCGAACACGGACTGGAGGGCGCTCCAGTCGAGGGCAGTGACGGGATTTTGAGGATGGATGACAAAGGCGATCTGTTCTTCTCCGATTTGGTAGGCAGGGGCGGAGAAAGCGGCCGGTTCTCCGATGCGGATGGCCAGGTCGGCGGCGGGATCGAAGAAGGCGGCGGCGCGCCCGACGGGGCGGATGACCAGGCCTGCCGCGGCGGCGCATTCCTCGAGCGGAGCCAGCCACGGACGCGCCGCGGCCGTGTACTGAACGGTCAGGGGAGCGGGAGGCTCTGTCTCCGACGGCCCGCAGGCAGCCAGGAACAGGAGGACGGCCAGCAGCAGGCGGTTTTTCATTCCCAGGCCTCCAGGATGGCAGCCAGCAGTTTGGCCCGCTCGACCAGGCTGGGGGCGAAAATGTATTCGCGCTCGGAATGATAGCCCTCGCCGGCTGGTCCGAGTCCGTCCAAGACGGGAATGCCCAAGGCGGCGACGAAGTTGGCGTCGGACCCGCCACCTGTGCCGCCCGCCCGGAGGTCGAGTCCGAGGCCGGCGGCGATGGACTTGACTTTCTCGAACGTGTTTTTCATCTGGTCGTCGCAGGGCATGGGCGGGCGATTCAGTCCGCCGCTCACTTCCAGGCGGGTGCCATCCAGGATGGGGCGCAGGGCATGCAGGGCGGCGGTGATGCGTTCGGCCTCGCCGGGCTGCATGACGCGCAAATCCACCTCGGCGACGGCTTCGTCGGGGACGACGTTGGAGGCCGTGCCGCCGCGAATCAGGCCGACGTTGAGCGTGGTGCCGCGGCTGTAATCGGTCAGGCGCTGGATGGCGAGCACCTGATGGGCCATTTCCTCGATGGCGTTGCGGCCTTTCTCGTGGTCGCCGCCGGCGTGGGCGGCGCGGCCGCGCACGCGCAGGCTGAATTCGCCGACACCCTTGCGCCAGGTCTTGAGGGATCCATCGGGCAGGCCGGGTTCGAGGACCAGCACCAGGGCGGCCTGGCGCGCCAGGTCTTCGATCAGCGGGCGGGAGACCCGGCTGCCGACTTCCTCGTCGGGGGTAAACAGGGCGGTGACGGGGCGAGGCAGCCCTCCGGCGGCGTTCAGGGCCGCCAGGGCGGTCAGGGCGACGACGATGCCACCTTTCATATCCGAAACCCCCGGCCCGTAAATTTTGCCTCCCTGCTCGAAGAAGGGCATTTTTTCCAGCGTGCCGAGAGGGAAGACGGTGTCCATGTGGCTGAGCAGCAGAATGGGGCGCGCTTTTTGAGGCGCGGCAGGACGGGCCGGCTGCCAGCGGGCGATGACCTGATTCCCGGCGGCCGTTTCGGGCACGATTTCAACCTGGGCGCCCCGCCGACGGCATTCTTCGGCGATCCGCCCGGCGATGCGATCCACAGCGGCTTTGTCTTGGGAGGGTGATTCGATTTCAACCAGTTCCCGCAGCAAGGCGGTCATTTCGGGGAGACGGGTGTCGAGGTCCATGGGTCACCTAGAAAATATGAAAGACCAGCACAATCAGGCCGAGAACGGCGCAGTAGGCGGCGAACACGTAGAGCGAGTGTTTGCTCAGGTAGCCGATGAGCCAGCGAATCGCCAGCCAGCCGACCAGCGCGGCGGTGACGAAGCCGACCGTCAGCGGCAGGAGGAAACTCGTCAGGCCGGGCATCTTCAGCACGTCGAGCATTTCGTAGGCCCCGGCGGCCAGCATGACGGGCACGGACATCAGGAAGGCGAAGCGGGCGGCGGAGGGGCGGTCGAAGCCGCGAAACATGCCGGCGGAGATGGTCGTGCCGGAGCGGGAGGCGCCGGGGAAGACCGAGATGACCTGAAAGAGGCCGATGACGAGGGCGTCGAGCCAGGTCATCGAGTCCAGGTTGCGGGATTTCTTGGTCAGCCATTCGGCCAGGGTCAGCAGGGTGGCCGCGGCCAGCAGGCGGATGGCGGCTTCGAGCAGCGGCTGCCGGAAGAGGGCTTCCACCGCGTCCTTGAGCAGGTATCCGGCCAGCAGGGCGGGGAGGGTGGCGAGGAGGATATAAAAGCCCAGATTCCTTTCCAGCGTCGGATGTCGAAAGTCGAAGGTCGCTTTGGCGATGGTGAGCAGGTCTTTCCAGTAAAAGGCGAAGAGCGAAACGAGTGTGCCGAGTTGGACGATGACGAGGAACGAGAACATGGCGTCATCGGCGGGCAGGCCGAGCAGTTGCTGTCCGATGAGCAGGTGGGCGGTGGAGGAGACGGGGATGAATTCGGTCAGGCCCTGGAGGAGGCCGAGGAGGAAGGAGTGGAGGAGGGGCATGGTTTTTGGTTAATGGTGGATGGTTAATGGTGGATGGTTAATGGTGGGTGGTTAATGGTGGATGGTTGATGGTGGATGGTTAATCTTCTGTGGTGCTGTCGAGGAGGTAGGGAGCCTGGAATTCGTGAATGACGTGAGAGGCGCCGGGTTCGTTTGCTCCCATCTTGGCTTTTTTGAGATAAGCGATCCATCCGTTGATCGAACGGGCAACCGCTTCGGCTTCATGAGTGATGCTGGAATAGATTTCCGGGGTTATGAATCCCAGCGCCTGTGCCAGGGACAAATGACTCTGCACCTCGGTCAGCGAGCCGCGCGCTATGTAGCAGAAGCGGACATTATCCTGAAAGTAAAAACGGCCATGTCCTTCGGCAATATTGGCCGGGACACTGGCTGCGGCGCGCTTGAGTTGGTCGGTCAAGTTGTATTTTTCGCTGGCCGGCAGGAGCGGTACAACTTTCTTGTAAACTGTTATAGCAAAGTCACGCGCCAGCCGCCAAACTTCCAATTGATCCAAATTCATGACAGTCATTCCATCCTCCAGTCTCCATTAACCATCAACCATCAACCATCGACCATCTCTCTTTGCATTATTTTTCCACAATTTCAATAATACCGGCACTTTCTCTTCGAATCCACCCTCGGCAATGTAGCCGCGCATCTCTTCCATGAGGCGTATCAATGCCCGCAGATTATGGATGGAGATCAGGGTTCCGGCGAGGAGTTCTTTTGCCACGATGAGATGACGCAGGTAGGCGCGGGTGAAGGTGCGGCAGGTGTAGCAGTCGCAGGTTTCGTCAATCGGGCGTTTGTCGCGGGCATAGACGGCGTTCATCAGGTTGAGCCGCCCTTCGGGCGAGAAGGCGGCGTGATGGCGCGCCAGACGGGTGGGCAGGACGCAGTCGAAGATGTCCACGCCGCGGGCGACGCCGTTGATGAGGTCTTCGGGAGTGCCGACGCCCATCAGGTAGCGCGGCTTGTCCTCAGGCAGGAGCGGGGTCACCACGTCGAGCATGGCGTGCATCTCGGCCTTTGTCTCGCCGACCGAGAGTCCGCCGATGGCGATGCCGGGTGTGTCGAGCGAGGCGATGAAACGGGCCGAGTCGGCCCGCAGGTCGGGGTTCACGCCGCCCTGGATGATGCCGAAGAGGGCCTGGTCGGGGCGGGTTTTGGCGGCCAGGCAGCGTTCGGCCCAGCGGTGCGTCCGTTCCATGGCGATTTTCGTGTAGGCGTGGTCGTTGGGGTCGGAGCATTCGTCGAAGGCCATGATGATGTCGGCGCCGAGGTTTTCCTGAATCTGGATGGATTTTTCGGGCGTGAAGCGGTGCAGCGAGCCGTCAATGTGGGATTTGAAGGTCACGCCGTCATCGTCAATTTTGCGGCTGTCGGCCAGGGAGAAGACCTGGAAGCCGCCCGAGTCGGTCAGGAGGGGGCCGGGCCAGCGCATGAACTCGTGCAGGCCGCCCATCTCGCGGACGAGGTCGTCGCCGGGGCGCAGGTAGAGGTGGTAGGTGTTGGCGAGGACGAGCGTCGCGCCGAGTTCGCCGACCTGGGCCGGGGTGAGGGCCTTGACCGCTGCCTGGGTGCCGACCGGCGCGAAGACCGGCGTGACCAGGTCGCCGTGCGGGGTGTGGAAGATGCCGGTGCGGGCGCGTCCGGCGCGGGCGGTGACGGTGAATTCGAACATAAACGGGCTAGCCGGCTGCTCCGGTGCTCATCGTCTCGACCGGCAAGGGGGTTGCGGTGTTCGGCTCGAGGACATTGTGGCGTTCGATGGCCACCAGCCGGATGAGGAAGAGCGCCAGCAGGAGGGCGAAGTGGCACATGATGGACGGCAGGGCGTTTTCGGCGACCGGGAGGGTGGCCACGGTGACCAGCGAGGGGAAGATGAAGGCCATGGAGCCGAGCATTAACTGTCCCAGCAGGAGGCGCTGGCGGCGGTCGTCGGCAAGGGTCACGCCCCAGGCCGAGATGGCCAGCAGGCTCATGAGACCGGACTGGTAGAACAAGCCATAGGTGTGGTAGAGCGGCGTGGGGGTTGTGTAGCGTGCAAAAACAATCATGCAGACGGAGGTGGTGACGAAGTGCGGGTCGGTGGCGATGCCCAGCACCAGCGCGGCGCAGAACAGGTACATGCCGTAGGCGTACCAGTACAGGCCGCGCTTTTGGCCGGGGTAGAGGCGGGCCGCCAGCAGCAGGCCGGTGGGCGGCAGCCAGGCGACGACGATGAAAGCCAGCCGGGGCAGGAAGGAGCCGGTGGTGGGCAGCAGGCCGGTGCAGAAGATGGCCTCGACAATCTGATAACCGGCCAGGAGGAACAGGATGGTCGCCACGGCGTGGATGATGGGCTTGCGGCCGGGGCCGCGCAGCGCCCAGGTCCCGGCGCCGATTTCGAGCGCAGCAGTAGCGATGGAGAGAAGCGGGTTGTAGTCCATGATGACACCTCCAGGGGAAATGATGGCAGAATTATACTCCTCTGATGAAGAGCCAGGTCTTTTGTGGAGACCTGGCCTTTGCGTCCCTGTGACAGAACGTCCCGAAGGCTCTGATTTCACCGACTCCCTGCCGGAGCAAGCCTTCGGGACGTTCATCCTGAATTCTCAGGACTTACGCAAAATGAGATTCATTTCAACCGCCAAGACGCCAAAACGCCAAAATTTTGCAGAGTTCGCCAAGTGTGTTTGGCGTCTTGAAACCCGTCATGGCGTTCTCCGTGTCTTGGCGGTTTGTCCTGCGTACGTCCTATTCTGTTTTTTTAGAATTCGGTCACGGGTTTGAGTTCCAGCGGCGGGAAGATTTGCCCCGGGACGGGCGGCATGGGGTTGTAAACCCAGTCCACCTCCACCAGCCCAACGCGCAGGCCGCCGACGCGACGGAGGCCCTGATAGACGCCGCGCGCCAGCACATCCTCCATCGTCAGCGCCATGCCGAAGACGGCCAGCGGCGCGCCGGCGGGGATTTCGGCCAGTTCGTCGGCATAGACCGATGGCGAGAAGATGATGTGACGGGAGTCCAGGCTTTGGGCCTGGATGGCGGGGACGAGGCGGGGAAAGCCGTCCGCGCCGACCCAGGAGAGGAACTTCAGGTTGTCAATTTTGTCGAAGAAGGCGCGCGTCCAGGGGTTGAGAACCGCCTCGCCGCGGGCCTTGCGCCCCAGCGTGCGCGCCAGCATGGTGACCAGCGCGGCCGGGATGATTTGCCCCATCGGCAGGGGATGCCGGCCGGTGTGTTCGACCAGGTCAAAGTAATAGACGGTATGTACGCCGAAATAGGCGTTGTAGCGGAACATCGGCACGTTGTTGTAGTGGTCGTATTCCGCCCCTTCTTTGGCGTAGCGGGTGTAGACGGCTTTGCCACGCCACAGGGTGCGGTCGAGGCCCATGATGAGAAAGCCGACTTTGGGATTGAGCAGAATGTTTTTCTTTGATGTCCCTTCGGTAAACTGGCCGAAGCACAGTTCCTTCTCGCCGCAGGCCATCAGCGAGGAGAGCAGGGTGATGTGCGGCAGGCCTTCGGGGGTCAGGCTGGCGAGCAGGCCGATTTTCATTTCGGGGCGGGTGGCGCGGATGTCTTCTTCCGAGAAGGACGAGAAAGTGGTTGGGGTCATGAGTCACTCTCCAAAGATTTGACGGCGCGGGTAGCGCCGGTGGCAAGGACCAGGTCGGGACGGAGACCGGAGGCGCGGGCGACCTGTTCGCAGTGTTCGAGTTCGGCGCGGGTCATGAGCGGAGTCCGGGCGTAGTCCCAGGTCAGGCCGAGACGGGTGTACTGGTCGCGGCAGAGGTTGTTGAAGGCGCACAATTCCCAGCGCGAGAGCAGGCCGTCGAGGTGCTCGGACAGGTAGCCGCCGATGGCGTGCAGGTTGTCGTCGCCGGTCGTTGCGCCGGGGATGAGCGGGGTGCGAATCCACAGGTCGGGGCGGCGGCAGCGGCGGATGTAATCGAGGAGATAAGTGAGATTCTCCAGGATGAGTTCGTTCGAGGCGCCGGTGAAACGCCGGTGAGCGGCGGGGTCGAGCAGTTTGATGTCGAACAGAACCAGGTCGGTGTAGGGCAGGAGCCGGTCAAGGGTCTGGCGTGAGCACAGGCCGCAGGTGTCGAGGGCGGTAGAGACGCCGGCCTCCTTCAGGCCGCGCAGGAGCGTCTCGGCGAAGTCCGGCTGGAGGGTCGGTTCGCCGCCCGAAAGGGTCACGCCGCCGCCCGATTTGTCGTAGTAGGCGCGGTCTTTGAGCAGTTCGGTCAGCAGTTCATCCGCCGTGACGGTCCTGCCGAGCAGTTCGAGGGCGCCGGACGGACAGGCTTCGGCGCATTTGCCGCAGCCTTCGCAGCGCGCCCGGTCAATGAGCAGGCCGTCTTCGCCGCGGCTCAGGCAGCCGTTGGGACAGGTCTCCAGGCAGGTGTTGCAGCCGAGGCAGCGGACGGCAAACCACTGCGTCTGCGGCTTGGAAGAGATGCTCTCGGGGTTGTGGCACCAGGCGCAGCGCAGCGGACAGCCCTTGAAGAAGACGGTGGTGCGGATGCCCGGGCCATCCTCGGTCGAGAGACGCTGGAGGTGCAGAATGCGGCCGGTAATCATCTCATTTGGTGGCTTTCGCGTGCGATAATCTCGTTTTGCAGTTCGCGGCCGATGCTGGTGAAGTAGGCGTTGTAGCCGGTGACGCGCACCAGCAGGTGGCGGTAGTTTTCGGGATGTTTTTGGGCGTCGCGCAGGATGTCGGCGTCAATCATGTTGATTTGCAGGGCCGTGCCGCCGTTCTCGATGTAGCCGCGCAGGAAGGCTTTGAACTTGGCGCGATGTTCGGGGTCGCGCAGAATGGACGGATTGAAGGTCATGGTATGGCTGCCGCCGTTGGGCAGGAGATTGAAGTAGTCCTGCCAATCGCCCTGCCCGTCGCGGGCTTTGCCGCCCAGGGCCTTGCCAACCGAGTTGACGTTGGCGGTTGGGCCGTTGACATCAGCGCCGTTGGAGGGGCAGAGGGCGTTGGAGAGGAACTTGCCGCGCGGGCGTCCGTCTGGACTGGCGGGCAGGATGAACGAGTCGGCCACCCAGTAATTCCACGAGAGCATGCCGGGGCGGAACTGACGGTTGGTCGAGCGGGTCTTGTACTTCCAGGTTTCCTCCGTCCACAGTTCCATGACGCGGCGCGCCATTTCGTCGGCGGCGTCATCGTCGCGGCCGTATTTGGGGGCTTTGTGCAGGGCGCGCGCCTGAAGGACTTCATGCCCGACCCAGTTGTCTTTCAGCGCCTGAATCAATTCGGCCAGGGTGCAGATTTTTTCGTCGTAAACCAGGTACTTGACGGCCAGCAGCGAGTCGACGGTGGTGGCGAAGGTGACCGCCTCGATGGTGACGAAATTGAGTTCTGCGCCGCCCTCGGTGATATCCATGCCTTTTTCGGCGCAGCCGCGCACCAGGCAGGAGAGGTACGGCGTGGGATGGAAGCGCGCCCGCACGGCCTCGGATTTTTCGTAGAGTGCAACGATGCGGCGGACGATGTGACGGGTTTGGGCGGCGTAGGCCTCCCAGAACTGCTCCCAGGTCTCGAAGCGGGTCGGGTCGCCGGTGTCCTCGCCCCAGCGTTGGGGTTTGTCGGCTTTGCCGGTCATCGGGT
This sequence comes from Anaerolineales bacterium, assembly GCA_041287425.1. Lineage (GTDB taxonomy): Bacteria > Chloroflexota > Anaerolineae > Anaerolineales > Villigracilaceae > JAFGSI01. Next base: position 8,714 of record JBEULG010000013.1, on the reverse strand, counting down.
CGGTGAAGGGGAGCAGGTCGTAGCCGCCGGTCAGGGTCAGTTCGACCGCCTTGAGCAGGTTCAGGTTGGCGTCCACCGTGCCGGAGCGGTCGTTGCCGACCATGGTGTTTTCCAGGCAGCCGACCGGGGCATAGTCGTGGACGTTGCTCTCGTTAATGAGATGTTCGACGCCTGCTTTTTTGGCCTCCAGCAGCATGCCGGCCATCGAGCGCTCGTCGAAGTTGAGCAGGAAGGGCGAGCCCTGGCTGGAGGCAATCATCTCGACGACACGGTCGAGGAGTTTGTCGGGCGAGTTGCGGTGCAGGCGCACGTTGGGCTTCGGCTCGAGGATGGGCGACATTTCGTCAATCACATCCAGCAGCACGTAGGTCAGGTCGTTGCTCATATCCTGACCGCCCGGCCCCATGCCGGAGATGGTGAAGAGTTGCCCGTAGCCGGCAGTGATACCCTGGTTGCCGCCGGTGCGAATCATCCCGTCGTAGGCGGTGTTGCAGTGAATCCAGAAGCACTTGAGGATTTCTTTGCCGAATTCGGGGTCCATGCCCTCCTGGATGGACTTCTGCCAGTAGGGGTGGAGGTACTGGTCGAGGCGGCCAAAGGAATCGCCGGGGCCGGGGTAATTTTCGTCGGCCATGACCAGCATGTGGGTCAGCCAGAGCGACTGGACGGCCTCCCAGAAGGTTTGGGCCGGCTCCCAGGGAACGCGGCTCAGGTTGTCGGCCATCTGCTGGAGTTCGGCGCGGCGGGCAGGCTCCGGCTCGCGTTCGGCGAGGCGGAGGCATTCCCGGGAGTAGGCTGCGGCCAGGTCGCGCGGCATGGTCGCGGCGGTCATCATCGCCCGCAATTGGGCGCCTTTTCTGCCGCGTTTTTCGGCCGGCGGGAGCGCCCGATAGAATTGCTCCAGTTCAGCGTGAATGGCCTTCCAGCCCTCGCGCAGAACGCGGGCGTAATCGGGAATCAGATGACCGGAGGTCGCTCCGGCGTTGCCGTAGCCGTGATTGTGGAACCAGAGCATGGCTGCCCGCGCCCCGTTCGGACCGTAAATCTGCTTATCGCGCTGACGGACTTCCTTGCGGTTCAGGCAGCACGAGGTTTGGACGTTGAAGCGCGCTCCGGCCAGCAGGTCGCCGGGCAGGATTTCTTTGGGCAGGTAATTGACCATGACCTCTCGGTTGAACCAGGCGCGGCGCTCGGGCAGCGACCATTTCCAAAAGTCCGGATGCAGGTCGACGCGCCGGGCGGTCTGGCGAAAGGCCGAGCGGAAGGTCTGCAGGAAGGCGTACGTCTCCGGCACGATATAGAAATTCATTTCGTTGTACTGGAAATCCCAGGGCGCGCCGGTCGTCCAGGAGGTGTACTCGTTGTTCCAGGCGCGTTGGACGCCCTGAAAATAATAATCCCGCAGCCATTGGATGCGCGGGGAAAGATTGTAGGGCGTTTTGACCGCGTAACGGGGCTTTTCAACCGTACAAGTGGTCATGACTGTTCTCCTTTCAGATAGGTTTCGCCGTGGGCGAGCATTTCGCGCATCACCTGGACGGCGTTTGCCTCCTCGCCGCGCTCGATGGCCTCGACCAGGCGGCGATGGAACTGGTGAACCGTTTCCACGACCGGCGAGCCGTAGTGCTGGCGGAAGAAAGCGCCGGTCAGGCTGGTATAGATGCTTTTGAAGGAATTGATGAGCAGGGGGTAGATGAGATTGCCGGAGGCGATGGCGACCAGCAGGTGAAAGTCGAAATCCAGGCCGGTCAGGGTTTGCGGGTCGCAGCAGGCAGCCTCCTGTTCCTGGGCGAGCAGGTCATGAAACTCGCGCAGGTGCTCTTCGGTGCGGTGGAGGGCGGCCAGGCGGGCGGTCTCGACCTCGAGCAGGAGGCGCGTGTCGAGCAGGCTCTGGGCAAAGGTCGGGTCGAGTTGTCCGTTATGGTAGGCAAGCAGGGAGGTGAGAATCGCCATCGAACCGCTGCGGCGGTAATCGTTGACGAAGACGCCGCGACGCGGCACGATGCGCACCAGCCCTTTGGCGTCCAGGTCCACCAGCGCCTCGTGCAGGACGGGACGGCTGACCCCCAGGCGGGCGGCAAACTCCCGCTCCGGCGGCAGGCGCTCGCCGATTTTCAGTTCGCCGGAGAGAATCAGTTCCTCCAGGCGCTGGATGCAGGCCTCTTTCAGGCTGGGGACGCGCAAAGGTTCGATGAGAGGGGAATTCATACGGCTCGCTTTCTGTGGTAAAACCACCAGCCAATTTGATTATACTCTCAAAGGTTTGGGAAATGCAAGTGGAGAAGAGGGGATTTTGGTAAAAAAATCATAGAGAGGTCGGGCGGCGACGGGTTTGCTTGTCAATTCATCCCTGGCCGTATATAATGCCGCCAGTCAATCTGATGGACGGAGTCTCCTATGACCAAAAATCTATTTTTCTTGGCGGCTGGTGTTTTACTGGTATTGCTGACTGCCTGTAGCGCGGCCGGCGGTGATCCGGCGGCGCAGGCCGTGGAGGATTACCTGCAGGCCCTGGTGGACAAGGACGCCAGCGCTCTGGCTGCTCTTTCCTGCGCCGATTGGGAAGCCGGCGCCTTGCGCGAATTGGACTCTCTCCAGACGGTCGCCACCCGTCTGGAAGGACTGCGCTGCCAATCGCAAAGCACAGACGGGGTCTATATTTTCGTCGCTTGCGAGGGCAATATCCTGGCGACCTATAACAACGAGGATCAAGCGATCGATCTCTCGCTGCGCACGTACCAGGTGGTCGAAGAGCGGGGGGATTATCTGGTTTGCGGTTACCGATGAAACCGAAAATCTTCACTGCCGAGAATCTGTGGGCGCTGCTGTTCTGCCTCATCCTGACGGCGTTGATCGTTTTGACGGCTGACAGCACCCCCTTGTGGATTTATCAGGGCTTCTAGATGACCCTGACTTTCATTTTGATTCTGGCCGGCCTGGCTGCCGTTCTGGGTCTTTTCGCTCGCGGCCGCTGGCGGTTACCGCTGCTCTTGAGCGTCAGCGCCCTGACGGTGTATGCCCTGCAGCCGGCTCTGCCCATCCGCTACCTCGACTTTTGGCTGCCGACCGCGACCCTGGGACTGGTCGTCCTCGGCTGGGTGCTGACAGCGCCGCCCGACCGACGCGCCTGGCGCGACAACTGGGGAGCGGCGGCAATCCTGGGGGCGGTGGTGCTCTTGCTCGCTCTCAGCCGCCTGCTCGGCCTCGATTTGCCCGCCGTCGGCCGGCCGCCGCGCCTCTTGCCGCTCCTGCTCTTCGTGACGGGCGTGGCCGGCCTGGCGGTCTTTTTCCAGCGTTCGCCGCGCCTGTCCCGTCTGGGTCTGGCGCTTGGCGTTTTCTTTCTTCTGCTGCTCTTCATCTGCCTCAAATATCCGCCGCTGACAACCGCCCTCAGCGCCTGGCTGCGGAGGTGGAATGCTCAGTCCGCGGCGCTGGCTTCGGCGCTCGATCTCCGCTGGCTCGGGTTTTCTTACCTTGCCTTCCGCTTGCTGCACACCTTTCGCGACCGCCAAGCGGGACGGCTGCCGCCGGTTTCGCTGGCCGAATACGCCATCTACGCCGTCTTCTTCCCGGCCCTGGCGGCCGGTCCCATTGACCGCATCGAGCGCTTTGTGGAGGACTTGCGCCGCCCCCGTCCACTCGATTCGCAAGGCTGGCTAGAGGCCGGGCGGCGATTGACGCTCGGCCTGTTCAAGAAATTCGTCCTGGCCGATACGCTGGCGTTGATTGCTCTCAGCCCGGTCAATGCCCTGCAGGTCCACAGCGCCGGCTGGGCGTGGGTGCTGCTGTACGCTTACTCGCTGCAACTGTACTTCGACTTTGCCGGTTACACCGACATCGCTATCGGCCTGGGGCGCTTGGTGGGGGTTAAATTGCCGGAGAACTTCAACGCCCCTTACCTCAAGCCGAACCTGACCCAGTTCTGGAATAACTGGCACATGACTCTGACGCAGTGGATTCGGGCTTATGTGTTCAACCCACTGACGCGCGCCCTGCGGGCTTCGAAGCGTTCCCTGCCGGCGGCGCTCATCATTCTGGCGGGGCAACTGTCCACCATGCTCTTGATTGGCCTCTGGCATGGCATCACCTGGAATTTTGTCCTGTGGGGTTTGTGGCACGCCGCCGGTCTCTTCTTCCACAACCGCTGGAGCGAATGGACGCGCCCGCGCCTGGCGGCGGTTTCGGGGAGCAAGCGCGCTCTGCTCGACTTGGGCGGCGCCTTGTTGACTTTCCATTATGTGACGCTGGGCTGGGTCTGGTTTGCCCTACCCGACCCGCTCACCTCCTGGCAGGTCTTCTTGAAGTTGATGGGAGTTTCCTGATGGACCGCCCGCCCGTCATCCGCCCCCTGGCTGTCTTGTGGAAGGGCCTGCTGCTCTTCCTGATTCTCGACTTGCTGGTGGCCGCTTTGCCGCCGGTCGATTCGGGACGCCTCTCGCTCTATAATCGCCTCTTCCCTGGTCGTGAACGCCTCCCCTTTGGCGAGAATCCGGCCCAGGCGTATAACCTGAGCCTCTTCGACCTGGACGCCATGTTTGCTTCGCACGTTATCGCGGCCGGGCCGAAGCCCGCCGATGAATACCGCATCCTCCTGATGGGCGATTCGTCTGTCTGGGGAACGCTGCTGCGCCCGGAAGAAACCCTGGCCGGACAGTTGAACGCCGCCGCTCTGACCCTCTGCGGGCGGCCGGTGCGCTTCTACAACCTGGGCTACCCAAGCCTTTCGCTGACCAAGGACCTGCTCCTGCTCGACTACGCCGTGCGCTACGACCCCGATCTGATCATCTGGCTGACGACTCTCGAGGCGTTCCCGCTCGATGGGCAACTGACCGCTCCCATCGTCGCCCACAATGCGGCGCGGACGCAGGCGCTCATCGCCCGCTACGATTTGCCCTTCGACCTCGCCGACCCGGCCCTGGCACAGCCCACTTTCTGGGAGCGGACTCTGATCGGCCGGCGGCGGGCGCTCGCCGATTGGCTGCGCCTGCAACTCTACGGCATCCTGTGGGCGGCGACCGGCATTGACCAGGCCTATCCTTCCGATTACCCTGCCCTGCAGGTGGATTTGGAGGCCGACCTCTCTTTCCACGACCTTCAGCCTCCTGGGCTGCAGGAGACCGACCTTGCTTTCGAGGTTCTGGAAGCAGGCTTCCGGGCGGCGGGCGATACGCCCGTCCTGCTGGTCAACGAGCCGATGTTCCTCAGCCGGGGAGTCAACAGCGACCTGCGGTACAATTTCTTCTATCCCCGCTGGGCGTATGACGACTACCGTCGGCTGTTGGCCGAGCGGGCGGGGCGCTTGGGCTGGAACTATCTCGATCTGTGGAATCTCCTGCCGGAGGCGGTTCATTACACCAATAGTGCCATTCATCTGACGCCGCAGGCCGAGGCCGAATTGGCCAGGACGCTTGCCCAGGCTCTCTCGCAAATGCCTTGCCCTTGATTTGCCGGCGCCCGGCCCAAAATCCGTGCTACAATTGTCGCCCGAACAATCTGCTTTCTCTGGAGCCAGCATGTCTGATGAAATCATTGCCAAACTGGCGGGTTACATCGCCGCCGAGATTCTCAAGCAGCCCGGCCGCTCCATCGGGCCGGATGAATCGCTGCTGACCAGCGGCCTGATCGATTCCTTTCATCTGGTCGATTTGGCCCTCTTCGTCGAAGACAATTTTGGCGTTCACATTGACGACGCCGAACTCAACGCCTCCACTTTCGACAGCCTGAATCAGTTGGCTGCCCTCATCCGCGCCCGCCAGTAACATGCCGACCTTTTCCGAACTGCTCAAAGGGCATTACGAGTCCACGCCCGACAAGACGATAGTGTATCTGCTCCATGCCGGTCAGCCCGACCGGCCGGTGACGTACCGTGAATTGATGCATGGAGCGTTCGGCTATACGCGCACCCTCCAGGCGGCCGGAATCCGGCCCGGCGATGTCGTCATCCTCATCCTTCAGCATGGCGTTGACCTGCTCTATGCGTACTTCGGAACCGTCCTGCACGGGGCGATTCCGTCTATCATGCCTTTCCTGACCGAGAAATTGCTCCCCGAGCGTTACCGCGCCGACCTGGCGGCGCTCATCGCCGTCACCCGGCCGACGGCAATCATCACCTACCGCGAGTTCGAACCGGAGGTGCGCGCCGCTCTCAAACCGGGCGAGGACTCGGTGCGGGCGCTCATCGTCAGCGACCAGGTCCAGGGTCCGGCCGCGCCCGATTTTGCCCGTTGCGGCGGCCTGACGCGCCAGGAGGAGGATATCGTCCTGCTCCAGCACTCGTCCGGCACGACCGGTTTGCAGAAGGGCGTGGCGCTCTCTCACCGGGCGGTCTTCAACCAGTTGACCGACTACGGGCGCGCCATCCGCTTGAATCCCCAGGATGTCTTCGTCTCCTGGCTGCCGCTCTATCATGATATGGGCCTGATTGCCTGCTGGCTGATGCCCATCCTGCTGGGCTACCCCCTGGTCATCATGTCGCCCTTCGACTGGATTCGTGCTCCCTATCGGCTGATGCAGGCCGTCTCGAAATATCGCGGCACGCTCTCCTGGCTGCCCAATTTCACCTACAATTTCTGCGCCCAGAAAATCCGCGACCGCGACCTGGAGGGAGTGGACCTGTCCTCCTGGCGCTTGATTTCGAACTGCTCGGAGCCGGTGCGCTGGGAATCGCACCAGGTATTTTATGAACGCTTCAAGCCCTACGGTTTGCGCTACGAGGCCCTGGCCACTTGCTATGCCATGGCCGAGAACGTCTTTGCCGTTACCCAGGGCGGGGTGGATGGGCCGCTGATTTTCGAGGACGTGGATTTGGAGAGTTTGCAGGTGGAGCGCCTCGCCCGCCCGGCGTATGACGGCCGGCCCTCGGTGCGCATGCTGGGCTGCGGCAAGGCGATTGCCAACACGCAGGTCATGATTGTGGACGACAGGGGCAATCCGCTCCCCGACCGGCATGTGGGCGAGGTCGCTTTGCAGAGCAACTGCATGCTGACCGAATACTATCACCGTCCCGACGCCACCCGCAAAGCCTTCCTGCGCGGCTGGTACCTGACCGGCGACTACGGCTACCTGGTGGACGGCGAACTCTACGTCACCGGCCGCAAGAAGGACCTCATCATCGTGGGCGGCAAGAACATTTATCCTCAAGACCTGGAGCATCTTGCCTATCAGGTGCGCGGCGTCCATGCCGGGCGCGCCTCCGCCTTTGGCGTTTTCAACGAGAGTACCGGCACCGAGGACGTGGTGCTGGTCGCCGAGGTGGACACCGACGATCCGGCCGAGCGTCAGCGCATCGCCGACGAGATCCGCGCCGCCGTCACGCGCGGTTCGGCCATTGCCCTGCGCTACGTTCATCTGGTCGGCAAGCACTGGCTGGTCAAGACCTCCAGCGGCAAGACGGCCCGCTCGGCCAATCGGGAGAAGTTCTTGAAGGAGATGCAGGAACAGGGGCGGACTTTTTGATTGCGTGCGGTCGAGTCGGTTTTCGCTGTCCCCCGGTTTGTCCTCAGATGAAAAACCGCTCCCCATGGAGGGAGCGGTTGCTGTGTTCATTTGTCGGTGATGCGGTTCTTCAGCGTGCGGTCGAAGATTTCCTCCCGCTCGCTCATGGCGGTGGCCTTGTCTTTCTTGGTTCTCACGGTCGGCTTCTGGTTGGCGCGTTCCTGCGCTTTCTGGAAGGCGATTTGGAAGGCGGTCAGTTCGGGTTCGCGCTCGATTGCTGCTTCTGCCGGGCGCTCGTCGGCCTGTTTTTTGCCCTTCCGTTCTTTGGCTTTGCGCTCACCTTTGTTGACTTCGGCCATGATTTCTTCCGGCTTGGGGGTGGCCGCCTTGATGCTCAGGCGAATCTGTTTCTTCTTGCGGTTGACTTCCAGGACTTTGGCTTCGACCTCGTCGCCTTCCTTGAGCACCTCGGCCGGCGATTTGATGTAGTCGTGCGAGATTTCACTGATGTGGACCAGGCCGGGCCGCTCGGCGCCGATGTCTACGAAGGCGCCGTAGGTCTCCAGGCGGGCGACTTTGCCGCGCACGACCATGTTTTCTTTGATTTCATTCCACTCCAGGCCGAGCGGCTCGATCATGGTCAGTTCGATGCGGTCGTCGCGCACCCGCCGCACCCACACGTCCACGTTCTGGCCGGGCTGGACGACGTCCTCAACCCGGTTGACCGGTTCTTTCTGGAGTTGTGAGATGTGAACGACGCCAGGAACTTTCTGTCCGATGTCGATAATCGCCCCCGCGATGGTGGTCTTGATCACTTTGCCTGTTAGGTGGTCTTTGGGTTGCAGCGCGCTCTCCGGCGCGGGCCTATTGTCCATAACTAATGCTCCAATCATCTAGAATATAGCCGAAGGCGGATTATACCTTACATATGGGGAATGTGCAATTCGAATTTGGCGCGGCTGGCCATTGTGCAAAGACGGCCAGGCGTAGAGAAAATCAGGGGCTGGTTGAGAGATGAGAACGCCCGGCTTTTCGACCGGGCGTGGGTTTCTCAGGGCGTCGGGGTGACGGTTGGCAGCGGGGTGATCGTCGGGGTGACGAGGTTGATCGGCACTTGCAGAATCCATCCGGGGTAGATGGTGGTCGTTTCGCCGTCGGTCAAGATGTCGGGGTTGGCTGCCACGATGGCTTCGACGGTGCTGTTCAATTTGGAAGCAATGATGGCCAGGTTGTCGCCCGGCAGGACGAAATAGGAAACGCGCGCGCCGGGGGCCAGGTTG
>JBEULG010000012.1:0-88110 GCA_041287425.1 Anaerolineales bacterium | reverse complement strand
CCCGTCTCTTGGGCGGGCGCGGCGGTGGGTGCGGTCTGGTCGGCCGGCGTTTGGGCGGCGGGCGTGGGGGCGGGGGTGGGTTCGGCGAGGGGTGCCAGGTCGAAGGCCAGGGTGCGCAGGTAAACGGTCAGGGCCTGGATTTGGGCCTCACTGAGCCGCTCGCCGAAGGCCGGCATGAGGTTGGGAATGCCCTCGGCGATGACGCGCCGCAGGGCGACGCCGCTGGAGGCGGTCAGTTGCGCCGGGTCGCTGAAATCGGGAGCCGAGGAAGGGTGACATTCGGCACAGTGCTCGGCGTAGAGGGCTTGCGCCTCAGACAGTTGTGCGGGCGTGACGCCCAGGGTGTAAAGGTAGGCCAGCACATCCCAGCGTTCCTGTTCGCTCAAGGTCTGGAAGGAGGGCATGCCGCGCTCGGGGCGTCCCATCGTGATGAGGCGGTACCATTCGGCGGGGGCGCTCTGACCGGCGACTTCGGCCAGTCCGATGGCGGGGACGGCGACCGGCATTTGCGCCGCCTGCGGGCCGTTGCCCAGGCCGCGCTCGCCGTGACAGGCCAGGCAGTTCTGGGTATAAACGAGGGCGCCGCGGGCCGGGGAGGGCGGCGCGGCGGGGGCGGACAAATCGAGAGTCGGCGCGGGGGTGGGAGAGCGGTAGCCGGGCGGAGGGGTGATGTCTTCCGAGAGGCTGAAGGAGCAGCCGGCCAGCGCCAGAGCGATCAGCAGGAGGAGCAAGAGGCGGAATTTCATGGGGTTGGCCTGTTTTTCAGATTGTGGCCGCAGGAGGGACAAAATTTGTCCGCCCGCAGCACCGGTTTGCCGCACTGGGGGCAGAAGCCGCCGGCCTTTTCGCGGCGCGCCTGGCGGCGTTTGGCAATCAGGGCCTCCAGGTCTTCATCGGAGAGACGGCGTTTGCGGGCGGACGGGCGGGGTTTCCTGGCGTCCAGTTGGCGCAGGAGGTCGGCGCCGCGCCGGATCAGCCGCGCCCGTTCGGCGGCGTAATCTGCTTCGGGGATTTTGCCGAGGGCGTAGTCGAAATCCAGTTCCTGTAAATTGGCCAGGATGTGTTCGCGTTCGCTCAGCAGGTCGGCTTCCTCCTGTGGAGTGGTGTGCGGTTCGAGAGGGGGGCGCACGAGCGGCCGCGCCACGAAGAGGACGACGAGGACCAGCACGGCCAGCAGGAGCAGAAGGGCGATCAATTCCATCCTTATCTCCTCAGGAGCGGGTCGATGACAGCCTGAATTTCATCCACCGAGGCAAACGGACCAATTTTGATGAAGCGCAGGATGCCCTGCTGGTCGAGGATGTACGTTTCAGGCACGCCCATGTCGCGGTTGAAGATGCCGGAAATGCGCGAGCCCTGGTCGGGGCCGTTGGGGTAGGTGATGTCGAACTTGACCAGGTAGGAGAGACCGTCCAGGGGGGTGTCCACGTAGTCCACGCCCAGGAAGATGACCTGGCCGCCGGGCTGATAGTGACGCCAGGCAGCCTCCAGGTCGGCGGCCTCGCTTTCGCAGGGTTTGCACCAGGAGGCCCAGAAGTTGATGACGACGACCTGGCCGCGCAGGTCGGAAAGACGCACCTCGCTGCGGCCCTGGTACTCGTAGCCGTCGTACAGCGGCAGGGTAAAATCGGGGACCTGGCGGCCGATGGCGATGATGGGCTGCTGGACGCGCGCCAGGCCGATGCCGATGACCAGCAACAGGCCGAGAAGCAGGACCCAGATGATGATTTGCGCCCAGAGAGGGACGCCGCGGCGGGGGAGGGGAGAGGGAGAGGCTTGGGTCATGGGGAGAAGTCACCTGCGTTTGCGGAGTTCCTCTTCCAGGCGGACGGCGTATTCGTCCGCCGCGGTGGAAGAGGCGGGGGGCGGCTGGACGGCGGCCTGGCGGGCTTTGCGCCGCCACTCGCGGAAGCCGCGTCCGAACAGGAACAGGCCGGTCAGGAAGGCCAGCGGCGGGACGAGGTAGAAAATCCAGTTGATGCCCTGCCGCGGCGGTTCGGCCAGGACGCGCGCGCCGTAGTTGTCCACGAAGAATTGGATGATTTCGGTCTCGCTCTTGCCCTCGGCCAGCATCTGGCGGATGAGTTCGCGCCACTGACGGCAGGCCTCGGTGGGGCAGACATCCAGGGGAGTGTTTTCGCACACCGGGCAGAAGAGGCGGCGGGCGATGGCGTTGACCTCGTCATCGGAGGGGGTGGCCTGCTGAGCCAGCGCCGGCAGGGGAAACAACAGGCCCAGAAAGACGAGAGCGAGAAACAAAAAGAAGAGACGGTTGCCTTTCATGGATACCGGTTTTCCTTTGGAGGCCAGGCGGTCAGAATCATGCCGCCGATGAAGAGCAGGCTGCCGATCCACAGCCAGTTGACGAGGGGGTTGTGATAGACCTTGAAGGGGGTCTGGGCGGTCGAGACGTTTTCCCAGTTGACCAGCACCACGTACAGGTCGTCGGCCAGGGTGCTGTAGACGCCGGGGATGGTCATCGGCTGGCCGTCTGGATAGAGGTCGTAGCGCGGCGCCAGGCGGGCGACGAAGGCGCCGTCTTTGAAGACGCTCAACTCGGCGCGTGTGACCTGGCGGCCGTCGGTGTAGGGGAATTGGGCCAGCGAGTCGTAGCGCAGGGTGTAGCCGCCCAGTTCGATTTCTTCGCCGATGGCCAGGCTGCGCTGCGTTTCGGTCTGGAACAACTCGATGCCCAGGATGCCGATGGCCATGACGACCATGGCGATGTGAATGAGGTAGCCGCCGTAACGCCGGCGGTTGCGGGCGAACAGGCGTCCCAGCGCCTGGAGAGGGTTCTCGCCGTTGGCCTGCATGCGGGCGCGCACGCCGCGTCCGTACTCGTAGAGGCTGACGGCCAGGACGAAGACGACCAGGGTGAAGCCAATCAGGGCGATGAGGTTGCGGATGCCCAGCAGAGCCAGCGCCAGCGGCGTAAGCAGGGCCGGCAGGGTCGGCTTCCAGAGGGCGCGGCCGAGTGTGCGGGCGTTGGTGTAACTCCAGGCCGAGAGCGGGGCGACGCCCATCAGCAGCATCAGCAGGCCGAACAGGGGGGCGGTGGCGCGCTCGTACCAGGGCGGCCCAAAGGTGATTTTCTCGTTGGTCACGATTTCATACACCAGCGGCGAGAAGACGCCGTAGGCGACGATGAAGAAGACGCTCAGGAAGACGACTGCCGCCAGCAGGAAGAGGGCCTCGCGCGACAGGAGCCGGTCGAGGGCGATTTCATCCCGTAGGAGAGGCCAGCGCCGAATCAGCAGCGCAAAGGAAATGACGACGGTCAGGACAATGAAGCCGAAGAACATCGGTCCGATGGCGCTCTGGGCAAAGGCATGCACCGAGGAGAGAACCCCGGAACGGGTCAGGAAGGTGCCGACGATGACCATGACGTAGGTGAGAATGATGAGCGCCATGTTGAAGTGCTTGAAGACGCCGCGCTTTTCCTGAATGATGGCCGTATGCAGGAAGGGCGTGCCGATCAGCCAGGGCATGAGGGCGGCGTTTTCGACCGGGTCCCAGCCCCAGTAGCCGCCCCAGCCGAGGACGTCGTAGGCCCAGCGCATGCCCAGCACCAGGCCGAGGGAGAGGAACAGCCAGGCGGTCAGCGTCCAGCGGCGGGTGACGCGGATCCAGCGGTCATCGCTGCGGCCGGTTGCCAGGGCGGCTATGGCGAAGGCGTAGGGGATGACGAAAGCGACAAAGCCCAGATAGAGCATGGGGGGGTGGAGAATCATGCCAGGGTGGCGCAGGAGCGGGTTCAGGCCGCGGCCGTCGGGAGGAAAGGCAGCCACACCGCCTGCCGGCTGGAACAGCGCGCCGACGGCGTCGCCGTTGGGGAGCAACCACCAGCGCTCGAAGGGATTCTCGAAGAAGATGCTCAACGACAGGAAGAAAGCCAGGGTGACCGCCGTCACCACGAGGACCCAGGGCAAAAATTCGCGTTCCCCCTCCCAGTTGCGCAAACTGACGGCGCAGACGAAAGCCGAAAGCAGCCACGACCAAAAAACCAGCGAGCCGGCCTGCCCGCCCCACAGGGCGGTGATTTTCAAGTAGAGCGGCATGGCGTTGCTGGTCACCGAGTACACGTATTTCACTTCGTAGTGACCGGTGACGAGCAGATAGATCAGCGCCCCGGCCGCCAGGCTGAGGAGCGGAAAGGTCAACAGTATGGCGCGGCGGGCGCTTTCTATCCAGGCTGCCTTTTGTCTCCTTGCCCCGTACACCGCTGCCCCGATGGTGAACAGCGCCAACAAAAACGAGAGTACCAGGATGCCAAAACCGAAATAAACGAGCATGACTCTCCTCTGCAACGAAGGGGGAGGACGGCGCTACACGCGGGGCGCTATTCGCTGCCGGCCTGAGCGGGAAGCGATTCCTCGTAACGGGTCGGGCATTTCAGCAGGACTTCATCGGCGTAGAAAATGCCGTCTTCGCCCAGGCGGCCGGTGACGATGGCTTGCGCCTCGTTCTGCAACAGGTCGGGGCGCGGGCCCACATAGACGACCGTCAGCCGCGCCCGGCCGGGATCCATCACGGCCGCGTGGAGCACTTCGGCCAGCCCACCCTGGGCTTCGATGGCGGCGTTGTCGCCGGGGATGTCGGCGATGTCGAAGCGCAGGCTGAGAGTCTCGGCATCGTATTGGATTGTATCACCGATGACCGCGCCGGAGACGCGCAGATTGCGGCCGACTGCCTGTTCGCCCTGCTGACGGACTTGCTCGACGGTGAGAAAATATTCGGCGTTCGATTGGGTAGCGCTGACGATAAGATAGATGACGGCTGCCAGGATGATTAGCCCGCCGACCAGGAATTTGGGACGCATCACGACACCTCCACGGAGATTGAGACCATAAGCACAAACGTAATTCTACATGCTCAGATTAATTCAAGGTGAGAATGTGAGTATTCCGACTGATGTTGTAAGATTTTAACCGCCCGGCTCGCCGGCGGCAGAGTCGCTTTCCTTACTCTTCGCTCCGGCGCAGACGCGTCCCGCAGGCCCGGCAGAAGCGGTCGCCTGGCTGGGCGCGCTTTCCGCACCGGTGGCAATAGAGCGATTCGTCCTGGCTGGCCCGTCTCCGCCGCCGAGGCCCAGCAGAGGCGTTCAGATGCCTGCCCTGCTGGCGGTGGAAAATGCCCGTCAAACCGCCCAGGAGGAGCAAAAATCCCAGGATGCCCAGCACCCACGGCAGGATGGTATTCCATGCCAGCGCGCTGCTGGAACGCTGATCGAGGGGACCGGCGGGCTGGATCGGCAGGCTGGCAACACTCAGGGCGTCGCTGGCTTTCTGGTAGGTGACGCTCAGGCGGAAGGTCTCGCCGGCCTCCAATGGGCCAAAGGTGGCCTCATAGTACTGCAATCCATCGCCGCCGGTGCGCGCCTCGCTCAATGGCGGGTTGAGCAGGAGACGAGAAGCCCCAACCGGCAATTGGAAACTGAGGCGCAACGATTCGACGGCGTAATCGGCCGGCCACTCGTACTGGAAGCGGCGGGTGTGGTTTTCTTTGACCAGACGCGGGTCGTAGTATTCCAGCCGGATGGCGCGGCTGTCTGGCTGCAGATGAATCGTCACCGCTAACCAGTCGCCGGCCGGGCGGGTTTCGTAGCGGACGTTCTGGTCTGAGACGGCGGCGGGGCTGGGGCCGATGGCCACCACGTAGGGTTCGCCCGCCGCGGCCGGAATGCGCAGAGTCACCTCGGACGGGGTGGGCGAGGCCGGCGCCAGGACGAAGTCGCAGATGACCAGCATATCAGGCCGGTCGTACTCTGGCCAGAGTTTGACGCTCGCGCTTTGAAAGGCGGCTGCCGCCTGGGCCTGCGCCGCGCCCGGCGCGCTCAGCAAGAACCAGACGGTCAGAAGTGCAAAGATCTTGCCCATCGAGCCTCTCCTGCGAAATGTTCGATAAGAAAACGTTTGGCATCGATGATATGGATTGCCCGAATCAGGAGGCGGATTCGCACAACCTCCATGCAGAAGGGATGCCCCGGCAAGGGGCGTTGCTGTTCTAATCTTATCACGTCTGGGGATGCGGAGGAACTGCCCGGCCGGCCTTTGTGACGGAGCGGCCGGTCAGCGCCCGGATTTGTCGCCACATGCGCCGGTTGAGCGGGGTTGGGATGCCGAGGCGTTCTCCCAGGCGGACGATTTCGCCGCAGATGGAGTCGATCTCGGTCGGCGCGCCGCGGCGCACATCCTGGAGCATGGACGAGTGGTTGGCCGCCGTCTGACGGGCTACCTGCTCGGCGGCGGCGACCGGGTCGGCGAAGGGCAGGGAGATGCCCAGGGCGGCGGCGACCGCGGCGGCCTCGACGGCCAGGGCGGCCATCTGGCGGCGCGCCGCCGGACGATTCAGCAGTTCGCCGTTGGGGATGCCCAGCAGCGCCGTCAACGGATTGATGGCGGCGTTGATGACCAGTTTGCCCCAGACGAGCGCCTCGGCATCCTCCACCAGGCGGACCTCGAAGCCGGATTCTTGCAAGGCGGCAGCCAGCGGTCCCAGGCGGGGATGGCGCTCCAGCCAGACCGGCCCCTCGCCGCCGGGGCGGACGCGTCCCGGCCCCAGCAGGGTCGCGCCGAGGGTGGTGACGCCCAGGCCGACGCGTTCGCTGCCCAGCGCGGCGGCCAGGCGTTGGCGGTTGCCCAGTCCGTTCTGCAGGCTGACGGCCAGTCCGTCCGGCCGGAGGCAGACGGACAGCCGCCGGGCGGCCTCGTCGGTCTGCCAGGCTTTGACCAGGACAAGGGCGTGGGAGGCGGGGGCACAGGCCTGCGGCCGCTCTGCCACCTGGACGGGGAAGGCCAGTTCCCGGCCGTCCTCGCCGACCAGGCGGGCGCCATGCCGGCGCAGGGCGGCCAGTCCCTCCGGCCAGCCGCCCAGCAGGGTGACCGGCATCCCGCCGGCGGCCAGACGGGCAGCGAACAGGGTGGCCAGCGCGCCGCTGCCGAGGATCAGGATGGGGATTCGGCCAGCAGCCGCTGCAGGGCTTGCCATTCTTCGTCGGGCATCTCTAGCGAGTGTTCTTCGGCGGGGAAGTGTCCCGCCTGCACGTCGGCGATGTATTCGCCGAAGGCGCGGCGCATCTCGGCATACACGTGGGCGTATTGTTTGACGAAACGCGGCGTGAAGCGCTCGAACAGGCCGAGCAAGTCGTGGGTCACCAGCACTTGACCATCGCAGCCGGCCCCGGCGCCGATGCCGATGGTGGGGATGGTCAAGCGTTCACTCACCAGGCGCGCCAGCCGGGCGGGGACCGATTCGAGCACCAGGCTGAAACAGCCAGCCTGTTCGAGCAGCAAGGCGTCTTCGAGCAGGCGGCGGGCGGCCTCGGCGGTGCGTCCCTGCGGACGGAATCCGCCCAGCCGGTGCACCGACTGGGGCGTCAGGCCGAGGTGGCCCATGACGGGAATGCCCGCCGCGACGATGCGCTGGATGGTCTCCAGGCGTTCGCGCCCGCCCTCCAGTTTGACGGCGTCCATGCCGCCCTCTTGCAGGAAGCGCCCGGCGTTGCGGATGGCCTCTTCGGGGGAGACTTGATAGGAAAGGAAGGGCATGTCGCCGATCAGGAGGGGGGCCGAGGCGCCGCGCCGCACAGCGCGGCAATGATGGAGCATCTCGTCCATGCCGACCGCCAGGGTGTTCTCGTAGCCGAGCACGACCATGGCCAGCGAATCGCCGACCAGGATGGCGTCAATGCCGGCCTCGTCCAATGCCAGGGCGGTGGGGTAATCGTAGGCGGTCAGCATACAGATGCGCCTGCCTTCCGCCTTCATTTTTTGCAGGGCGGGAATGGTGACCTTCTTGCGAGCGCTTTTTTGAAGTGGAACAGGGGCTGGGGTGGACATGGTACCCTCCGTATCAGGTAGGGGCCTCTCTATTTGTCAGGGAAGCCGTGCAGAGGAAAATCGCCGTCGCAGTTGGGGGGCAATCTACGCGGCAGGAGGCATTATTCCACACTTCGGTTATCTTTTCAATCCCCCCGCTTTGTTCTATAATAAGCCTGACACTATCGGGCGATATTCACCAGAATTGAGGAGGTTGTGATGCGTAAAGTATTGGGTTTCATCATCGGAGCAATCGTCGGCGGGCTGGTCGGGGCGACGCTGGCTCTGTTGTACGCGCCCGAATCGGGGGCCGAGTTGCGCGCCCGGATTCGTGAGCGGGCCGAGACGTTCGCGACCGAGGTCCGCCAGGCCGCGGCGACCAAGCGAATCGAACTCCAGGAGCGGCTGGACAGTCTGCGCGCCCCCAAGGCGGGCTAGTCAGCCGCCGGCCACTTGCGTATAGAGCGCTTCCGCCTGAGCCATGCAGCGCCGGTATTCGGCGCGCTCGGCAATCAGGCGGACGTTCGTTTTAAGGGCTTGCCGGCGCAGGCGGCCGTCTTCCAGGGCGGTCAGGATGGCTTGCGCCAGGTCGGCCGGGCTGGAGGGATCGATCAGCAGGCCGTTCTCGCCGGGGGTAATCCACTCGCGTAGCGAGTCCAGGTCGCCGGCGATGGGCAGGCAGCCGCAGGCCATGGCTTCGAGCAGCGTGTTCGGCGTTCCATCGTGGGTGGCGGGCGAGACGGCTACCTGGGCCGACTGGTAGAGGGCCGCCATGGCAGCGTGCGGGCGGGGGGGCAGCAATTCGACGGCGTCTGCGACGCCCAGCCTGCGCACCCAGTCTTCGGCGGCGGCCGCTCCCGCCATCGCCGCGCAGCGGAAGCGGGTCTCCGGGCGCGCCGCCAGGACGAGCGGAATGGCTTTGAAGAAGGTGTCGTTGCGTACGTAGCCGCGCAGGCCGCGCGGGTTGACGACCACCGGTTCGGCGGGAGGATGGGGCGGCGGGTGGAAGATGTTGGCGTCGATGCCGCCGTTGCCGGGGATGACCAGGGTCGGTTTGTGGGGGTCGAAGCCGAAGGCATGGGCCAGGCGGACATCGCGCCGGCAGTCGGCGTGCAGGGCGGCGGCGGCGCGCAGGGCGGCGCGGATGGCCGCGCCCATCCAAGGCGAGAGGCGGGCATGCAGGGTGAAGTCGTTGCCCCAGGAGGAGAGAATCAGCGGGGCGGGCAGGCGGGCGCGGGCGGCCAGCAGGCCCTCGAAGGGAATCCGCATGGCATGCACCAGGTCGGGCTGCAGGCGGGCGGCGACGGCCTCCAGGCGGCGGGCGGCGCGCGGCAGGGACAGCAGTCCGAGCCACTGACGCAGGGCAGCCCGCAAGACGGCTCCCTGGGCGCCGCTCAGGGGGCCGCGGCGCGGCGCGGCGGCCGGGGCGGCGCTCCGCATCCCGCTCAGGGCGACCGGCACCAGGTCCAGGCCGCGCAGCGGCAGGCTGGGGGCGCAGGCAAAGGTCGAGGCCAGATAGACCTCGTCGCCGCGCTCAATCCAGTAGCGGATCCAGTTCAGGGCAATCGGGGAGCGGCCGTCGGCCACGAAGAGCAGACGCATGGAGTGCAATATACCACAGGACTTACGCAAAATGACATTCATTTCACCGCCAGGGCGCCAAAACGCCAACGTTTTGCAGAGTTCGCCGAGTGTGCTTGGCGTCTTGAGACCCATCGTAACGTTTTCCGTGTCTTGGCGGTTCGTCCTGCGTACGTCCTATACCACCAACTCTCTGAGGTGAATCGTTTGACGAAACGCCTCGATTTGTGTATAAAGAGGACACAGAGGCTGGCGATGGGCAAGCGGCGGATTCTCTTGATTGAAGACAATCCAGATAACCGCGAGATGGTGCGGTTCGTGCTGGAGACGGCCGGTTATGAAATCCTGATTGGTCAGACCGGCGCCCAGGCGGTGACACTGGCCCATCAGGAGCGGCCCGATTTGATTCTGATGGACCTCTCGCTGCCGGAGAAGGACGGCTGGACGGCGGCGGCCGAAATCAGAGCCGATCCGGCGCTCTCTGCCATCCCCCTCGTAGCCCTGACCGCTCACACGCTCCCCGGCGACCGAAAGCGGGCCATGGCGGCGGGATTCGATGCCTACATTTCCAAGCCGGTCGACATCCCCAGACTTCTCAAGACCCTGGCTGCCTTCTTTGCGCCGCCAGAGAAGGACGGCGGCTGAGGCCGCTTTTCCCCGCTTAAGTGAGCAGCCCGGCTGAAGATGGGTGCTATAATGAGACTGCAATCTCGCATTCCTCTCAGGAGACTCCCCATGGACGAACATTCTCTGCTCTATCTTTCGCGTGCCGACGTGGAAGCCGTGGCGCTGGACATGAAGACCATCATCGAACTGCTCGAAAAGGCCTTCGTTGACAAGGGCCACGGCAAGGTGGAGATGCCGCCCAAGCCGGGCATTCACACCATGCCGGATGCTTTCATTCATGCCATGCCGGCCTACATTCCGTCCATGCGCTCGGCGGGCATCAAGTGGGTCAGCGGTTATCCGGAGAACTACAAGCGCGGCCTGCCCTACATCACCGGTCTGCTCATCCTGAACGATGCCGAGACCGGCCTGCCTTATGCGGTCATGGACTGCACCTGGATCACCGCCATGCGGACGGGCGCGGCCTCGGCCCTCTCGGCCAAGTACCTGGCCCGGCCGCAGAGCGAGGTGGTCGGCATTCTGGCCTGCGGTGTGCAGGGGCGCACCAATCTGGAGGCGCTGGCCTGCCTCTTTCCGGTCAAGCGCGTCTATGCCTACGACATCCTGCCCGAAGTTCAGGAGAAGTACGTGGCCGAGATGCAGGCCAAATTCGGCTTCGAGGTCATCGGCGTCAAAGAGCCGAAGCAGGCGGTGGTCGAAGCGGACCTGGTCGTGACCTCCGGCCCGATTCTCAAACACCCGACCCCGACCATCGAAAAGGACTGGCTGCGCCCCGGCGCTTTCGGCTCGGCCGTCGACTTCGACTCATACTGGACCGGCGCGGCGCTGGCGCAGATGGACCGCATCGCCACCGACGACCATGCCCAGTTCCAGTACTACAAGTCGGTCGGTTACTTCCAGCAGACTCCCGACCCGTATGCCGACTTGGGCGAACTGGCCGCCGGACTCAAACCCGGCCGCCAATCCGATACCGAGCGCACTCTGGCCATCAATCTTGGCCTGGCGATGGACGACATGGCCGTTGCTCCGGAAATCTACCGGCGGGCGCGCCAGAAGGGCATCGGCACCTGGCTGAGGCTGTAGAAAGCAGGTTTGCCCGCTTGGCGGCGAGGCTTGTGGCGAATACGGTCAAATTGGTAACTACCTTCTCGACCGGGGATTACAAATCCCCGGCTCAAGTCATGGAAGTCCGCTGGAAGCGGACTCCGGGATTGGTTTGGTGGACTTTCGAATTGCCGCAATCTTCTTCCTGCTGTTTGTCCGCCGGGGATTACAAATCCCCGGCTCAAGTCATGGAAGTCCGCTGGAAGCGGACTCCGGGGTCGGTTGAAAGCCGACTTTCATAAACGGAGGCGAGGAGGTGCTCCCCCTGCTCCAAGTGTCAAAACGCGGCGAGTGATAGAGGAGACTATGTATCTTTCCCGGCGGTTCTTACTTCTCCTGTGGATGGGTTTGCTGGTCATTGCCTGCAACATGCCGCGGCCGGCGGCCGCGCCTGATGACCAGACGGCCACCCTCGTCCAACAAACGATGGAGGCAATCGAGGCAGCCACACACCAGGCCGAAAGAACCCCGCAGCCGACGCCGACGCTGGCGGCCAGCCCGACTGCTAACCTGGGCGAGGTCAGCGGACAAATTTGTTACCGCAACAACGCCATGACGCAGTTGACGCTCTATTTCACCAACACGGCCACCGGCGCGGTGATCGACATCCCGGTCTCGCGCCCGCAGACCGAATACCGCATCCTGCTCGAACCGGGAACGTACACCGTCTATGGCTGGCCGCCCGATTATTCGATTGGCGTCCTGCACGAGGGTGGTGCTTTTCAGGTGATCGCCGGTCAACAGACGACCGGCATTGACGTCTGTGACTGGAGTCATGGGCCGTTCGATGTGCCGTATCCCCCCGGCTATTCGCCGCTGACCGGCTCCGGCTCCATCTCCGGCGGCATCTATGGCTATCCTTTCGGCGCTTTGCCGAACATGTACGTGGTGGCGCGCAACCAGGATACCGGCTACTGGTACTGGGTAGGAACGCCGATGGGGGTGGCCTGGTACTCGTTCGACGAATTACCGGCCGGCCATTACCAGGTGGTGGCTTATGACCTCAGCGGCCACGCTGGCGGCTGCCTGACCATCGTGGTCGTCTCAGGCGGAAGCAGCGTCACCTGCGATGTCGTCGATTGGAGCGGCGGCTACCCGCCCCTGCCGGCCGGGGTTCCCTAGAGCCGACCGCCTCCGGCCGGGGATGGAACGACGAAAGGCGGCTTTTCTCCCCGCCTTTCGTCGTTTCGTGTTAGAATAGAACACCCGTTCGCTTTTCTGGGGCTGCTCCTATGGAATTCAAACTCAACGCTCCCTTCCAGCCAACCGGTGACCAGCCGGAAGCCATCCGCGGCCTGGTCGAAGGCGTCCGGCGCGGCGACAGGCATCAGGTCCTGCTCGGCGCGACCGGCACGGGCAAGACCTACACCGTGGCGGCCGTCATCCAGGAACTGCAATTGCCGGCGCTGGTCATGGCACACAACAAGACCCTCGCCGCCCAACTCTACGCCGAGTTTCGCGAATTCTTTCCCGAAAATGCAGTCGAGTACTTCGTCTCTTACTATGATTATTACCAGCCCGAGGCCTACGTGCCGCGCCACGACTTGTACATCGAGAAAGAGACCGAAATCAACGAGGAGATCGAGCGCCTGCGCCTGAAAGCCACCACCTCGCTGATGTCGCGCAAGGACGTTATCATCGTCGCCTCGGTCTCGTGCATCTATGGGCTGGGGTCGCCGGAGGAGTACGGCCGCGGGGTGGTGCGGCTGCGGGCCGGCGACCTCTATCGGCGCAACGCCTTGCTGCGCCAGTTGATCGAGGGGCAATATCAGCGCAACGACTACGACTTGCAACCCGGCACCTTTCGCCTGCGCGGCGAAACGCTCGAAATCCTCCCCGCCTATGCCGACAAGACCGGCTTCCGCATCGCCTTCTTTGGCGATGAAGTCGAGCGCATCGTCGAATTCAGTCCCCTGACCGGCGAGATCCTGGCCGAGTTGGAGCAGGTCGAAATCTACCCCGCCAAACATTACCTGACTCAGGAGGACAAACTCAAGCAGGCCATCGCCGATATCGAGGCCGAACTGGAGGAGCGCTTGCAGTTCTTCAAATCTCAAGGCAAACTGCTCGAAGCCCAGCGCCTCGAACAGCGCACCCGCTACGATCTGGAAATGCTGCGCGAGGTGGGCTACTGCTCCGGCATCGAAAACTACTCCCGTCATCTCGATCAGCGCCCGCCCGGCTCTCATCCCTGGACGCTGATTGACTTCATGCCCAGCGAGTACCTGCTGGTGATTGACGAATCGCACATGACTGTGCCGCAGATTCGCGGCATGTACAACGGCGACCGCTCGCGCAAGGAAATCCTGGTCGAATACGGCTTCCGCCTGCCCTCTGCCCTCGACAACCGCCCGCTGACCTTTGAGGAGTTCGAGCAGGTGATGGGCTACACCATCTATACCTCGGCCACGCCCGGCCCGTACGAGATGCGCCGCGCCCAGCAGGTGGTCGAGCAAATCATCCGCCCGACCGGCCTGGTGGACCCCGAGGTAGAAGTCCGCCCGACCCGCGGCCAGGTGGACGACCTGGTGGGGGAAATCCGCGCCCGGGTCGAGCGCGGCGAGCGGGCGCTGGTCACCACCCTGACCAAACGCATGGCCGAGGACCTGGCCCAGTACCTCGAAGAACTCGGCATCAAGGTCCATTACCTCCATTCGGAGATCGAGACCCTCGAGCGGGTGACCATCCTGCGCGACCTGCGCCTGGGCGTCTATGACGTGGTGGTGGGAATCAACCTGCTGCGCGAGGGCCTCGACCTGCCGGAGGTCTCGCTGGTGGCCATTCTGGACGCGGACAAGGAGGGCTTCCTGCGCTCCGAGACGGCCCTCATCCAGACCATCGGGCGCGCCGCCCGGCACGTCAACGGGCGGGTCATCATGTATGCTGACCAGATGACCGATTCGATGAAACGCGCCATCGAGGAGACCAACCGCCGCCGCGCCAAGCAGTTGAAATACAACGCGGAGCACGGCATCGTGCCGGTCAGCATTCACAAAGCCATCCGTGACCTGACCGACCAGATGACCCCGGCGGCGCTGGCCGAAGCGCGCGGCGAGTACAAGGCCGGCAAACGCAGGGAGGCGACCTCGCGCTCCGAGTTGCAGAAGGTCATCGCCGAATTGGAAAAGCAGATGAAAGAGGCGGCCAAGAACCTCGAATTCGAGCGCGCCGCCGCCCTGCGCGACGAAATGTACGAGTTGAAGGCTCTCCTGGCCGAGGACGAGAGCCTCAAACCCTGGGAGCGAATCAAGTTGCTGGCCGGGGAGGAGCAGTAGTCGGCGGCGCGACACACCCTTTTGCGCTTTTTGCAAACCGCCCTCCTTTTCCAGAATTTGTCCCAGCCTTTACCGAACCTTTACATTCGTGCGGTATCCTGTAGGCAAGAAATTCAATCCAAGGAGTGTGTGATATGAAAAAGACGTTCATCGTCGTTGCCTTACTGGCTGTTTTGTTGACCGGCGTGGGTGTTGGGCAGGCTGCCGCACAGGGGGAAACGCCGCCCCGGGGGAACGGCGTCTGCGGCGGCGTTCTGCACCCGTACATGGTCGCTGCCTTTGCTGACCGCCTGAACCTAAGTGTCGAGCAGGTCGAGTCGGCCCTGGTGGCCGGTCAGACGCTCTATCAGATTGCGCTGGCCAACGGCGTCTCGGCGGAGGCGTTCCCTGCCCTGATGAGCGAGGTGCGGCAGGCGGCCATCCAGGCGGCCCTGGCCGACGGGGTCATCACCCAGCAGCAGGCCGACCGTATGCTTGCCGGCGGCCCGGGGAGGGGGCGCGGCGGCATGATGGGCGGCGCGGGCCGGGGAACTTGCGGCGGGACCGGCATGCCGCGCGGTTGGCGCTGGCAAACCACCAACCCATAATCTCGTGAAACGTGAAGAACCCGTTCCCTCACAGGGAACGGGTTCTTCGCGTTTATTGACCAGACAATCCGGCCGGGGTAGAATTGGGGGCGATTCCTTTTCCCGGAACTGTCCATGCCTGTCTATCGCTTCATCGTTCGTTTTCGCCGCGCCGACGACCCGCGTTCGGTCGGCTTGCTGGCCGATGCCCATGCCCTGGGCTTTACTGCCCTGACGCGTCTCGAATGTCAGGACCTGGTCTTCATCGAGGGCCAACTGTCGCCGGAGGAATGTCAGCAGTTGGCCCTCTCGCTTTTAATTGACCCGCTGACTCAGGTCGCCGAGTGGCGCGCCTGGCCCGCTCCGCCCGCCGACCCGCCGCCCGGCGCGCTCGTCGTCGAGGTGGCCCTGCGCCCCGGCGTGACCGACCCGGTGGCCGACGAAATCGTCCGCGCCGCCGGCGAACTGGGCTTCGCGGGCCTCCGGCGGGCTTCGACCGGCCTGAGATTCGTGCTCGAAGGTCTGCAGGCAGAAGCCGCCGAAAGGCTGGCAGACGGCTTGCTGGCCAACGGCGTCATTCAGCGCTGGACGGTGGGTGAAATCCCGCCGTCCTTCCCGCAGCAAAGCGCCTCGAGCGGCGAGGTGGCGCAGATTCCCCTGCGGCAGGCCGATGCCGAAGGTTTGCTGGCCGTTTCGAGGGCGCGCCGCGCCGCCCTCGACCTGGCCGAGATGCAGGCCATTCAAGCCTACTTTCGCCGGCAGGGCCGCGAGCCGACCGACGTCGAATTCGAGACCATCGCCCAGACCTGGTCGGAGCATTGCGTCCACAAGACCTTCAAAGCCCTCATCGAGGTCGAAGACCTGGCCGGCGGTCAAGCGTTCACCGTCAACGGTCTCTTCCAGACCTACATCCGCGCCGCCACCGAGAAGATTGCCGCCCCCTGGGTGCTTTCCGCCTTCGTGGACAACGCCGGCATCATTGACCTGGACGGCGAGAACGAAATCTCCTTCAAGGTCGAGACGCACAACCATCCCTCGGCCATCGAACCGTTCGGCGGGGCCAACACCGGCGTCGGCGGCGTGATTCGCGATGTGCTGGGCGTCTCGCACAAACCGGTCGCCAACACCGATGTCTTGTGCTTCGGCATGCAGACTGCCTCCTGCGATGACCTGCCCGCCGGCGTGCTGCACCCGCGCCGGATTCTGTCGGGCGTGGTGGCCGGCGTCCAGGATTACGGCAACAAGATGGGCATCCCGACCGTCAACGGGGCGATTCTCTTCGACCCCGGCTATGCTGCCAATCCGCTCGTCTTCTGCGGGACGGTGGGGATCGCGCCGCGCCGCTTGCACCCCCGCCAGCCGCGCCGCGGCGACCGGGTGGTCGTCCTCGGCGGCGGGACCGGGCGCGACGGCCTGCGCGGGGCGACCTTCTCCTCGATGACGATGGACGCCCAGACGGGCGAGGTCGCCGGCGCCTCGGTCCAGATTGGCAATCCCATCGTCGAGAAAGGTCTGGTAGATGTCATCCTGCCGGCGCGTGACCGCCGTCTCTACACCGCCATCACCGATTGCGGCGCGGGCGGCCTTTCCTCGGCGGTCGGCGAGATGGCGGCCGGGCTTGGCTGCGAGGTCGAACTGGCGCACGTGCGCCTGAAGTACCCCGGCCTGGCGCCCTGGGAAATCTGGCTTTCGGAGGCCCAGGAGCGCATGGTGCTGGCCGTCCCGCCCCAAAACCTGCCCGCTCTGCGCGAACTGTGCGCCGTCCACAACGTTGATTTGATGGACCTCGGCGAGTTCACCGGCTCGGGGCGCCTGGTGGTGCGTTATCGAGGGCGGGTGGTGCTCGACCTGGACAACCAGTTCCTGCACCACGGCCTGCCGCAGCGGCGTTTGAGGGCGGTCGTCGGGCGTCACCCTCCCCTCAGCAGCCGTCCGTCGGCGGCAGGCGAGACCGTTTCCGCTTCCCGACTGACCGATTCCCTGCTGGCGCTTCTCGCTCACCCGAACATCGCCTCCAAAGCCGAGGTCATCCGCATCTACGACCACGAGGTGCAGGGCGGGACGGCGGTCAAACCGCTGACCGGCGTGCAGATGGACGCCCCGTCCGACGCCTGTGTCCTGCGTCCGCTTGGGGCGCGGGGGCAGGCGGGAATTGCGCTCGCCAACGGCATCAACCCGGAGTACGGCAAGCGCGATGCTTATCGCATGGCGATGGCCGTGGTGGACGAGGCGGTGCGCAACCTGGTCGCCGTCGGCGCGGACCCGGGGCGCATCGCCCTGCTCGACAACTTCTGCTGGGGCGATCCGCTGCGCCCGGAGACGCTCGGCGCGCTGGTCGAGGCGGCGCGCGGCTGTCACGACGCTGCCCTCCTCTTCGGCGCGCCGTTCATTTCGGGCAAGGACTCGCTCAACAACGAATACCTCGGCGCCGACGGCCAGCGCCATGCCATCCCGCCTACCCTGCTCATCTCGTCCATCGGCGTCATGGCCGATGTGAGGCGGGCGGTCACGATGGACTTGAAAGAAGCCGGGAACCTGCTCTATCTGGCTGGCGAGTTCGCTCCGACTTTTGGCGGCAGTCACTTCGACCTGATTGCCAGCGAGGGCGGTCGGCTGCCTGTGGCCGGTGAACCTGTGCCGGCGGTCTCTGCCGTCACGCCGCGGGTATACGCCGCTTTGCACCGCACCATCGCCGCCGGACTCGTACGCGCCGCCCACGATCTCTCGGAGGGCGGACTGGCCGTCGCTGCGGCGGAGATGTGCATCGGCGGCCGCCTCGGCCTCGACCTCGACCTGCCGCCCGGCGACCCCCTCCGCCTGCTCTTCGGCGAGACGACCGGCTGCCTGCTGGTCGAAGTCGCCCCGCAGCAGGCGGAGGCCTTCGAGGCTGCCTTCCACGGTCTGCCCCTGGGCAAACTCGGCCGGGTGGCTGAAACGCCCGCCCTGACCGTCTCGGCTGGCGGCCGCCCGCTCTTTCGCCTGCCCGTCTCTGACCTCGTGGCCGCCTGGAACACCCCCCTCCGCTGACGACCGGTGAGGAAAGACTCATGATGACCAAACCCAAAGCCCTCATCCTCCTCGCCCACGGCACCAACCGCGACCAGGACGCCGCCGAGGCCCTGACGCTGGCCGGCGCGGCGCCCGAAACCGTCCCGCTCAACCTCCTGCGGGAGGGCCGGCGGCGCTTCGATGAATACCAAATGCTCGTCCTGCCCGGCGGCTTTTCCTATGCCGACGCCCTGGGGGCCGGCAAACTGCTGGCGATTGACCTGCGCGCTTACTTTTCCGACCAAATTCAGGCCTTTGTCGCCTCCGGCCGACCGGTCATCGGCATCTGCAACGGCTTCCAGGCGCTGGTCAAGGCCGGACTCCTGCCCGGCGGCACCCTGACCTTCAACGCCGGCGGCCGTTTCGAGTGCCGCTGGGTGACGCTCCGGCCCGTCTCCGCGGCCTGTATCTGGACGCGCGGGCTGGAAGACCTCATCGCCTGCCCGGTGGCGCACGGCGAAGGCAATTTCCAGGCCTCTGAGCCGCTGCTTTCTGCGCTCCGCTCCGGCGACCAAATTGCCCTCACCTACGTCCTGCCCGACGGCTCGCCCGCCGAAGGCGCCTATCCGGCCAACCCCAACGGCTCGCTTCTGGATATCGCCGGGCTGTGCAACCCGGCCGGTAACGTCCTCGGGCTGATGCCGCACCCGGAGAATCACATCCACCCCTGGCAGCATCCGCTCTGGACGCGCCGCGCCGGCGGCCGCAGCGGGTTACCATTATTCGAGAACGGCGTGCGCTACGCCGCTCAACTTTGATGATTCAAGGAGCCCTCCATGATTGAACAGCAAGACCTTCTCCGCCTCCTGCCCCTGGCCCTCGATTCGACCGATTTGCCGCTGCCGGGGCGGACATCTGGCAAGGTGCGCGACGCCTACGATTTGCCGGACGGCCAACGCCTCTTCGTCACCACCGACCGGCTGTCGGCCTTCGACCGCGTCCTCGGGCGCGTCCCCTACAAAGGCCAGGTGCTGAATCAGTTGTCGGCTTGGTGGTTCGAGCAGACCGGCGACATCGTCGCCAACCACCTCGTCTCGCTCCCCGACCCGAACGCGGCGGTAGTCGTCGCCGTCCGGCCGTTTCCGGTGGAGGTCATCGTGCGCGGCTACATCACCGGCGTCACCTCCACTGCTTTGTGGTACCGCTACTCGCTCGGCGAGCGCGACATCTACGGTTACCGTTTCCCCGAAGGGCTGCGCAAGAACCAGGCCCTGCCCGAACCCATCATCACGCCCACCACCAAAGGCGTCGCCGGGGCGCACGATGAGCGCCTGACCTGTGCCGAGGTGGTCGAGCAGGGCTGGCTGGACGCCGATACTTGGGGACAGGTGCAGGCGGCGGCGCTGGCGCTCTTCCGCCGCGGGCAGGAAGTGGCCGGGCGCGCCGGCCTGATTTTGGTGGATACCAAGTACGAGTTCGGCCGCGCCCCCGATGGCCGCGTCCTGCTGATTGACGAAGTCCACACCCCCGACTCGTCCCGTTTCTGGAAGGCCGAAAGTTACGCGGCGCGCTTCGAAGCCGGCGAGGAACCGGAGAACTTCGACAAGGAATTCATCCGCATTGCCTACGCCGAGCGGGGCTATCGCGGCGACGGTGAACCGCCGGTCATGCCCGCCGAGTTATGGGCCGCTGCCAGCCAGCGCTACATCGCCATTTATGAGATGCTGACCGGCCAGGACTTTGTCCCCGGCGAGTATCCGGTTGGGCCGCGTCTGCAAGCCAACCTGCGCGCCGCCGGATACCTGAAGGAGGAAAGATGAGCAAACCGCTGGTCGTCATTTTGATGGGTTCCAAAGCCGACCTGGAACACAGCCAGAAGATCGCCGCTGCCTGCCGCGAATACGGGCTGGAGACGGTCCTGCGGATCGGATCGGCGCACAAGACGCCGGAGCATGTCGCCCGTTTGCTGGCCGAGTATGAAGCCCAGGCCCGCCCGACGGTGTATATCACCGTCGCCGGGCGGAGCAATGCCCTGAGCGGATTCACCGACGGGGCGGTGGATGCGCCGGTCATCGCCTGTCCGCCGCCCTCGGAGGCCTTCGGCGGGGCGGATATTTTCTCGTCCCTGCGCATGCCGTCGGGGATTGCTCCGGCAGTCGTCCTCGAACCGGCCAACGCGGCGCGCTTGGCGGCGAAAATCCTCGGGCTGGCCGACGCCGGGGTGCGGCAGGCAGTCGCCGGGTCGAGGCGGCGGGCGGCCGAGCAAATCCTGGAGGACGACGCATCCATCCGATGAACGCCTTTCCCACAGAAGATTCCCCCCGCGAAGCCTGCGGAATCATCGGCATTTTCGCCCCCCGCGAAGAGGTGGCGCGGATGGCCTTCTTTGGCCTGTTTGCCCTTCAGCACCGCGGCCAGGAGGCGGCCGGGATTGCCGTCTCGGACGGCGCAGTGATGCGCCTGCACAAAGACGTCGGTCTGGTATCGCAAGTCTTCCACCCGCGCGACCTGGCCGATTTGCAGGGCAAGTATGCCATCGGCCACACGCGTTACTCGACCACCGGCTCCTCGTCCATCCGCAACGCCCAGCCGTTCATGATCGAGACGATTCATGGGCCGGTGGCGCTGGCGCATAACGGCAACCTGGTCAACTCGGCGGCGCTGCGGGCGGAGTTGATGGCGGCCGGGGTGGGGTTTTCGTCTTCGTCTGACAGCGAGGTGATGACGATGATGCTGGCGCGCAACGGCGGCAGCGACTGGGTCGAGCGCCTGCAGCATGCCATGCGGCGCTGGCAGGGGGCCTACTCGGTGGTCATGCTGACGCGCGACGGCGTCTACGCGGCGCGCGACCCCTGGGGCTTCCGTCCGCTCAGCGTGGGGTTGCTGCCCTCCGGCGGCTACGCGGCAGCCTCCGAGACCGGCGCGCTGCGCACCCTCGGCTGCCGCGCCATCCGCGAGGTCCGGCCGGGCGAAATCGTGACTCTCTCGGACAAGGCCCTGGTGGTCACGCAGGCGCTCCCGCCGGCCAGTCCGCTGGCGCGCTGCGTCTTCGAGATGATTTACTTCTCCCGGCCAGACGCGGTCTGGGACGGGAGGAGCGTCCATCAGGTGCGGCAGAACCTGGGGCGCCAACTGGCGCGCGAGTGCCCGACCGAGGCCGATTTGGTCATCCCCGTCCCCGATTCGGCCATCCCGGCGGCGATTGGCTACGCCCTGGAATCGGGCATCCCTTACAACGACGGCTTCATCAAGAATCGTTATGTCGGGCGGACGTTCATCGAGCCGACCGATTCGCTGCGCAAGCGCGGCGTGGCGCTGAAGTTCAACGTCATCAACGAAAATGTGCTGAACCGGCGGGTCGTGATGATTGACGATTCGATTGTGCGCGGCAACACCACCGGTCCCATCGTGCGGCTGCTCTACGAGGCCGGCGCGGCGGAGGTGCATGTGCGTATCACCTGTCCGCCCATTCCCTATCCCTGTTTCATGGGCGTAGACATGGGGACGCGCCGGGAGTTGATTGCGCATAAGCGAACAGTGGAGGAAATCCGCCAGCACATCGGGGCGCATTCGCTGTATTTCCTCTCGCTGGAGGGGATGCAGCAGGCGGTGGAATACACGGAGGGGTACTGCCAGGCCTGTTTCACGGGCGAGTATCCTGTGCCGGTGGACTGGAAGTCAGTCAAGACGGGGTTCGAGAAAGGGATTCGGTGAAGAGTGAGGAGTGAAAAGTAATGAAAGTGCTGTTGATTGGGTCGGGGGGGCGGGAACATGCCATCGCGTGGAAGGCGGCGCAGTCGCCGAAGTTGAGCAAACTCTACGCTACGCCCGGCAATCCGGGGATTGCGGCGCTGGGCGAGTGCCTCACCCTGCGCCCGGATGATCACGCCGGGATAGTGGGCTTTTGCCGCGAGAAGCAAATAGACCTGGTGCTCATCGGCCCGGAGGCGCCGCTGGCGGCGGGTCTGAGCGATGAGCTGCTGGCGGCGGGGGTCCAGGTCTTCGGCCCGACGAAGGCCGCGGCGCAGATCGAGGCCTCCAAGGTCTTTGCGAAGCACTTCATGGCGCGGCACGGCATCCCGACGGCGCGTTACGCCGTGTTCCAGAGATACGCCGAGGCGGTCGAATTCCTCGAGAGGGTGGATTATCCCATCGTGTTGAAAGCCTCCGGCCTGGCGGCAGGCAAGGGCGTGATTCTGCCCGCCGCAAAGGAGGAGGCCGTCGCCGCGCTGGAGGCCATCATGGTGCGGCGGGAGTTCGGCACCGCCGGCGAGGAGGTGGTCATCGAAGAACGTTTGAGCGGGCGAGAGGTCTCGCTGATGGCGTTTTGCGACGGGCGGCGGGTGGTTCCCATGCTGCCGGCGCAGGATCACAAGCGCCTGCTGGACGGCGACCGCGGCCCGAATACAGGCGGGATGGGGGCGTACGCGCCGGCGTCCATTTGTCCGCCGGAGATGGTGGACGAAGTCGTCGAGACGGTTCTTCAACCGGCGGTCAGCGGTCTGCGGCGGGAGGGCGTACCCTTCGTCGGCGTGTTGTATGCCGGGCTGATGCTGACCGAAAGCGGCCCACAGGTGCTGGAGTTCAACTGCCGCTTCGGCGACCCGGAGACGCAGGCTGTCTTGCCGCTGCTGGACTCGGATTTGCTCGACATCGCCCTGGCCTGCGCCGAGGGGCGGCTCGATGAGACGGAGATTCGCTGGAAGAGCGGAGCGGCGGTCTGCGTGGTGCTGGCCGCGGCGGGCTATCCGTCGGCGCCGGAGACGGGCAAACCGATACGCGGCCTGGAGTCGCTGCCGGAGGAGGTGCTGTGCTTCCATGCCGGGACGAGGTCGGTGGGTGGAGAGATTGTCACCGCCGGAGGGCGCATCCTGGGCCTGACGGCGCGGGCCGAGACGCTGCAGGCGGCGGCAGAGAGCGCCTACCGGGCCGTGGAAAGGGTGAGGTTCGAGGGGATGCAGTATAGGAAGGATATTGCAACGGACTTGTCACGGATGAAAACGGACGTCGTCACGGACTCGCGGATGAAAACGGATGAAAACGGACGTCGTCACGGACTCACGGATGAAAACGGATGAAAACGGACGTTGTCACGGACTCACGGATGAAAACGGATGAAAACGGACGTTGTCACGGACTCACGGATGAAAACGGACGTTGTCACGGACTCACGGATGAAAACGGACGTTGTCACGGATTCACGGACGAAAACGGACGTTGTCACGGATTCACGGACGAAAACGGATGAAAACGGACGTCGTCACGGATTCGCGGAGGGAAACGGATTACGGAAGCGCGGATTTTTGGATGGAGAGGAGGTCTCATGAGAAAAAGGCCGGGGCTGGTCAAGACACCTTTGGATGAGTTGACGTATAAGGTGAATGGACTGGCGATGCAGGTTCATCGGGAGTTGGGGCCAGGACATAGAGAGGTATTCTATCAACGCCGGCTGGCAGAATTGTGCCGGCAATCTGACTTGCGCGTGGAAATAGAGAAACGCGTCGAGGTCTGGGTTGGTGACCAATTGGTGGGATATGTCTATGTTGACTTGTGGATTGAAGAGTGCCTGGTGGTCGAGTGTAAGGTGCTCAGCCACGATCTGACGGATGAGGAACTCAGCCAGGTGCTGGCCTACCTTACAGCGACCGGCGCGCCGGTAGGAATGATCTACAATTTCGGCCAGTCCAGCCTCGAATTTCGCCGTGCCCTGCGCCCGCAAGCGGTTCAGGATTGGCAAAAATATCTCTTCCGCTTTGTTTGGACGCCGCATAGTTTTCAACCCTTGTCGTCCCCCGGGGAGACATCCCTGCCTCTCCGATTCTCCGTGATTAGCCCGCTGGCATCGCAGCCGCCGGTCATTCAATTTGTCACCGAAACCGATGCGGCGTCCGTTTCCGTCCGTGAGTCCGAGAAAGAGTCCGTTGAAAGTTATGTCGCCTCCGGCGTCTCCATTGACGCCGGCAACCGCGCTGTCGAACTGATGAGGGATGCCGTCCGCTCCACCTATGGGCCGGAGGTGTTGGCCGGAATCGGTGCTTTCGGCGGCCTGTACGACGCCGCGGCGCTCAAAGGGATGCAGTCGCCGGTGCTGGTCGCCTCGACCGATGGGGTCGGCACGAAGGTCAAACTGGCGGCGGCAGCCGGGCGTTATCGCTCGATTGGGCATGACATCGTCAACCACTGTATTGACGACATCCTCGTCCAGGGCGCCCGCCCGCTGTTCTTTCTGGATTATTTTGCCACCGCGCGGCTTGACCCGCAGGTTGTCGCCGAGGTGGTCGCCGGCGCGGCCGAGGCCTGCCGCGCGGCGGGGATGGCGCTGCTCGGCGGCGAGACGGCCGAGATGCCCGGCGTCTACGCCCAGGGCGAGTTCGACCTGGCCGGGACAATTGTCGGCGTGGTGGAACGCGACTTGGCCCTGCCGCGGCCGGAGATCTGCCCTGGCGACCGGTTGGTGGGCATCCGCTCCTCCGGACCGCATACCAACGGCTACTCGCTCATCCGCCGCATCTTTGCCAATATCCCCCTCGAGACCGTTTTCCCCGAATTGGGCGTTTCTCTTGCCGATGCTCTCCTCGCGCCGCATCGCTCCTATCTGGACCTGCTGTGGCCGCTCATCAGCCGTTTCCCGTCTCCCATCAAAGCCCTGGCGCATCTTACCGGTGGCGGCTTCTTCGAAAACATCCCGCGCGTCCTGCCGGAGGGCATAGGGGCCGTGGTTCGCCGCGGCTCCTGGCCCCTGCCCCCGCTCTTCGGCCTGATTCAAGCGCGCGGCAAAGTGGATTCGTTCGAAATGCACCGCGTCTTCAATATGGGCATCGGCATGGTAGCCGTCGTGGCAGAGACAGAGGTCAGCGCGTTGCAGGAGGCCCTCGGCGAGGAGACCTGGGTGATTGGAGAACTCATCCCCGGCGAGCGAAAAATCATTCTGGAATAAGGAGATCGTATGCCCCAAGAACTTCCCCTGCGCTACGGCGCCAATCCCCACCAGACCCCGGCGCGGGTCTATGTGGAGTCCGGCGAACTGCCGATCAGCGTCCTGAACGGCTCGCCCGGCTACATCAACCTGCTCGACGCTCTCAACGGCTGGCAGTTGGTGCGCGAACTGCGGGCGGCGCTGAACTTACCGGCGGCAGCCTCGTTCAAGCACGTCAGCCCCAGCGGAGCGGCGGTCGCCGTCCCGCTCTCGGCCACCTTGAAGCAAGCCTGCTTCGTCGAAGACCTCGATCTCTCGCCCCTGGCCGTCGCCTACGCCCGCGCCCGCGGCGCCGACCGCATGTCCTCTTTTGGCGACTTCGTTGCCCTCTCCGATCCAGTAGATGTGCCGACCGCTCGCCTGCTGGCGCGCGAGGTCTCGGACGGGGTCATCGCCCCCGGCTGTGAAGCGGAGGCGCTCGAAATCCTGAGAAACAAGAAGGGCGGCAAATACGTCGTCCTCCAGATTGATCCGGCTTACTCCCCCGGTGAGATGGAAACGCGCCAGGTTTTTGGCGTAAGCCTCGAACAGCGCCGCAATGACCGGCCGGTGACGCCCGACGATTTCGAGAACATCGTCACGGTGAAGAAAGACCTGCCGGAGAACGCCCGCCGCGACATGATGGTGGCCTGGATTACGCTCAAGTACACCCAGTCCAACTCGGTCTGTTACGCACTCGACGGGCAGGTTATCGGGGTGGGGGCGGGGCAGCAATCGCGGGTCCACTGCACCCGCCTGGCCGGCCTGAAGGCCGACTTGTGGTGGCTGCGCCAGCATCCGGCCGTGCTGGGGCTGAAGTTCAGGCCCGAGGTCAGACGCCCGGAGCGCGACAACGCCATTGACCAGTACCTCCAGCCCGACGTCACCGCCGCCGAAAAGGCCGGCTGGAGCGCCGTCTTCGCCGAGATTCCCGAACCGCTCTCTGCCTCCGAGCGCCGAGCCTGGCTGGACCAGTTGACCGGCGTCACTCTCGGCTCGGACGCTTTCTTTCCCTTCCGCGACTCAATCGACCGGGCGGCGCTTTCGGGCGTCAAGTATGTCCTCCAGCCCGGCGGATCAACCCGCGACGAGGAGGTCATCCGGGCCTGCGACGAGTATGGCATGGTCATGGTCTTCTCCGGCGTGCGATTGTTCCACCATTAGGCGAAGATGACTGCCCGACTGGTCGTCCTCATCTCCGGCAACGGATCGAATTTGCAGGCCATCCTGGATGCCTGCGCCGAGGGGAGGCTTCCCGCCCGCGTGGTTGCCGTGTTCTCGAACAAGTCCGAAGCCTTTGGCCTGGAACGGGCACGGCGGGCGGGCGTCCCGGCGATTGCTTTCCCAAAACAGGAGGGCGAATCGCGCCCCGACTACGACCGCCGCCTGGCCGCCGCGGCGGCAGCCTTCGAGCCGGACTACATCATCCTGGCCGGCTGGATGCGCCTGCTGACGATGGAATTCTTGGGCCGCTTCCCGTGCCGGGTCATCAACCTGCACCCGGCCTTGCCGGGCACCTTCCCCGGCGTGCATGCCATCGAGCGCGCCTACGCCGCCTGGCAGCGCGGCGAAATCGAACGCACCGGCGTCATGGTGCACCTCGTCCCCGACGAGGGCGTGGATTCCGGCCCCGTGCTGGGGGTCGAGGAAGTCCGCTTCCGGTCAGGCGAGACGCTGGAGGCTTTCGAGGCGCGGGTGCATGAGGTCGAACACCGCTTGCTGGTCAAGACCATCCAAGAAATCATCGCCTCGAAGGCCTCAAATTGACCACCTCATTTCGTGTTATTCGATGCAAAGAAGGAGAAACCCATGCCCAAAGCCATCCTCTCCGTTCACGATAAGACCGGCGTGGTTGAGTTCGCCCGCGGCCTGGTTGACCTCGGCTGGAGCCTGCTCGCCTCCGGCGGGACCGCCCGTTTGCTGGGCGAGAACGGCTTGCCGGTCACCGAGGTGGCCGAGTACACCCGCTCGCCCGAAATCCTCGGCGGGCGGGTCAAGACTCTCCATCCGGCCATCCACGGCGGCCTGCTGGCGCGCCCGACCGAGGCCGACCGCCAGCAGTTGCTCGATTTGGGCTGGGATTACATTGACCTGGTGGCGGTCAACCTCTACCCCTTCGAGCAGACGGTTGCCCGCCCCGGCGCGACCTACGCTGAGGCCATCGAGAACATCGACATCGGCGGTGTGACCCTCATCCGAGCGGCGGCCAAGAACCACGCCCGCGTCACCCTGGTCTGCGACCCGGCCGATTACGGCGAAGTGCTGGCCGCCCTGGGAGCCGGCGGCGTGTCGCCGGAATTGCGCAAACGGCTGGCGGTCAAGGGATTCCAATCCACTGCCCGCTATGATGCGGCGGTTGCGGCTTACTTGTCGGCACATTGATCCCCCGCCAAAATGGCCGCCTCGGTCGTTGCCTTTTTTGCAATCACCTTCGCTGCCGAGGATTTTCTTGGCGAATGTAGGACATTCTTGGCGTTCTCCGCGCCATGGCGGTTATTCCGAATAAAGTCTATTGCAGAAAAGGAGTCGTGATAAACTTGTACTGCCGATATCATATCTCCAGGAGTTCCCTATGGCCAAAGTGATTGGTTCCCCGCTTCCCAATATTCCCTGGGAGGAACGCCCCGCCGGTTGCTCGGATGTCGTCTGGCGCTATAGTCAGAACCCGATTATCCGGCGCGATTCGATCCCCTCTTCGAACAGCATTTTCAACAGCGCGGTGGTGGCCTTCAACGGCGCGTTCGCCGGCGTTTTCCGCTGCGATGACAGGCGTCGCCACATGGACATTCATCGTGGGTTCAGCCCAGACGGATTCCACTGGCAAATTGACAACGAGCCAATTGAATGGTTGTGTGACGACCCCGAGGCGGCGTTCACCTATTACCGCTACGACCCGCGCGTCTGCTGGATCGAAGACCGCTATTATGTCATGTGGTGCAACGGCTATCATGGTCCCACCATTGGCGTGGGCTACACCTTCGATTTCGAGAAGTTTTACTTTCTGGAAAATGCCCTCCTGCCGTACAACCGCAACGGCGTCCCCTTTCCCCGCAAAATCAACGGCAAGTATGTGATGCTCAACCGTCCGTCCGACAACGGCCATACCCCCTTCGGCGACATCTACCTCAGCCAGAGTCCCGACATGATTCACTGGGGCGAACATCGTTTCGTGATGGGGACGGCCGGCGGCTGGCAGAGCACCAAAATTGGGGCCGGGCCAGTCCCC
The DNA here is from genome assembly GCA_041287425.1 of Anaerolineales bacterium. GTDB lineage: Bacteria > Chloroflexota > Anaerolineae > Anaerolineales > Villigracilaceae > JAFGSI01. The sequence continues at coordinate 59,971 of JBEULG010000012.1, read as the reverse complement.
ATAGAGACCGATGCGGGCTGGCTGCTTTTCTATCACGGCGTGCTGACTTCATGCAATGGTTTCGTCTATTCGTTCAGCGCCGCTTTGCTCGACCTGGATAAACCCTGGAAGGTGATTCGCCGCGCCGGCCCCTACCTGCTCTCGCCGCAGACGCTCTACGAATGCGTTGGCGACGTGCCGAATGTGGCCTTTCCCTGCGCTGCCCTGGTCGACGCTCCCACCGGGCGGATCGCCATCTACTACGGCGGGGCGGACACGGTCACGGCACTGGCCTTCTGCCGCGTTGACGAAGTGCTCGATTTTCTTGCTTCCAATGCTCTCTGACGATGAAGAACCCGGCCTTTTCACGGACCGGGTTCTTCTCATTATTACTGGGTTTTGCCCTCGAACTGACTGTTGTACAGTTCGGCGTAGAAACCGCCTTTGGCCAGCAATTTCTCGTGTCTGCCCTGTTCCACGATATCGCCGTTGTTCATGACCAGAATCCAGTCGGCGTCGCGGATGGTGGAGAGACGATGGGCGATGATGAACGAGGTGCGGCCTTTCATCAGGTTTTGCATGGCTTTCTGAATCAACACCTCGGTGTGGGTATCCACCGAACTGGTCGCCTCATCGAGGATGAGGATGTTGGGATCGGTCAGGATGGCGCGGGCGATGGTCAGCAACTGTTTCTGCCCGGCCGAGATGTTGGTCGTCTCTTCGTTTAGGACGAAATCGTAACCGCCCGGCAGGGCGCGGATGAAGTGGTCGGCGTGAGCGGCTTTGGCCGCGGCGATCACCTCTTCATCGGTGGCCGTGATGCGTCCGTAGCGGATATTTTCCATGATGGTCCCGTTGAAGAGCCAGGTATCCTGCAACACCATGCCGAACATGCAGCGCAGGTCGCCGCGCCGGAAGTTGCGGATGTCGTGCCCATCGAGCAGGATGGCTCCGCCGTTGACATCGTAGAAGCGCATCAGCAGTTTGACCATCGTCGTCTTGCCGGCGCCGGTTGGCCCGACGATGGCGATGCGTTGGCCAGGCTCGGCGTAGAAACTGAAGTCGTGGATGATGATGCGGTCTGGCGTGTAGCCAAAGCGGACGTTTTTGAAGTCGACGCGGCCCTGGAAATCGTGCAACTGCACCGGTTCGGTCGGGTCGGGAATCTCCTCCTCTTCGCCCAGAAATTCGAACACCCGTTCTGCCGCGGCCGCCGTTTGCTGGAGAACGTTGGAGACATTGGCAATTTGCATCATCGGCTGCGTAAACGAGCGGACGTATTGAATGAATGCCTGAATATCCCCAACCGTGATGCTCCGCTTGATGGCCAGGTAGCCGCCCAAGATGCTGACAGCCACATAGCCCAGGTTGCCGATGAAGTTCATCATGGGCATCATCAAGCCGGAGAGGAATTGCGATTTCCAGGCAGAGGCGTAGAGGATGTCGTTCAGGCTGTCGAAGCGGGCGATGCTGCGGGCCTCGCCGTTGAAAGCCTTGACCACGACATGCCCGCCGTACATTTCTTCAATGTGGCCGTTGACATGCCCCAGATAATCTTGCTGCTGCTTGAAGTATTTCTGGGAATGTTTGACGACCACGCTGATGAGCACGAGCGAAAGCGGCACAATCAGAAGCGCCACCAGCGTCATCAGCCAACTGATGGAGAACATCATCACCAGCACTCCGACGACGGTGGTGACGGAGGTGATGATTTGAGTCAGACTCTGACTCAGGGTCTGATTGACCGTATCCACGTCATTCGTCACGCGCGAGAGCACCTCGCCGTGATTCGTGCCGTCGAAGTAGCGCAGCGGCATGCGGTCAATTTTCTCGGCAATGTCGCGGCGGAAACGATAGGCGATGTTGGCCGAGATGTCGGCCATAATCCAGCCCTGGAGGTAACTCAGCAGGGCGGAGAAAACATAGAGGGCCAGCACGGTGAGGAGGATATTGCCGATGTATTCGAAATCAATACCTGTGCCCGTGCCGGTAATCTGGCCAAGGACGCCTTCGAAGAGTTTCGTGGTGGCTCTGCCCAGAATTTTGGGGCCGACGATTGAAAAGACGGTCGAGGCGACTGCAATGAGCATGGACGCCAGAATCGCCAGGCGATACCTGCCCAGGTATTCGATGAGTTTGCGCATGGTGCCGCGAAAATCGCGGGCCTTCTCGCCTTTCATCATCGCCCGCGGACCGCCGTGCCCGAAGGGGCCGACCGGCCGAGGGGGGCGATTGGTTGCAGCCGGGGCGTTTTGATTGCTCATTTCAACGCCTCCTGACCGATTTGAGAGAGTGCAATGTCGCGGTACACCTCACAAGTCTCCATGAGTTCTCGATGTTTGCCTTTGCCGACAATTTTGCCCTCGTCCAGGACGAGAATCTGGTCGGCGTTCATAATCGTTGCGACGCGCTGGCTGACGATGAAAACGGTGCTTCCTTTGATTTTCTCGTGCAGCGCCCGGCGCAGGGCCGCGTCTGTTTTGAAGTCCAGCGCCGAGAAACTGTCATCAAAGATGTAAATCGGCGCTTTCTTGACCAGGGCGCGGGCAATCGAGAGGCGCTGTTTCTGCCCGCCGGAGACGTTCGCGCCGCCCTGAGCAATTTCAGCCTGCAAACCCTCTTCTTTGGCGAAGATGAATTCACTGGCCTGGGCGATGTCGGCGGCTTCTTTCAGTTCGACGCTGTTTGCATTTTCGTCGGCGTATTTCAAATTGCTCTCGATTGTGCCTGAGAAGAGCATGCCTTTTTGGGGAACGTAGCCGATCTTGGCCCGCAGGTCGTGCTGGGCGACCTGACGGATATCCATGCCGTTGATAAGAATAGCGCCCTCGGTTACATCGTAAAAACGCGGAATCAGACTTACGACCGTTGACTTGCCCGACCCCGTCGAGCCGATGATGCCAATCGTTTCGCCTGGCCTGGCGGTGAAGTTGATGTTGTGCAACACATCCTCCTGCGCGCCAGGGTAGCGGAAAGAGACGTTGCGGAATTCCACCTGCGGGCGGAACGGTTCGCCGAATTGGGCCGGCCTTTCGGGGTCCTTGATGGAAACCTCGGTTTCGAGCACTTCAGCGATGCGCCCTGCCGAGACGGAAGCGCGCGGCAGCATGATGAACATGAACGACATCATCAGGAAGGCGAACACGATTTGCATGGCGTACTGGAGGAAGGCCATCATGTCGCCGACCTGCATCTGCGATTGAGCCACCTGATGAGCGCCTACCCAGATGATTGCCAGGGAAAGGCCATTCATGATGAGCATCATGATCGGCATCATCACCACCATGACGCGGTTGATGAACAAACTGATACCGGTCAGGTCCTGGTTGGCCTTGTCGAAGCGCTTTTCCTCGTATTCCTGCATGTTGAAGGCGCGGATGACCATCATGCCCGAAAGGTTCTCGCGCATGACCAGGTTCAGGCGATCCACCAGATTTTGGATGGCTTTGAACTTCGGCAGGGCGATCGAGAAGACCGTCAACACCAGGCCGAGCAGCACGATGACCGCCAGGGCGATGATCCACCACATGGAGGTGCTCTTGCCCAGGGCGCGGATGATGCCGCCGATGCCGATGATCGGGGCGTAGATGACCATCCGCATCATCATGATGACGACCATCTGGATTTGGGTCACATCGTTGGTTGAGCGGGTGATGAGGGAGGCCGTGGAGAAGCGGTCGAATTCGGCGCTGGAGAAACTTTCCACCTTGCGAAAGACCTCACGGCGCAGATCGCGCGCCAGGCCGGCAGCCGTCCTGGCGGACAGAAATCCGACCGCAATCGTACAGGCGATGGAAAGCAAGGTCAGGAGCAGCATTGCCCCGCCGATGCGCAAGATGTAGTCGCTCTGTAATCGGTCGGTATCCATGCCGAGGGCGAGGTATTCTTCTTTGACCGCGCCCACTGCCATCTGGGTAATCATGCTGTCGCCCAGGGTGGCGAATCGCTCCTGGATCATGCTGGTAATCTGGGCGCGCGGCGCGGGGGGAAGATTGGCCAGGGCGGAGAAAATGTCTTCGCCGGGGGGCGGAGCGCCCAGGCCGAGCATCTGTCCCATCGCGGCGGCGGCTTGCGGGTCGGCGGCGATTCGCTCGAGGCTGGCAACCACCAGCCAGGCTTTGCCCAGGACGGGGTTCAGTTGCTCGATGACCGTCCGATCGACGGGATTCAGCACATAAACGGGTTCGTCGGCCAGAGCAGGATATTTTTGAATCAGTGTCGCATAGTCGGCGGCATTTGAATCCACCAACCTGTAATGGCTGAGGACCAGCGTCTTCTCTTCGTCGTTCATGAAGAGAAGCAGCCGGTCCATCTCGACCTGACGGATAGCCTCCGGCACGGCGTTTTCGATGCCGCCTTGCTGGATGCCGTTATTGACGATTTTCGACATGTAGTCGGGCAGGGCCAGGTCGGCGTTGGCCTGCACGAAGAGCAGCGCAATGGCGAACAGAATCAAGAGGCTATAAGGTTTGAGATATTTGAAGAGACGGAGCATAGAAAAGCGAAACTCCCGAACGAAGAAGGTGAGCCGTCACGCGGAGTGGCTGGGGCGGCGATGGGGTTCAATCTTCCATTTGGCGGGCGGCGTCGGTGAGCAGCGTCAGGGCGCGGATGACCATTTCTTGTTGTTCGGTGGTCAGGGATTGGGTGATGTTTTCGACCCACTGGCTGCGCGCTTCGATTCCCTTTTTGATGAGTGCCAGGCCGTCGGGGGTCAGTTTAAGCCGTTTGGCGCGCCGATCGTGGGGATCTTCGCTCCGCTCGACCAGTCCCATTTGGACCAGCCGGTCAACAGCCTGGCTGGCGGCGGCGTTGGTGATGCCCATTTTTTCCCCCAGGTCCGAGACGCCAATGCAGTCCTCGTGCATCATCCGCATCAGGATGTTGAGTTGCGAGAACGACAGGCCGGTGGCGTCCATGAAACGCTTGAAATCGCGGCCGGAACGGTGCATGAAGACTTTGGCCCACTCGCGGACCACCTCGGAAAATTGTTTATCGGTCTGCATAATTAATATCTCTAATTAGTTAAGCGGGCTTGAATATATCGCCTTCTGGCCGGTTTGTCAAGAGGAAAGCGTCTGGTGATTACCCACATCCTTTGGTACACCTTGATCCGGCGGACTAAAGTCCTGCCTCAGAGCCTGAAAGTCGGCTCGAAGCCGACTCTGAGTCCGCTTGAGCGGACTTTCATGTACTGAGCAGGCGGCTTTAGCCCCGCGATTCGAGTTGTGGGCAATCACCAGGAAAGCGTTCGTGCCTCGCATCGGCCGCGCCGCGCTGCGAGCAGGCAATCTCTTGCCCTTGTCAAGAATTGAATTGTCGGGTACAACCGCTCCAATAGTCTGCCGTGCAACAGACCTTTTCAGGAGACCTGCATGAACGAAACCTCCCCCTCCCCGGCGCTGCCCGCCCCTAAGGCCTTCGATTGGCGGCTGTTCCTGACCCTCGGCCTGTTGGGCTTCGTGGCCTCTTTTCTTGTCATCCCCTATGCCCTGGCGTTGACCGACCCCGAGACGCTGGCTGCGCTCGGCGGCGGGGAGGCGAGCGCTCTGGTGATGACCGTCGTCGGCCAGGTTTGCAATGGCGGCCTGCTCTTCCCTCTGGTGGCGCTCGGCCTGCTGGCCGCCGGCCGGCTTGGGCTGGGCGCGCCGATTCTGCAAGGCTGGTTCGACCGCCGGCCGCTCAAAGCGTTTGCCGGCAAGGCTCTGCTGTGGGGCTTCGTCAGCGGACTGCTGGGTGGAGCAGTGGTGGTCGGCCTCTCGTCTGCCTTTGGCATCTTGATCGAGGCCGATTATGCCCGCCTGGGCCTCGAAGTCCCCAACATTCAAGCGCCTCCGCCCTGGATGGGTTTCCTGGCCTCTATTTCGGCCGGCGTCACCGAGGAAATCATGCTGCGCCTCTTCCTGATGAGCGGCCTGGCCTGGCTGGGAAGTTTGATCTGGCGCACGCCAGAGGGTAAGCCGCGGCTCTTTGTGCTGTGGGGAGCGAACATCTTGAGCGCGGTTGCTTTTGGTCTGCTCCATTTTCCCCTCGCCACCAGCCTCGATCTGGTGACTCCGCTGGCCCTGCTCAACACGCTGCTCATGAATGCCCTGCTGGGAATTCTCTTCGGCTGGCTCTATATGAAGCACGGACTGGAAAGCGCCATGATGGGCCATTTCTCTACCGATTTGGTGCTGCATGTTCTGGTGCCGCTTTTGTTCCCGTGAGGCCGTCAACCAGTTGCGCAACCTGGCAATTCCAGGTATAGTATGCATGCTGCCCGGAGTAGAGGTACGCCATGCTCGAGTCGGAACGAAAAGCGCGTAACGCCGCAAAATTGCAGGAACTGCACCCGGTCTTCCGCCAGAAGATCGAGGCCGTGCTGGCGGAAATGGAAAGTTACCAGTTGCGGCCGCGCATCCAGGAAGCCTGGCGCTCTCCTGAAGACCAGTTGCGCGCCTTCCGCGAGGGCCGCAGCAGACTGGAATACAGTTTCCATAACGTCACCGCGCCCGATGGGACCAAAGAGGCCCTGGCTGCCGACATCATCGACGACAACCGCCCGCTCGGCCCGAAGTTGCCCTACATCCTGCACCTGGCCGCCGCAGCCGAGAATCAGGGCCTGACCACCGGCATCTACTTCGACCTGCCGCCCGACAAAATCGCCAACATCAAGCGTGCCCTGGCGGCCAAAGACTGGAACGCCCCGGTTCACATCGGCTGGGACCCGCTGCATGTCCAGGTCGCCGACCTGACCATCGAGGCGGTCCGCGCCGGGGCGCGGCCGCAGCCGGAGGGCGGCGCGGTTGCCGTTCAGCCGCCCGTCTCGGCCGGCGGGACTGCCGCCGGGACGCCCGCCGAGGGCGGGTCGGCGTCTGGGGGCGGAGAAACAGGCGCGTCGGTCGCCTCGTCCGTCCCGGCTCCGGCCAGCCCCCATCTGACGCGCTACCGCGTCCTCAACAGCAAGAACGACCGGGTGGTTGAGTACGACCTCGGCACGGCCCTGCGCCCGGCGACGCTGCTCCCCGTCCCCTACATCTCGCAACTCGGCCCCGGTGCCGACGCCCACCGCAACGATTGCGGCGCCGCCTCGGCCGCTATGCTCCTGGCGGCTTACCTGGGCATCCGCATGACCCCCGACGAATTCTACACGCGCTTCAATTTCCAGGGCGATGCCTATCTGAGTCAGTTGCAGATTCGCAACGCGATGAGCAGCCTGGGGCTGCTGACTGACTTCCGCGCCAACCTGACTTACCTCGACCTGTTCACCTTCCTGGCCAGCAGCAAGCCGGTCATCGCCCTGATTCGTTACAAAGTGCTGGCCGAGGCCGGGCTGACCGAGCGGCCCTTCCAGGGGCCGCACTTCGCGGTGGTGGTGGGCATTGATTGCAAATACGTCTATGTCCACGACCCGCTCTACACCGACCCGGCGGCGGGCGAGGCGCGTCCCTATCCTCTCGATATTTTCTGGCAGGCCTGGAAAGAGGTGGCCCTGGTGACCGAATTGCCCAACCCGGAGCGCTCGGCCATCATCCCGACCGCGGGCATTGGCTTCCGGCTGGCGCGGCGGGTGCGCGTCACGGCTGCCAGCCTCAACGTGCGCGCCGGCCCCGGCGGCAACTACCCGGCCGTCGGCGTGGCGCGCAAGGACGAAATCTATGAAGTCACTCGCGAACTGAACGGCTGGGGCGAGATCGGCGAAAATCGCTGGATTGCTTTGACATACACCATCGCCGCTGCCTGAATCTTCTCACGAGGAGCAAATCCATGCAAAACAACAGCATCGAAGAACTGTTTCACCTGGCCATTGCCCTGGAGCGCGCCGCCGAGTCGTTCTACCGCGGTCTGGCTGCCAAATTCGAAAGCCTTCCGGAGGTCGTCGTTTTCTGGAGAAAGTACGAACGTGAAGAGGGAGGTCATGCCCGCTTTCTGGAAGAATTGCTTGGCCGCTTGTCCCCCGAAAAGAAATGCCAGCCAGCCTCGATCGAATTGATTGCCTCCGCCCGCCGTTTGCTGTACCCCTCGCCAGAAGCCCTGCTTGCCGGAATCACCAACCTCGAAGAAGCCTATCAGGGCGCTTTCGAGATTGAGCACAACGAGACCAATCTGATCTTCGAGACGCTGATCACCGATTTCGCCGTCACCAGCCAGGCGGTCACTTTTCTGAAGCGCCAATTGCGGGAACATGCAGATGGCCTCAGCCGCGAATTTCCCCCGCCCTACGACTCGGCCGTCGTCCGCCGGACTGTCAAGGCAGGGAGTTAACCTCGCCGGGCAAACGAGGCTTCCTCGAGATCAGAAAAACAGCCACAGAATGGGTTTGAAACATCCGTGAAATCTGCAGCCAAAGACCGATTTTGAGAAAGCAAGAAAGAACAGGGCTTTCTCAAAATCCACTTGCCGTCTCGTTGCGAGGAACGCCTGCCCAGAGCCTTGTCCTGAGCGAAGCGACGAACGAGCAGATCGTCCGCCGTGGGGCTCAGCCGATTCGGGACTTACGCAAAATCAACCGCCCAGGCGCCGAGAACGCCCAGACATAAAAAAAGACGCCAAGAATGCTTGGCGAACTCGCTAAGAAACGGCATCTTGGCGACTTGGCGGTGAGAAAAGCATCGTTCTGCTTAAATTTATTCTTCGTCTGTCTTTTTGCCGGTAATTTCATCCACGCGGGCCATGATTTCGGGCGTAAGTTTGGGCAAGATGTCGAGGGCCTGCAGGTTTTCCCGCACCTGTGAGAGGCGGCTGGCGCCGGTGATGACGGTGCTGACGTTGGGATTTTTCGCCGCCCAGGCGATGGCGAACTGCGCCAGGGTGCAGCCCAATTCATCGGCCAGCGGCTGGAGTTTCCTGACGATGGCCAGTTTTTCTTGGTCGGTCAGATGGCCGCGCAGCCACTCGTAGCCCTTCAGGGCGCCGCGGCTGTCGGCCGGGATGCCGTCGTTGTATTTGCCGGTCAACAGGCCGGAGGCCAGCGGACTCCAGGTGGTCAGCCCCAGCCCGAGGTCGGCGTAGAGACGGGCGTATTCTTTCTCGACGCGTTCGCGGTGCAGCAGGTTGTACTGCGGCTGCTCGACGACCGGCTTGTGCCAGCCATAGCGGTCGGCGATGTGCCAGGCGGCGCGGATTTCGTCGGCGCTCCATTCGGAGGTGCCCCAATAGAGGGCTTTGCCCTGTCCGATGATGTCGTTCATCGCTCGGACGGTCTCCTCGATGGGGGTCTCCGGGTCCGCGCGATGCGCATAGACAATATCCACGTAGTCCAGGCCGAAGCGGCGCAGCGAGCCGTCAATGGCTTCCATCAGCCGTTTGCGGTTGAGGGTGTTGCGTTCGTTGACGCCGTCGTGCAGTCCCCAGAAGAACTTGGTCGAGACCAGGTAACTGCCACGCCGCCAGCCGAGTTTCTTCAGGGCTGCGCCCATGATTTCCTCGGCCTTGCCGCCGGCATAGACCTCGGCGTTATCGAAGAAGTTGACGCCGGCGTCGTAGGCGGCAGCCATGGTTTCGACCGCCGCATCCAGCCCGACCTGGTGGCTGAAGGTGACCCATGAGCCAAGCGATAAAACACTCACCTTGAGGCCGGTGCGGCCCAAATGACGATATTGCATTTCCATAAAAAACTCTCCTCTCTAGATGGGGGTCAATCAACCCAGGGCGACGTCCAGCAGCATCATGACGGCAAAGCCGAGCATCGCGCCGAAGGTTGAGAAGTGCGTGTCTTTGCCCGATTGCGACTCGGGGATGAGTTCTTCCACAACCACGTAAATCATCGCGCCGGCGGCGAAGGCCAGCGCATAGGGCAGGATGGGGCGCATCCACAGCACCGCCGCCGCGCCCAGCACGCCGGCGATGGGTTCAACGAGGCCGGATGCCTGCCCGTAGAGGAAACTCTTCAGGCGGCTGAATCCCTCCCGTCGCAGCGGAATGGAAACCGCCGCCCCTTCGGGGAAGTTCTGCAAGCCGATGCCGAGCGCCAGCGCCACTGCCCCCGCCAGCGCCGCCGACGGGATGCCTGCCGCCACTGCCCCGAAAGCGACTCCTACCGCCAACCCCTCCGGGAAGTTGTGCAGGGTGATGGCCAGCACCAGCAGAACGCTGCGCTGCCAGGAGGTTTTGATGCCCTCGGCGTCTTCGGTTGGCAGGCCGATGTGCAGGTGCGGCAGGATTTTGTCCACTCCCCACAGGAACAGCCCGCCGAGCAGGAAACCGACGACGGCCGGCAGCCAGCCGGGAACGCCGGTCGTCGAGGCCATCTCGATGGCCGGAGCCAGCAGCGACCAGAAACTGGCCGCAATCATCACCCCGGCGGCAAATCCGAGCATGCTGTCCAGCACTTTGCGCTGGATGCTTTTGAAGAAGAAGACCATCGCCGCGCCCAGGGCCGTCAAGCCCCAGGTGAACAGAGTCCCTAACAAGGCTTGCAGGACCGGATCGAGGGAGGCAAACCGTTCGATGAACATGCTCAATTCTCCAGTTTAGATGCAGATCAAACGATAAAGATACCGAAAGATTACGAGGCGGCGGAGCGGCAGGCTGCCAGGGTTTGGCGAAAGGCCTCGTCCAAATCGCCAAAGGTATAGCCGAGCGCCTGACGGGACGGTTCGGGGTCGAGAAAGGTATGGGCGGTTTGCAAAGAGGCAAAGTGAGCCAGGTTCAACCCGCCCTCTTTGCCTTGCAGGGCATGAACGACGGCGATGATTCGCATGGCGAGATGAATCAGCCAGCCGGGGAGGGGCAGGACGCGCACCCGCCGTCCCTCGGCGGCGGCCAGGCGGGTGAGCATTTGCTCCCAGGTCAGATTTTCCTGGCCGATGGGGTAGCACAGGCCGGCCTGACCGCGTTCCATGGCGGCCAGGACGGCACGGCCGACGGTCAGCGCCGAGATGCAGGCCGTGCCGCCTTTCATGTAGAACAGCGTGTGGGACGAGCGCAGATATTGGATGAGCGGCGCCCAGAGCGGTTTCCAGCCCGCTAGAGGCAGCGCACCGAAGATGTAGGGCAGTTCCAGGACGATGCCCTCGATGCCCTCCGCCGAGGTGACCAGCCGCGCTTGTTCTAGCCGGCTGCGGATGTAAGGATGCCGCTCGGCCAGTTTCAGCGCCGGCCAGAGACGGTCGAAATAGGTAAAGTACGACCCCAGCACGACCAGCCGCCTGACGCCCGCCTCTTTGGCCAGCCGAATCAGACGTTCCAGGCTGGCGACGTTGGCGGCGTGGAATTTGGGATAGGCCGGCCTGGGCGGCGTGAGGCGGTCATCCAACCCGGCGGCAAAGACGAGCCCATCCTGCCCGGCCAGGAGAGAAGCCAGGTCGGAATCGGCCAGCCGGTGAATGTCTTGGATGACCAGGCGGACAGAGGCAGAGAACAAACCGGCGGGCGGCGCGGGCGGCAGGCCGACGACGGTCACCTCCCAGCCGGCGGCCAGGAATTCCTGGGCGGTGTGATAGCCCAGGAAGCCGGTCCCGCCGATGATGCAGACGCGTTTGTTGGCGGTCATGAAATTCTCCCGAAAATGGCACAGTCATCGGTATAATGCGTATCATTCTAAGCCAAATCGGATGGAACGTGAAGATTTATATCCTCGAAGACCCCGATCCGGATTACCCTTTCCTGCCCGAAGTTTACCTGAATGGATATGAGTGGGAGTGGATTCCCGTCTCTAAGACAACGGCCGTCCAGGCGGTGTATGACCTGGCCGGGCGCGAGTTCGGCGTGGTGTTGAATCTGTGCGAAGGCTCGCGTTATGAACCGAGTGTGCCGGGCGTGGAGGTCATCCAGGCCCTCGAGGCGCTCAACTTGCCCTTTACGGGGGCCGATTCCTCCTTCTACGAGCCGACCCGCGAGGCGATGAAACTTGTTTGCCGTCAGCAGGGAATTGGCACCCCCGCCGGCGTATTTTTGTGGAATCATGTTGACCTGCGGCAGGCGGTGGCTGGCCTGCGTTACCCCTTGCTGGTCAAACATCCCAATAGTTATGCCAGCGTCGGCCTGTTGCCTGAGTCGCGGGTGGAAAATTTCGAGAGCCTGGAGGCCCAGGTGCGGCGGGTGATGTCGGCCTATGGCGGGGCGCTGATCGAAGAATTCATTGCCGGCCGTGAGTTTTCGGCCCTGGCGGTCGAGAATCCCGACGCGCCCGCCGAGCCGATTGTTTATCCGCCGGTCGAGTTTCTCTTTCCGCCCGGCGAGTCGTTCAAACACGAGAGGCTGAAGTGGGAGACGTTCCGGAACATGCAGTGCGTTCCGCTGGCCGATTCCGAACTGGCTGCCCTGGTCCGCGAGATGACGCGGCGCATGTTCGTCGGCATGCGCGGCTCCGGCTATGGCCGCTGCGACTTTCGCATGAATGCCGCCGGCGAGTTGTTCCTGCTGGAAATCAATCCCAATTGCGGCATCTTCTATCCGCCCGAAACGCCCGGCACGGCCGACAGCATCCTGAACCTCGATCCGGCCGGCCACGCCGGTTTTGTCGATCTCATCGTGCGCGGGGCGTTGAAGCGCCAGGCGCGCTGCTTGGAACAACACGGCCGCCCTGGCAACCTTCGCCAGGAGCAAAGAGGGGCGATTGAGCCGGGCGCGACCGAATAAATTCAGCCTGAAAATCGTTTTTCTTTTGGCGTCCATTGCCGCGGCCAGGCCTGTCGGCAAGGAGGATGGCCGGCTGCCATTAGAACTCTGTTAGAAGCCTTGCCCCACTCCTCCCTTTTGGGAAGAAAGGCAAGTACAATCAGACGGTTTTCAAGGAGGTACCTTTTACATGAAAAAATATCGCCCTTGGATCATTCTGGCGGTCGTCCTGATCGTCGTTGTCATCGGCTGGGTAGCCGTCCGCAACATGCGGGCGATGAGCCAGAACAGCGAGTATCAGACGGTCGTCGTGGAACGCGGCACGCTGACGGCGACCATCGGTGCGACCGGCACGGTGCGCGCCAATCAGACGGCCAATCTGGTCTGGCAGACGAGTGGGACGGTGCTGGAGGTGCTGGTCCGGCCCGGCGACCAGGTCGAGGCCGGTCAGGTGCTGGCGACCCTCGACCCGGCCACCCTGCCGCAGAATCTCATCCTGGCGCAGGCTGATCTGGTCAGCGCCCAGCGCGCTCTGGAGAGTTTGCAGATTTCGGGGACGGCGGCCGCCCAGGCCGAACTGGCCTATTATCAGGCCCTGGATGCCCGCGACGCGGCCCAGACCCGTTACGATATCCTGGTCTCGACCTACGGCGAGAATTCGACCGCCCGCCCGCTTTTGCAGGCGCGCGCCAATCTTGCCCTGGCCGAGGCGCGCCTGGCGGATGCCGAGCGCGAGTACGAACGCCTGCGCAACGGCCCCGACCCGGATGACATCGCCGCCGCCGAGGCCCGCGTCCGCGCCGCCGAGGCAGCCCTGCGCGCCGGCCAGATTACGGCTCCTTTTGCCGGCACGGTCACCAATGTCATCCCGATGCCCGGCGATCTGGTCAGCCCCGGACTGGCGGCCTTCCGCATTGACGACCTTTCCCGCCTGCTGATTGATGTTCAACTCTCCGAGGTGGACATCAATTCGGTCGAGGTCGGCCAGGCGGTGGTCGTCACCCTGGATGCTGCCGTTGGGCAGGAATATCATGGCCGGGTGACTCAGGTCGCCCGGGCGGGGACGGTCGCGGCCGGGACGGTCAACTTTGCCGTCACCGTCGAACTGACTGACCCCGACGCCCGCATCCGGCCCGGCATGACCGCCGCCGTCACCATCACCGTCCGGCAATTGGAGGATGTCCTCCTGGTGCCGAACCGGGCGGTGCGCCTGGTCGAGGGGCAGCGGGTGGTCTATGTCATCCGCCCGGACGGAATCGAACGGGTGGCGATCACGCTCGGCGCCTCGTCGGATTTGATGAGCGAGGTGGTCGCTGGCGACTTGCAGGCTGGTGATACCCTCATCCTCAACCCGCCGGCCGAGTTCGGTCAGAACGGCCCGCCCTTCATGAACAGGTGATCTTTATGACAGATTATGTGATCGAGGCCGAAGGCCTGACCAAAGTGTACCAGATGGGCAGCGTGCAAGTGAACGCCCTGGCCGGCGTCTCGTTCAAGATTCGGCGCGGCGAGGTGGTGGCCATCATGGGACCTTCCGGCTCGGGCAAGTCCACGCTGATGAACATCCTGGGCTGCCTCGACCGGCCCACTGCTGGCACGTACATTTTGGACGGTGAAAAGGTCGAGTCGCTCAACGATGATCAACTGGCCGGAATCCGCAACCGCAAGGTGGGCTTCGTCTTTCAATCGTTCAATTTGCTGGCGCGCACGACCGCCCTCGGCAACGTCGAACTCCCCCTGCGTTATGCCGGGCGGCGCGAAGACCGCCGGGCGCGCGCCCTTCAGGCGCTCGAAGCCGTGGGATTGGCAGACCGTGTCCATCACCGCCCGACCGAACTCTCCGGCGGCCAGCAACAGCGCGTCGCCATCGCCCGCGCCCTGGTCAACGACCCGGCCATCATCATGGCCGACGAACCGACCGGCAACCTGGACTCGAAGGTCGGCCAGGAAATCATCAATTTGCTGCTGACCCTCAACCGCGAACGCGGCACGACCCTGATTATTGTGACTCACGACCCCAACATTGGCAGCCAGGCGCAGCGCATCCTCCGCCTGCGGGATGGTTTGCTGGTCAACGGCGATGAGGGAGGCCCAAAATGAACCTGAGCCAATCCATCCTCGAGGCGCTCGAAAGCCTCAACGCCAACAAATTGCGCTCCGGCCTGACCATCCTGGGCATTGTCATCGGGGTCGGGGCAGTGATCGCCATGCTGGCGGTCGGCCGCGGCGCCGAAGCGACCATCACCGGCTCGATCAGCGGCATCGGCACGAATTTGCTGTTCGTCATTTCGGGCGGCAGCGAGGAAGTCCGCAACCCGCGCCCGTTGACGATGAGCGACGCGGCCGCCATCGCCGATCCCTTCCAGGCGCCGTCGGTCGAGGCGGTTGCCCCCGCTATTCAAGGCGACGCCCTGGTCACCGCGGCCGGCAATCAGATTCGCACCCAGGTGCTGGGTTCGACCCCCGCCTACCTGACCATGCGCAATTACACCCTGATCGAGGGCAGTTTCTTCACCGAGGAGGACCGCCTCGGCCGCGCCTCGGTGGCGCTCATCGGCCCGGATGTCGCCGACCGCCTCTTCGGTCACCGCGACGGGCTGATTGGCGAGACGATTCGCATCAACGGCCAGCCGTTCCGCATCATCGGGGTGCTGGAATCGAAGGGCGGCGGCATGATGGGCAGCGAGGACAACATCATCATCATGCCCATCGAAACCGCCCGGACGCGCGTCCTCAACCGCGGCAACCGCGAGACGGTCGGCATGATTCTGGTGCAGGTGGTGGATTCCCAATCCATTCCCCAGGCGACCGAGGAGATCGCCCAAATCTTGCGCCAGCGTCACAACACGCCCATCGGCGCCGATGATTTCACCATCTTCTCCCAGCAGGATTTCATCGCCGTCGCCAAGACGGTCACCGGCGTGTTGACCATCTTCCTGGGCGGCATTGCCGGCATTTCGCTGCTGGTCGGCGGAATCGGCATCATGAACATCATGCTGGTCTCGGTCACCGAGCGGACGCGCGAAATCGGTCTGCGCAAAGCGTTGGGGGCGCGCAAGCGCGATATCCTCATCCAGTTCCTGACCGAGTCTTCGCTCCTGAGCCTGATTGGCGGCTTGATCGGCATCGGTCTGGGCTGGCTGATCGCCTTCATCGTCGGCCGCATTGCGGCCAGTTCGGGCACGCCCTTCAATCCGGTCATCGGCCTGGATGCGATTCTGCTGGCGACCCTCTTCTCGACTGCCATCGGCCTGTTCTTCGGCATCTACCCGGCCAGCCGGGCCGCCAACCTGGAGCCGGTCGAGGCGCTGCGATACGAATGAGTGGCCGGAGGGCGGAGGTCGGCCCTCTCCCCCAAATGCGCGCTTTTTGTCCTATCGGCGAGAGCCGGATTAAGATACAATCAAGCCCGTTGACGAACATCCCGGCACGCTAAGGAGAACAACATGGAGAAAAAACTTGCCCGTCTGAAAGAAATTCTGGCCGAAATCGCCGACATCGAAGGGGCAGCCTCTCTGCTGAGTTGGGATCAGCAGACTTATATGCCGCCCGGCGCAGCCGAGCAGCGCGGTCAACAGAGCGGCACGCTGGGCAAAATCGCTCATCAACTCGGCACTTCTCCTGAAATGGGCAAACTGCTCGAGGCGCTCCAACCTTATGGGGAAAGCCTCGACCCCGATTCGGATGACGCCCGCCTGATCAAATTCGCCATCCGCGACTACGAGCGGGCGACCCGCGTCCCCGCCGACTTCATCGTCGAGCGCAATCAAGTGCTTGCCCTGGCCAATCAGGCCTGGAGCGAGGCGCGTCAGACCTCGCATTTCGAACATTTCCGCCCCCACCTGGAAAGAATCATGGAACTGACCCACCGCTTCGTGGGTTTTTTCCCGCCGGCCGATCACCCTTATGACATTCTCCTGGACAATTTCGAGCCGGGGATGAAGACTGCCGAGGTCAAGGCCATCTTCGAGGCCCTGCGCCCGCAGCAGGTCGAATTGATTCGCGCCCTCGCCGAGCGCCCTCAGGTGGACGACTCGTTTCTGCATCAGCCGTTCGACGAGAAAAAACAATGGGACTTCGGCGTGGAAGTGATCACCAAGTTCGGCTACGATTGGAACCGCGGCCGGCAAGACAGGTCCGCTCATCCTTTCACGGGCGGCCCCGGCCTCTTCGATGTGCGCATCACGACGCGGGTGGATCCGAATTTCCTCAATACGATGCTCTTCGGCACCATGCACGAGTGCGGACACGCCCTCTATGACCAGGGCGCCGATCCGGCCCTGGCCCGCACCAACCTGCTGGGCGGCGCCTCGCTGGCCGTACACGAGTCGCAGAGCCGCATGTGGGAAAACCTGGTCGGGCGTTCGCTGCCTTTCTGGGAACATTTCTACCCGCGTTTGCAGGCATACTTCCCACAACTGCGTGAATTGCCCCTCGGACGTTTCTATCAGGGCATCAACAAAGTCCAACCCTCCTACATTCGCGTCGAGGCCGATGAGGCCACGTACAACCTGCACATCATGCTGCGCCTGGAAATCGAAATTGCCCTCCTCGAGGGGCGGCTGCCGGTGCGCGACCTGCCGGCTTACTGGAACGCCAAGATGCACGAATATTTGGGCATCATCCCGCCCGACGACGCCCGCGGTGTCTTGCAAGACATTCACTGGTCGTGGGGTCTGTTTGGCTACTTCTCGACCTACGCCCTGGGCAACCTCATCTCGGTCCAACTGTGGGAGAAAATCCAGGCCGACCTTCCCGACCTGGACGATCAGATTCGGGCTGGAAAATTCGAGGCTCTGCTTGGCTGGCTGCGCGAGCACATCCACCGCCACGGGCGCAAGTTTATGCCGCAGGAACTCATCCAGCGTGTGACGGGCTCGAAGATCGATCCGGCGCCCTACATGCGTTACCTGCGCCGCAAATACAGTGAAATCTACGGCCTCTGACAGGCGAGACGCCCCGCAAGCCGGGGCGTCAGACGTATAATCACAGCCATGCTGAGACGTCTTGCCCCTTTGCTGACTTTTTCCTTCCTGTTAGCGGCCTGCGGGCCGTTGGCGGTCCAGGAACGGCCCGTTCCGACCTCTGGCCTGTTGGCGCCGACCCCTGACCTGGTCTCCCCCGAACCTTCCTCCACCCCAACCGAAACGGCGACTGCGACGCCTCCGCCTTTCTACCCGCCGACGGCCACCGCCACGCCCCTGCCCACGCCGGCGCCAGCCGAGGCTGCGATTCAGATCAATATCCCTGGCCCGCTCTCCAAAGTCACTTCGCCGATTTACGTGCGCGGCTATGTGATTCCGGGCTACAACAATCGCGTGCGGGTGGAGTTGTTTGGAGAAGATGGCCGTCTGCTGGCTCGTCAGGTGACCTCGGTTTATACGTCTTCCGCCTGGGCCTATCTCTCGGTGGACCTGCGCTTCGAAATCGGCGCGGCGGGCGAACTGGGGCGGCTGTCCATCTCGACCGAAGACCGCTTTGGGCGTCTGCAGGCGCTCCATTCGGTGCATGTATTGCTGCTCTCGGAGGGAGAAGACCAAATCAATCCGCCTGAACCGCCGCGCGAGCGCTGTCTGCTCTCGTGGCCGCTGCCGGGCGGACAGGTGAGCGGCAGCATTTTGCTCGTCGAGGGGTATTTTCGTCCGCTGAATCGCCAACCGCTGGTGATAGAACTCGTCTCGGAAACGGGCCAGGTGATTGCCACGCGGCTGGTCACGGTTGAACCCGCCCCCGACGATTCCTATGTGCCATTCGCAGTGGATGTCCCCTATCTCATCGAGGCGCCTCTGTGGGCGCGGCTGGTTGTCCGCCAGGCGGATGACCGCATTCCGGGGACGATGTACCTCTATAGCCAGGAAATTGCCCTTTATCCTTGACTTTGTTTCTGCCTGGTGATACAATAGCGCCTTGCTGTAAGCGGAGCGGGGTAGAGCAGTGGCAGCTCGTCAGGCTCATAACCTGGAGGTCGGAAGTTCGAGTCTTCCCCCCGCAACTCTCAGGGACCACCCTGAAACCTGCGCGCCCCCTGGCGGGGCGCGTTGCGTTTTCTTTAGGACGCTGGCAGAACTTGCTATGTGGATAGGGAACGGTGAACGCTATCGGCGGGTCGCCCTGGGCCGATCGGCTGGTCATGGCTTTATCGAGCGCGTGGGAAAAAAACTGGCTTAACGAACAGGCATATCTGTGCAAAGTAATCTATAATTCAAGCGAATGAAAAGAACCGACTCTTTCTTCGGTCGCTGGCTGGAGAAACTGACCTCGGCGCGTCAGCGGGATGACTTTCTGGAAAAAGTTCTCCAGACCAGCCCGTCGGCGATTGCGGTCCTCGACCGGCGAGGACGGGTGGTGTATGCCAACGTCCAGGTGGAGCGGATTCTCGGCCTGAGCCGCGAGAAGATTATCCAGCGTGTCTTTGATGCGGCGGAATGGCCAATCACCGATGCGGAGGGAAATCCCGTCCCGCCAGAGAACCGGCTGTTGGAGCGCGTCAGGGCCGGCCGACAACCGGTTTTCGACGAGGTGCGCGCCTTTCAGCGGCCGGATGGGGAGCAGGTGGTGCTTTCTCTCAACGCCGCGCCCCTGTTCGACCAGCGGGGCGATTTCGATGGCTTGGTCGTTTCGATGGAAGACATCACCGACCGCCGCCGGGCGGAGGAGGCAGCGCGCCATACCCGCCAGCGCTTGCAGACCTTGATCGATTCCTTCCCCTTTGGAGCGCATGAATACGAATTGCTGCCCGATGGCCGCCTGATTTTAGTGGGAGCCAATCGCTCGGCTGACCGCATCCTGGGCATTCAGCATGGGCCGTTGATCGGGCGGACCATCGAAGAGGCCTTCCCCGCCCTGGCCACGACTTCTCTGCCGGAGGCCTATCGCGCTGTGGCGCGCGGCGGCGAATCCTTCCACGAAACCCAAATCGAATATCAAGATGAGCGGATTGCTGGCGCTTTCGATGTTTTCGCCACGCAAACCGCCCCGAACCGGATGGTGGTTTTCTTCCGAGATGTGACCGAACGTAAGCGGGCGGAGGACGAGTTGCGCGAATCGCAGCAGATGCTGCGTCTCATCCTGGACACCATTCCGGTGCGCGTCTTCTGGAAAGACCAGAATCTCAATTACCTGGGTGCCAATCGGCCGTTTGCCCGCGACGCCGGTCTGCAATCGCCCGACGAGTTGATCGGCAAGAACGATTACCAGATGGGCTGGGCGCCGCAGGCAGAACTGTACCGGGCGGATGATTTGGAGGTCATCCGCAGCGGCCAGCCGAAGATTAACTACGAGGAACCGCAAACCACCCCTTCCGGTGACCTGATTTGGCTGCGCACCAGCAAGGTGCCGCTCGTGGATGCCCGCGGCCGCGTGCGTGGCGTGTTGGGCACTTATGAGGACATTACCGACCAAAAACGGGCTTCGCAGGACTTGAATCGCCGCCTGAAAGAATTGACGGTCTTGCACATGGCGGCGACGATTGGCGTGGAGGCTGCCACGATTGACGAGTTGATCGAACGCCTGACCCGCTTGATCGGTGAGACGCTCTACCCCGACAGTTTTGGAATTGCGCTGCTCGATGAAAAACGTCAAGGACTAGTGCCTCATTCCTCCTACCATCACGTTGTTCCAGTCGTGAACGTGCCCTCCTTCATCCCGCTCGGAGAGGGGATTGCCGGAATCGTGGCTGCAACCGGTCGCCCGATTCTCGAAGCGGATGTTCTGCAGTCCAATTACTACATCGGTTATGACCCCACCACGCGTTCCGAACTGTGTGTGCCGATCAAAATCGGTGAGCGGGTGCTGGGAATCATCAATGCGGAAAGTTCCCAGGTAGGGTTTTTCTCCGAGAATGACGAGCGGCTGCTTGCCACCCTTGCCAGCCAACTGGCCGTTAGCATAGAGAAAATCCGCCTGCTGGAGGCCGAGCGGCAGCGTCGTCAGGAGGCCGAGACCTTACGCAAGGCGGCGGAAATCATCGCCTCCTCCCTCGACCTGACGACCGTTCTGGATTCGATTCTCGACGCCCTGCGGCAGGTTGTTCCCTACAACAGCGCCAGCATCTTTCTGCAGGAGGGGGAGGTCCTGCGGCTCACCACCGTCCATGGCTTTGAGCAGCCGGAGGCCATAGTGGGCATGACTTTCCCGGCCAGCAATGAACTCATCCGTAAAATCAACAAGACTCGCCGGCCGCTCATCCTCCCCGATGCTCAAAGAGATTCTCGTTACAAAAAGTGGGGCGGCGCGGCCAGCGTGCGTGGCTGGATGGGCGTGCCGCTCCTCTTGCGGGACGAGGTCATCGGTTACATCACGCTCGATCACCAACAGCCAAACGCTTACAGCCAGGAAGATGCGGCTCTGGTCCAGACGTTCGCCCGTCAGGCGGCCATTGCGCTCGATAATGCCCGTCTGTACCAGCAGGCCTTGCGCGCCTCGGAACGCAGCGCGGTTTTGCATCAGGCCAGTCAGGAAATTGCCAGCGCCAGCCAGGACCCCGAACAGGTTTACGAAGCCGTTCACCGGGCGACCTCGCGGCTCATGCCGGCCGAAGCCTTCGTCATCACCCTGCTCGATGAAAGCCACCAGGATGCCGAGGCGGTCTACCTGGTAGATAAAGGCGGACGCTGGCCCGGCCTGCGTTTTCCCCTGGATCGGAGTCTCTCCGGGCAAGTCATCACCACCGGCCGCTCGCTCTTGATCGCAGATTTGCAAGAACACAAACAGACGCCCGGAATCCACTTTGGCGAGAGCGAAGAGGTGCGCTCCATCCTGGCCGTGCCTCTGCAATTCGGCGGCAGGATTATCGGCATGCTTTCCACCCAATCCTATCAGCCGGACGCTTACACCGAAGAGGATAAGACACTGCTTGAGATGCTGGCTGCTCACGCCACCGTCGCCATCGAGAATGCCCGTCTGTATGCCGAGACGCTCCAGCGATTGAAAGAACTGGAAGCCATCAACCGTATTTCGAATATCTTGCGTCTGGCCGAGAGTGTAGAAGAAATCCTGCCGCGCCTGTTGGACGAGACTCTCGAACTGATGGGCAGCGGTTCCGGCAGCATTGAACTGTATGACCCCCTCACGGCAGACTTGACCAGCAGCGTCACCCGTGGATGGCTTGCTCAGATTCCGGCCACCAAGATGAAGCCGGGAGAGGGGATTGCCGGTCTGGCGTTCAAGAGTGGGGAGCCGATTATCGTCCGAGAATTTGTGGCTGACCCCCGCCTGGACGAGGAGGCGCGTATTCACATTCCGCCCGGCTGGGGAGGCATTTGCGTCCCCATCCGCACAGCCCAAACGGTGATTGGCGTCATATTCGTCTCGGTGCGGCTACCCCGGCAGATGAACAGGGATGAGGCCAACTTGCTGGTCACGCTGGCCGATATCGCCGGGACGGCGCTCCATCGCGCCACCCTTCACCAGCAGACTCGTCGTCAACTGCAGCGATTGGCTTCTCTGCGGGCGATTGATATGGCCATCAGTTCGATCCTGGATGTGCGCGTCACCCTGGGCATTTTGCTCGACCATATCACAGCCCAATTGAACGTGGATGCCGTGGATGTCTTGCTGCTCAACCCGCGCGCTCAGACACTTGAATTCGCCGCCTCCAGCGGTTTCCGGACAGAGGCCATTCAGCGCTCTAATTTGCACATGAATGAGGAATTGCCCGGCCTGGTGCTTCAGCAGCGTAAGATTGTTCAGATTCCCGATTTGAGCGCCGCCGAACAGTTCAAGCGCCGGCAGTTGCTGGCCGGCGAGGCTTTCGTCTCTTACATCGGCGCGCCGCTGGTCGCCAAAGGTCAGACCAAAGGCGTGATCGAAATCTTCCACCGTACGCACCTCGAACCGGATAGCGAGTGGTTGAGTTTCCTCGAAACCCTGGCGGGTCAGGCTGCTATCGCGATTGACAACGCCTCCTTGTTTGAAGAACTGCAGCGCACCAATTTGGACCTCTCGCTGGCCTACGACGCCACCATCGAGGGCTGGTCGAAGGCGCTCGACCTGCGCGACCGCGAGACGGAGGGCCACACGCGGCGGGTGGTCGAAATGACCCTCGAACTGGCGCGGGCGATGGGCATACCCGACGACGAATTGGTTCATATCCGCCGCGGCGCGCTGCTCCACGACATCGGCAAGATGGGCATCCCCGATGCCATTCTGCACAAGACAGGGGCCTTGAACAAACAAGAATGGGAAATCATGCGCCAGCACCCCACCTTTGCCTACGAAATGCTCTATCCCATCAGTTATCTGCGCCTGGCGCTCAACATCCCTTATTGTCATCATGAACGCTGGGATGGCAGCGGCTATCCGCGCGGTCTGAAGGGCGAGCAAATTCCGCTGGCGGCGCGTATCTTTGCTGTTGTGGATGTCTGGGATGCGCTGACCTCCGATCGGCCCTATCGCAAGGCCTGGACGACCGAAGCCGCCATCGCATATCTGAAGGAAAACGCCGGCAAACAGTTCGATCCGCGCATCGTCGAACGATTTCTGAAATTGCTGGAAGAGAAGAACCGCGGCCTAACGGGGGAACATTAATCGCCCGCCTCAGAGTTTGCGGTCCACAATGTAACGGGCCAAGGTTTGCAGCGCCTGGCGCTCGGTGCCGGCGGGCATGGCTTCCAGGCAGACCAGGGCGCGTTCGATGGATTGACGGGCTTCGTCCAGCGCTTGCGCAATGGCCCGGCTGGCGCGGATGGATTGCACCAGCCTTTCTATCTGCACTCTGTTGGCGGGATAATCGCCCTCGAGGAGAATCTTCAAATCCGGGTCTTCGGGGTGGCTCTCGATGTAATACAGGGTCGGCAGCGTAATCAGCCCCTGCAGCAAGTCTGAACCGACCGGCTTGCCCACCTCGGCCTGTTCGCTGGTGAAGTCGAGGACGTCGTCCACCATTTGGAAAGCCATGCCTACCTCGTAGCCGAAGCGGCGCATGGCCTCGATGACAGCATCCTCCACCGGGCTGATCATGGCCGCGGCGCGGGCGGTCATTTCTATCAGCGAGGCGGTTTTGGCGTAGATGCGCTGATAATAGTTCTCGCGGCTGACCAGGCCGCGCGCCTGGAACAACTGGGTCAGTTCGCCGTTGACGATGGTGGCCAGGGTGTCGGCAAACAGTTTCATCAGCGCCAGGTGATTGGTCTCGGCGGCCAGTTTGGCGGCCCGGGCGAAGAGAAAATCGCCGGTCAGGACGGTGGCCGGCGGCGACCACTGGGCGTTGAGGGTGGGGATGCCTCGGCGCAGCAGGGCGCCGTCGATGAGGTCATCGTGCACCAATGTGGCCGTGTGGAGCAGTTCGACGGCTGCTGCCAGGGTGATCAGCCGGTCGTGCGGCGCACCCAGCATCTTGCCGCAAAGCAGGCCAAGGGTCGGGCGGATACGCTTGCCGCCCGACGAGAGCAAGTGATCCAGCGCGGCGCACAGGTCGGGGTGGGCGTCATAGGCCTGACAGTGGAGCAATTCCTCCACTTCCTGGAGCTCGTTCTGGACGGGGGCTGAAAATGACGAGGCGATCAAATCGAGTCTTCCCAGCGGAAGAGGCGGCTGGCATTGGCAGTTGTCAGCGCGGCTGTCTCTTCTGCAGTACGGTGGTGAATTTTTGCTATTTTATCAGCAATGTAGCCTACGTATGCAGGTTCATTGCGCTTTCCCCGCTGCGGAGCGGGGGCCAGGAACGGGGCATCGGTCTCGATGAGCAGACGCTCAAGCGGCAGGGCGGCGATGAGCGCCTGACGCTCGGCCCGGTAAGTGACCGGCCCGGTGACGCCGATATAGAAACCGAGACGGATGGCCTGCCGCGCCGTTTCGAGCGAACCGGCAAACGAGTGCAGCACGCCGGGGCGCGCCGCCAGCGGGTCGTTTCTGGACCTCAGGCCTGCTACCCAGTCCTCGAGAATCTTCATCAGGTCGGCGGCGCAGGGGCCCTCGGCGGCGTCGCCCTTCTCGCGCAGGTGGATGACGACCGGCAGGCCCAGTTCGGCGGCCAGGTCGAGTTGCTCCCGCAGGATATGTTGCTGCAGGTCGTGAGGCGCCGCGTCCCAGTAGTAATCCAGCCCGATTTCGCCCACCGCGACGACTTTAGGGTGTTGGGCCAGTTCTCGAAGGGCGTTCAGCGTTGAAGGTTCGAAATTGCGCGCCTCCGTCGGGTGGATTCCGATGGCGGCAAACAGCATCGGGTGGCTCTCGGCCAGTTTGACGGCGGACCGGCTCGAGGTCAGGCTGAGAGCGGGAATCAAAATGCGTTCGACCCCGGCCCGGGCGGCGCGTTCCAGCACGGCAGCGCGGTCGGGGTCGAATTTTTCAAAGTCCAGGTGGCAGTGGGTGTCGGTGAGTTTCACGTCATGTGTCATGTATCCACGTGTCACGTGTCATGTGTCCCGTGTCACGTGTCATGTAACGTGTCACGTGACACGGGAGCACTTGACACTCTTTTACTTCAACCCGGCAACTTTTAGACCGTCCTGGAGGATGGCCTGCACCTTGTCCTTGTGGGTGGTCTCGCAGTAGACGCGCATGATGGGTTCGGTGCCGCTGAAGCGGATGAGCAGCCAGCCGCCGTCTTCGAGTTTGAACTGGAAGCCGTCAATCGTGACCAGTTCGGTGACTTTCAGCCCGCCGAGGGTTTCGGGTTTGGCCGAGAGAATGGCGGCTTCGCGGTCGGCGCGGTTGCCTTTGAAGGGGGTGTCAATGCGGTCGTAGAAGTATTCGCCGCCCAGTTTGTCGAAGAGCATTTGGAGCAGTTGGGTGGGTTTCTTGCCGGTGCGCACCATGAAGTCGAGCATGTAGAGGCCGGCGAGAATCCCGTCGCGCTCGGGGACGTTGCCGCGGAAGGCGTAGCCGCCGCTCTCCTCGCCGCCGATGAGGGCGTTGGTCTCGGTCATCTTGGGGGCGACGTATTTGAAGCCCACGCCCGTCTCGTGGACGGGGACGCCGTAGAGTTGGCCGAGTTTGTTGAGCATGGTGGTGGTGGAGAGGGTCTTGACGATGTCGCCGCGTTCGCCGCGCACTTCGAGCAGGTAATAGGCCAGCAGGGCGTAGACGCGCAACTGGTTGATGAACTCGCCGTTTTCGTCGCCGATGCCGCAGCGGTCGGCGTCGCCGTCCAGGATGAGCAGCACGTCGGCGTTGTGTTCGCGGGTGGCGCGCAGGCCGACGTCAATGTTGGGGCGGATGGGTTCGGGGCGCTTCATCTCCGGGAAGAGCGGGTTGCGGGTGTTGTGGATTTCGATGACCCTGGTCTTGCCGCCCGCCAGCAGACGGGTGAAGTAGCCCGCGCCGTTGCCCCACATGGCGTCCACCAGCACGGTCAGGCCGGCGTCTTTGATGGGTTGCAGGTCGAGCAGGTGTTGGATGTGTTCGAGATAGGCGAGGGAGGCGTCGAATTTGACCACTTCGCCGGCGGCTTCTGCTTCGGCGAGCGGTTTGCGCCGGACGGCGGCGGCGTCTTCAGGGATGAGGGCTTCGATGCGCTTCAGGCCGGCCGGGTCAATCGCGCCGCCGGTTTCGTTGCGCACCTTGAAGCCGTTGTCGGTGGGCGGGTTGTGACTGGCGGTGATGTTGACCGCTCCGCAGGCGTGTTTTTCCACCACCGCGTAGGCGATGACCGGCGTGGGGGTGGCCTCCTGGGTCAGATAGACCCTGAAGCCGTTGGCGGCCAGCACTTCGGCGGCTGCAGCGGCGAAGTGTTCGCTGGCGAAGCGTTTGTCGTGGCCGACGACAATCCACTGGCCGGCTTTGCCCTGTTCGAGCATGTACGCAGCGTAGCCCTGGGCAGCCCGGCGGACGTTGTCGAAGGTGTAGTCCTCGGCGATGACGCCGCGCCAGCCGTCGGTGCCGAAGGTGATTTTGAAGGCCATGTTTGTTCTCCCGGTAATGAAAAGATGAAATGCGCCGGAAATTATAACAGAGAGCGGCGCCTGCTCTTGCGGCCAGTCCCGCCAAAGGGTGCAATTTCCTTCGAGGCGTTTTGGTGCACTCAAACGGCGCCGAGGGAAAATTATTCCTGGTAGAATACCACTCTGCCGGTCTTTTCCGGCTTGTCGCAAAGGCGAGAAGCGTTCATCGCCCGTTTGGTGGAGTATGGAGATGGAGAAACTCTTTGTCGTCACCGGCGCTACCTCAGGGATTGGGCTGGCCGTGACCGAGGCGCTCGTGAAGCAGGGTGTGTTCGTCATCGGCGTTGGACGCAATCCGGAGCGGGCTGCGGCCCTGGAGGCGCGGCTGAGGGGAGGCTGCCGCCTCCTGACTGCCGACCTGGCGCTTCAGTCGCAGGTCCGCGCCCTGGCGGCCGCGCTGCGGGGCGAGGTGGAGGCTGCCGGCCGCCGCTGGCTGGACGGGTTGATCAACAACGCCGGCGTGTTCACCTTCCGCCGCACTCTGACCGCCGAGGGAATCGAAATGCAGTGGGCGGTCAACCATCTGGCCCCCTTTTTACTGACGAACGAACTGCTGCCGCTGCTGGCGGCTGCGCCGCAGGCGCGGGTCGTGACCGTCAGTTCGGGGTCGCATTATCGCACCCGTTTGCGCTGGCATGATTTGCAATTGCGGCGTTTCTACAACGGCCTGCTGGCCTATAAGCAGACCAAGTTGTGCAATGTGCTCTTCACGCTCGAATTGCGCCGCCGCCTGGGGCCGGGCAGCCGTGTTCAGGCGTTCGCCGCCGACCCGGGGCTGGTGTTCACCGAAATGGGGTTCAAAGGCAACCCACGCCTGGTGCGCTGGATTTGGGCGCTCCGCCGCCGCGGCGGAATCACGCCCGCCGAATCGGCGGCCGGAATCGTCTTCCTGGCTCTCGAACCCTCTATTCAGCAGGCGGCCGAGATTTACTGGAAGCATGGCCGTCCCAAAGCCCCCGACCCGGCCGGCCTGGACCTCGAGGCGGCGCACCGCTTGTGGGAGATTTCTGCCCGCATGTGCGGCCTCGCATGAAGAGGGGCTGCCCGTTCTATTTTCTCCCCAGGCACAGGCGCACCAGGAAGCGATCCACCGCGCCGAAGCGATACTTGTATTCCTCGTCGCCGCGCAGAAAGTCGAACTCGGCCCGCCGATTCTCATTGGCCCAGCGCAGCAGGTGACCGAGCAGCACCCAGCCGGGGGAAAGGTCTAGGAAAGCGCGGTCGAGGCCGGAATTGTAGACCCAGATGCGGTTGTTGTAATCGAAGTTCAGGTAGGCAGCGGCTTTTTGCCCGTTCACTTCCATGAAGGCCAATTGCAGCCAGCCGTGGGCGAAGGCGGCCTGACAGACGCGACGTATTTGGTCGCGCATGGGCGGCGTCAGGAAAGCAGCCTTTTGCGGGTCGTGGGCCATCAAATCGAGGAAGGCCTCGATGTCCGCCTCCAGCGAGTCGGCGGCCGAGACGATGTACCAGCGCACGGCCTGTCCACTTTCCTCGGCGCGGCGCATTTTGCGGCGGATCTCATGGCGCTGTTTCTTGTCGATGCTGGCCAGATAGACCTCGAAATCGCCCGGCAGGGGAATGGCGGGGGAGTGATAGGTTTTTGCCACCCGGGCGTCCCAGCCGCGCCGCCGGGCAGCCGTCTGCAGGGCGGATAGACTGGGGGAGGACTCGGCCAGGTTGTGCAGGTCGAGAACCTGCCAGGGGAACGGCAGGCTGTCCAGGAAATCGAGCAGACCGGCAGCAAAGGCGGGCAGGTCGGCCGGGCGGACAATCAGGTCGAGGAGGTCGGAGATTTCGATGCTGCCTACCAGGAGCAGGGCGGGACGGCCATCGCGGTTATCGGCGAAGAAGAGCGGGGCAAGGCCGACCAGGCGTCCGGCGCGGTGGGCGGCCACCAGTGCCAATCTGGCGGAGGGCGGCCATTCCCCGCCGCCGCGCGTTTCCCACCAGATTTGCAGGTACTCATGGCGCAGGAAGGGCGCATCGGTGACAGATTCGGCCAGCAGGGCGTTCCATTCGGCCGGATTCAGGGTTGCAAAGTCGTCGGCAAGGCTGAAATTCATGGTTTCGTTCACCAGCGGGGAGTCTACTGCTTCTTGCCCGTCCATTTTACCAGTATAATGTAATCATGCCTGCCGAGTTGGACCTGTATCTACTGCCTTTCAATCGCGTCAAGGGTCAGGAATGGCCGCAACTGCCGGGTCTGCTGGCGACGGCTCCGCCGCGGCGCGCCGCCCGCGGCCGGGAGAGTGACTGGCTCATCGTTTACCTGAGCCTGGCGGGCAACGCGCCGTTCACTTCGAGCGAATATGCTCAGTTGGTCGCGCAATTGGCCGAACGTTTCTATCAGATTCCGGGCGCGTTGACCTCGGCGATGCGGTCAGTCATCGAGATGCTCAATCAGTTCCTGACCGACCGCAATCGTAAACTCAGCAGCGTCTCGCAGCAATCCAGCGGCCGGTTGATTTTCGGCGTGCTGCGCGGCCGACAGTTGACCCTGGCGCAGAGCGGCCCGACTCACGCCTTTCACCTTGCACCGGAGGGCGTCCGGCATTTCCAGGACGAGACCCTGTCCGGCCGCGGCCTGGGGCATGGCTCGGCGACACCCATCTATTTTTCTCAGATGACCTTGCAGCCCGGCGACCAGGTGCTGTTGTGTGCCGAATTGCCGTCGGCCTGGCAGGCTGCGCTGGAAGCCGAACGCGGCCTGGCCGGCCTGGAGGCGCGACGGCGTAAACTGCTTTCGCTGACCGATGAGGATTTGAATGCTGTTCTAATTCAGACCCAGGCGGGCAAAGGAAGGGTGGAGGTTCTGCAAGCGATGAAACCGGCGGTCGAAATCGCCGCTCCCCTGCCCGCCGACCTCGGGCCGGTGGCTCCTCCGGCCGTTCCGCCGGCCGAACGCCCGGCCAGCCGTTTCAGCCGATTGATGGCGGGCGGTTCGCAGCCGCCGAGCGAGGCGCCGGCAAGCGCGCCGGAGCCGGTGAGACAGGCCGCCGCCCCGTCTGCGCCCCGGCCGGCGAGCCTTGCTCCCCGCCAGGCAGTCCCTTTGCCGGAGATCGAGCGTCCCTCGCCGGCGCGCCGTCGGCAGGTCTATGGCAGCCTGGCGCGCTTCCTGCAGCGCGCGCGTCTCCTGAATGAGCGGCTCGCCCAGGCGATGCGAGAGTTCCTGCCGCGCCTCCTGCCGGGCATGCGCCCGGAAGGCCCGCCGCTTTCGAACACTTTTCTGGCGTTCGTGGCCATCGTCATCCCGCTCGCGCTGGTGGTGGCCGCCAGTACGGTTTACGTCCGCTATGGGAAGAGTTCGCAATACGAGGAAAATTATCAACTGGCCGTTCAGGCGGCAGTGGGCGCCATCGGCCAGACCGACCCGGCGGTTGTCCGTCATGCCTGGGAGAGTTGCTTGTATTACCTCGACCGGGCCGAGGTTTACCTGGTGACGCAGGAATCCCGCGAATTGCGCCGGATTGCCCAGTCGGCCCTCGATAGCCTGGACGGCATCGTGCGGCTCGAATTTCGTCAGATAAGCGGCTCGCTGGGCGAGGACCGGCGCATTACCCGCATGGCGGCGACCGAGGACGGGCTGTTCCTGCTCGACGCAGCGGGTGGGGAGGTCTTGCACGCTTTGCTGACCCAGCAAGAAGCGCGGCTGAACGATTTCTTCCGCTGCGGACCGGGCGTTTACAACGGCCTGCAGGTCGGCCCGCTGATTGACCTGGCCGCTTTGCCGCCCATCAACACGCGCAACGCCGATGTGCTGGCCATGGATGGCAGCGGCACGCTGCTGTATTGCTCGGCCGGCAGCGAACCGGTGGCGGTGGCGCTGGCTGGGCCCAGCGTTGGCTGGACAGGGGTGCGCAATTTTAGTTTGGATATCGACGGCCGCAACCTCTATCTGCTCGATCAGAACGCCGTCTGGGTCTATGCCGGCAGCCTGGGCGAATTCACCGACTTGCCGATCAGTTTCTTCAGCGAACAGGTGCCGCAAAACATGAATCAGGTCATCGACCTGGCCATCAGCGGGGACGACCTGTACCTGTTGTTTCAGGATGGACACATGGCGGCCTGCACGCTCAGCCGTCTGAGCGTAGTCCCGACCCGCTGCACCGACCCGTTGACCTTCGTGGACGAGCGGCCGGGGCATGTCTCCGGTGTTACCATCGCGGACGCCATTTTCTCTCAAATGATGTTCGGGCCGACGCCCGACCCCTCGCTGTATTTGCTCGAACCCCTCACGCAAGCGGTCTATCGCTTCGCCCCCCGCGCCGATTCGATGGCGATGCAGAGTCAGTTCCGCGCCGGCACCGACCTGGTCCAGGCCGGATTTGCCGGTCAACAGGCGACCGCGATGGCGTTTGGGCCGAATCGAGACCTTTTCCTGTGCGTGGGGAACAAAATCTATTATGCTGGTGCGGTTCCTTAGTCGAGGAGGTTCCATGAGCATTCCCTCTCGTCCCTCGGGCAATTGGTTGGCTTCTCTGCTCGGCCTGGTGCAAAAGGTCACCGGCCGGGGCGCTCCGCCGCCGGCCGCCGCCCCCGTGCCGGCCGATAATCTGACCGACCCGGCCGTCATCGTCACCAATCGGGTTTTGTTGATCGTCTACGATCCCATCATGGAGGCCGCCAGCCGCGAACGGCTTTCTCAAACCATGAAATGGAATCGGGTTGACGATTTGATAGGTGGCTTCATCCAGGACATCCTCGAGACGAGCGGCGGCATGGCCCGTTACGAGGTGGTCGAACGCGTCCTCCTGGACGAATTCCCGGCCAAGGTGGATGGTTACCGTTACACGCCGGCTGCCTATCTGGAGGTCATGCGCGGCGCGCCGCCTCACAAGCCGGAGGAGATCGACTATCAGGCCATCCTGACCGGTTACAACGTCCTGCCGCGCATTGCGAAGCGCGAAATCGACGAGGTCTGGCTGTTTGGCTTTCCGCATGCCGGTTTTTACGAGTCCTGCATGGGCGGGGCGGGGGCTTTCTGGTGCAACGCCCCGCCTCTGAGGAACACCGCCCGCTGTCCGCGCCGCTTCGTTGTGATGGGCTTTTCTTTCGAGCGCAGCGTGGGGGAAATGTTGGAGGCGTTTGGTCATCGGGCAGAGGCGATTCTCTCCAAAGTTTTCGAAAAGGCAACCGGCGAGGCCAACTTGTACGCCCGCTTCAGCCGCTACGAGAAGAATGCGCCCGGCAAGGCGGCTGTCGGCACAATCCATTTTGCTCCCAACAGCCAGCGCGAGTATGATTGGGGAAACCCGACCAAAGTGTTGAGCGAGTGTTACGATTGGCTCAATTTTCCGGAATTTCGGGGCGACCTGCGCGAAGTGGATGCCAACGAGTGGGGCGGCGGCGACATCCGCGCTCACCATCGCTGGTGGCTGGCCCATTTGCCCAAAGTGGCCGGTCGGACGGCCGGCGTGGCCAACAACTGGTGGCAGTACATCATGGACCCCAACCTGGTCAATCTATAATGCAACTTGTAATGTCTTTGTAAGTCGTCAGAAGGATTTTCTTGGGATAACATGGGGGCAAAGAACCGTTCCTTGGGCGGGGCTGACGGTGATAGGAGAAGTTTCCCATCGTCATTTTCCCTGCCTGGTATAAAATTTGAAGGCATTGATTCCTCCAGAGCATCGATGACCGGAATGCCTTACTCCTCCCGCCTGCGGGCAACCTGGCTATTTTTTGGGGGACTGTCGCTGTTGATTTTGGGGGCGGTGGCAATCGTGCGTTACTTCTTTGGCCCGCCGGCCGGGATGGTGATTGCGCTGCCGGTCATCCTGTTCGCCTGGTGGCGGGGGCTGGGTTGGGCCTTGTCGCTGGGGGTCCTGGATTTCCTGACGTACCTTTTGCTCTCGCTTGTTCTCCAGCGGGGAGCCTATACGGGAGATGCAGTCGCCGCCCACCTGGTGGGGCTGACTCTGGTCAGTGCGGTGGCAGTCTTCGCCGTCCGCATGAAGCAAGACCAGCGGCGGGTGCAGCAGGCAGTTCTTCTCCAGGCCGAACGGACTCAGCAGCAACTCGACCAGATCGATTTCCTTTCCATGCTGAACGATGTCGTCAGCGCCGCCCTGGAGGCCGACGACATGCTGGCCATGCTCCGGATGCTGGCACAGCGGGTGGGCAAACTGTTCCGCGCCGACGATTGCTTTATCACCCGCTGGGACGAAAAAAAGCAAGCCCCCATCCCGACCGCCGCCTATGGCCGCTTGAGTGAAACCTACGCAACCGTCCAACCCTTGCCGGGCGAAACGAGCCTAACACAGGCCGTGCTGGAGGCCGGCCGCCCCTTGGCCCTGGAGGATGTGCGCCATGCCGCCTGCATCGGCCCCAACCTGGCGCGTGACTTTCCCAGCGCCTCGGCGCTTGGCTTGCCGCTGATTTCCGGGGCGCGCCGCCTGGGGGCGGTCATCCTGGGCTTCCGCCAGCCCCATCATTTTACAGAGGACGAAATCCGCCGCGGCGAACTGACTGCCCGCCAGATTTCCCTGGCGATGACCAAGGTGCTTTTGCTCGAAGAGGCCCGCGCGCGAGTACGGGAACTGGCCGGCCTGCACATGATTTCGCAGACCTTCAGCCTGTATCCTGACAGCGAAATCTGCGGTTCCCTGACCGACATCCTGGCCGACCTGTTCCAGGCCGAGATTTGTGTCATCGGTTTGTGCGAGGAAACGGGAAAATTCATCCAGTTTCAGTCCCCCGGTCATGGGGTGAGCGAGGAGATTTTGAGAGCCATCCGTTACCCGTGTGAGATGGGCGCCCGGGCTTGGGATTTTTCGCGCGGCGTCTTCTGCGCCAATTCGCCCGCTGACATCCCCGCCGATTTTGCTGAGATGGCCGCTTCGTTGGGAGTTCGCTCGATTCTGGTTGCCCCCTTGTGGAATCTCGAACACAAGTTGATGGGAGCCATTTACGTGGCCAATCGGCTGGGCGGTTTCAATGACAATGATATCCACCTGGCCGAGATTCTGGCCGAGCAAGTGGCCGGCGTCCTGCGCAATACGCGTCTGCTGGCAGCCGAGCGCCGGCGGGCGCGCGAACTGGCCGTCTTGCATGCCATCGCCGCCCTGGCGAACGACGTCAATGACGAGGATGAATTGCTCGAACGGGCCACCGAACTGATCGGCCATGATATTTACCCGGATTACGTCGCCATTCTCTTGTTGGACGAAAAGCGGCAGGAACTTTACGTCCATTCGTCTTACCACCAGACCAAACGGGAAGGCCAGATCCGGGTGCCGTTGGATCTGGGCATCGTCGGCGCCGTCGCCCGCTCAGGAAAGCCGCGCAACGTCCCCGAGGTCAGTCAGGCGCCCGATTACTTGAGCGTCGATCCGCTGACGCGCTCCGAATTGTGCGTTCCCCTCAAAGCCGGGGACAAAGTCATCGGCGTGCTGAATGTCGAGAGCCGCGAGCCGAATCACTTTCGGCGCGAGGACGAAGAACTGCTCGGCATTCTGGCCGGACAACTTTCCACCGCCATTCAGCGTTTGCGGACCGTCCGCGCCGAAGAACATCAGCGGCTCCAAACGGAGCGTTCCAATGCCTTGTTCAAGGCGCTGGTGCAAGTCGGCGCCAGCGCGGCAGCCGCTTCGGACTTGAACGGCGTGTTCCGCGCCCTGGGGAACGAATTGTCCAAACTCGGCCTGCACTGCATCGTTGCCTTGATAGACGGACAAGGCGCGCATGCGGTCATTCGCTACACCTCCCTGCCGCCTCAGGCCGTCCGGCAGGCGGAGCGTTTGAGCGGCTACCGCATGACCGACTACGCCGTGCCACTCGAAACGCTCGAAGCCTTTGTCAGCCAGATTCCCTCCTCCGTTTTCATCCGCGAACCATTTCAAGTGGCGCGCAGCCTCCTGCCTCACATCCCTCATCACAAGTTGAGCAAGATTTTGAAGGCTCTGGGAATTGCAGAAAATGTCGTCATGTGTCACCTGCCCCTCGTCAGTGAGGGCCAGATGCTCGGCGTGATTTGGTTATGGGGCGAAGGTTTCCGGGAGGGCGATTTGCAGGCCATGCTGCTGTTTGCCAGGCAAGTGGCTTCCGCCCTCCAAAACGCCAATCTGCTGGAAGAAGTCCGCCGGTTGGCCATCACGGACGACTTGACCGGCCTGCACAACCGCCGCTATTTCTTCGAGCAGGGCGAAAGACAATTTCAACGAGCGAAACGCCAGGGACAGGCACTCGCCGCTCTGATTCTGGACGTGGATTATTTCAAAAGCGTCAACGACCAATATGGCCATCAGGTGGGGGATGAAGTGCTGCGTAGCATCGCCCGGCGGCTGCGCAGCACCCTGCGGGAGACCGACCTCCTGGGCCGCTACGGGGGGGAGGAATTCTCCGCCCTGTTACCGGGAGCCGATATTGAGACGGCCATGGAGGTGGCGGAACGCGTCCATGCGGCGATCACAGCCGAGCCGATTCCGACCGAAGCGGGGCTTCTGTCGGTGCAGGTGAGCATCGGCGTTTCGGCCCTGGACGAGAAGATCGCCAACCTGCATGACATGATCAAACGCGCCGACCAGGCCATGTACGCCGCCAAAGAATCGGGGCGCAATTGCGTGGCCATGAAGTGAGAGCGAACCCTTGGGGGGAAAGATCATCGGCCGCGGCGGAAATTTGTTATACTATCCCTAAACCGGATTAGAAGGGGCATCGAATGCGAAGAACCCTATTGACCTTCGTGGGGTTGGTATGTCTGCTGACCGGCTGGATTGTCCCCGCTCATGCCCAGGCGGGCATCCGACTGGTCGAAGACCAGGCCAGCCTCTCCTTTCCCGAAAGCGTGACTTTCCGCGCCGTTATCGAGAGCGGAGAGCGCATCACCTCCGTCGTCCTCGAATATGGAGCCGAGCAACTGACCTGCGGCACGGTGGTCGCGCGCGCATTTCCCTCTTTCACGCCGGCCTCCCGCGTCGAGGTGCAATGGACCTGGGAGATGCGCCAGAGCGGTTCGCTGCCGCCGGGCGCCAGGCTGTGGTGGCGCTGGCAAATCGGCGATTCCAGCGGCGCCACCTATCAGAGTGAACGCCGGGAAATCATCTGGCTGGACGACGTTCACGATTGGCAAGTCATTCCAGGCGGCGATATCAACCTGTACTACTACAGCGGCGGCGCCCGCTTCGGCGACGAACTCCATCAGGCCGCCGTTGAGGCGCTGGGCCGCCTCGCCCAGGAGGTCGGCTTGCGGCCCGAATCGCCGATTGACATCTACATCTACGCCAACAGCCGCGACATGCAAGAGGCCGTCCTCTACGAGCCATCCTGGACCGGTGGACAGGCCTACCCGGAGCACAACATTGTCATCATCGGCATTTCTCCCGACCAATTGGACTGGGGCAAGCGGACGGTGGCACACGAACTCACCCACGTCCTGGTCGGTCATCTCACCTTTTCCTGTTTGAGTTTCGTCCCCACCTGGGTGCAGGAGGGCCTGGCGATGGTCGGAGAGGGCGGCCTGGAAGATTCGCAGCGCGCCCTCTTCGAGCAGGCGCTGGCAAACGACAGCCTGCCTTCCCTGCGCTCGTTGAGCGGCGGCTTCTCGGAGGAATCCAATCGCGCCAACCTCTCCTACGCCGTCTCCTACAGCGTCATCAATTTCCTCGTCGAACGCTATGGCCGTCAGCGAATCTCTCTCCTGCTCGATGCCCTGCAGCGCGGCGAGACAATCGACTCCGCCCTGACCGCCGTCTACGGCTTCGACGTTGACGGCCTCGAAGACGCCTGGCGGGCCGCCATCGGCGCTGCTCCGCGCCTCCCCGCCGGCGGACAGCCGACCCCGCCGGCTACGCCCACAGCGGTGCCGACCATCGTCCCGGTTTCGGGCGTCCCGGCCGCCGCCGCCCCAACGCCGCGCCCCACCCTGCCCGCCACTCCCACGCCTCTGTCTGCCGCCTCCACCCCCCAGCCGACCGCCGCCAGCGCGTCCTCGCCCTCCGGCCTCGGCTCGGACCTCTGGATTGCCCTGCAAATCGGTCTGTTTTGCCTGCTGGCGGCGGGGATTGCCGTCCTGGTGCCCGTCCTGGTCACTCGCAACCGCCGCAAACGCCGCAAGCGCCCTGCCCCTCAGGCGGCCCAGACCGGCCCGGAGGTGAAGCCATGAAACCCAAGAGCCGCTTCGCTTACTCCTTGCTGATGACGGCTGTTCTGCTCCTCGCCTGTCAGGCCGCCGGTCAGGTCACCCCAACCGCCGCGCCCGATACGCTCATCGAGACCGCCGCAGCCACGCCGACCGCCGTCTTGCCGCCCAACACCATCGCTGACCCCGAACTGGGTTTCACCATCACCTACCCGCGCGGCTGGACCACCCAGCCGGGCGAAAACGCCAACAACCTGGCGGTCTTTCTCAGCCCGGATCAGACCGTTCAGGCTTCCCTTTACTCCTTCCCCCTCACCTCCGATACGACCGTGGAAGAGGAAGCCCACCTCATCGAAGCGGAAGTCATGGCCGATTTCGAGACCGTCACAATCCTGCGCGACGAAGCGCTGGTGCTCAATGACGGCCATCCGGCCTGGGAAATTCTGGTCAGCGCCGAGACCGCCAACGGGACGCTCAAGGTCAGTTTTCTGGTCGCTTTCTTCGGTGCTCGCGAGTTCCTCCTGCTGACCTTTGGCCCTTCTCAGGCTTTCGATTACTACGCTGGCGACATCCTCGCTTTACAGACCAGTCTGAGGCTGGAACTGCCCTCCCTGTACAACATCCCGCGCGACCAGGCGCTGGTCCTGGCGGGCAGCGAAAGCACCAATCCGCGCGAATACGACCCGGCGACGACCCACTCTGCCGGCGACAAACTGGTCTTCAGCGGCCTGGTCTCCTTCGACCCGAACCTGAATCTGGTGCCCGAATTGGCCGAGTCCTGGGAGGTATCTCCCGACGGCACGGTTTACACTTTCCATTTGCGCCAGAACGCCCGCTTCCATGACGGCCGCCCCGTCACCGCCCATGATGTCGTCTATTCCTGGGAGCGGGCCGCCGACCCGGCCACCCAGTCCGACACCGTGCTGACCTATTTGGGCGACATCGTCGGCGTCGAGGCGATGGTCAACGGCCAGGCCGACCACATTGCTGGCCTGCGGGTCATTGACGACCACACCCTCGAGGTGACCATCCAGGCCCCTCTGCCTTATTTCCTGATGAAACTGACCTACCCGACCGCCTTTGTGGTGGATGAGGCCAACGTGACCTCCGGCCCGGAGTGGTACCGCACCCCGAACGGCACCGGTCCCTATCGGCTCATCCGCTGGGATAGTTTCGAGGTCATGATTTACGAGCGCAACCTCGATTTCTATCTCGGCCCGCCCGCCATCCCCTACGTGGTCGTTCAGTTGTATGCGGGCGTCGGCATCCGTCTCTACGAAGCCGGCGAGATTGACATTGCCGGCGTCTCGCCGTATGACGTGGCGCGGGTCACCGACCCGAACGAGCGGCTGAGCGCCGAGGTGCACAGCAACGTTTCCCTCTGCACCACCTACGTCCTCTTCGATGTGGCCCAGCCGCCGTTCGACGATCTGCGCGTGCGTCAGGCTTTCACGCTGGCCTTCAACCGCCAGCAGTACATTGATGTGGTCTATAGCGGCGTGGGTCTGCCAGCCAGAGGGCTGTATCCGCCCGCTCTGCCGGGCCACGATGTACATCTGGCAGGCCCGCCCTATGACCCTGCCGCCGCCCGCCGCCTGCTGGCCGAGTCGCGCTACGGCGGCCCGGCCGGCCTGCCGCCGATTGTCTTCACCACCGCCGGCTACGGCAGCGACTCGAGTCCCGCCATCGCTGCCATGGTGCAGATGTGGGAACAGAATCTGGGCGTCTCGATCATCGTCGAAAACATCGAGCCGAACATGTACTACGACCTCATCTACGATGGCCGGCACGGGCAATTGATTTCCAGCGGCTGGTGTGCCGATTACCCCGACCCGGAGAATTTCGCCGACGTTCTCTTCCGCACCGGCGCGCCGCAAAACCTGGGCCATTACAGCAACCCCGCCCTGGACGCCCTCCTCGACGAGGCCCGCATCGAACGCGATGTGGATCGCCGCATGCAACTCTATCAGCAGGCTGAGCGAATCATCGTCGCCGACGCCCCGGCGCTTTTCATCATGCACGACATCGACTATGTGCTGGTCAAACCCTATGTGGAAGGCTATGTGTTGACCCCCATTAACATCCCCCTCGAGCGTTACTTATCATTGGGTGGGCGGTGAAAACGTAAGTTTGAAGGCCCCGTTCTCTGCCAGGGAACGGGGCCTTGCTTTCCATGAGTTTCACGGCCTGGCCTCCACCAGGAATTCCACCCGCGCGATGGGCGGCCCGACGCTGCTCACCGAGAATTCGAACGGCAGGCTTTCGCTGGCGTTCAGCGGGGCGGCCGCCTCCCAGCGGCGCAGACCGACCACCTGTCCGGCGGCATCATAAGCCACCCCCAGCACCCACACCAGATGGGCCGCCTGTCCGGGAACCGTCAGCCGCACCTGGCCGCGCAGATGCGCAGTTCGCCCGCTCCAGTCCACTTCGGTCAGGGTGTTCTCGATCGTCGCAGCGGGATAGCGCTCGTCGCCCGGCAGGAGCCGGATAGCGGTTAGCAGTTGAACCTGGAGGCGGGCCTCGGCGGGAACGGGCGGAAGAAAATAGGCGGTCACCGGCATTGCCCGGCCAGCCGGCAGGATATCGAGCGGCGCAAAGGCCGCTTGCTGGGCCGCCACCAGGCCGCTTGCATCCAGCAGGGTAAACTGGAGCGAGAGATTCTCCAGCGTTTCGGCGTACTCGTTCTGTACCAATGCCGCGCACCACAGCCCGCCGCTGGCGACCGGCCAACAGCGCGCCTGTCGGATAGTGAGCGGCACGGGGGTGGGCGTCGGCTGCCCCGAAACGTTGCCGCCGACCGGGATGTTGAGAGTCATGCCGACGGTCAGCGCCGTCGGCGAGATGCCGGGGTTGGCGGCAAGCAGGTCATCCAGCGGCACGTTGAAGCGCGAGGCGATGCCGCTCAGCGTGTCTCCCTGCCGGACGGTGTAGGTCAGCGGCGTGGGGGTCGGCAGCAGGACTTCGGTCTGCGCCAGGAGCGGGCTGGGAGAGGGGGAGGGGGTCGCCGTTTGATACGGCTGCGGGGGGCGCGCCTCTGTCACCGGCGCAGAGGACGCCCCGCAGGAGGTCAGAGCGGGCAGAAGGGCAGCCAGCAGGAGAAAACGGCGCATGAGACCTGCC
Source organism: Anaerolineales bacterium (assembly GCA_041287425.1). Lineage (GTDB taxonomy): Bacteria > Chloroflexota > Anaerolineae > Anaerolineales > Villigracilaceae > JAFGSI01. The sequence continues at coordinate 20,365 of JBEULG010000012.1, read as the reverse complement.
CCGGCGCTACAGGGCGTTGGCACGCGTGGCAATCCGTTCCTGGGCGCGGGCGATGAATTCGGCCAGGGGGATGTTGTCGGCCCGCGAGCCGTCGCGCATGCGCAGCGAAACCGTCCCGGCCTGGGCTTCGTTCTCGCCCACCACCAGCATGTAAGGGACTTTCATCAATTGGGCTTCGCGAATCTTGGCGTTCATGCGCTGGGCGCTGATGTCGGCGCTGACGCGCAAACCCTGGGCGCGCAGTTGGCGCACGACGCTCTCGGCATACTCGTTCTGGTTGTCGGTGATGGGAATCACGCGGGCGTGTTCGGGCGAGAGCCAGACGGGGAAGTTGCCGGCGTAGTGTTCGAGCAGGAAGCCGATGAAGCGTTCGTGGGTGGAAAGCGGGGCGCGGTGGATGCAGAGCGGCGTTTCCTCGACCCCTTCCTTGCTCATGTATTTCAGGTCGAAGCGCTCAGGGACGGCGAAATCCACCTGATTGGTGGCCAGGGTGAATTCGCGGCCGATGGCAGACCAGATTTGTACATCTACCTTGGGGCCGTAGAAGGCGGCTTCATCCTGCGCCTCTTTGAAGGGCACGTTGCCGTTGATCAGGGCGCGGCGCACCATCTCCTCGGTCTTGAGCCACAGGCGCTCGTTGTCCACGTACTTTTTGCCCAGCCCGGCCCGGCTGTGCAGACTGAGGCGCATGACGTATTTCTGGATGCCGAACAGGTCGAAATATTTCTTGTACAGGTCAATGACCGCCATGAATTCCTGTTCGAATTGTTCCTCGGTGCAGTAGATGTGGGCGTCGTTCATCTGCATCGAGCGGACGCGCATCAGGCCGAAGAGTTCGCCCGATTTCTCGTAGCGGTAGCAGGTGCCGTATTCCGCCAGCCGGATGGGCAGGTCGCGGTAGGAGCGCGGCTTGGAGGCGAAGATTTTATGGTGCATCGGGCAGTTCATCGGCTTGACGTAGTAACGCACCCCCTCGATTTCCATCGGCGGGTACATCGACTCGGCGTAATAGGGCAGGTGGCCCGAGCGCAAGAATAAATCCTCTTTAGTCAGGTGCGGTGTGCGGACGCGCACGTAACCGGCTTGCTCCTCCATCTCTTTGGCCAGTTTCTCCAGTTCCTCAATCAGCACGCCGCCGCGCGGCAGCCAGAGCGGCAGGCCGGGGCCGACCTCGTCCTCGAAGATGAAGATTTCCAATTCTTTGCCCAATTTGCGGTGGTCGCGGGCTTTGGCCTCTTCCAGCATTTTGAGGTAGGCTTTGAGTTCATCGGGTGTGCGCCAGGCTGTGCCGTAGATGCGGGTCAGCATCTTGTTCTTCTCGTCGCCGCGCCAGTAGGCCCCGGCGATGGACATCAATTTGACCGCCGCCGGGTTGATCTGGCGGGTCGACTCGACGTGCGGGCCGCGGCACAGGTCCACGAAGGTGTCATGCTGGTAAATGGAAATCTCCGGTTTCTCGGTCAGCGGATTGCCATCCTCGTCGAAGGCGCCTTGCTCCAGGCCGTCAATCAATTCCAGTTTGTAGGGCTGGTCCTTGAAAATCTGGCGCGCCTCCTCGGCCGTGACGACTTTGCGGATGAAAGGATGGCCGCCGGCAATGATCTGGCGCATGCGTTTTTCGATTTTCTCCAGGTCTTCTTCTTTGATCGGCTCCGGCAGGTCGAAATCATAATAAAAGCCGTTTTCGACCGGCGGGCCGATGGTGTATTTGGCCTGGGGATAGAATTCGAGCACCGCCTGGGCCATGACGTGCGCCGCCGAGTGGCGGATGCGGTAGAGTTGCGAATCTTCGTAGCGTTCTTCCGGTTGGTTCGACATCGCCTTTTTCCCTTTCGGCGGCGAGGGACTGCTCCGCCTCGCTGCCTGGCTAAAATCAAACGCTCTCGCCTCGAATTCGGGGCGAGAGCGTTCGTGACTCACGCGGTTCCACCCGATTTGTCCCCCGCCTCGGCGCGGGACATCTCATGGGGGCCGATAACGGGGCCAGCCGTTTCCCTTACTGGGCAGACAGCCGCCTGGCCGCTTGCCGTTGGGGGTCATGCTCGCGGGGGGTTTTCAGCGGGGAGGCCTGGGACCGGCTCTCAGTCGCGGGCCGATTCTCCCTGTCAGGCTCCGGGCCGCTTACTCGTCCCGGTCGACGCGTTTGGTCGGGGTTATTATATGCCTTTCTGACCGCCTGTCAAGCGCCGTTCACTGGTGATTACCCACAAGGCGAATCGCGGGGCTAAAGCCGCCTGCTCAGTACATGGAAGTCCGCTCTAAGCGGACTCAGAGTCGGCTTCGAGCCGACTTTTTGGCTCTGAGGCAGGACTTTAGTCCGCCGAATCGGAACGCGCCGATGTGGGTAATCACCGACCGCGTTCAGGCCTGGCCGTTAGCCGCCGCGCATCAGCAGGGGCAGCCAGTCCTTGAAGGACTCCAGGTGCCCCCACAGCGAGCCGTAGAACGTGACGGCCCACAGCAGGGCGGTGACGAGCAGGAACAAGGCTGCCAGCAAGCGCAGGACTTTGTATTTCTTCATCAGGCCCAGCGCCGGGACCGCCAAGACGCCGCCCAGCCCGGCCATGATGAAACCGATGCCCGACATCAGCGGTTCTTTGGTCAGTTCCAGGGAAATGATCCGTGCCCCGACGATGACGGCATACACGCCGGCAAAGAAGGAGAAAATTGCAACCGGCGTCAAATCCCAGCGTTTATAGATGGCCAGCGCGGTGGCGAGGAAAACGGCCCCGAACAGGGTCGTGGCTTCGCCGAAGGCGATGTTGTAACTGCCGGGCAGCGGCCAGGTGAAGGTCATCATCAGGCCCAGAATCAGCCCCAGCAGGCCGACTATCCCAAAACCGGCCGCGAACGGCTGCTGGTCCTCGGCATCCAGGCCTTTGTAGAGATAGTAGGCCAGGATCGCCGTTCCGGCGACCAGGTTGATCATGATGAGGGTGAGGTAATCTATGAACATGTGAGGCTCCTTATTTGAAAAGATAAGAGTAATTACAACAATTATACCCTATATTACCTAATTTCTGCGAAACAAAAAAGCCCTTGCGGGCTTTGCTGTGGGCGGAATAGGGCTCGAACCTACGACCTCTGCTATGTCAAAGCAGTGCTCTAACCAACTGAGCTATCCGCCCGCTAGCGAGGCCATATTATACCGGCGGTATCTGAAATTGGCAAGCCGAATCGGCATACTATGACCCGCCTCGTCTCCCCTGCGGTATAATTCCCCTCGTGACCAGAAACAAGCGTCCCGAAGACCTGTCTGTCGATGAATTGCGCCGCCTCCTGTTGGAAAAGCGGCGGGCGGCGCGTCAGGACCGGCTGGAACGATTCCGCCGCACGGGGCGGGCGCTGCGCCTGACGGTAGAGCGGCCGTCCACGGACGAGGCCGGCCTGCCAGCCGAGGAGTTGCCGCCGCCGGTCGCGCCCGCCGAAGAGGAGGAAGAGCCGACCGAGCGGCGCGATGCCCGTCTCCTGCTCCAGGAGCGCCGGCGGCGCACGATGGACCGGATTCTGGTGGCGGTTGAAATCCTGGCGATTGTCGGTCTGCTCGGCGTGTTAGCCAACGGCTTTGGCTTGCTGCGCACGCTCAACCAGGAGGTGGCAGCCGCCCTCCAGCAGCAAACCCTGACGCCCACCCCGCTTATCACTGCGGTTGTCCTGCCGGGCGGACACACCCCGCCGACTGCCGCCGGCGGCGCCCAGTTCAACGAGGCCGAGATTCCCGAACACCTGCGCCCGCTGGTGCAGACGATTGCCAACGTGCCTATCCCTACCCCCGGCCCGCAGCAGGCCGCCCGGATTCAGATTCCGGCCATCGGAGTTGATGCCCCGATTGTCCAGGGCGATAGTTGGGAGCAGTTGAAGAAAGGCGTCGGCCAGCACATCGGTTCGGCCGACCCCGGCCAAAACGGCAATCTCGTCCTGACCGCTCACAACGACATCTTCGGTGAAATCTTCCGCGACCTCGACCGTTTGGTCCCTGGCGACCTCATCATCGTTTACACTTTGCAGCGCCAGTATGTGTATGTGGTCACCGAGACGCGCATCATCGCCCCGACCGAGGTGGAGGTCATGATGCCCACTTCAGACGCCACGGTCACCCTCATTTCTTGTTACCCGTACATGGTAGACAACCAGCGCATCGTTGTCTTCGGCAAACTTCAAAATCCCTAGGAGTGCTTTCATGAGCAAAAAGACCAAAGCCTTGCGCCCCGGCGCCCTATCTGGTGGCAAGCCCTTTGAATTCAACCCCGATTACAGCCAGGTGAAACGCGACCTGCGCCGCATCGGCGTTCTGGCGGCCGTCTTCGTCGGGGCCTTGGTGATTCTCTCTTTCTTTCAGGAACAGATTTTGGCTTTGTTCATCAAATGAAAATATACCGTTTCCTGCTTTGCAGAGCACGGACAGTCCGTGCTTTTTGATTTTGGTGAGCCCCATGTCTGGCGAGATTTTCGAAATTCTGCTTCTGATTGGTCGGCCCGCCTCGGGCAAGAGTGAAATCATCGACTTTCTGAACCACACGCCGCTCAACTTGCGCCGTCAGCGCTTTCACGTGGGCGAGTTGGATGTGCTGGACGACTTCCCCCTGCTGTGGGCCTGGCTGGAGGAAGATGCCCTGCTGGCCGAAAGATTCGGCCTGCCGCCCTTGCACACGGATGAAGGCGGTTATTTCCGTCATCCGGCCTACTGGCATGTCCTGCTGGAACGCCTGAGCCTGGAATACCACAAGCGGCGGCGCGACATGGCAGATTATCACAGGCGTTTCACCACCCTGATCGAGTTCTCGCGCGGCAGTGAACACGGGGGCTATCGCCAGGCGCTGCCCCATCTTTCGGATGACATTCTGGGGCGGGCGGCCGTTCTCTACGTGCGGGTTTCCTTTGCCGAATCGCTGCGCAAGAACCGCCGCCGTTTCAACCCTCAACGGCCAGACAGCATCCTCGAGCATGGCCTCTCCGACGAGAAGATGGAGCGCCTCTACCGCCTGGACGATTGGGACGAACTGGCCCCGGTGCCCTTCGGCTGGCTGGAGGTCAACGCCCGCCGCATGCCTTACGCCGTCTTCGAAAACGAGGATGACGTCACCACCGCTCAGCCCGACCGGCTGGCGGCGCGGCTCGAAACGACCCTCGGCCAGTTGTGGAACTTGCGGCAGGCGGGGCAGCCAGCGTGAAAGAGGATGCGGCGGTTACCCTCCTTCTGGAGCGCTTTGCCTATGGCGGCGAGGCACTCGGTCGTTTGCCGGATGGCCGAATCGTCTTCGTCCCGTATGCGCTGCCGGGGGAACGGGTGCGCGCCCGCATCGTCGCGGCCCGCCGCGGCCGCCTGGAGGCCGAACTGCTCGAGGTGATTGATCCCGCCCCGGAGCGGGAAAGGCCGCGCTGTCGGCATTTCGGCGTTTGCGGCGGATGTCATTATCAGCATCTTCCTTATGCCGCCCAAACGGAGGCCAAGGCCGCCGTCCTGGGCGACTTGCTGAGGCGGATTGGAAAGATCGAGGCCGTCCCGTTGCGGCCGGTCGTCGCCGCCCCGCAAGCGTGGAATTATCGCAACCACGTCCAGTTTCACCTGACCCCCGACGGCCGGCTCGGTTTCATGGAGGCCCGCTCGGCAGCCGTCCTGCCCATCCAGGAATGTCATCTACCCGAAGGCCCGCTCAACGACCTGTGGCCGGCGTTGCAGTTCGAGGCCGGCCTGGGGCTGGAACGCGTCTCGCTGCGCCTGGGGGCGGACGGGGAGGCCATGGTGGTGTTTGAGTCGCCGGAAGTGCCCGCTCTGGAACTGGAAGCGGATCTCTCGGTCGTCCATCTGCGCGGCGGCGAGGCGCTGGTGCTGGCCGGCGACCAGTCTCTGACGATGAGCGTGAGGGGGCGGGCGTTCCGCGTTTCGGCCGGCTCCTTCTTCCAGGTCAACACGGCCATGGCCGAACGGATGGTCCATTACCTGCTGGAACGGCTGCCGCTGACCCCTCAGGCTGCCGTGCTGGATGTGTATTGCGGCGTCGGCCTGTTCAGCGCCTTTCTGGCGGAACGCGTCGGCCGGCTGATTGGCATCGAGGCGGCCCCCTCCGCCTGCGAAGATTTCGCCGTCAACCTGGACGAATTCGAGAACGTGGAACTGTATGAGGGGGCGGCCGAGGAGGTCTTGCCTGCCTTGAGCGTGCGCCCGCAGGTCGTCCTGGTTGACCCGCCGCGCGCCGGCCTGGAGCGGCGCGCCCTGGAGGCCCTGCTGGCCCTGGGCGCCAAGACGCTGGCCTACGTCTCGTGCGACCCCGCCACGCTGGCGCGTGACGCCCGCCGCCTGCTCGACGGCGGCTACCGCCTGGTCGAGGTCACCCCCTTCGACCTCTTTCCCCAAACCTATCACATCGAGTCGATTTCCCTCTTCGAAAAGCCGGGCTAGAAGCGAATCGCTCGTCGGCGGTTAGCCTTCTGCCAGGACGATGATTCGGTCGTTCTCGGCAAAGACCACTTCTTCGGATTTGGCGGGGTTGGTATGGACGCCGTAGGATTTCTCTTTGACGGCGGCTTCGGCTGCCAGCCGGTAGCCGAATGCCACCTGGCCGCGCCGGGCCGCCGCCTCGACGACCGTGTAGAAATTCACCGGACGCCCCAGGGCGACGTACTCTCCGGCCGGCTTGAGATAGATTTCTGAGCCTTCGGGGTCGAAGATATCGCCGAAGACCGGCATCAAGGCGGGGTTCTCTGCCAGTTGAGCCATCATCAGGCTGACGAAATGATCGCTGACGATGAAATCGTCGACGCGGGTGGCCTCCGCCAGTTCGCGGTTGCGCAGGTCCATCATCTCGCTGACGATGGAGAAGGGCGTCTCATCTGTTTCGGCAATGCTGCGCAGGTGCAGGAGGGTGACGAGGGTTTTGGCATCGGCCCGCTGAACATCCAGCCCGTCGTAACTCAGGACGATGATGTGGTCGTACTCGGCGGCTTCCAGTTCATCCAGGAAAGCGCGGTCGGTGGTGTCGCCGTGCTGGAAGGCGAGGCGTTGATTCTTCAAGTCCTTCAAGCGGCGGCGCAAGTCCTCGCCGGCCGAGGCGGCTTCGGGCGAGAGGCGGGCGTCGGCGACTACCAGCACCTGCGAACCCTTCGGGACGTAGTGATCCAGTTCGCGGATGATGGTCGGAGCGCAAGCGTTCCAGCCCAGAATCAGGCATTTTTCGGGCCGGGCCGGGCGGGGCGCGGCGGCTGCGGCAATCGCCTGGGCGTCAATCGGAATCGTCTCCAGATGGTGCAGGTGAATGGTGTCGTCATCCTCCGAGATGGCGATGACCTGGTCGCCGGGCGCCAGGCGGGTCTCCATCGGCGGGTTGAGGGTCACGCTGCCGTCGGCGAAGCACAGGCCGATGACGGCCGAGTCCTCGAATTGAAGCAGCGCTTCGGCAAACGTCTTCCCGACCAGAAGCGGCTCTTCCTTGAAGTAGATTTCGTCGCCGCCGAAATTCATCAACTCGGTGTAGACCACCGACAGTCCGCTCTGGCGGGAGGTCTGAGCGGTGAGGCGGGCAATCAGTTCGCCCGTCAGGATGGCCTGGACCTGGTCGCGGCTGCCAATCATCCGCACCACCTCCATGTTTGGGGGGTCGCGAATCTGGGTGACGATATGATAGGGTTCAGGACGGCGTTCAGGATGGTTGGTCAGCGCCAGGATGGTCTTGATGACTTGCGAGTCGGGGTCCTCGTCTTCGGGGGGCAGGATGATGATGGCCTTGGCCGTGTGCGGGCTGGCGATTTCGAGGTCGGTCATGTCGATGGGATTGCCGGAGCGGCAGATGATGCGCGTCCGGCCGCGGCGCTCGACCCGCGCCCGGATTTCGTCCTCCATCTCGACCTTGTCGCGGTCGGCCAGGACGACCAGACAGGCCTTCTTTTGATTCTCGTTGGCGATCATCAACTCCGAAAGGATGGTAAAGATCTGCGGCGACCAGCCGAGGATGAGGATGTGGCCCTCCTCGAGCACTTGCGAACGGCCCTTGCGCAGTTCGTCCAGTTTGCCCTCCACGCCGGCGGTCAGGACGCCGATGAGGGTGCTGACGATGAGGATGCCCCCAATCGTGACGAAGAGCATCACCAGGCGGAAGCCCCAGCCCTGGTCTGAACCCATGGTGCCGGCGTCGAAGGTGCGCATCAGGCTCTCCCAGGCCGCCTCGACGAAGCCCATCGGCTTGGTGCTGCCCTCCGGCGCCAGCGGCAGTCCGCCCAGGCTGATGACCGCCCCGGCCGCCACGATGATGACCAGCGAGACCAGGCCCAGCCCGCCAATCAGGGCAACCGTGCCTCTCGACATGAAGTTATCGAAAAAATATCGAAGACGCTGCTTGAGAGTCGGCTTTTTTGCCATGACAAACCTCCCGCTCGAAAGAAATGGATTGCGCCATCTGATTCCCGCTGCCCGTCTGCGGGCGGCTTCCGGGCCTGGATGCGGGGTGATAGTCCACATCGGCGTTCTCGGCGCCGCGGCGGTTGATGCGCGTCGTACGCCCAGCCTGCCCATTACTATACAAGAAAACCGGACGGCTGACAAGCGATTCTTCCTGTTTGACCCTGGCCGCAATTTTGCCTATACTTAAAGCGACCCATCCTTTACCCCATTCCATCAGGAGGAAATATGACCACCCTCACCTGGTACGGACATGCCAGCCTCGGCCTCGAGACCGGCGGCTACAAAATCCTGGTTGACCCGTTCTTCAGCGGCAATCCGGCCGCGGCAGTCAACGCCGAGACGGTGGCCGCCGATTTCATCCTCGTCACCCACGGCCACGGCGACCACGTCGGCGATACGGCTGCCATCGCCCGGCGCACCGGCGCGCTGGTCATCAGCAATTACGAGATCGCCACCTGGCTTGGCAATCAGGGCCTCAAGACGCATGGTCAGCACCTGGGCGGCGGTTTCAAACATCCCTTTGGCTACCTCAAACTGACCCTCGCCCTGCACGGCTCCGCCCTCCCCGACGGCTCCTACGGCGGCAACCCGGCCGGTTTCCTGCTCACCACCCACGACGGCCGGAAAATCTACCTGGCCGGCGATACCGGCCTGTTCTACGACATGAAACTGATCGGCGAGGAGGGCCTCGACCTGGCCGTCCTCCCCATCGGTGACAACTTCACCATGGGGCCGGATGACGCTTTGCGGGCGGTCAAACTGCTGACGCCGAAGACCGTCATCCCCATCCATTTCGGGACCTGGGGCCTGATCGACCAGGACCCGGCTGCCTGGGCGGCGCGGGTGGAAAAAGAGACGACCAGCCGCGCCGTCATCCTGAAGCCGGGCGAAAGTTTCACGCTGTAGAGACGGACAAACGCCCCTCTCTGTCTGCTGCCAGGCAGGAGGGGCGTTTGTGTTTTTGGGCAGGGCCGATTCAGCGCACCGTCAGCACGACCGAATTCATGGCCATCAGCGAGCCGTCGGCCATGCTCAAATCCTGCAATTCGAGGCGGATGGTCGTCCCGGCCGGGATGGCGCTCAGGTCAACGCGATGGTCGAAGGTGCCGGGCGCGCCCATCTCGGCGGCCGAGACCGGGAACGGCAGGGCGGCCAGTTCGTTCCCCTGTGAGTCGTAGATGCGGCAGGCCAAATTGGCCTCGAAGGGGGTGATGGTCACGCTCCCCGTTATCCGCACCGACCCGCTGACCGGCTCGCCGTCGCGCGGCGCGTCGATGGTGATGCGCCTCTCCAGGCCGCCGGGGGTGAACGAGGTGCGCTGGCGCATGACCAACTCAGCCGCTTCCAACCGATAGCGGTCCACAACTCGAAAGGATGGGCAGCAAGCCGCGTCCTCGAAACTATGCAGGACGACATCGAGCAGGATGTCGCCGTCCTGGACCGTCAGGGCATTGACCAGAGGGCGGTCGTCCACCAGCCGGCTGGCGTAGAACTGCGGCTGGCCGCCGCGGTCGAGGAAGACGACCAGATAGACGAAGAGGCCGCTGCCGCCGTAGTTCTCGGCTGCCAGCGTGACGGCGTCGGCAGCGGCGTCGCCGTCCAGGTCGGCCAAGGCCAGGAAATCGAGCAGCGAGACGGAAACGTAATCCGCTCCCTGGCCGCCCTGATAGGCGCCGTTTGCCAGTTGGACCGTCTCGAAGATACCGCGGCCTCCCAGCACGTAGCGGGCGTTGCGGATGCTTTCGGGCGTCAGGTGGCTGGGCGCGGGGGTCGGGCCGGGCGGGGCGGAGGTGGGCGTAGTCTCAGCGGGGGCCGGGGCGAAGGGCGTCTCGCTGGGGGCAAGCGTCCAGGTCGGGCTGGCGGAAGGGGGCGGCTGGGTTTGGGGGGCCGGCAGCAGGTCACAGCCGGCCAGCAGGAGGGCCGCAACGAGCCAGAGCGTCAGGGGGGCGCGAATCATGCTGCCTCCAGAGCCGCCGGCTCAGGGGCTGAGCGGCGTCCAGGTTGTGCCGCCGTCGTGGGTGACATACAAGAGGTTGTTGCCGTCCTCGCCAAAGGCCAGCGCCCAGCCGGTGGAGGCGTTGACGAAGTCAATGCGCGTGAGGGTGTCGCTGAGATTGACGTTGGGCATGGTGACATCCCATGTCAGCCCGCCATCGTGCGAGAAGTAGAGCGCCGGGCCGCCGTCCCACAAGAAGATGTCGAGCAGATTGGCACAGGAATGCCGGCCGATGGCGTTGATGGGGAAGGTGCGTCCCCACGTCTGGCCGCCGTCGAAGGTGATGTAGAAGACGGTGGTCGGCACGGCCGAGACCAGGCGCAGGCGCAGGATGCCCTCGGAGGGATTGAAGAACTGAGGCGCGTCGGCCTCGGTCATGCTGTTCTCGAAGCCGGGCGGCAGGGTCAGGGTCTGCTGACTCCAGGTCAGGCCGCCGTCGGCGGTCTGGTAGAGATAGACGAAGCCGTCGCGGGGGATGGCTCCGCCAACCCAACCGTGGTCGGCGTCGCGGAAGGCCATGCCGATTTTCTGGCCGCTCAGCGGCAGGCTGTCCCCTGCGCCGGGGACGGTGGGGTCGTTGATGTACACCCGCGTCCAGTTGGCGCCGCCGTCATTGGTGCGATAGAGCGCCACCGCTTCCGAGCCGGCGCCGCCCCCCAGCGAACTCAGCACGAAGCCGGTGGAGGCGTCGAGGAACTGAATCTGGCCGTTGGAAAAAGGCACTGGCCAAGAGGTCCAGGATAAGCCGCCGTTGGTGGTGCGGTAGAGCGTGCCGCTGGTCGGGTCGGTCGGCACCAGCAGCCAGGCCAGGTCCGTGTCCTTGAAGAAGGCGATGGGCAGAAAGCCCAGCGAGTCAACACCCGGTGGGGTCACGCTGACCCAATTCAGGCCGCCGTCGATGGTGCGCAGGACGTACTGCTCGGTGGTCGCCCAGCCATTGCCTTCATCGAACATTTCGATGAACGTCAGAGAGGGGGAGGCGATGACGGGGAAAGCCGTGGCGGTGGGGATTTCCGGCGTGTCGGTGGGAATCGGCGGCAGGGGCGTGTCGGTCGGTGGGAGGGGCGCCAGCGTGGGCGTATCGGTCGGCGGCGCTTCGGTCGCCGGGGAAGGCAGCAGGCTGCAGGCCAGGGTTGCCAGGAGCAGCGCGCTGAGGGCGGCAAACAGGGATTTGGAATGAGGGGTCATAAGCATCTCTCCTTTTCGACCTTTCCCCGCCTTGACGGCGGAGTTCATCCGATGAATTCGACCAGCGTGGCTTCGCCCTGGCCGACGCCGACGCACAGCGTCGCCAGGCCGTAGCGTACATTCCCGCGGCGGCGCATTTCGTGTAGCAAGGTGGTGAGAATGCGCGCCCCCGAACAGCCGAGCGGATGACCGAGCGCAATCGCTCCGCCGTTGACGTTGACAATCTGCGGGTCCAGACCGAGGTCTTCGATAACGGCCAGGGCCTGGACGGCGAAGGCCTCGTTCAGTTCGACCAGGCCGATGTCATTCAGGGAAAGACCGGCGCGGGCGAGCGCCTTTTGCGTCGCCGGGACGGGACCCAGCCCCATCGTGCGCGGCGGGACCCCCGCGGCGGCCGCGGCCACGAGGCGCGCCAGCGGCCTTAGCCCCAGTTGGCGCGCCTTCTCTTCGCTCATGACCAGCAGCGCCGCGGCGCCATCGTTCAGGCCGGAAGAATTCCCCGCCGTGACCGTGCCGCCTTCGCGGAAGGCCGGTTTGAGTTTGGCCAGGCTTTCCAGCGTGGTGTCGCGGCGCGGACGCTCGTCGGTGTCCACCACCTTCGGCTCGCCCTTGCGCTGAGGGATGGTCACCGGCACGATTTCCTCGGCGAATTTGCCCGAGTCGATGGCGGCGATGGCCAGTTGGTGCGAGCGCAGGGCAAACTCGTCCTGCCTTTGCCGCGTGAGGTGGGGCTTCATCTCGGCGATGTTTTCGGCGGTCTCGCCCATCTGTTCGATGCCGTACATCTCTTTCATCTTCGGGTGGGGGTAACGCCAGCCGAGGGCTGTATCCCAGGCGGTCAGGTTGCCGAAGGGGTAGCCGCTCTCGGCCTTGGGCAGGGAGTAGGGCGCGCGGCTCATCGACTCGACTCCGCCGGCGATGAACACTTCACCCTCCCCGGCGCGGATGGCGCGCGCCGCGAAGTTGACCGCCGCCAGCCCCGAAGCGCACAGCCGGTTCACGGTCACGCCGGCGACCGTGACGGGCAGACCGGCCAGCAGGAGGGCCATGCGCGCCACGTTGCGGTTGTCTTCCCCGGCCTGGTTGGCGCAGCCGAAATAGACCTCCTCCACCAGGGCCGGGTCGAGATGGTTGCGTTCGACAATCGCGCGAATGACATGCGCGGCCAGGTCATCCGGGCGGACGGCGGCCAGCGCCCCGCCCAGCGCCCCAATCGGGGTGCGGATGGCATCTATGATGACGGCTTCTGGCATGGGCTCTCCGGTGTTCAGGAATTTGCAAACAATCTGGGTAACTGCCTGCCCGTCTTGGCCGGGGATTGAGAATCCCCGGCTCGGGCCATGAAAGTCCGCTCGAAGCGGACTCCAGAGTCGGCCTTCGCGCAGCACCCTTTAGGGTGGCCGACTTCCACGTACTCCGGCGGGGAATTGAGCCCCCGCCAAAACGGCCGGCTAGGTAGTGACCCATCTGAACCGATTCTACCACTTGCCTCACCAAAAAATCACCGGCCAGGCTGCGAACTTGCGCCCCGACAGGAAACGGATTCTTCGGCGAGCCGCCTGCAACATGAGGAAGATTGTACACGCCGGAAAATGACGCATGGCACTACACCCGAATGGGAAGAAAAGCCATAATCTATGCGGGTAGAGATTTCCGCCTAATCTTGTCCCAATTCTCAACAAGGAGGCAAGGGTCATGCCTGCCAAAGGAACGATTGAAGTCAATGACTTATATTGCAAAGGCTGCGAACTGTGCGTTGATGCCTGCCCGCCCAAAGTGCTGGCGCTGGATATGGAGCGCCTGACGCCCAAGGGCTATCACCCGGCTCACATCGTCAAGGATGGCTGCACCGGCTGCGCGATTTGCGCCCTGGTCTGCCCGGATGCGGCCATCACCGTCTATCGCGAAGTCACCAAGGCCGCCGCGCCGGTGGCGGCAGGAGGGTAACCCCATGGCGCGTGAACTCTGGGAAGGGAATCAGGCGATTGCCGAAGCGGCTATCCGGGTTGGACTGGAGGCCTATTTCGGCTATCCTATCACCCCGCAGAACGAAATCCTCGAGTGGATGTCGAAGCGCCTGCCCGAACTGGGCCGCGCCTTCGTCCAGGCCGAGGCCGAACTGGGCGCCATCAACATGGTCTACGGTGCGGCCTGCACCGGGGCGCGGGTGATGACCTCCTCCTCCAGCCCCGGCATCAGCCTGATGATGGAGGGCCTGTCGTACATCGCCGGGACCGAGGTGCCGATGGTGCTGGTCAACGTGATGCGCGGCGGCCCGGGGCTGGGCAACATCGCCCCCTCGCAGGCCGATTACAACCAAATCTGCAAGGGCGGCGGCCACGGCGACTACCACCCCATCGTCCTCGCTCCGGCCTCGATTCAGGAGGCGGTGGACCTGATGCCGGTGGCCTTCGACCTGGCCGAGAAATACCTCAACATCTGCTGCCTGCTGATTGACGGCTCGATTGGCCAGATGATGGAGCCGGTGGAACTGCCCGAAATGCGGCCGGTGGTGCGCAAGGACTACCCCTGGGCGGTCAACGGGGCGAAGGGACGCCCGCGCCGCATCTTGACCTCGATTTACCTCGACCCGCCCGAAGAGGAGAAGACCAATCTGCGCCTGCTCAAACGCTGGCAGGAAGCGCAGGAAAAAGAGATTCGCTACAAAGAATATTTCATCGAAGACGCCGAATTTATCGTCATCGGCTTCGGGACGGCCGGACGGGTGGCGCTCTCCGCCGTCCGGGCGGCCCGCGCCCAGGGCATCAAGGTCGGGCTGTTCCGTCCGATTACCGTGGCGCCGTTCCCCTACAAGCGCGTCGCCGAACTGGCGCAGCAGGTCAGTGCCTTCCTGGTGACCGAGATGAACGCCGGTCAGATGCTCGAGGATGTGCGCCTGGCAGTCAACGGCAGCGTCCCCATCGAGTTCTACGGACGCCTGGGCGGCGTGGTGCCGTTCCCGGATGAAATTTTGAGCGAAATCCAGCGTGTGGCGAAGGCCAAATTGAGCGCCGACGCTGACCCCGTCGCCAACTGGATGAAACGCATGGAAATGGTTGCGAGGTAAACATGGCTACGTTGATGGTTCCCGAAAATCTGGTTTACGAACGCCCGCATGCCTTCACGGATGCGCCGACCCACTACTGCCCCGGCTGCACGCACGGGGTGGCGCACCGCCTGATTGCCGAAGTTCTGGAAGAGATGAATCTCACCGAGCGGACGATTGGCGTCGCGCCGGTGGGCTGCGCGGTGTTTGCCTACAACTACTTCGACACCGACTTTGTCGAGGCGGCGCACGGCCGCGCCCCGGCCATGGCGACCGGCATCAAGCGCTGTCTGCCCGACCACATCGTCTTCACCTACCAGGGCGACGGCGACCTGGCCTCCATCGGCATGGGCGAAATCGTCCACGCCGCGGCGCGCGGGGAGAACATCACCGTCATCTTCATCAACAACGCCAACTACGGCATGACCGGCGGTCAGATGGCCCCCACCACCCTGCCCGGCATGAAGACCACCTCCTCGCCCGACGGCCGCGATGTGGAGACGCAGGGCTACCCCATCCGCATGGCGGAGATGCTCGCCACGCTCGACGGCGCCGGCTACGTTGTCCGCCGCTCGCTGCACGACCCGGCCAACATCCGCAAGGCCAAGAAGGCCATCCGCACCGCCTTCGAGGTCCAGGAGCGCAAACTGGGCTTCTCGATGGTCGAACTGCTCTCGACTTGCCCCTCGAACTGGAACCTGACGCCGGTCGAATCGCTCAAGTGGCTGGAGGAACACATGATTCCGTTCTTCCCGCTCGGCGATTACAAAGTTGCCCCCGCGATTGCGGCGGCGAAGATTTAGGAGGCCACCCATGCAGACTGAACTGATTCTCTCCGGCTTCGGCGGCCAGGGCATCATGTTTGCCGGTCAGGTGCTGTCGTACGCGGCGATGGACGTCGGCAAACAGGTGACCTGGATTCCGTCCTACGGTCCCGAAATGCGCGGCGGCACGGCCAACTGCACGGTCGTCATCGCCGACGAGGAAATCGGCTCGCCGGTGGTCAAGAACCCGGACGTGGCCCTGGTCATGAACCTGCCCTCGCTCGACAAGTACGAACCGTTGGTCAAACCGGGCGGGATGCTGGTCATCAACGAGTCGATGGTAGACCGCGGGGCGCGGCGCGACGACATCACGGTCGTCACCGTGCCGTGCAGCGAGATTGCCGAGGAAATCGGCAGCATCAAGATGGCGAACATGGTCGCCGTCGGCGCGCTGCTGAGCGGATTGAAGGAACTGACCGTCGCCGATGTGGAGGCGGCCCTCAACGCCCACATGCCCGGCCGTCACAAGCACCTGCTGCCCAAGAACATCGAGGCCATCCACAAGGGCTACGAGTACGCCAAAGCGCACACGGTGGCGGCGCGGTAGGGGGGATAGGGGGTAGGAGGATAGGGGATAGGAGGATAGGGGGTAGGAGGATAGGGGGGAAGATGGCGTAGGTAGAGAAAAGAGACCCGGCTTGAGGAGAGGCCGGGTCTTTGTTGGATGTGGCGTAAATCTTTGATTTGCGGGGGGGCTTTCGGTAAGTCGAATTTCAATTTCAACTTACCCCCCACCCACGCCGGGGATTGCTCCCCGCGCCGACTTCGCCAAAGGGGAGGGCTGCTGTCTGCCTATCCCCGCCGGGGATTGGAAATCCCCGGCTCAGTTCATGGAAGTCCGCTCAAAGCGGACTCGGAGTCGGCCTTGGCCGACTTTCATGCGCTGAGGCGGGGGATTGATCCCCGCGCCGAACGCCGGCGGGATGGACGAAGACGGCAGATGGCCGACGACGCGCCGCCCGCGCTCGGCGGTCAGTCTCCCAGCAACTTGAGCAACTTCCCCGTCAGTTCAATCACCGGCGCGCCGAGTTTGTCCACGTTCTCGGCGGCTTTTGGTGATTACCTGCTCATCTCACGCAAAGGCGCGAAGGCGCGAAGGAACGGGCGCAGAAGTCCCCGCCCGGTGTCGAAAGTAACTTTTTTGCGTCTTGGCGTCTCTGCGTCTTGGCGTTGATTAAATGCAACAGACAGCACGCCGTCTGCGGTCGGCGGTCAGTCTCCCAGCAACGTGAGCAACTTCCCCACCAACTCAATCACCGGCGCGCCGACTTTGTCCACGTTCTCGGCGGCTTGCGTAACTGCCCACCCCCGCCGGGGATTGGAAATCCCCGGCTCAGTCCATGGAAGTCCGCTCAAAGCGGACTCGGAGTCGGCCTTGGCCGACTTTCATGCGCTGAGGCGGGGGATTGGTCCCCCGCCGAACGCCGGCGGGATGGACGAAGACGGCAGACGGCCGACGACGTGCCGCCCGCGCTCGGCGGTCAGTCTCCCAGCAACGTGAGCAACTTCCCCGCCAACTCAATGACCGGCGCGCCGAGTTTACCCACGTTCTCGGCGGCTTTTGATGCCCCCCTGCTCATCTCACGCAAAGGCGCGAAGGAACGGACGCAGAAGTCCCCGCCCGGTGTCGAAAGTAACTTTTTTGCGTCTTTGCGTCTCTGCGTCTTGGCGTTGATTAAATGAAACAGACAGCACGCCGTCTGCGGTCTGCGCTCGGCGGTCAGTCTCCCAGCAACGTGAGCAACTTCCCCGCCAGTTCAATCACCGGCGCGCCGAGTTCGCCAAGATTTTTGGCGGCTTTGATTAACCCCTCAATGCTGACGCTGTACCATTTGCGGCTGGGCTTGGGCTTTGCCAGTTCTTCCTGCAGGCGCTTCAGGTCTTCGGCGGTTTCTTCGGCCTGGTCGGCGGGCAGGTGTTTGAGCATTTCCTGCACGGCGGCGGTCAGTTGCGCCAGCAGGGGCGCCAATTCGGGGTTGGAGGGGGTGTTGAAACTGTTTTCTACCCATTGGGCCATCGTGCTTTCATTTCCCAGGTTGGCGCTGCTGCCAATCATATCACCCCTGACTTCAAAATGCCGATGCTCATGGTAGTGAATCTCCCTTGCCATACGCTCCTCCTCCGGGAATAACCGCCTGCGTTCCTCCTGGCGCGCCGCCGGGCTGACGAAGCCGTTCAGCACCTCGCTCACGTTCAAGCGCAGGACGCGCCCCTGCCAGGTAGGGCGGACTTCCAGCTCACCTTCCCGCTCGCGGATGAGCAGGTCGCGGTAATCCAACCGCAGGCCGGGGTATTCCGGCGGGCAGAGGAATTCCTGAATCGGGAAGTTCTCCCGCCCGGCGCTTTCGGTGAAGGTCTTGTGGATGGCTTCGAAATGCCCGCGAATGAATGCCAGCAGGTCGCGGCGGGTGTTTTGGGGACCCAGGACGTGAATCTCGATGCGCTTGTCCGCCACGTCTGCGCGCACCAGGGCGCGGTTGCCCTCGGCAGCCAGAATCACGCCCCAGCGCCAGACCTGACCGGCCTCGATATGTTCATGGGCGCGGACGATGAAGCGGGTGATGATGCTCTCCGGCAGGTCGGTGTAGGCATACTCGAAGGTCAAGCCGCCCGCCCAGGCCGGGTCGGCGGCGGAGGCAGGTTCATCCTGCGGCATGACGTTGGGTAGGTAGAAGACGCCCTCCGGCGCGGGGTAAGCCAACTCAAAGCGTTGCAGGAGTTTGAGAATCAGGTCGCGGTGCCAGGGCTGGTAATCCTTCAGGATGCGGCGGGGCATTTCGGGGGTCAGGCGGCCGCGGGTCTCGCTACGCAGTTCGGGGTCGGTCAGGATGCGGTAGACGGCGTCCGTCACCCAGTTGGGGTTGAGCACGCCATCGGGGGAGAGCGGTTCGCCGGCTTCATCGCGGAAATCCAGCACCACCCCCAAGTCGTGGAGCAGCGCCAGCAGGGCGTCCTGGTCTTCTTTCTCCGTGATGTCCTCCTGGGCGCATAGTTCGCGCACGCGCTCGTAGGGGATGACGTCGCGACGGGTCTTCTCGGCTTCCAGCGCGCTCTTGACCGCCAGGTGCGACTGGGCGAAGAGCACGCGGGTGTGCGGCAGGGAGGCGGCGGCTTCTGCCAGCGCGGCGCGCAGGGCTTCCAGACCCTTGCCGTCCTTGGCCGAAGTTTGCACGAAGGCGCGAATCTGAGGGAACTCGCGCCCCAGGCGGTTTTGCGGCAGGTCCAGCACGTGGCCCTGGGCTTCTGCCTGGTTGCCGACTACGATGACCGGCGACTCGCCGCCGACGGCGCGGATGGTGCGCAGCCAGTACTCGACGCGGTTCTGCTCGTAGGTCTGGCGCACGTTGAGCACCAGGACATAAACGCAGCGCGCCGAGAAGAAGACGGGATGGGTGGCGTGCATGAAGTCCTGCCCGCCGAAATCCCACACCTGGGCGGTCAGGTCGCCGAGCGGCAGGGGGTGGGTCTCGACGGTCAGGGTGGTGGGGCTGTTTTCCTGGAAGGGAAGCTCCCGCAGGCGGCGCACCAGTTGCGTCTTGCCGACGGCTGGCTGGCCCACCACCAGCACGCGCACCTCGCCCAGGGCGCGCCCGCCCTCCCAGATGGCGCGGTAGAAGCGTAAAATCTCCTGGGCATCGCCGCCGAAGATTTCATCTCCCAGCAACCGGCGCGGCAGGGTCAGGGTCAGCGGGTTGCCGTGCAGTTTCAGGCGTTTCAGCCGTTCCAGGCGCGCCAGTTCGGGTGGCAGGGAGGTGAGGTGGTTGCGTTCAAGGTCAAGTGTGGTCAGGCTAGTCAGATTCCCGATTTCGGGCGGCAGGGAAGTGAGTTGGTTGCGTGCAAGGTCAAGTCTGGTCAAGCGGGTCAGATTCCCAATTTCGGGCGGCAGGGAGAAGAGTTGGTTGCCCCCAAGGTTGAGTTCGGTCAGGCGGGTCAGATTCCCGATTTCGGGCGGCAGGGAGGGGAGTTGGTTGTACCTAAGGTTGAGTTCGGTCAGGCGGGTCAGATTCCCGATTTCGGGCGGCAGGGAGGTGAGGCGGTTGCCAAAAAGTTCGAGTTTGGTCAGGCTGGACAGATTCCCGATTTCGGGCGGCAGGGAAGTGAGGTTGAGACGGGACAGCTCCAGTGCTTCCCAGTCGGTTTTCTGCCACAGTTCGGGCGGGAGTTTAGGCAGGGGATTGCCGCCGATGTACAGTTTCACCAGGCGCGGCAAGCGCCACACTTCGGGCGGCAGGGAGGTGAGGTGGTTCTCTTGAAGGTCGAGTTCGGTCAGGCGGGTCAGATTCCCGATTTCGGGCGGCAGGGAAGTGAGGTTGAGACGGGACAGCCCCAGTGCTTCCCAATCGGTTTTCTGCCACAGTTCGGGCGGGAGTTCAGGCAGGGGATTGCCGCTGATGTCCAGTTTCACCAGGCGCGGCAGACGCCACACTTCGGGCGGCAGGGAGGGGAGTTGGTTGCCCCAAAGGTTGAGTTCGGTCAGGCGGGTCAGATTCCCGATTTCGGGCGGCAGGGAGGTGAGTTGGTTGTCCCAAAGTAGTAAGGTTTGCAGGTTGGCAAGTTCGCCGATTTCGGGCGGCAGGGAGGTGAGTTGGTTGCCCCAAAGGTTGAGTTCGGTCAGGCTGGACAGATTCCCGATTTCGGGTGGCAGGGAAGTGAGTTGATTGTTCCAAAGATAGAGTGCGGTCAGGTGGGTTAGACGTCCGATTTCGGGCGGCAGGGAGGTGAGGTGGTTGCTCCCAAGGTTGAGTTTGGTCAGGCTGGTCAGATTCCCGATTTCAGGCGGCAGGGAGGGGAGGTGGTTGCCCCCAAGGTTGAGTTCGGTCAGGCTGGTCAGATTCCCGATTTCAGGCGGCAGCGAGGTGAGGCGGTTCTGCGAAAGGTCGAGTTCGGTCAGGCGGGTCAGATTCCCGATTTCGGGC
>JBEULG010000011.1:0-139185 GCA_041287425.1 Anaerolineales bacterium | reverse complement strand
GTAATCAGGTCAATGACGCCTTTGAAATCGGCTTTTTCGCCCCACGGCAACTGAACCGGAATCAGGCGGGTCGAGGAGAATTCCTGCACCGAGGCCAGCGCCTTGCGGTAATCCGCATTTTCGCGGTCCATCTTGTTGATGACAACGAAGCGCGGCAAATGAAAAGTGTCGCAATATCCCCAGGCGATCTCAGTGCCGACCTCTACGCCGGCGACCGAATCGACCAGCACAATCGCCCCGTCCGAGACGCGCAGCGCAGAAATCACCTCGCCGATGAAATCGGTGTAGCCGGGCGTGTCGAGGAGATTGATCTTATGATCCTTGTACTCGACCGGCAGCACACTCGTCGAAAGCGACAACTTGCGGCGAATTTCCTCCTCATCATAATCCGAAACTGTCGTCCCGTCTTCGATTCGGCCCAGGCGAGTGGTGGCACCCGTCACGTGCAGGCACGCCTCGCCCAGCATCGTCTTCCCGCCCGAGCCATGCGAAACCAAAGCAACATTACGGATGAACTCAGTGGTATACTCTTTCATGGAAAACCTCACGTAAGATATTGGGATGATTCCAGCCGCCTGATTATACTGCCTATTGCCAAAAACCGTAAACACCCGATGAGCATTTTCAACCAATATTCATTTCTCTGGCTTGCTCTGGCGGTGACCGTCATCGCCGCGCTGGTCTTCCTGCGCAGGAAACCTCGTCTGCCCGATTTCCTGGCCGTAGGGGTCGTCCTGCTGGCCCTGCTGACCGCCTGGCTGTTGCTGCGCCCGCGCCAGACCATCCTGAGCGACGAGGCGGCCGAGGTGCAAGCCCGCATCGGCCAGGGGACGCCCGTCCTGCTGGAATTCCAATCTCCCTACTGCCTGGCCTGTACCGCCATCAAACCGCCGGTGGATCGTCTCGAGGCGCAATACGCCGGCCGGCTGATCGTGCTGCGGGTGAACGTCCAATCTCAGGCCGGGCGCGAACTGGCGGCCGTTTACGGCTTCCAGTACACGCCTACTTTTATATTTTTCGACGCCGCCGGCCAGGAACGCTGGCGCGAGGTCGGCGGACTGACTCCGGAGCGCCTGGAACAATCGCTCTCACCATGAGCCTGTTGCAGCGCCTTTCGTTTGCCCTGGCCTATTATCGCCGTCCGCCCTGGGACAGCGGCATCGTGCCGCCCGAAGTAGAAGCGTTCATCGCCGAACACCCGCCCGGCCGCGCCCTCGACCTGGGCTGCGGCACCGGCACCTCCAGCCTGGCGCTGGCCCAGGCCGGCTGGCAAGTGACGGGCATCGACTTCGCCCCGCGCGCCATCGCCATCGCAAGGCAAAAAGCCGCAAAACAAAACCTGACGGCGACCTTCCAGGTGGGAAATGTCGTCCATCTTCCCCCGGCCCTGTTCGCCCTCCCCCACGACCTGATTCTGGACATCGGCTGTTTCCACTCTTTGAGCGCCGCGGAAAAAATCCACTACCTGCACAATCTCGACCGCCTGCTCGCCCGTGGCGGCACCTGGCTGCTATACGCCTTCATCCAGACCGACACCCGCCGCCGGCCCGGCATCCACCCCGCGGACCTGGAAATTGCATCCATCCACCTCACACTCATCCGCCGCCAGGACGGGCACGACCGCCGGCAACGTCCCAGCGCCTGGTTCTGGTTCGAGAAGAAAAATTAATGGCGCTTGGATTTCCTTCTGGCGACGCAACCGCTGACTGCGTCGCCAGAATTGATTATTGCAATCCCACTCCATGACCAGTACAAAAGGATATGGTTGCAAACGCAATTCTGCCGCCTGGCACCTACTGCGTGATTTTGAATTGCCAAAGCGGGACTGTCGCGCCGGGATATTTATCAACACATCACCGTAGCGGCCAACAGGACTTCTGCCGCCTACTTCGGAATTCAGCCGTTGGCTCCGCCTCCCCGGCCTCCGAGCACCTACTTCTGTGACGACGGAAGGATGACCCCCGAGATCGGCGAGGAGTGCGACCCACCCAACATAAACAACTGCGGCGCCAATTACCTCCTGAACGTCGTGCGCGGCGACAGGAGGGTCGCGCCTGGCCTGGAGGACTGCGATCCGCCAGTGGAGCCTTCAAATCGAGGCTCCACGTTTAATTTCGAGATAAGTCATGTTTCCTAATCCGACGATGGTTTTAAATATTGATAATTTTGGTATTATATGTCATAATTGATTATCTCATCCCTTGGAGGAAATCATGATTCGTATTCGCCCTGTTTTGCTGTTCGCGCTGGCCTTCCTGTTGGCGGCCTGCAACCTGCCCGCCCAGATATCCGCCCCACCCGGAGGCGCCCCGCCTGTCAACACGCCCGCACTACCCGCGTCCACGCCTGTCCCGCCGACCTCCACGGTTGCGCCCCCGCCGCCGCCCACCGAGACTCCCTCGCCGGAGCCATCTCCCACGCCGACAACCTCGAGCGAGGTCATCATCACCGCTGCGAGCGGCAACCTGAACATCCGCCGCGGCCCGGCTATCTACTACAACGTGGTCACTTCGCTGGCCCAGGGTCAAAGCGCCCGCGCCTCTGGCCGCGACGCCCAGGGCTATTGGCTGTATGTCGCCATTCCGGCTAACCCGTCTGCCTTCGGCTGGATTTCCACCCAAACCTCCTATTCGAGCATCGAGGGCGATATCAACTCCCTGCCCGTGATTGCCGCGCCGGCGCCCTTGCCGGCCACGATCCGCAACTGCACCTTTCATCCGATGCAAATCGAACCGGGCGGCGTCGTTCTGCCGCCGCAAACCAGCGCGCCCGCCAATGCAGCCACCTTCGCCCCTGGCAACTACACCGCCACCGACCAGAGCGTGGCCGGTTCGCCCTCCAGGAACATCGCCCTGAACGAGGGAACGACAGTCGACATTAACACCGACGGGCTGAACAACAACTACACCTGTCCATAAACGACATTCCGTCCTCCGGCCTGCCGGAACCACATTTCGCCGAATTGCACCAAGCAGGCGTAAAGATTGGCGCGCCCGCGCCAGGTCCGACGCCCGGCCTCGGCCTCTACTCGCGGGAGACGGCTGCCACACGGAAGCCCAGGTTGACCAGGCGTTGATCTGGCAGGTTGTGATGGCGGCAGGCGCAGCGGGCGCTGTTCTGGTCGCCATACCAGGAACCGCCGCGCAGCACGCGGCTCTCGTTCGATTTCTCTTCCTCGCGCCCATCGTCGGCCCGATAAGGATACCCCTTCGTGAGCGTGTGCGTCCATTCCCAGACATTCCCCGCCATATCCTCGGCCCCATAAGGGCTGGCGCCCTGCGGATGGGCGTCAACCGGCGCGGTGTCCCCCCGCCCGCTCTCGCTCGTGTTGGCCTTTTGGGGGTCGAATTCGTTGCCCCACGGCCATTCGTTGCCATACTCGCCGCGAGCAGCCTTCTCCCACTCGGCCTCGGTAGGCAGGCGCAGAGTCAGGCCGCGTTTTTTCAATTCGCTGCGATAGGTCGCCTCGAACCACTTGCAATAGTCCAGGGCATCCTTCCAAGAAACTTTAACCACCGGATGTTTCTTCCTCTGCGCCCAATTTTTGACCGGATGCTTGCGGTGCCTGCTCTCGGCGAATTGAGCATACTGCTCATTCGTCACCGGGAAGCGCGCCATCCAAAATTCAGGCAGTTCCAGCGTGTGCTGGGGTTTCTCGTCGTCGTAGGCGCGCGGATTGTCCTCCCGGCTGCCCATCAGGAATTTACCGGCCGGGACGCGCACGAACTCGACTCCGCCGATGACAAGCCGGTTCTCCGGCACCGGCCGGGCCTCGACTTCGACCGGCTTCTCGACCGGCGGTTTGACCGCTGCCTCGACCGCAATCGGCTCGACCGGCGCCGCCTCGCCTGCCGCAGCGGGCGATTCCGCCCTCGTTTCCGGCGCCGCCTCCGCAACGGACGGCGCAGCCGCGGCAGCCTCAGCCGCCTGCGTCTCTGCCGCTGTCGCCGCGGCCGTCATGTGAACGATTGCATCCAGGGCGATGGCATCTCGCGGCGGCTTGAGAGACAGGAAGTGAAACGTCCCGATTTCCCGCAAGACATCTCTGAACGAACGATGGACGGCATATTCCTGGAAAACGCGGTTCGAGGCTTCGTCCGCCTCGCCCTTCGCCCAGGCGAGCGCATCCTTGACGAACTTGACACGCACATCCAGATTGCGCGGGAAATCATTGTGGTCATCCAGGTCTCGCAAGCGCTGGAGGAAGGCGGGCGGCGCAGCATGCATCAGCGCATGCCAGCAAATGAAATCGTCCTGGTTGAGACCGCTCTCCTGCCCGCTGTTGTAGGCCATCGCCCACTGCAAACTCAGGTCGTTGATGACCGCCTTGACGCGCCGCGGATTGACCTCACCGGCGGCGACGAGCATCTGCCAGCGCTCCTGCAGGCTCCTCTCCACCTTTTGTTCTTTCAAATAATCGCCCATCGTCTTGCTCTCGATGATTGGCAAATCGAAGCGCACATGGATGATTTTTTCCAGGTAATCGGCGGCGTTCTTGCCCGCCACGCGCGAATTCTGATAATGCGTCTCGACCGCCTGACGCACCACATCGCGGTCGGCGGCCAGGACGAAGACACACCCCTCTTTATCAAGGAATAATTTGACTGCTTCGAGCACCTGGACGGTTTTGTCGGGCAGACAACGGTCGAGGTCATCAATAAAGACCACCAGGACGCCCTTCTCCGGATCGATTTTCTCGACGCCGCGTTTCAGATGCACCCAGGCCGCCATCAGGCGGTCGAAGGCCGGGTCGAACTGGTCCAGCAGAGACATCTTGTCGGCCAGCGACGTCTTGCGCACCGCTCCCAGGTCGAGTTTCAACCCGCCAAAGGGCGTCGGAATGGAAAACAAACCCAGCACGGAATTAATCAATTCGCGCCGGTCTTTGAACGGATCGAGTATCGCCGCTGCACTCCTGATGATGAAATCGTCGCAATACATTTCCCGCAGGATGGCGCGCAGCAAGGCGACCAGTAAATGCTCCTCGCCTCCATATTTCCAGGCGTTGAACCACACCGTCCTGCAAACGCGGTACTTTTGGTTGGGATTTTCGTCCTCGTTGAGAAATCCCAGGACAGCCGGCAAAGTCGGGTCGGCCAGCGCTACCGTCGGCATCAGCATCTGCCTGACCCGCTGCAGGAGACTCGTCTTCCCCGATCCCCAAGAGCCGTGTACGCCAATCACCAGCGGTGTGCGGGTGGTTTTGTCGGCGATCAGCCTCGCCAGCGTAGCGGCATAATCCTTGAAATGAAAATGGTCGGTATCTTTGGCGCTGAGAGGCAAATCGGGAAGAAGACGGGGGGTTTGATACTGCGGACGGCGCGGCATATCCAGCTCCTTATCGAAACCCAACATCATTGGGACTTACGCAGGACGAACCGCCAAGACACGGAGAACACTAACAAGTCCTAATCATTTTATATCAAAAGATAGTTTCCCGCACGGCTTACTCATCCCCAATCGCGGGTAAAATAGAGCCATGCCCTCCCTGCCTTCCGGTTTCGTCTTCTCCCAATCATCGCTGCAAGATTACACCGACTGTGCCCGGCGCTTTGAATTGCGCTACCTCCAGCGCTTGCAATGGCCAGCCGTAGAAAGCGAACCGGCGCTGGAAAACGAACGCCGCCAGCAAGAGGGACAACTGTTCCACCGCCTCGTCCAGCAACACCTGATTGGCATCCCCGAAGAACGGTTGACGCGCCTGGCCGCGAGCGCCGATTTGCGCCGCTGGTGGAACAATTATCGCGCCCAGCCTCTTTCGCTTGATGACTACGCGAAATATACCGAGGCGACCCTCTCGGCTCCGTTGGGCGCCTTTCGCCTGCTCGCCAAATACGACCTGATCGCCATGCAACCCGGCCAGCGGGCGGTCATCTACGATTGGAAGACTTACGCCAAACGTCCGCGCAACGAATGGATGGCTGCCCGCCTGCAAACGCGCGTCTACCGCGCCCTGCTCGTTCGCGCCGGAGCGCATCTGAACGGCGGAACGCCGATCCCACCACATCAGGTCGAGATGATTTACTGGTACGCCGACTATCCGGCCGAACCGGCCCGCTTCACCTACAGCCTCGCCCAGTACGAACGCGACTGGGCCGGCCTGGAGAAACTGGCCGAAGAAATCGCCGCCGCACAAGCCTTTCCCCCTACGGAAGACGAAAAACGCTGCGCCTTCTGCGTCTATCGCTCTTACTGCGAGCGCGGCGTCCATGCCGGCCAGGGCGGCGAGGCGGAAAGCGAACTCTCCGAGCCTGAAATTGACCTGGAGCAAATTCAGGAAATCGCATTTTGAGATGCGCTGGACCGAGACCTCCCCCGCCCCCTCCATTCCATCTCTGCCGGGTCTGCCGCCGCTCGTCGCCCAATTGCTTGCCCGGCGGGGACTGAGCACACCTGAGGCGGTGAGCGCCTTCCTCGATTCCGCCGCCTACCGGCCTACCCCGCCCGAGGCGCTGCCCGGCCTGCCCATGGCCATAGACCGAATCGGGCAGGCCATCGCCGCAAAAGAGACCATCGGCGTCTGGGGCGACTTCGACGTTGACGGCCAGACGGCCACCACCATTCTGGTCGAAACCTTGCGCCGCCTCGGCGCGGATGTCCTGTATTACATCCCTGTCCGCTCGGTCGAAAGCCACGGCGTTCACCTGCCGCGGCTGGAGCAGATGATTGACCAGGGCGTCCGGCTGATCGTCACCTGCGATACCGGCATCAGCGCTCACGAGGCCGCCGATTTCGCCCACAGCCGCGGCGTGGATATGGTCATCACCGATCACCACGACCTGCCGCCCCGCATCCCGCGCGCCAACGCGGTCATCAACCCCAAGATGCTGCCCGCCGGGCATCCGCTGAGCACCCTTTCGGGGGCCGGCGTGGCCTACAAACTGGCCGAGGCGCTGTTGACCGGCCAGCCGGGCGAAGCCGATGCCCTGCTCGATTTGACCGCCCTCGGCCTGGTCGCCGACCTGGCCATCTTGCGCGCCGAGACGCGCTACCTGGTCCAGCGCGGATTGGCCGCCCTGCGCGCCACCCCTCGGCTTGGTCTGCAGAAAATGTACGAACTGGCCGAAATCCCCACCGCCAGCCTGAACGAAGAACACATCGGCTTCGTGCTGGGGCCGCGTCTGAACGCCCTCGGCCGGTTGGGTGACGCCAACCCCATCGTCGAACTGTTCACCACCCGCGACCCGGTTCGGGCGCGGGTGCTGGCGGTCCAAATCGAAAACTACAATGCTCAGCGTCAATTGTTGAGCAGCCAGGTCACCCAGGCCGCCGAGGCCAAACTGCGCGCCGAACCGGCCCTGCTGGCCGAGCCGGTCATCATCCTTGATCACCCTTCCTGGCCGGCCGGCGTGGTGGGCATCGTCGCCAACCGGCTGGCAGAGCGCTATCACAAACCGGTCGTCGTCTTCTGCGCCCCTCCAGGCGAACCGGCGCGCGGCTCGGCCCGCTCCATCGCAGGGATAAACATCACCGCCGCCATCGCCGAACAGCAAGATTTGTTGCTCAAATTCGGAGGCCACCCCATGGCCGCCGGCCTGGCTCTCGAACAGGAAAAACTGCCCGCATTCCGCAAGCGCCTGTGCCAGACCATCGCCCAGATGATGAAAGACATAGAAACCGAGCCGTCCATTCAGATTGATGCCTGGCTGGACTTGCCGGCCATCACGCTCAAATTGGCCCAGGCCCTGGAAATGCTTGCCCCCTTCGGCCCCGGCAACGAAAAGCCCATCCTGGCCAGCCACAACCTGAAACTGCGCAGCGCCACGCCGATAGGCCGCAATCAGGAACACCGCCGTCTGGTGGTCGAGGACGAGGCCGGCAACGCCCAAACCGTCCTGTGGTGGGACTCGGCCGACCTGGACTTACCGCAGGGCATATTCGACCTGGCCTATACCATCCGCGCCGCCCAATGGCAGGGAACGACAAGCGCACAATTGACGCTGATTGCCTTTCGTCAGACAGCTGAAGTCGTTGCCGAGGTGCGCCGCCCATCCATCGAAATCGTGGACTATCGCGCCGACCCTCAGCCGCATCGCCGTCTCGCCGAACTACCCGCCGGGACGCTCATCTGGGCCGAGGGCCCCGACCGCGAACGGGTACATGGGCTGGACCGCTACGAACTCGCTGCCGCCCCCGCCCTGGCCATCTGGACGCCGCCGCCTGGTCCGGATGTGCTGGCGGCCGTCCTCGAAAAGGTCGCCCCGCAGACGATTTTTCTCTTCGCCCCCTCCGAAACCAGCGAGGCGACCGAGGCCTTCATGGCACGGCTGGCCGGCCTGGTCAAATTCGCCATCTGGCAGCGCGGCGGACGGGTGAACTACGCCAGCCTGGCCGCCGCCACCGCCCAGCGCGAGGTCGTGGTGCGCAAGGGCCTGACCTGGATGGTCGAACGGGGCAAAATCAGAGTCGTCGGCGAAAGCGGCAAGTCGCTGACCCTGGCGGCCGGCGGGGAGGTCAACGACCCGGCCGGCGCGGCTCAACTTTGGGCGGAAATTCAATCCCTGCTGGCAGAAACGAGCGCCTACCGCGCTTACTTCCGCCAGGCGCCGGCTGCAGCGCTGATTGTGTAAAATCAGGCCGACGAAAACCGAGCGGTGGGCTTCAAAAAAGCCCCGGCAGGGCGTTCGAGGCAGATTGCAGGGGAAAAAGCAGGTACAATAAAGCCATGCCTTTCGAAGAAATCGCCCACACCGCCGATTGGTCACTGCGCGTCTGGGCCGGGAATCTGGAAACCCTGTTCGCCGAGGCGGGGCGCGGCCTGTACGCCCTGGCAGGCGCGCGCCCGGCTGAGGGTCGGCGCAGCCGGCGCAGGTTCGAGGCCGCCGCTCCCGACCCGGAAGCGCTGCTGGTCGCTTTCCTGTCCGAACTGGTCTATGCCCTCGAGCAGGAGGGGACCATCTACGAGAATTTCCAGATCGAGATCGAGGCCAACAGGCTGAGGGTCGAGATGGACGGCGCGCCGCTCGAGGCGGTCAACAAAATCATCAAAGCGGTCACTTATCACAATCTGCAAATCCGTTGTTCGGAACGCGGCTGCGAGGTCGAAATCGTCTTCGATGTCTGACTCCTTCCTCGACAGGCCCGGCATCGGTCGTGTCATCCAGGAGGCAGAGATGGTGAGCATCCAAAACCTGATCAAGATTTCGGACTACGAATGGGAAATTCCGCCCACCTTGCGCGGCGATATGCGCGTGCCGGTGCGGCTGTTCGCCACCCGCGAGTTACTCGAACAGATTGCCGATGACAAGTCCCTCGAGCAGGCGGTCAACACGGCCACGCTGCCCGGTCTGGTGGGGCAGGTGGTCGTCATGCCCGATATGCACCAGGGGTATGGCTTCCCCATCGGCGGGGTGGCTGCCAGTCTCTTCCCGCAGGGCGTGGTCTCGCCGGGCGGCATCGGCTACGACATCAACTGTGGCGTGCGCCTGCTGGCCTCGGCCCTGGAGGCGGAGGCCGCTGCACCGCATCTGAACAGGCTGGCGACGCTGATTAATCAATACTGTCCATCGGGCGTTGGCCGGGAGGGCGTGGTGCGCGTCGGCTTGCCCGAACTGGAACGGGTGATGCGCGAGGGGGCGCGCTGGGCGCTCAAGCATGGCTTTGCCGGCGAACAAGACCTGGCGCGGACCGAGGAGGGCGGCTGCATCGAAGGCGCCAACCCCGACAAGGTCAGTCCGCGCGCCAAACAGCGCGGCCGCGAGCAGATCGGCTCGGTAGGAGCGGGCAACCATTTCGTCGAGGTGGATGTGGTCGAGGCCGTCTTCGACTCTGAGACGGCGGCCGTCTTCGGCCTGCGTCAGGGTTGCCTGGCGGTACAAATTCATTGCGGCTCGCGCGGCCTGGGGCATCAGGTCTGCACCGACTATGTGCAGGAATTCCAGGGCGCGGTGCGGCGTTACGGCATTGAACTGCCCGACCGGGAACTGGTCTGTGCCCCGATGGACAGCCCGGAGGGACAGGCTTATCTCGGCGCGATGCGCGCCGCCGCCAACTTCGCCTTTGCCAACCGGCAAATCCTGGCGCACTCCATCCGCCGCGCCTTCGAGGAAACGTTTGCCGGCAAAGAGAAAGGCTGGCAATTGACACAGGTCTACGATATCTGTCACAATATCGGCAAAATCGAAACGCACGAGGTGAACGGAGAACGACTCAGGGTGTGCGTCCATCGCAAGGGGGCGACGCGCGCCTTCGGCCCCGGTCACCCCGCCCTGCCGCCCGAATACCGCTCGACCGGTCAGCCGGTGCTGGTGCCCGGTTCAATGGGCACTGCCTCGTGGGTGCTGGCCGGGACGGAAGCGTCCATGCTGCGCTCGTTCGGCTCGTCCTGTCACGGCGCCGGGCGGACGATGAGCCGCGCCAAAGCCAAGCACGATGTGCGCGGCGAAGACCTGCGCCGCGAACTGGAGAACCGCGGTATCCGCATCCGCGCCGGCAGCATGGCCGGCCTGGCCGAGGAGGCGCCGCAGGCCTACAAGGACGTCGACCTGGTGGTCGAGACGGTCTGCGCGGCAGGCATCGCCCGTAAAGTGGCGCGCCTGCGTCCGCTGGCGGTCATCAAAGGTTGAGCAGGCGGGTTCGACTCAAAAGGGGCTGTCCCAAGCGTTTGGGGCAGCCCCTTCTCGATGGTGGAAAGTTGGTTACTTTTCGAGGATTTGCGAGAGGAACAACTTGGTGCGCGCCTCGCGCGGGTTGGAGAAAATCTCCTGCGGCGTGCCGGTTTCGACAATCAAGCCCTGGTCGAAGAAATACATCCGGTCGGCAACCGCCTTGGCGAAGCCCATCTCGTGGGTCACCACCAGCATCGTCATCCCGCTCTTGGCCAATTCGATCATGACGTCCAGCACTTCTTTGATCATTTCGGGATCGAGGGCCGAGGTCGGCTCGTCGAAGAGCATGATCTTGGGCTGCATGGCCAGCGCGCGGGCGATAGCGACACGCTGCTGCTGCCCGCCGGAAAGTTGACCCGGATATTTGTTGGCCTGCTCCGGAATGCCGACCCGCGCCAGCAACTGTTTGGCCACCTCTTCGGCCTTTTCGCGCGGCCACTTGCGCACCTGAATGGGCGCCAGCGTGATGTTCTGCATGACCGTCAGATGCGGAAAGAGATTGAACTGCTGAAAGACCATGCCGGTTTCCATGCGGATGGCTTCGACGTTGCGCATATTGTTGTTCAACTCGATGCCATCAACGATGATCTGCCCTTTCTGATGGTCTTCAAGCCGATTCAAACAACGAATGAAGGTGGACTTGCCCGAACCAGATGGTCCGAAGATGACGATGACCTCTCCGCGGTGCACTTCCATGTCGATGCCTTTCAGAGCGTGAAAATCACCGTACCATTTTTCCACACCGCGGCAAATGATAATGGGATCGTTGTTCTGGTTCTCTCCGCTCATCACAATCTCCTCGGATTGCACAGTCAGGTTTGATCAGGCTAATTATAGGCGAAAACGCCTCAGATGGGCAACTCAATCAGTCGAGATTTTCATCGTCCGCGAGGACGCTGATCGGGGCGAAGCGGGCGCGGGTGAGATCGGCCAGGGAGCGGACCGGCAGGCGGATATTCAGGCCGCGCTCGCCGCCGCTGACATGAATCTCGGTCAGAGTCTGCGCCGCCGCATCGATGACCACCTGAAAGCCGCGCTGAATCAACGCCAGCGGAGAAATCCCTCCCGCCTGCAAACCGGTCAACTGCTCGGCCTCCCGTTCGGTAGGCAGAGACATTTTTTTCTCGCCGAGAGCAGCGGCCAGCAGTTTCAAGTCGACGCGGTGCGGGCCGGGGATGACCGCCAGCACCGGCTTGCCGGGTCGGGAACGCAGGACGACGATCGTCTTATAGACCAGGAAGGGATCCACGCCGAGCAATTCGGCCGTCCGGCGGGCGCCCAGTTTTTCGGCCGGCAACTCAAAAGCCCGGTAAGGCACTTTGCGCGCATCCAGAAGACGGGTGACGTTATTGACAGGACTCATCTCTCACCACATTGATCTGACAGACATGTTATACTGAATCGAACGAAATTTTACCCGGATTTTCCCGCAGAATTTGACAATTTCGGCTTCCGGAATAGAATCGAAAAGGTGATGAAAGTCTCCTCGCCCCGCAGCATTCAGGAACTCCTGGCGCAACTTCCCGAGATTTACACGCCTGCCGATCGGGACCTGATTGAGCGCGCCCATCGTCTGGCCGAGGAGGCCCACGAAGGCCAAAAGCGCGCTTCGGGAGACCCATACATCAACCATTGTCTGGCCGTCGCCGCCATGCTGGCCGAACTTCACCTGCCCGGCGAAGCCATCGCTGCCGGCCTGCTGCATGACACCGTCGAAGATACGCCCGTGACCCTCGAAGACCTGCGGCGCGAATTCGGCGAGGAGGTCGCCCGCCTGGTTCAGGGGGTGACCAAACTGACTCAACTGCCGCGCGTCTCGCGCGGCGAACATCATGAGGAGGCATTGCATAACTCGGTTGACGGAGAGGCCGAATCCCAGGACCAATCGGGCCGCGACCGCCGCAAGGAATTGGCCAATGAAACCCTGCGCAAGACCTTCCTGGCCATGGACGATGACGTGCGCGTCGTGTTAATCAAACTGGCCGACCGGCTGCACAATATGCGCACGCTGAGTTTCTTCCCGGAGGCCAAACGCCGCCGCATCGCCCAGGAAACCCTGGACATCTTTGCCCCTCTCGCTAACCGGCTGGGCATGTGGCAAATCAAGTGGGAACTGGAAGACCTGGCCTTCCGCTACACCAACCCCGAAAAATACAAAGAAATCGCCGAACAACTCAACGAGCGCCGCGAAGCGCGCGAACAACAAATCGCAGGCATCATCGAACACCTGGGGCGTTTGCTCAAAGAGGCCGGAATCCGAGCCGAAATCACCGGCCGTCCCAAGCACATCTACTCCATCTATCGCAAAATGACCGAGAAGGGCAAGCCCTTCGAACTGGTGCGCGATATTCGCGCCGTGCGGCTGATCGTTCCCGACATCCCGTCCTGCTACGCCGCCCTGGGCGTCATCCACACCCACTGGCGGCCGATTCCCAACGAATTCGACGATTACATTGCCGCGCCGAAGGACAATTTCTATCAGTCCCTGCACACCGCCGTCATCTACGACGACGGCCGGCCGGTGGAAGTCCAAATCCGCACCCCGGAGATGGACGCCAACGCCGAGTACGGCATTGCCGCCCACTGGCGCTACAAAGAAGGCGGCCAGCGCGACAAGTACGATGAACGTATCAACTACCTGCGCAAAATAATGGAATGGCGTCAAGATGTAGAGGACGCCCAGGAATTCGTTGACAGCCTGAAGACCGACGTCTTCAAAGACCGGGTTTACGTCTTCACCCCACGCGGCGATATCATCGACTTGCCGGCCGGCTCGACGCCCATCGACTTTGCCTATCACGTCCACACCTCCATCGGCGACCGCTGCCGGGGTGCCAAAGTCAACGGCAAACTCGTGCCCCTCGATTACGAACTCAAGACCGGCGAACAAGTCGAAATCCTGACCGCCAACAAAGGTGGCCCCAGCCGCGACTGGCTCAACCCCAGCCTGGGTCTGGTCCGCACCCAGCGCGCCCGCGCCAAAATCCGCAACTGGTTCAAGCGTCAGGACCGGGAACAGAACCTGGTTCAGGGAAAGAACCTGCTTGAGCGCGAAATCATCCGCCTCGGACTGCCCGAACTGGACCAGAAAACCCTCGAAGACCTGGCCCGCCGCTACGACCGCAGCGTGGACGAATTCTATGTCGCCCTGGGCTGCGGCGACATCTCCATCGGCCGCGTCGTCAACCACCTGCTCGAATCCAAACAGGCCGATGACGTCCTGGTCGTCGTCCCGGCGACCAGCGAACCCTCGCCGTCCGACGCCGTGACCGTCCTCGGCCTGAAAGACGCCCTCAGCACCATGGCACGCTGCTGCAACCCCACCCCCGGCGACGAAATCATCGGCTACATCACGCGCGGACGCGGCGCCACCATCCATCGTCAGGATTGCCCCAATATTCTGCGCATCCGCGACCGCGAACGGCTGGTCAAGGTCAGTTGGGGCGAAAAGGTCCGCACCTACCCCGTCCCGATTCGTATCTCGGCCTACGACCGCCAGGGCCTGATGAGCGATGTAACCAACCTGCTCAACAGCGAAAACATCTACATTCGGGATGCCAGCGCCCGCACCAGCAAGCACCTGGCCGAATTGCGCCTGGTCATCGAGGTCAAGGACATCGCCCAATTGAGCCGCATCCTGACTCGTCTCGAAAACCTCCCCAACGTCCTCGAAGCCGTGCGCGTCAAGGCCGGCTAATTCGTGTGGTATAATGTCGCCGCTTTTCCAGGCGGCAAAGCGATTCCCCTGCCTGCGCCACGCTTTACGGATTGCCTCCTCTGGGGTAAAATCGCTGCCTGCCACGCGGAGACCGTGCCATGACGCCTCGCACTCAACCTTCCTCCCGCCGTTTACCCCACCAGCCTCTCTATTGGATTTCCGTTGCCATCGCCCTACTCGGTGCAACCGACTCGCTCTATCTGCTGATCCTGAAATGGAGCGGCGCGGCAAGCATGTGTTTGGGGAGCGGCGGCTGCGCGGCGGTCAACGCCAGCCCTTATTCGCGCCTGGGCACTATGCCGGTCTCGCTGATCGGCCTGCTGGGCTACCTGGCCATCGTCGGCGTTCACTTCCTCGAACGCCGCCAGCGCTTCTTCGCTGAAAACGGCCCGCTGATGATCTTCGGCATGACCCTGACCGGTGTCATTTTCTCGGCTTACCTGACCTGGGTCGAATTCGCCATCATCGGTTCGTTTTGCCCCTTCTGTGTCGCCTCGGCCATCCTGATCACCATCAATTTCGTGATTGCCATCATTCGGCTTGCCAAACAATTCTCATCCTAGGAGGAATGCATGCCCCGCATTCGCTGCCACTACTCAGACTGTGTTTTCCTCGACGAAGGCTACTGTAGCGCCGCGGCGGTCGAGATCGACCCCGACACCGGCTGCGCCACCTACTCCCCCACCGAAGAAGCCCTCGCCGGTGACGAGGATTGGGAAGATGAAGAGGAAGAATGGGAAGAAGAGGACCTGGAAGAAGAAGACGACGAGGACCTTTGGGAAGACGAAGAAGATGAGTTCTAGAAATACCTCCAAACGAAACACGGGCGCGCCTCTCGCGCCCATTCTGTTTAAATCGCCACCGACGACCGACCATCGCCTCAGGAGGCCGGCATGACCGCTTCTCCCGCCCGCATCCTGTTGGGGCCCGGCCCCAGCATGACTCACCCGCGCGTCCTGCGCGCCCTGAGCAGCCCTACCATCGGCCACCTCGACCCATTACTGCTCGACCTGTATGCCCGCGAGCAAGACTTGCTCCGCCGCCTCTTCCAGACCGAAAACGAATGGACTTTTGCCCTCTCAGGCACCGGCACCTCCGGCATGGAAGCCGCTCTGGCCAACCTGCTCGAACCGGGCGACGGCGTCCTGGTCGCCGTCCACGGCTACTTTGGCGCCCGCCTGGCCGAGATGGCCGCCCGCCTCGGCGCCGCGGTAGACCGCATTGAGCGCCCCCTCGGCGAAATCTTCGAGGTGGATGAGATCGAGGCGGCCCTCAAGAAAAAAGCCTACAAGGTGCTGGCCGTCGTCCACGCCGAGACCAGCACGGGGGCCGAGCAGTTGCACATCCCCGAAATCGCCGCCGCCGCCCACCGCTTCGGGGCGCTGCTTCTGCTCGACACGGTCACCTCCCTCGGCGGCATTCCCGTCCGGGTGGACGAATGGCAGGTGGATGCCGCTTACTCGGCCAGCCAGAAGAATCTTTCGGCACCGGCCGGTTTGGCGCCGATCACCTTCGGGCCGCGCGCCCGCCAGGCGGTCGCCCGCCGCCGGACGCCCGTCCCCTCCTTCTACCTCGATCTGAACCTGTACGCCGCCTACTGGAACGGCGCCCACGCCTACCATCACACTGCCTCGTCTGCCCTGCACTGCGCCCTGGTCGAAGCCCTGGACCTCCTGTTCGAGGAGGGTTTGGAAGCAGCCTTCGCCCGCTGCCGGGCCAACGCCGAACGCCTGTGGGCAGGCCTGGAAGCCCTCGGCGTTCCGCCCTTCATCCCCTCCCATTACCGCCTGCCGCCGCTGACCACCGCCTGCGTGCCTGCCGGCCTCGACCCCCACGCCGTCCGCGCCCGCCTGCTGAACGAATACGACATCGAAATCGCCGCCGGTTTCGGCGACCTCAAAGACAAGGTCTGGCGCATCGGCCTGATGGGATATTCCAGCCGGCCGGAAAATGTGGAGAAACTGCTCGCCGCGCTCGCGAAATTGCTTGCCGATTGACCTTTAGGATAAACCGCCATGTCCTACCTCGACCGTCATCCTGCCGGCACGCCGCCCCTGCCCCGGCGCGCCCGAGTCCTCGAATTTCTGACCGGTTTCGCCGGCTGGTTCGCCCTCTTCAGCGTGGCCTGGAGCCTGGCCGCGGCCTTGGGCCAGGCCAGCCTGGCGCAAAACAGCGCCCTGTGCCTCTTGGCCCCCGGCGGCCTGGACATGCTCGTCGCCGTCGCCCTGATTGCGTCCAAAAGATGGCATGCCCTGAGCGGCTTCGTGGCCGCCTTTTTGGTCAACGGTTTTGGGCTGTTCATCGCCGCCGTCACCGGCTTCCTGCCGGGCGGATTCAACCTGGCCGCCCTGGTCATGCACATCCCCTTCTATTTTCCATTCATGACCCCCTGAAAAGCCCGGCCCGGCCTTGTGATACAATCCCGTTCATGAAACGCAGTCTCTGGCTCCTGCTGAGCCTGCTCCTGCTCGCCGCCTGTCAGCCTGCGGCCGCCGAGGTCACCATCCTGGACGGTGAGCGAATCATCACGCTGAGCAGCGCCGAACGCCTGCCCTCGGCGCTGTTGGCCGAGGCCGGTATCGCCCTCGGCGCCGCCGACCGGCTGCTCTATCGCGGCGCGGCCCTGCCGCTCAATGAGCCGCTGCCGGAAGCGCCGGCCTACACCCTGACCGTCCGCCGCGCCGTCAACCTGACGTTGGTCGCCCCCGATGGAACGCGCCTCCTGCAAACCTCCGCCGAAAACGTCGGCCAGGCCCTGCGCGAGGCCGGCCTCCCCCTCCGCGCCGCCGACCGCCTCGAACCACCCGCCGAAACGCCGCTCACGGGGGACCTGAGCGTCGTCTATCAGCCGGCGAGCGAACTCACCATCAGCGTTGACGGCCGCCAGATCCAGGCGCGCTCCTCGGCCGCCACCGTCGGGCAGGCGCTGGCCGAGGCCGGCCTCCCCCTCCTCGGCCTGGATTATGCCATCCCGCCCGAAAACGCCCCCCTGCCGGCCGACGGCCAAATCCGCCTCGTGCGCGTCCGCGAGGACGTCCTCCTGACCCAGACCAGCCTGCCCTACCAAACCCGCACCGAACTGACCCCCCAACTGGAACTCGACCAGCAGGAAATCATTCAGGTCGGCGAGCCGGGGCTGGCCATCAGCCGGACGCGCGTGCGCTACGAGGACGAGGTCGAGGCGGCGCGCTCCATCGAGGCCGAGACGGTCGTCCGCCCGCCGCGCGACCAGGTCACCGGTTACGGGACGCAGGTCGTCGTCCGCACCGCCGTCGTGGACGGCGTCACCATCGAATACTGGCGCTCGCTTCAAGTCTATGTGACCTCCTACGCGCCCTGCGGTGGCTACACCGTCTATCCCTGCTACTATTACACCTCCAGCCGCAAGCCGGTACAAATCGGCGTCGTGGCCGTCGTGCGCTCCTGGTACTACCTGATGCAGGGCTGGCCCATCTACGTCCCCGGCTACGGCCGCGCCACCATCGAAGACGTCGGCGCCGGCTGGCCGCCCGGCAACCACTACTGGGTTGACCTGGGCTACACCGATGACAACTACGTCCCCTGGAGCGGCTGGATTACCATTTACTTCCTGACCCCTGTGCCGGAAAACATCCCCTACATCCTGCCATGAGCGTTATTCGGCTGCCCCCTCTCGATGTCCCCGGCCTGCTGCGGCAATACGGGCTGCGACCCCGCAAAGGGCTTGGCCAGAATTTTTTGCAGGACAACCACGCCTTGCAAAAAATCGTCGCCGCCGCCGAAATAGAGCGCACCGACGCCGTTCTGGAAATCGGGCCGGGTCTGGGCGGGCTGACGCGTTACCTGGCCCTGGCCGCCCGCACCGTCACCGCCGTCGAACTGGACGAGGCCCTCTTCCCGGCCCTGCGCGCCGTCCTGGCCCCTTACTCCAACGTGCGCCTGGTGCAGGGCGACATTCTCGACCTCCGGCCTGCCGACCTGATCGACTCGGCCGATTACCTGGTGGTGGCCAACATCCCCTACTACATCACCTCGGCTCTGCTCCGGCATTTGCTCGAAAACGAACCCCGTCCCCGCCGCCTGGTGCTGACCGTCCAGCGCGAGGTGGCCGAGCGCATCTGCGCCGGGCCGGGACGGCTGAGTCTGCTGGCGCTGAGCGTGCAGGTCTATGGGGCGCCGCGCCTGGCGGCGCGCCTCCCCGCCCAAGCCTTCTACCCGCCGCCCAAAGTCGACTCGGCGGTCGTTTGCATCGAGGTCGCGCCGCAGCCGCGCTTCCCGGCGCCCCAAATGGACATTTTCTTCCGCCTGACACGCGCCGGCTTCTCGCAAAAACGCAAAACCCTGCGCAACGCCCTGGCCGGCGGCCTGGGAATCGAAACCGCCGCCGCCGAACGCCTGCTCGCCGCGGCAGGCATCGACCCGATGCGGCGCGCCGAAACGCTCAGCCTGGATGAATGGGGAAAACTGATTGAACGCCTCTAGAACTTCAAGCGGACGGACGCCTTCCGGCGCGCCCCAGCCGGCGCAAGTCCCGATACCCCCACCAGACCTGCCAAACGCGCAGCGCCGCTTCGACTTGAATCCGAAGCGACATTTTTGACTTCCCGGCCCGCCGTTCGGCAAAATAAATCGGTACCTCGCCAAAGCGGAATTCCAGGCAGTGCGCCAGATATGCCATCTCGACGAGGAAAATATAGCCGCTGGCACGAATACGGTCGAGGGGCATGGCCAGCAAAGTCTCGCGCCGCCACAAGCGGAAGCCGGTCGTCACGTCGCGCAGCGGCAGGCCCAGAATGGTGCGAGCGTAGAAATTGCCAAACGCTGAGAGCATCTTGCGCCAGGGCGACCAGCGCACGTCCACGCTGCCGCCGGGCACATAGCGCGACCCCAGGACCACATCGCAGGCCGCCAGGCGCTCCGCCATCGCCATCAGCGCCTGGGGGTCGTGCGAAAAATCGGCGTCCATCTGAGCCACCGCTTCGGCCCCGCCTTCCAACGCCAGGCGGAAGCCCTCCAGATAAGCCGAACGCAGGCCGAGTTTTCCGGCGCGGTGCAAGACGGCCAGCCGCTCCGGGTAGGCCGCCGCCAGTTCATCGGCGAGGCGGCCGGTCCCATCTGGGCTGTTATCGTCCACGATCAGGAGGTTCACGTCCAGCGGAAGCATAAATAAAGCGGAGACCAATTTCGGCAGGTTCTCCGCTTCGTTATAGGTGGGAATAACAACCGTGATTCGCAATCGCTCTCCTACCTGCGCGTGCGCAGCAGGGCCATCTTCAAGTCCTCGATGGTCGCATAAGCGCCGCGCGGCAATTCGCCAATTCGAATTGCCAGCCGCTGGCCGCGCGGCACCGGCTGCTCGCGGTCTTTGATCGGATAGAAGTAATCGAGAGACTGTTCCAGGCGCGAACGCACCCGCTCCTGCAAGGTCGCCGCCCGCTCCGGCGTGGTCACCAGGACGAAATCGGTCGGCCCGATGTGACCCAGGAAGTCGCCGGAAGTGCCAATCTCGCGCATGGCGTTGTGGACCATCAGGCTGACCGCCCGCAAGACATCATCCGAGGCGACAAAACCGTAGGATTCGCGGAACGAATCCAGGTTTTCGAGCGAGACGAGCAGCATGGCCCAGTTGCCGCCCTGCAGACATTCGCGCAAGCGCTCATCCACCAGCCTGCCATCCGGCAGACTGGTGACGGGGTTGGTCAGGGTGTCCTGGCTGGCCCGCCGCAAAGCATTGCGCACGCGCAGACGCAGTTCCTGGACATCGAAGGGCTTGGTGATGTAATCATCGGCGCCCAGTTCCAGGCCTTGCAGGCGGTCGGCCCGCTCGCGCTTTTCGGTCAGGAAAATGATGGGAATATCGGCCGTGCGGCGATCAGAGCGCAGACGGCGGGCAACCTCGTAGCCGTCAATGTCCGGCAGACGGATATCGAGGATGATCAAATCGGGGCGCGAGGCCTGACTGGCTCGCACGCCATCTTCGCCCCAGTTGACCGTAAAGACCTCATAGCCCTGAACGCGGAAATAAGCGTTCAGCATATCGGCAACATCGAGGTCGTCTTCGACGATGAGGAGCTTCGGTTTGGCCTCGCCCATGACCCACCTCTCGAATCAGGTCAACGGTTCTTTCTGGATGACGAATTCGCAGACCGTATCACCCATCGCACAGCAACGCGACTCGTTGACGCGGAACTCCAGCCCGCCCGAAACCCAGGTCAACATAGCCTGCAACAAGCCGGTCGAAATGTAGCAGACGGGCTTGTCCAATCCCTTGCGGCCCCAGCAGATCGGACAGCGATGGATGGTCCAGATGAATTCGTTTTCGGTTTCGTCAACCGTAGAATACTGGTCGGTGACTTGCGAGAAAATCTTGGCGCTGGCCGGCAGGCCGATGCGCAACTTGGCTACCAGCGGCAACACTTTGAAGGCCAAATCGCCCACCCCGGCCAGAGCGCCAAAGTTCTTCAAGGCATCGTTGAAGGTCGCCCGGCCGGCGCGCAGGGCCAATCCGCGCCCGCCGCGCGGGCCGTACATTTCCTCCAGCGCCACATGAATGGCCGTAAAATCGGCAAAGTCGAATTCGCGCTCCAGGTTGTCGGGGGGATAATTATCAATCAAATGACTCAACCCGGCCAGATTCAGAATGGCATTCAAGCCATTCTTGCCCATCACTTCCTCATAGGCCTTGAGGGTGATCAAGGCAAATTTGTTGGCGTAGTAATAACCGCTCTTCGGAATAGGCTCCATGTCTTTGCTGCCTTAGATGAGTTTGGTCAAATCTTCCGCGGCGCGGCGCATGTCCAGGAGGATAAGGCCCAGTTTGGCCTGTTCACGTGCCAGCGCCGTGAGAACGGCATCCTCGCCCACCGACATCAGGACGACGTAGCCCTTTTCACCTTTGATATAAACCTGTTCGAGCGTGCCGCGGCCGAGTTCGGTGGCGATACGCTCGCCCAGGGAAAGCATGGCTGCCGACATAGCCGATACGCGGTCTTCCTCGACCCCCTGAGGCAAAGCCGAGGCGATGCTCAAGCCATCCACGCTGACGATGGCCGAGGCCTCGATGTCCGGCGACGAGGCCTGCATTTCTCGCAGCCGATCCACCATCAATTGAGTGCGATTCTTGGTCAACCCTGCCTCCTTGACACAAGGCTTTTGCGATGAAACACAATGATGACTGTTGCTAATTTAGCACAGGGCGGAAAATGTGTCAAGTTGCCTGACGTATATTTTTCAGCCCAGGCTTTACAAAATAGTAAGCCGCCGTGCTATAATCCCCAGCGCATGAAAATTCGCCTTCTCCTCCCCTCCATCCTGGCACTGGTGGCTGCCTTTGCCTCCGTCCAGGCTGCCGCCCCGCAGGATATTTCGGAACCAGACGCCGGGGCGGTCGTCTGCCCTCCCGATTTGTATCTTTCGCCCCCTGAAGACTGCCTGGCGCTCGGCCCCTCCCAATTTCTGCGTCAGACCGCCGAAGAAGGCATCCCTTACCCGATTCTGCCCCTGCCAGCCTACCCGCCCGACGCCGCCCTCGGCCTGGTCCCGTACTCGTATTTTCGAGTCGAGGAGACCGGGACGCCCGTCTTCCCGTCTCTGCCGGCGGCCATCAACGGCGGCAGCGCCGGCCTTTACATCGGGCCGGGAGACATCTTGTACGTCTCTTACAGCGAACGCACCGAGGCCGAGGGGGGTATCTACTACCTGCGCCGCGCTGGCGGCTGGATTCGCGGCGACGGCTCGCGGGTGGGACTCCCCTATCCCTTCCAGGGGCTGCTGTTCAGTTCGACGCCGCCCAACGCCTTCGGCTGGGTCCTGCAAGAGGCCGTCAGCCGCGCCGCGCCCGGTTTCAGCGCCCCACCAACCGGAACGACTTACACCCGCTTCGACATCGTCCAGGTCTTTGGCGTCCAGCAGGCCGAGGGCGTCGACTGGGTGCGGATCGCGCCCGGCGAATGGCTGGAAGACAGGCTGGTGGCCGTCGTCACGCCGGATGCGACGCCACCGCCGGGTGTGACCGCCAACCGCTGGATTTCGATCGACCTCTACCAGCAAACCCTGAGTGTTTACGAAAACGGCGGGTTGATTTTTGCTACCCTGGTTTCGAGCGGCATCGAACCGTTCTGGACTCAGCCTGGCACTTTCCAGATTTACGAGAAGAAAGAGGCCGAGACCATGCAAGGCGCCTTCGAGGCCGACCGCTCCGACTACTACTACCTGGAAGACGTGCCCTGGACGATGTATTTCGACCAAAAGCGCGCCTTGCACGGCGCATACTGGCACTCCTTCTTTGGATACCCGCGCTCCCACGGCTGCGTCAACCTGTCGCTGGGCGATTCGCACTGGCTTTACGACTGGGCCGAAATAGGCGACTGGGTTTACGTCTTCGACCCTTCTGGCCAGACGCCAACCGACCCGGCCCTGTATGGCAGCGGCGCGCCTTGACGCTTGCCGCGCCGTATGGTATATTTGCGCCCGCTAACGGTCCCGTGGTGTAGCGGTTAACATGCGGCCCTGTCAAGGCCGAGATCGCGGGTTCGAATCCCGTCGGGGCCGCAGAAATGACTGCCCGCTCTCTGTGAGCCGGGCAGTTGGTTTTAACTTCGGTTTGACGTCCTCGAAAAAATAAGTGTAAAATGAGGACATGGAAGTGCAAATTGCGGTCGCCAAGACCAACAAATATGCCGTCTCCGAAAGCGGAGACACGCTGGAAGTCGTCGAGCGTCCCAACGGTGGCCTGTCGGTCGTGCTGGCCGATGGCCAGACCTCCGGCCGAGGCGCCAAGGCCATCTCGATGCTGGTGGTGCGCAAAGTCATCGCCCTGCTGGCAGAGGGAGTGCGCGACGGCGCGGCGGCACGCGCCGCCTCCGACCTGCTCTTCACCGACAAGCAAGGCAAAGTGTCCTCCACCCTCAACATCGTTTCGGTGGACCTGCAAAGCGGGACGGTCGTGCTGACCCGCAACAACCCGGCGCCTTTTTTCATCGTTCGCGGTGAACACATTGACTGCGTCGGGACCGAGTCAAGTCCGATTGGCATTTCGCGCAACATTCGGCCGGTCATCAGCGAAATTCCTATCGAGCCCGGCCTGAAGATTGTCCTCTACACCGATGGGCTGGTGCATGCCGGCGAACGCCGAGGCCAGCCGATGGACGTTTGCGTGATGCTGCAAGCGATGCTCGACGAACAGGACCCGGACCCCCAAACGATTGCCGATTCGCTGCTGGCGGAAGCCGTCCGTCTCGACGACGGCCGCCCCGCCGATGACATCAGCGTGGTGGTCGTCAAAGTGACGGAGCGGCGCGGCGACGAGGTCCGCAGAATGACGGTCCGGCTGCCGATTCCGGGAGGCGGGGAATGAACCGTCTCCGCCGGCGAAGGGCGCACTGGGCCGCGCGCCGGCGCGAGGCGGCCATTCTATTGGCCGAGTTTCGCACCCCCTTGCTGGTCTTTCTGACAGCCCTCCTGGGATTGGGAGGGTTGTACTTTTCTCTCGCCCGTCAAGCCGGCGAAGGACCACACAGTTATACCGAAGCGGTCTACTTGATGCTGACGCTGGCCTTCCTCCAGCCCTCCGCCGATTTCCCCGCTTCGCCCCTCCTGCAAATCTTCTTTTTCGTTCTGCCGGTCATCGGCGTAGCCACGCTGGCGCAAGGGCTGGCAGATTTCGGCATTATGCTCTTCAACCGGCGTGCCCGCAGCAAGGAATGGGAAATGGCAGTTGCATCCACTCTCAAGAATCACACCATCCTGGTCGGCCTGGGTCACCTGGGGTATCGGGTGGTCAGCATCCTCTCCCAAATGGAAGAACCGGTGGCGGTGCTGGAACTGAGTCCCTCGGCCGATATGTTCTCCACCGTACAAAAGATGGGGATTCCCGTCATCCAGGACGACGCCACCCGGCCGGCCGCGCTGGAGGCGGCCGGCATCCGGCAGGCCAAGACGATCATTCTGTGCACCCAAAACGACGCCATGAATCTGCAAATTGCGGTCAAGGCCCGCAGCATGAACCCGCGCATCCGGGTCGTCATCCGCATTTTCGATGAAGATTTCGCCCTTTCGCTGCGGGAACAATTCGGCTTCTCGGCCCTGAGCGCGACCGGCATGGCGGCCCCGGCCTTTGCCGCCGCGGCCACCGGCGCCGACGTGACCAACCCCATCTCGGTCGAGGGCCAGCAATTGAGCCTGGCGCGCCTGACT
Organism: Anaerolineales bacterium; assembly: GCA_041287425.1. Classification (GTDB taxonomy): domain Bacteria; phylum Chloroflexota; class Anaerolineae; order Anaerolineales; family Villigracilaceae; genus JAFGSI01. The sequence continues at coordinate 114,687 of JBEULG010000011.1, read as the reverse complement.
CTCAAGGCGCACGCCCCCTTTGCCGATAAAACCGTCGGCTTCGTCGAAGATACCTACCGGCTGAGCGTCGTCCTCATCCGCCGCGACGGTCTTTCCGAGATGCACTCGCCCGACAGCACCCCTCTCCATGCCGGTGACACGCTGGCCGTCCTGGGCGGGCCCGAGTCGCTCAACCGCCTGCTCCACGACAATGGATGAGAACGCCGAGCGCAAGTCGCCGCTGATCGGTATCGTCGGCCCCTGCGCGGCGGGTAAATCCACCCTCATCGAGAATCTGACCAGCCGCGGCTACAACGCCCGCCACATCGCCCAGGAACACTCCTACGTGGCGGATATGTGGCAGCGCCTGACCGCCCCCGACGTCCTGATTTTCCTGGACGCTTCCTACCCGGTCGCCTGCGCCCGCCGCAAATTAGACTGGACAGAAGAAGACTGGCAGGAGCAACAACACCGCCTGCGGCACGCCCGCCAACACGCCGACCTTTATCTGAACACGGATGGACTCACCATTCCGCAGGTCCTGCAGGCCGTGCTGGATTTTCTCGAAAAACGATTCCCCGCCCGCTGAACGGCGCGCCGCCCCCTCCTCCCGCCCGAAGAGGCCAGCAAAAACGAAACAGCCCCTTCAGCCGGCATCCAGAATTTGAGCCGGCGGCGTGTCGCCATCCTCGGGCAATGAGCGGCCGCGTTCGTCCACAAGCGCCCGAATTCCCAATGCGTATGACCGCCACCCAAAGCCGCTGATCCGACCCCGGCATACGGGCGCCAGCAACGAAGCGCGTCGGAATTCCTCGCGCCCTTCTATATTCGAAAGATGAACTTCTACGACCGGAATGGGAATGGCGGCCACGGTGTCCCGCAGGGCCACAGAGGTGTGTGTGTACCCGCCAGGGTTAAAAACAACACCCGCCGCCCAAGTACGGGCGTCTTGCAAGACCTCGATCAACGCCCCCTCATAGTTTGACTGAACGCATCGCACCTCGATTCCCAATTCCCGCCCCAAGGCCATCAGGCGCTCATCAACTTCTTGCAATGTCAGTTTCCCGTAAATGCCCGGCTCCCTCTCGCCAAGGAGATTCAAATTGGGACCATGCAAGACCAGGATCGCGACCACCTCACACCTCCTCGAAGAATGCCGCCAGATTCTCGACCATTACGCCAGGCCTGACTACGCCCAAGCGTAGCGGCAAGGCGAAGCGTATCTTCCCCTCGGCCCTCTTTTTGTCGAAGCCCATAGCCTGCAAAAGCAGCCAGGGCGGACAATCGGCCGGCATTTCGACCGGCAGCCCCAGGCCGGCAAGAATATCTGCAACATGGGCCGTCAGCCCTTTTTCCGCCAGCCCCAGCCACTCCGCCAGCCTGGCCTCCACGACCAGGCCGATAGCCACCGCTTGGCCGTGCCGCAGACGATAGCCGCTGGCCGCCTCCAGCGCATGTCCCACCGTATGCCCCAGGTTCAGCGCCGCCCGGCTGCTCTGCTCGAAAAAATCTTCCGCCACAATTTGCACTTTGACCGATACCGCCCGCCGCACAGCCTCTCCCAAATTAGCCCGCACACTCTCGTAGCCCCGGCTGCACAGTGCCACCAGGTCAGGATCGGCAATCATGCCGGCTTTCACCACTTCGGCTAGACCGCCGCGGATTTCATCCTCTGGCAAGGTGGTAAGGACATTCGGATCGGCCAGAACCAGCCTCGGTAGATGAAAAGCCCCCACCAGGTTTTTGCCCTGCGGCAAATTACAGCCCGTCTTTCCTCCCACCGAGGCATCGGCCATCGCCAGCAGCGAGGTGGGAACATTAACCCAGGCGCAACCGCGCAGATAGGTCGCGGCCGCAAAACCCGCCAAATCGCCAGTCACACCGCCGCCCAGCGCTATGACCGTACTGTGCCGCTCCAGCCCCGCCGCCAGAAAACCGTCCCACAAGGCCAGAAGCGTTGCAATAGTCTTGCTCTCCTCCCCCGGCGCGAAGGTCAACAAGCGAGTCGGGTAGCCCGCATCTTCTAAACAAGCCGCTACACCGCCGGCATATAAACTGGCGACCTGCGCATCGCTCACCAGGGCGACCGGCCCCTTCAGGCCTCTTTCGGCCAACATAGCCCCCAGGCGAGCCAATCCACCCGGCTGGATAACCAGATCGCACTGGCTATCCGCCACCCGCACGCAAAACCGTCCTAGCAGCATCTGGATCACGCGAGCAACTGTCAGAGGATCTTCCTTGTTGGCTACGCGCAACATAAAGGAGGCGTAATGTTCGCGCCGGCGCTCCAGCAGACCTGCCATCTGATGAGACCAATCACCCGCCAATAACGGGCGCGCCCCTGCCCCTAAACGCAGCCTCTCCATCAGAGTAGCCTCGTCAACCTCTAGAAAAACAACCTGCCCGGCTTTTTCCGCCAACAGGCGATTGCTCTCCCGCAACAAAGCGCCGCCTCCCAGGGCCACGACGCTCGCCGGTCCGGCAACCGTTTCAGCAAGCACGGCCGATTCCAGGTCTCGAAAAACCGCCTCGCCCGCCGCCATGATGGCAGCAACGCTCTGGCCGGCAGAGCGCTCGATTTCGGCATCCAAGTCAACGAAGGGCAAATTCAGCGCTTTTGCCAGCGCCCGACCGACCGTTGACTTGCCCGCCCCCGGCGGCCCATACAGAAAAACGTGTCTCATTCCACCTCCCACCACACATGCGGCGTATTGTCCATCGGAAGGTCATCGCGCTGTGGTTTGCGCAAGGTAACAAAACGCGCCTGCATTTCCGAGAGCGAGTCGCCACCCAATTTTTCGATCAAGGCATCGGCCAACACATAGGCCAGCATCGCCTCCAGGACCGGCACAGCGCGCGGCAGCGGACAATGATCCGAGCGTTCATAACGACTCAGGGCGTCTTCGCCCGAAGCCAGGTTAACCGTCGGCTGAGGTCTGGATGTGGTGGCAATCGGTTTCATGGCCGCTCGAACAACCAGCGGCTGTCCATTCGTGATTCCGCCTTCCAGACCGCCAGCCCAATTGGTTAGCCGGACGATGGTCTGTCCCTCAAAGCGCATCGCATCCTGCACCTGTGTGCCGAGCAGACGAGTGCTTTCCCAGGCCCGGCCGAATTCCACACCTTTGACCGCCGGTACGCTCAACACGGCCGCCCCCAGACGAGCATCCAGGCGGCGATCCCATTGCGCATAAGCGCCCAGGCCGGCAGGTACGCCCAGGGCAACGACCTCGATGATGCCGCCCAACGTGGCGCCTTGTTCGACGGCCGCATCAATGCTGGCTTTCATACGCCGCGCGGCGTTCTCGTCGGGGCAGCGCATCTCGCTCGCTTCGGAACGCTCAAAACGCTCATGATAGGATAGCCCTTCCAGGTCTGCTGATTCGGCGCCAATGGCACAAACGTAACCGCCCAACCGCAAGCCAAACTGAGCAAGAAAGTGCCTGCAGATAGCACCGACCGCCACGCGCATGGCGGTCTCGCGCGCCGAAGCGCGCTCCAGCGCCGGACGCAAATCGCGGTAACCATACTTGAGAGCGCCGGTCAGGTCAGCATGACCGGGACGGGGAATGGTCATCGGTGGAATGGGACGGCCTTTCCAGCGTGCGTGATCGGCATTTTCCACCAGCAAAGCAATCGGCGCGCCGGTCGTCTTTCCGCCCATCACGCCGCCCAGAATGCACACGGTATCCCGTTCAATCTCCATGCGGGCCCCGGCGCCATATCCTTGCCGACGACGGGTCAAATCTCGTTCGATGACGGCTGAATCCAATGGCAGGTCGGCGGGCATGCCGTCCAGGATGGCCGTCAGCGCCTCACCGTGCGATTCACCTGCGGTCAGATAGCGCAACATCATTCCTCCGCGGCTGCTGACATTATGGAACGCGGCACATTCATCCCCGTCCAGCACTCAAAAGAAAGCGCCGCTTGTTCTACCAACATCCCCAGGCCTGACATCGCTCTCAGACCAGCCTGGCGGGCCGAGCGGACCAAACGCGTCTCTCTGGGTAGATAGACCAAATCATATACCACGGCGTCTGGCGGAAAGGGGACCTCCTCCGGCCAGGGCATCGCTTGGCTGTGAGGCAACATGCCGACCGGCGAAGCATTGACAATCAACGTCAAGCCGGGGGCAATCGCCCGAATGGCATTGGCCTCGGTCAGAATAACACCCACCGACGCCGCGCCTGTTGCTTCGCCCAACGCCTCGGCCAACGCTCTGGCCTTATACACTGAAAGGGCAGCGACCGTCACCTCCCAGCCGGCCTGGAGCAAGCAATACACCACCGCCCGCGCCCCGCCTCCCGCCCCGATGACGAGCGCCCGCTTCTCGTTCGGCAGCCGGACAAACAAACGCCCCAGATCTGCCCGAAAGCCTGCCGCGTCGGTATTGTGTCCGATCAAACAGTTGTCGTTTAAATAAAGCGTATTTACGGCGCCGATGGCGCGCCCTTCGGGCGTCAACCCATCCAGGAGCGGTATCACATCCTGCTTATGAGGGAGAGTGACATTCAAGCCCAGCAACTTGCCGGAACGCAAACGGTCGGTCAGCCTCCGCAACGATTGCCAATCCTGCGGCGCAATCGGATAGAGCCGATACTCGCCCTCCAAGCCACACGCCGCCAGCGCGGCCCTATGCAGCCGGGGCGAAAGGCTGTGGGTCAGCGGGTAGCCTACCAATCCCAAACGTATCATCGCAACGTCTCCAGAACGGCAAAATAATCTGGAAAAGTCTTCGAAACACAAGCGGGGTTTTCGATCCGCACACCGGCCACGCGCAAACCGAGCAGAGCAAAAGCCATCGCCATGCGGTGATCGTTGTAAGTCTGTACGCAGGCTGGCCGGAAAGAGGCGCACGGCCAGATGGTCAGGCCGTCTTCCTGTTGTTCCACTCTGACGCCCAGGCGACTCAACTCGGTGCAGACGGCCGCGAGGCGGTCGCACTCCTTCAGGCGCGCCGAGGCAATGCCGCGGATGCGCGTCGGCGTCGAGGCAAAGGGGGCTAGAACAGCCAGGGTTTGAGCCGTATCGGGAATGTCGCCCAAGTCAACGTCAACGCCGCGCAGGCTTGAGCCGCAACGCGTCTCGACGAAATCCGGTCCCTCGATCACGCTCCCGCCCATCTCCTGGAGAATCTCCAGAAAAGCGACATCTCCCTGGATAGAGCGACGGCTGATTCCTTTGACGCGCAGCGAACCGCCCAGAAGCAGCGGCGCGGCGAAGAAATAAGAGGCGGCAGAGGCATCTGCTTCAATAGAATATTCGGGCAGGGAGCGGTAGCGGCCCCCATCAACCAGGAAGCGCTTCCCATCCAGGCGAGACACCTTGACCCCAAAATCCGCCATCATGCTCAGAGTCATGGCCACATACGGCCCGGAACGCAACGCCGTGGTCAGGCTGATCTCAAGAGGGGTGCGCGTGTAGGGGGCGGCCATCAACAAGGCGGAAAGGAATTGGCTGGATATATCTCCCGAGACTGCCACCCGGCCGCCATTCAGACCAGAAGCGGTGATTCGCAAAGGCAGATGGGGCGGCCAGGCCGCCTGCCCCGGCCAATCCAAGACGCCGATCACGGCACCCAACTGACTCAAGGCGGCCACCAAATCGCCCATCGGTCGCTGGCGCAGACGGGCATCGCCGTCCAACACATATTCGCCCCGCCCCAGGGCAAGGAAGGCGGCCAAGAAACGGGCAGCCGTCCCTGCATTCCCAACGAAAAGGGTGGCGCGTCGGGCCGGGATATGCCCACCCTGGCCATAAATCGTCATTTTACAGGAAGCCTCGTCCAAGTGGACGCAGAATCCTAGCCGCCGGAGAGACTCGGCGAAATAGAGCGTATCGTCCGAAAAAAGGGCGTTGGCGAGGCAGGTTTTTCCCTCGGCCAGGGCAGCCATCAATAGAGCGCGGTTGGTGATCGACTTCGAGCCTGGCACGCGCACAACAGCCTGCAAGGGGTGAGCAATAGGCCGGATGTCAAGAAAGGCGGGGAATTCCATAAAGAGCCATTGCTCCTATGAAAGATGATTGAACAGAGCAGCCCTTTGATTCCTGGCAGGCGCAAGCGCAGCATACAAGCCAGGCTCATCTCCGGTTCTAAGCAACGAAAGCAGGTTGTCCAGTTCGAGGCTGTACCGTTCCAGGGCCGCAATGACAGCCTGACGATTGGTCAACAACACATCCATCATCATCTTCACATCGCTGGCGGCCAGACGGGAGGTATCCCGAAAACCAGAAGCCGCTACCCGCCAGACCTCGTCGGACTCGCCAGCGAGAACGGTGCGCATCAAAGCACAAGCCAGCAGATACGGCAAATGGCTGGTCAGGGCGACCAGGGCGTCCTGTCGTTCCGCAGACAGGATCAGCGGGTGCGCCCCAATGACGGCAATCACCTCCTGTACCAATTGCAAGGCGCGGGGGGAAGTGCGCGCCAGCGGCGTGAGAATGAACACTCGCCCGCGATACAGCCCGGCTTCAGCGTTTCGAATCCCAGATTTTTCTTTTCCGCACATGGGGTGTCCGCCAATAGGATCGTAACAGGCCGGCAGACTCTCCATGAGGCGCACAATCTCCGCCTTGGTCGAGCCCAAATCGAGTACAACGGTACCATGGCCGGCCTCTGATTTCCGCTGCCCCATTCTCCGCAACTGGGCCAGGATAGTACGCACCGGCGTTGCCAGCACCAGCAAGTCGCTGTCCAGGGCCGCATCGAAGGTGGCAGCGCGGTCAATCAGACCGCACCTTCGGGCATGGCGCAGCGTGGCAGGACTGCGGCTGACGCCCACAATCTCTCTGCAATGGCCGCCCAAATCATAGGCCAGTGACCCGCCCATCAAACCCAATCCAACAATAGCCACACTCGCTCTCCGCAGCGAAAAGCCATCCCCCTCAGACATGAAGCACCTCGTTCCAGTGGGCCGTCCTCGGCGCAGGTTTGGAGATCAGACAGCGCCCCACCGCCTCGGCTACAGCCCGCACCTGGCAAACCAGGGCGGCGAATTCTTCCGGCCTGAGTGATTGAGGGCCATCGGAAAACGCCCGCTCTGGGTCTGGGTGAACCTCGATGAGGAGTCCATCAGCACCGGCGGCGATCGCCGCCCTGGCCACTGCAGCCACGTACTCCCGATGGCCGGTGGCATGCGAAGGGTCCAGCAAAACCGGCAAATGGGTGAGCGTTTTCAAGACAGGGATGGCGTTAATGTCGGTCGTGTTGCGGGTGGCCGTCTCGAAGGTGCGGATACCGCGCTCGCACAACATCACTCGCGAGTTGCCATTTGCCAGGATGTACTCGGCCGCCATGAGAAGTTCCTCGATAGAGGCTGAGAGACCCCGCTTGAGCAGCACCGGCGTGCGAGTTTCACCCACTGCCTGCAAGAGGGGGAAGTTCTGCATATTGCGAGCGCCAATCTGCAAGACATCCACGTAGCGAAGCGCTATTTCCATCTGCTCAATGGACATCACCTCGGTGACGATGGGCATACCGGTCAGGGCGCGCGCCTCGGCCAGATATTCCAGTCCCCTCTCTCCTAAGCCGCGAAACGCATACGGCGAAGTCCTTGGTTTAAAGACTCCGCCGCGCAAAGCATTTGCTCCGGCTTGGCAGACGGCGCGCGCCGTCGCCAGTAACTGCTGGCGGGATTCGACTGAGCAAGGACCGGCGACGATCAGGATATCCCGTCCGCCCACCATAAAGTCGTCGAGAGGGAAAATCGTATCTGCAGGGTGAAAATGACGCGAGGCCAAGGGGTACGGCAAAGAAACGCATTTCACCGCCTCTACCCCCTCCAGGGTCTCGAAAAGACTCGGGGACGCATCCCGGTTTTCTCCCACCACCCCGATCACCGTTCGGCCATTGTCCAGCGCCAGATGGGCAGTCAGGCCCACCGCCCGCACACAACTAAGGACACGCTCTACATCGAGTGGCGTCGAATCTGATTTCATGAGAATCATCATAGGCTTTTCCTCCCCTCTGTTGCCAGGCTGCTTGTCGCCCAATCGGGGCGCAAACACGCCGCCTGACGCAAATAAACATGCCGGACCTGGCTCTGAGCAAGGTCTGTATTCCACACAATCAGAATGCGAATACACAACGGCAATCCGCCGGGGACAGGAATCTCCCGCCCGCACAGCATAGGTACTCCCTCCCACCCCATCTGCCGCGCCGCCTGGGCCGGGTAGGCTGAAACGATATCGTCTGTCACCGTAAAGAATGCAAAAGCCACATCCGCCGCCGAAAGGGTCGGATTGGCCGCCAATATACCTTGCAAGAGTTCTTGCGTGGCGGCTGTCACCTTGTCGGGCAAATCGGCCTCGACCGTAATAGCGCCTCGAATTCCGCGGCTACTCATAGGACCTCCAAACGTTCAGGAGCGAGCCCGTTGGGCTCGCTCCTGAGATACAGACTGATGAGGTGGTTTCGTCTGCTTAAGCGCCGCCAACGGCAACCGGGATTCGGAAGCCGTAATAATAAAAGTAAAAACCGAACTGGGTTGTGTAGACGTTTGGTCTGGCGCTCATATTGGGCGCATTCTACTCGCGCGACGGCAGAATGTCAATGTTTTCGCGCCCCTTTTCACTCGAAAATCGCCTGCCGATACGAACCGAACACCCGCAGCATGAGCGCATATTCCCTCAGATGCTCCAGAGCACGTTCAACATGCTCGTCCTCAATAGAACCGACCAAATCCACATAGAACAAATATTCCCACGGCTTGCCCGGCAAGGGGCGCGATTCGATTTTGGTCAAATTTATGTCGCGCAGCGCAAAAACGCTCAAGGCTTTGAACAAGGCCCCGGGGCGGTGATTGAGCGTGAAAACAATCGAGGTTTTTGTCTTTCCGCGCGGCCTATTCGCTTCAGGGTGGATGACCAAGAAACGCGTGTAATTCTTATCCTCGTCTTCGATGCCCTCTGCCAGCACCTGCATATCATAGATTTCGGCAGCGCGCCGCGATGCAATCGCCGCCACGCTGCGCTCCCCCATGGCCCGCAGCATCTTCACGCTGCCGGCCGTGTCGTAGACCGGTTCGGTCTTTATCCCCAATCGTTGTAAATAACGGGCCGACTGAGCCAGCGCCTGCGGGTGGCTGATCACTTTCCGAATCCGGTCGATTTCCACGCCAGGGAAAGCGATCAAACACAAGCGCACCCGCAGGAAATGCTCTCCCACAATGAACAGGTGATATTTCAAAAGCAAATCGTAATTCTGATGAATGCTGCCGGCCAGCGAATTCTCTATGGGAATCAACCCGGCCTCAGCCTGCCGGGCGGCGACTGCCGTAAACACCTGCTCAAACGTCTCACACGGAAACGTCTCTACCTGACCGAAGTACTCACAGATGGCCTGTTCCGAAAACGCTCCCCACTCACCTTGAAATGCCACTCTCATACCCGCCTCCTCAAAAAATCCTCCGATGCACACCCCGGAATGGCGTCATTATAATACAGGCCTACCTTGAAGATTTCGCGCGCCCCCCCGCCTCTCCCCTCCCCTCTCTATCGGTAGTATAATCGCCGTGCGCCAGCCCCCGGCTGGCATTTTCGTGAACGGAGCGTTCATCGTATGTCCAATCACTATTCGCGCCTGTTTCTGATTCTCCTCCTGCTGGCCCTGGCCATCTGGGTTGACGTAGTCGAAGTCCTGCGCCTCCCCAATCCTTTCAAGCCGGGCGAAATGCTCATCGAGCGTGACGTCGCCCCGCTCCTGGGTCTGGACCTGCGCGGCGGCCTGCAGGTGGTCATCGAACCCGACCTGCCCGAAGATGTGCCGGTTGACAAAGAGCAACTGGAGGTCTCGCGGACGATCATCGAAAACCGCACCAACGCCCTGGGCGTCTCGGAGAACCTGATTCAACTGGCCGGCGACCGCCGCATCGTGGCCGAATTCCCCGGCCTGACAAACACCTCCTCCGTGCCGCAAACAATTCAGCAGACCGGTCTGCTGGAGTGGGTGGATTTCGGCACCACGCCGCCGCCGGCCGGAACGGTCATCGTCACCGACTACGGCGGCGCGCCAAGCGACCTCCCCGAAGGCACAACCGTCTATCACACCATCATGACCGGCGCTATGATGGAAACGGTCGGCGTTTCGACCAACCAATTGAATCAGCCGGTGGTTGCTTTTTCCCTGAACGCCGAAGGAACGCGCATCTTCGCCGACTACACGCGCAACAACATCGGCAGCCACCTCGGCATCGTACTCGACAAGCGCGTCATCTCGGCGCCGCGCGTCAGCGTGGCCATCACCGACGGCAACGCCATCATCGAGGGCGGTTTCGATGTCGAGAGCGCCAACGCCCTGGCCGTCCAGTTGCGCTACGGCTCGCTGCCCATCCCCCTGCGCATCGTCGAAACGCGCCTGGTCGGCCCCACCCTGGGCGAAGACTCGCTGCAAAAAAGCCTGGTGGCCGGCCTGATTGGTCTGGTCATCGTCATCCTCTTCATGGCGCTCTACTACCGCCTGCCCGGCATCGCCGCCGACATCTCCATCCTCATCTACGCCGCCCTGGCTTTCGCAGTGTTCAAACTCATCCACGTGACCCTGACTCTGCCCGGCATCGCCGGTTTCTTGCTCAGCACCGGTTCGGCGCTGGACGCCAATATCCTCATCTTCGAGCGCATCAAGGAAGAACTGCGCAACGGCCTGACGCTCACCTACGCGGTCGAAAAAGGCTGGCGGCGGGCCTGGTCTTCGATCCGGGACTCAAACATTGCCACCCTCATCACCTGCGCCATCCTGTACTGGTTCGGCAGCGCCTTCGGCGCCACCATCGTCAAAGGCTTTTCGGTGACCCTGGCGCTCGGCATGTTCATCAGCCTCTTTACCGCCCTGTTCGTCACCCGCACCCTGCTGAGCGTCCTGCTCGACTGGTTCAAAATCAAAAACTTTGCCAGATGGTTTGGCATCTGAGAGGCATCGTATGAATATCCTCGCTCGCCGTTACTTGTTCTTTGCGCTCTCCCTGCTCATCATCGTCCCCGGCCTGATTCTGCTCATCGTTCAGGCCGCCAACAAGGATTTGCCGCTCTCGATTGACTTCACCGGCGGCACAATGATGGAAGTGGAATTCGAAAACGAACTCCCCGCCCACTCGGACGTGGTCACCCTCTACAACCGCCTCGGCATTCAGGATGCCATCGTGACAACCACCGACGAAGGCACGCTGGTCATCCGCTCCTCCTTCCTCGACGAGAACCTGCGCCGGGAGGTGATGACCGCCCTGCAAGAGGAATTCGGTAGCCTGCCCGAACCCCGCCGGGTGGACAGCGTCGGCCCCTCGATCGGCGCCCAGGTGACCTCGCGCGCCGCCCTGGCCGTCGGCGCGGCCGCCCTGGTCGTGATCATCTACATCACCTTTGCCTTTCGCGGCATTCCCCATGCCTTCCGCTACGGCGTCTGCGCCATCATCGCCATGATTCACGATGTGGCCATCGTCTTCAGCCTGGTGCTGATCGGTTCGCTCCTGTTCGATTGGCAAATGGACGCCTTGTTCCTGACCGCCCTGCTGACCGTCATCGGCTTCTCGGTGCAGGACAAGATCGTCGTCTTCGACCGCATCCGCGAAAACACCAACCTCCTGCGCCGGCTGGATTTCGAAACCCTGGTCAACCACTCCATCGTCCAGACCCTGCAGCGCTCGATCAACACCCAATTGATGACGGTCGAATTCCTGCTGCTGGCGCTGGCCCTCATGGGCGGTGTGACCCTGCGCGAATTCGCCGTCATCCTGCTGGTCGGCCTCCTGAGCGGCACTTACTCTTCTATCTTCATCGCGGCTCCCATCCTGGTGGTCTGGGAAAAGCGCGAATGGACCACCTGGTTCCGGCGCAAAGCCAACCAGGCCGCGGCTTGACGCGTCTCGTTTACGGGGCGGAGCAACCTCCGCCCCGTAAAAATATCCCTTTACAACTTTGATAGCCCCCCAAACACGCACATCCAAAATTCCAACTCGTTGTAAAATTAGAGGGAACATGGACCAGCGAGGGCGATGAACCTCCCATCTGCCAGCAGTTTTGAGATTCAGGTCTTCGATCAAGCCGGACAAATCCCGCCGGAAGTGTGGGAGGCGGCCGGCGGCAGCCAGCCCTTCCAAAGCCAACGATGGTACGCCTTTGGTGAACGCGTTCTGACCGATTGTTTGCCCTTTTACATCCTGCTCTGGCGAGCGGGCCGGCCGATAGGACGGGCAGCCTTTTGGCTCGTCCGGGACGAACCGCTGCCTCTTCCCGCTCCCCTGCGGGCCGCCCTGAGGCCAATCCTGCGCCGTTGGCCGCTGCTCATCTGCCGCTCGCCGCTGGCTGGCCTGTCGGGCATGACCCTGCCGGCCGGAGAAGAACGGGAGGCTGCCCTCGAACAACTGCTCAGCGCCGCGGCTTCTATCGCCCGCCGTCATGCCTGCTCTTTTGTCCTCCTGGATTTCATCGAGGCCGAAGAGATCCAGCGCGGCTGGCCAAACGGTTATCGCCCCATTCGCGTCGCCGACCCCGGCACCTGGATGCCGTTCGAATGGGACAACCTGGAGGCCTATCTGGCAGCCGGCAACAAGGACGATCGCCAGCATTACAAGCGCAGCCTGCGCAAGGCAGCCGAACGGGGCATCCAGATTCACCGTCAGCGGCGTGCGACCAGCCCCGACGAAGCCCTGGCGCTGATTCGGCGCGTGGCGGTCCGGCACGGCGACGTCCTTCCGCCCTGGACGGCGAGGCTGCTCGAACACCTGGAAGAGGCCGACGGCGTCTTTTTGGAAGCGCGCGTCGGCGAGCGGCTGGTCGGCTGCGGCGCGCTGCTTTACGACGGCGAGGCGCAACTAGCAACCGCCCTGGGATTGGACGAGAACGTCCCTTATGTGTACTTTGCCCTCGTCTACGCCAGCCTGGAAGAGGCCTGTCAACGCCGCGCTCGTCTGCTGCGCTGGGGCAGCGGCGCCTACGAGGTCAAGCACCGCCTCGGCTTCCGGCCGGAGACCAACAACCATACCGTCATAGCGGGAAACGGCGCCCTTCCCCGCCTGGCGGTCAGCCTGCTTGGAGGAATGGCCTGATGCTGTCTGCGCCCATTCAATCGCTTCTCATTCTGCTTGTGGTCATCGCCTTCTACGCGATTGATGTGTTTGCCTTCCGCCGCTACGACAAACAGCGCAAAGCGGAGGGCCGGGGACGGGCCTGGGATTTCACCCTGCTGGCGCTGGTCGCCTGCGCCCTGCTCGTCGTCCGTCCGCTGCTGCTGCCCCGTCTGGGTTGGCGTACCGAGGCGTCCTGGGGGTTAATCATCCAGGGAGCGGGCATCCTGCTGGCGGCCGCCTCCCTGGCGCTGAACGCCTGGGGGCGCGCCCACCTGCGTCAGTTCTATGCCGAACGGGTCGAGGTCCAGCCCGGTCACCGGGTCGTCACCACCGGACCGTATGCCTGGGTGCGTCACCCCATCATCACCTCCTTCTTTGGCCTCATCATCGGCCTGTTCCTGATCGACCCGGCCGTAACCACCCTGCTGGGGATGGTTTACACCTTCTGGGATTTCGGCCGCGCCGCCCGCCAGGAGGAAAAATTGCTCGCTGAGACCTTGCCCGAATACCGCGACTACATGAACCGCACCCCCCGCTTCTTGCCGCGCCTGTGGAGGCGAAAATGATGAGCCTGGAGGAATTTTTGGCACTGCCCACCGAGGAGGTGGCGCGACTGGTACGACAGGCCGGACCGCAGGTCTGCGTCTTCCCCATCAACGGGACGCGGCGATGGTTTGTTCTGGAACATGGGGATGCATCGCCCGATCGCTATGTCCCAATTGCTGCCAACGAATACATTCGCTTATTCTCTTTGCTTTTCGAACACGGCATCGACGTTATTCTTTCCCCCTTGTTTGGAACCGAATTGCTTAGGCGAGGCGAAAAATACGTCAGCGAGGCGCTGGGCGGGGCGCTCATTCTCGAATCGCCCGGCTTTCTGGAATTCTACAAAACGTGGCAGGTCAAAGTGCGGTTTTACGGCGACTATCGTCTGGCGCTTGCCAACACCCCACACGCAGGCCTCCTTGCTTCCTTCGACCGCATTGCTGAAGTGACCAGCCATTATCAACAGCGGCGGCTATTCTTTGGCCTCTTTGCCAACGATGCCGCCGAGACCACTGCCAGACTAACCATTGAATTCTATCACAAGAACAACAGAATACCTACCCGCCGGGAATTGATCGAGGCCTACTACGGCGAGGCTCTTCCGCCAGCCACTCTCTTCGTCGGCTTTCAACCCCCCAGCGTTTTCGATTACCCTCTTCTGGGTTTGGGCGAAGAAAATCTTTATTTTACCATCGCCCCCACCCCCTACATGAACCGGGATATTTTGCGTTCCATTTTATACGACCATTTTTACCTCCGCCGCATTCCAGAGCCAGAATGGTTCGACCTTTCAGCAGAGGAAATTCAAACGCTGCGAGACTATTACCGCACATATCACAAAGAGGTGCTGGGCTTGGGCTCGCTCTTTCATGGAATCTGGAGGCCTCGATGAAACCTTTTTGGACCGATCTTCAGGAAGAGTGGCATACAAGGCGCTGGTTTCGAGTGCTCTTGACCATTGCCGCCGCCTGGTCGCTGGCCCGCTTGGGGCTTCAAGCAAGCGTCCTTTTTTCGGGGAATGAGAATCAGGCCGCAATCGACCTCCAAGTCTACCTGGACGCCTCTCGGCATTTCATCGAGGGCGCTGCACTCTACCCAACATCACTCGAAATCCTAGAGTATCATTTTCCTTATCCTCCCATTTTTGCCTGCCTGTTTGCCCCCTTCTTGTGGTTGCCTGCGCAGGTCAACATCGCTTTGCAACTTCTTTTGCATATCGCGGCTTACATCGCTCTCTTTGCAGCCTGGCGGCGAATCTTCGCCTTCTGCGAACTCGACCACGCCAATCGCATGCTAATCTTGACTTTACCGGTATGGTTAGTGTTTTCCCCTTTTTGGGACGACCTCGGCTACCTGAACATTTACACCATCATGGCCTTGCTGGGAACCCTGCTCATTGAGGCAATTCTCAAACAGAATCTGGCGCAGGCGATTCTTTGGTTGACTTTCATTCTGGTCACCAAACCTCAGTGGGCATTTGCGGCCGCTATTCCACTGCTGTTCAAACACTATCGTTTCTTTTTCAAGATGTTAATAGGGGCCTTGCTTAGTTACCTTATTCTGGCCGGCATTACCGCTCTTGTGGGTGGCTCAGCATATGTCGTCGGTCAATTCCGGGAATACATCGGCCTTCTTGCTCGCCTCGGACGGGAATTTCCTTATCGAGGTCCAGAAAGCGGCTTTTTGGGCTACAATCATTCCATCAAACAAATTTTTGCTTTTATGCTTGGCCCTTCCGAAGCCATATTGCGTCTGGCCACTGCGATTAAGGTCATTTTGCTGATTCCGCTTGGAATTCTGTGCCTCCGCCTGTTTTCCAAGCGCGACGGCAACATTACTCCTGCCGTCGCCCTCGAAATAGCCTTGCTCTTGTACCTAGGAGCGTTCATCTGGCTGGATGTCTTGTGGGAAGCGTTCCTGACCATCGCCATCTACGCCTATCTGGTTTCGGCGGCTGACAGAAAGTGGACAGTTGTTCTTTCAATATTTTTCCTCGCCTACGCTTTGCTCGACCCCATTCGGGCAATCTTATATGTTGTTGGCCCCCCAATGATTCAAGACTCTTACCTGCCATGGGATTACAGTATTTATATTCCTACAACCATGTTAACCATTCTGGCCAATTACTCATGGTTGCTGAAACAGAGGTGGCATGACTGACCCCACTATTGAACTGCTAGAAACTATAGGACCCGGCCGTATGCCACCGGTCCCCTATGACACGGCATGGGTAGCGCGGCTGGTTGACATAGACTCATGTCTCAGCAACGAAGCGATGGGCTGGTTGTGTGCTCATCAGTTGTCCGATGGCGCCTGGGGAGCAGAATCACCCTTTTATTACCACGACCGCGTCATTTGTACGCTGGCAGCCATGATTGCCCTGGCGCGCCGGGGCCGTCGTTCTCAAGATCGAAAACAGATTGAACTTGGTCAGCAAGCCCTAGAACGCATCTGTGAAGGCGCAACAGCAGGATTGGCAAAAGATGTTCGCGGCGCGACGGTTGGTTTCGAGATGATTGCTCCCACTCTTGTAGCCGAAGCAGAACGGTTAGGTCTCATCAAACGCCAGGGAGAGCGCATCCTTGGAAAACTGGGAAACCTGCGGGCCATGAAACGACAAAAGCTCCAGGGTGGCATCCACCGCTACAGCACCGTTGCATTTTCGGCAGAAATGGCAGGCGAAGATTTCGATATGCTGAACCTGTCTCAACTCACGGAGAGCAATGGTTCGGTCGGTTGTTCACCAGCCGCCACAGCCTATTACGTCCTGATGGTCAAGCCAGGTGACTCCGCTGCCCTCTCCTACTTAAAACACTCTCGCGACGCTCAGAGCGGGGGAGTTCCGAACGTGGCTCCCTTTGATGTCTTCGAGGTCGCCTGGACACTTTGGAATCTTGCCCTCACCTGGCCCGAAATCCGTTTTCATCCAGCGGTCAAAAAACACGTGAGTTTCCTGGAACGGGCATGGCAGCCAGGACAAGGAACAGGATTTGCTGCCGACTACTCCGTACGAGACGGCGATGATACCGGGCTGGTATTCGAAACCCTGAAACGCTACGAAACCGCCGTCGACATTGATGCTGTTCTCTCCTACGAAGAACCGCTGAATTTCCGTTGTTATCCGCTAGAAGCCAACCCCTCCACCAGCGCCCATGCCCATATCCTGGGAGCATTGCGCGCTTCTGGCATGGACCGAAACGCTCCGCCGGTCAGCAAAGCCATCCACTTCCTGGAACGCGCCCGCGTCCCCGGGGGCTACTGGCACGACAAATGGCATATTTCGCCATATTATGTCACCAGCCACATTGTCATCGCCTGCGCCGGCTTTGCACCGGAATTGGTGCTGCAAGCCGTCCACTGGCTTCTGGATACCCAAAATAAAAGTGGCGCGTGGGGAATGTATACACCCACAGCAGAAGAGACCGCTTATTGCATTCAGGCACTCTGGGCTTGGTCACAGCATCATCCGGGCAACACCCAAATCAAAGCCCTCAATGCGGTGCGAAACGCCCTCCTCTGGCTCAAAGACCACGTCGAACCACCCTATCCACCACTTTGGATTGGAAAGTGCCTGTATTGCCCGGAAAATGTGATTCGTTCCGCTGTCCTCAGCGCATTGAATGTTCAGAGGTGAAAATGACCCTGCAACAACGTTTGGGACGATTTATAACCGTTTCCTCCGCAGACCCCGATGATGCCCGTCGGCGCCAATTGTTGAACATCTTCCTGGCGCTTCTCGGCCTTATTGCCGTCATAGCCATCGTTGCCGATGTAATTCTCTGGAAAGCACAAGAACCAGAAGAAGCGTTGGTCATATTGGGCGGCAGTCTGATTACCCTAATTGGTTTGGGCGGCCTATACTGGTTGAATATGCGGAAATCAGGGGCGCTGGCTGCCTCATTATTCATTGTCTTTCTATTGCTAATCTTCAGTATCAGCGACACGCCCCAGCAAATTGTCGATGGGCGCAGTTTATGGGTATTTGTTGTGCCCATCATCCTTGCCAGTGGTCTGCTCAAATCATGGTCATCATTTATTGTCGCCGCATTCTCCTCCGGCATCATCCTTGTCCTGGCTCTGGGGAATAATTTGTTTCCCAATCTGGTTGCTCTCTTCCTATACTTTGCCGTGGCCTTCATCAGTTGGATCATTGCATCCAACCTCGAACGCGCCCTGAGCGAGGTTCGTCTCATTAATGCCAACCTGGATAAACTCGTCCAGGAACGGACCCAGGCCCTGGTCAGTGCGCTGGGACGCGAGCGCGCCGAAGCCAGCCGAAGTCGCGCCATCCTGGAAAGCATCGCCGACGGCGTCATCGTCTTCGATTTGCGCAACAAGGCCACTCACGTCAACCCGGCTCTCGTCCGCCTGCTGGAAATCCCTGAGGACCGGCTGTCGGCCATCACCGCCGAGGAACTCGCTCGCGCTCCCGCCCTGGACGCCAAAAACCGCGGCATCCTGGCCGGCCTCCTCGCTGCCTCTGGCCAGCAAATCAGCAGTTACCGCATCCAGTGGGGCAAGAAGACTCTCTCGGTCAGCGCCGCCCAGGTGACCGACATCAACGGCGAGCGGATTGGCACTGTGGCCGTCTTTCGCGATTACACGCGCGAAGCCGAGATCGAGCGGATGAAGAACACCTTCCTGGCCATCGTCTCGCACGAACTGCGTACCCCGCTCAACGCCATCCTCGGTTATGCCGAAATGCTCAAAGAGGCCATCTACGGTCCGGTCAACGAAAAGCAAGTGCGCGCCTCCGACCGCAT
This sequence comes from Anaerolineales bacterium, assembly GCA_041287425.1. Classification (GTDB taxonomy): domain Bacteria; phylum Chloroflexota; class Anaerolineae; order Anaerolineales; family Villigracilaceae; genus JAFGSI01. The sequence goes on along the minus strand of JBEULG010000011.1, from coordinate 96,341 downwards.
CCTCTCCAACGTGCGCCGCCTGCTGGACATCGTCAACGACCTGCTCGACCAGGCGCAAATCGAAGCCGGCAAGATGACCATTCAGATGCAACCTTTCCGGCCCGCCGCTCTGCTGGAAAACGTCCTGGAAATAATGAACAAAACCGCCACCGACAAGGGCCTGGCCCTGACCAGCGAACTGGACCCCGAACTGCCCGAAACCCTCACCGGCGACCCGGCTCGCCTCCAGCAAATTCTCATCAACTTGACCAACAACGCCATCAAATTCACCGACCAGGGGTCCGTGCACATCCGGCTGTTCCGGCCCAACAAAAAACAATGGTGCATCGAGGTGACCGACACCGGCGTCGGCATCCCCGACGACGAACTCCCGCACATCTTCGAGGCCTTCCGCCAGGCGGACAGCACCCTCACCCGCCGGCACGGCGGCTTCGGCCTTGGCCTGACCATCGTGCAGCAACTGGCCAATTTGATGGGCGGCGCGGTCGCGGTCAAGAGTAAAATTGGGGTAGGAAGTGTCTTTACTGTAACACTTCCCCTGGTTGTAAACCCGCCCAGCAAGAGGAGGACACCATGAACGAGTTAGGGTTGGTCGTTGAAGACGACATGGATCTGGCCATCATTTTTTCCGAAGCCCTGCAGGCGGCTGGCTTCCAAGTCGAGACGGCTCGCGACGGGCAAACCGCGCGCAACCTTCTGCTGACCACCGAACCCAAAGTGGTCATTCTCGACCTGCACCTGCCGGTGGTTGACGGGCCGTCGCTGTTCGAACAAATCCGCGCCGATCCGCGTCTGAAAGAGACCATCGTGGTCGTTGCCACCGCCGATGCCCGCCTGGCAGAGGCTTACCAAGATCAGGCCGATTTCGTGCTCGTCAAACCCATTTCTTTCACCCAGTTGCGCGATCTGACCCAGCGCCTGCACAGGGAATAGACTCGGTCTTGAAGAACCCGTTCCATAAGAAAGGCGCGGGTTCTTCATTTCCTTCCGGGGCATCGTCTGTGGCGCGCCATGTTTGGCGGCCTGGCAATCTGGCCTTGCGCGCCAGCCGCCCCGGTTACTTTTCGTTTACTCGCCCTTCCTCCACACGCAACCAGCGATATTCATAAGGGGAAAGGCCCAATTCCAGCGCCCTGCTCCGGGAGGAGTAGACGCGGCCGTTCAACGCGTCCACAAAAGGCCGGTCGTCAATCGGCAGGCGAACGGATTGGGCCGCGCCGCTCAAATTGTTGACAACCAACAACCGACTGCTTGCCAGCGTCCGCCAATAGGCGGCGATGCTGCGGTTTTCTTGCTCAATCCAGACAAGTTCGCCGCTCCCCAGGGCAGGATGAGCCTTGCGGACGGCGATCATTCTGCGAATCGCCTGCCAGAGCGAGGTCGGATCGGCGCGCTGGGCAGCCACGTTGATTTGAGGATTGGCAAGGGGGCTGTAGAGATCGCGGCTCGTCGAGAAACCGGCCGCGGGTCCGGGCTCCCATTGCATCGGCGTCCGCAAACCGTTCCGGTCGGGCAAAGAGAGATCGTCCCCCATGCCGATTTCATCTCCATAGTACAGGATGGGTGAACCGGGCAGCGTAAAGAGCAGAGAGTAGGCCAATTCGATCTTGCGTTGATCGTGATCGAGCAGCGAAGCCAATCGTCGGCGGATGCCCAGGTTGAGGCGCATGCGCGGTTCGGGAGCGTATTCCTGCCACATCCAGCGGCGCTCCTCTTCCGAGACCATCTCAAGGGTCAATTCATCATGATTGCGCAGAAAGGTGCACCACTGACAGGAGGAAGGAATGGGAGGTGTCTCTGAAAGCACCCAGCGAATCGGTTCGGCCTCGCCGCGCCGGATGGCCATGAAAAGGCGCGGCATGAGCGGAAAGTGAAAGGCCATATGAAATTCATCCCCCCGGCCAAAATAGGCGCGCACGTCGCGCGGCCACTGATTGGCCTCGCACAAGAGAATGCGGTCGGGGTAATGCTCCTCGACGAAGCGGCGCATTTTCTTGAGATAGGCGTGCGTCTCCGGCAAATTCTCACAATTCGTCCCCTCCCGTTCGAAGAGATAAGGGACTGCATCTACACGAAAGCCATCCACCCCCAGGTCCAGCCAGAACTTCATTACCTTGAGCATTTCCAGCCGCACGGCCGGGTTGTCGTAATTCAAGTCGGGCTGAGAGGAATAAAAACGATGCCAGTAATATTGACCGGCAAGGGGGTCGAACGTCCAATTGGAGACCTCGCTATCCAGAAAAATGATGCGGGCCTGGGCGTAGGGCGATGGGTCGTCGCTCCAGACATAGTAATCCCGATAGGGAGAATGAGGATCGCGGCGCGCCGCCTGAAACCAGGGGTGCTGGTCGGAGGTGTGATTCACCACCAGGTCGGTGATGATGCGCAGGCCGCGGGCATGAGCGGTGGCGAGCAGGGCGCGGAAATCCTCAAGCGTGCCGTAATCCGGATGAACGCCGTAGTAATCCGAAATATCATAACCATCGTCTTTGAGCGGCGATGGATAGATGGGCATGAGCCAGATGCAATCAATGCCAAGTTCTTGGAGGTAATCCAGTTTTTGGGTCAGTCCCTGCAGGTCGCCATGTCCGTCGCCGTTGCTGTCGAAGAAGGCGCGAACGTAGACCTCGTAGAAGACGGCGTTTTTGTACCAGGGTTGAGTGTCCATGAGTCAGTTGTTCGGTTGGTCTTCTATCCTTTCACCGAACCGGCCAACAGGCCGCGCACAAAATAACGCTGGAAGGCAAAGAAGACGATCATTGGGATAATGAAGGAGAGAAAGGCTGCGCCGGTCAGGATGTGCCAGTTGGCACCGCGCGGGTCGATCAGGTTGGTCACCTGCACGGTGAGCACCGGGTGCGTGCTTAGAAACACTTTGGCCACCAGAAAATCGTTCCATACCCACAGGAACTGAAAAATGCCCAGCGAAGCGATGGCCGGCAAAGTCAACGGCAAGACAAGTTTGTGAAAAGCCGTCCAATGATTGGCGCCATCCAGATAGGCCGATTCGAAAATCTCGCGCGGCAGAGCGCCGATGAAATTGCGCATCAGGTAAATAGCATAGGGAAGCCCAAAGCCGGTATGGAACAACCAGATGCCCAAGAATGTGCCTGCCAAGCCAATCTGCACGTACAGACGGGCAATCGGGACGAGAGTCATCTGCAGGGGGACGATTTGCAAACCGACCAGCAGCGCAAAAATCCACTGGCGACCCTTGAAATCCATCCAGGCAAAGGCATAGGCGGCCAGGGCAGCGAAGACAATGGGCAAAATCGTCGAGGGAATAGCCATGATGAGCGTATTTACGAAGGCGCGTCCCATCCCCTCCGGCTTCAACAGGTCGCTGGCGTCGCAATCGAACTTCGCCAGCGTGCTGATCACGCCCTGTTCGCAATCGGTCAGATAGTCCTGGCTGCCTTTGTAGCCGACCAGGGCATCGGCATAATTGCGCAGGGTAAAGCGCTCAGCCTCAGGGTTGATTCCAGAGAGCGTCTGCATATAGGTGACAATCGGCGACACGACTTCAAGCGCGGCGTTCGGCTCGGCGGGCAGAGGGGGATCAATCAAGTGCGGTCCGCCATCCAGGCCGCGGCGGAGCATGGTCAACAGCCGATTGGAGCGCGGGTAAGCCGAGACGACTTCGGGGTCGCTCAAATCGGCCGCGGCGATGGCATCCCCGCCTGCGCCGTGACAGGAGGCGCAATAGGTCATATATTCCGCCCGCCCTTCCTGAACCTGGGGGCGGAAAACCGTCCACCAGCCGGTGGTGCGGACGGCCTCGCGCGGCCGCAGCGAGGTGACGAACAGGCCGAGGGTCGGAACGATCCACAAGACGCACATCGTAATCAGCGCCAGGTGAGTGGGCAAACCGCGAAAGAAGCGATTCAAACCCGTCAGCGGTTTCATGCCATTTCCTCCTGTTTGCGGAACCGATACACATTGAAGATCATAATCGGCACAGTCAGGAGAATGAGCACCACTGCAATCGCCATCGAGCGCCCTGTGTCGGTGACGATGAGCGTGAACATGCGGTTGGCAATCACCTCCGTTCCAAAGTTGCCGCCCGTCATGACAAAGACGATGTCGAAAATCTTCAACACATTGATGACCATGGTGGTCGTCACCACCGCCAGAGTCGGCATAATCATGGGCAACATGATTTGAAAGAAAAGTTGCCATTCACTGGCCCCGTCCACCCGCGCCGCCTCCAGGACTTCGGAAGGCAAGCCTTTGATGGCCGCCGACAAGATGGTCATACAAAAGCCGGCCCATAACCAGACGCCCACAAGCATGAGCGCATAGTTGTTGATGGCCGGATTGCTCAAAAACGCCACCGGCTGACGCCCCAGGCTGACCAGGATGGCATTCAACAAGCCAATCTGTTCGCCGCTGCCGGTCTCGATGTAATAGACAAAACGCCAGATGATTCCTGCCCCGATAAAGGAAATGGCCATCGGCATGAAAAGAATGGATTTGGCCACGCTTTCATAGCGCACCCGATCCGCCAGGACGGCAAAGAGGAGACCGCAGAGGACCGTCCCCGGCACCATGAGCACCAGCCAGCGAGCATTGTTGCGCAGCGCCGTCACCATCTCCGGATTGGTCAGGGCGTAGTGGTAATTCTCGAAGACGCCCCAGCACGATTGCCCCTCGACACAATTGACAGACGCCGGTCGGGTGCTCGCCTTGTCGAGAAAACTCAAGTAGATTGTATTGAAAGTCGGATAAACAATGAAAATGAACATGATGACAAGCGCCGGCAATAAATATAACCACGGCACCAGCCGCCCCTGTTTCATAATCGAGGATGCCATATTTCACCTGCCTCGCACCTTGAATGGCTGGGGGGACGGCTCGCCCCCCCAGCCTGAGGAGAAAAACTAACGACCAAGCGCCTCTGCCTGAGCCTCAGCCGCCGCCTGCAAAACGGTGGGGATATCCTCCCCTTGCACAGCCGCGATAATGGCAGCCCACTCGGCCTCGCCAAACGGCGCGCCAATGGTGTCGCCCATGTCAGGAGTGAAACCAGAGGCATTCGCCAACGCCTCGGCCTTCTTGGCCAATTGCGGGTCGGCGTACTGACCGGTGGCCAGCAGATTGGGCGAAAGATCGAAGCCGACCTGCGCCCAGGCAGCCGCGCCCTCCGGGCCGGTCAGATAAGCCACCACCGCCCGCACGGCCGGCGTGTCATTGAAGACCATCATGAAGTCCGCACCGCCCTGCATGCCCTGCGCGCCGGGGAACGGGAAGAAGTCGAAATCTTCCCCATAGACCAGAGTCGGGTAACGGGAGACAATCTCCCCGCCGGCAAAGCCAGACTGCTTGACCATCATCGCCTGAGGCGGTTCAGCAAAGGTAATATAGATAGCGTCCAGGAAACTGGTGTTCAGCGTGCCGATCGCGCCACCCACAGTATAGCGCGGGTCAGACGCCCAGCGGACATAGGTCTCGTAGGCCTGGACCACGCCCGGATCGTTGTAGGGAATCGAGCCATCGATCAAGCCCATCACATAGTCCGGCCCCTGCTGAACGAGCAGGAGGTCTTGAATGAAGTCGGAGCCGGTCCAGCCGGTCGCCGCGCCGCTTTCCATGCCCATCGACCACGGGACGTTGCCATCGGCAACCATCTGTTCGACCAGGGCCTCCAATTCTTCGAAGGTGGTCGGCACTTGATAGCCGTACAATTCGAATTGGGCCGGGCTGTACCAGATAATTGATTTGATGTCCGCCTTGACCGGAATGGCCAGCCAGCGGCCGTCTACGGTGCCCATCTCGATCCAATAGGGCGCATAGTTCTCGGCGTTCGCGCCGACGGCATCCAGGTTCTGCAAGCGGTCAGTATACAGGCGCAGCGGCGAGATATTCGGCCAGAACAGGATGTCGGGCGGCTGGCTCTGGACGCGGGCATCGAGGACGGCATCGTCGCGGGTGGATTCGGCCACGATCTGAATGCCGCAGGTCTCTACGAGCGGGGCAAGGATGGCGTTGATTTTTTCCTCTTCGGTCCCCGACCACTGATACATGACCGTCACGGTGTCGCCGGGCTGGGCGCCCATGCACATTTCAGGGACGGCCGGCGCCTCGGTCGCGGCTTCGGTCGCGGCTTCGGTCGGTGCTTCGGTCGCGGGGGCCTCGCTGGCTTCGGGAGTAGCCGCCGGCCCGCATGCCGCCAGCATCAGTCCCATCACCACCAGCAAAGTAAAGACAACTTTCTTAGACATTTCTTCCTCCTTAGGAATGTTTTGGAAATCGGACAAACGAGGGGGTCTACAAAATCTCTTTCTGGCCACTCACCTCCTTCACACTAACACGTGTTAACAAACTGCGAAAAAACAGACTCATTGACAAATGCTCGACTTTCTGACAACCAGTTTGGCATCGAGTAACAGGCCCGTTTCACGCAGCCCCTCGTTCAAGACCAGGCGCACCAATCGTTCACCGGCTGCCCAGCCCAGCCCATAAGCCGGCAAATGCACCGTGGTCAACGGCGGATCGCAATACTCGGCAAAGGGGATGTCATCGAACCCTACCACGGCGATGTCCTCCGGAATCCGCAGCCCGGCCTGCTTGAGCGCCTGAAGAGCGCCCAACGCCACCACATCGCTGGCCACGAAAACGGCTCGGGGACGCTGCGGCTGGCGCAACAAATCGGCCATCGCTTCGAAGCCGCTGGCCGGCGTATAACTCCCCTCCCGCAGCCAGGTCTCCTGAAATTCAATCCCTGCCTCCTCCAGGGCTTTGCGAAAACCGGCATATCGCTGCTGGGCCGAAGTGTACGTCAGCGAAGCATTGGTAATCATCGCAATCTGCCGGTATCCTTGCTCGATGAGGTGGCGCACCGCCATCGCCGAACTGGCAATCGTGTCAATATCCACAAACGGAATCTCGCTGTCGGGCAATTGGCCCATCAGCATGATAGGAACTCCCTGGCGATGTAAGGTCACAATCTCATAATCATCCTGGCGGGGGCCGGAGAGAATGATTCCATCCACATGGTTTTCTTCGATCAAACGCAAGTAGCCGCTATTGTCATCGGGAGGAACAGGCTTGAGGAGGACATGAAAGCCCTGCTGGGCGACGGCATGCTCGATTCCCAGCATGACGCGCAGCAGGGCTGCATCGGCAAAGACTTGTTCGGGGCTTTGTCGCAGCACCAGGCCAAGTGTGTTGGAGCGGCCGCTCACCAGTTTGCGCCCCATCGCATTCGGATGATAGTTGAGTTGACGCGCCGCCTCAAGAACCCGCTGGCGAGTGGCCTCGCTGATGTTGACCCCCGGCACGTTATTCAACACGAACGAGACGGTTGTCCGGGAAACGCCGGCCAGCCTGGCAACATCGAAACTGGTACTACGACGTTTGGGCATGGATTTGCCTCGAAATTAACACGTGTTACTTAAGCAGTATACAAAATTTCGAGGCGCTTGTCAAGTGGGATTCCCCCTTTGCGGTAAAGGCGACCGTCCGCCGGGGCTAACCCCAAAGGGCGCTACGCGAAGCCCTGCCAAGCCGTAGAAGTCCGCTCAAGCAGACTTTCCCGAGGCGATGGCCGGTAAGCGCTTGCGAAACTTCGATAAATTCGTGCCATTCGACGCTGAAATTCCGCAATTGCAAGCAGACCTTCCCAAGGCGATGGCTGGTAAGCACTTGCGAAACTTCGATAAATTCGTGCCATTCGATGCTGAAATTCCGCTTGCCGGGGATCGAATCGGTTTATAAACAAAAGACTCCTTTTCAGGAGTCTCAGGCTGGGGGCAAAGGATTCGAACCTCTACTAACTGATCCAGAGTCAGTCGTCCTGCCATTAGACGAGCCCCCATCGCCAGCGGGCGGTATTTTATCACGCCGCTCCAAAACAGGCAAGAGGCGTCGGCGTGTATGGAAAACAAGGTTCGGCGTGTATGGAAAACAAGGTCTGGCAAATTAATTTTCGAGTATTTCCCAAACCTGATAGGTTTTGCCAGCCATATTCCATACAATACGCTCAACAAGGAAAGTGCATCTATGAGCACCTCGCGGATTCAAGGCTTCTACAACCTGCCCATCCACGAACGGCTGAATAAACTGGCCGAAGCCGCCGGCCTGTCGGCAGAGGAATTGAGCGTTTTCCAGGGAGCGAGCCTTTCGACCGAGCAGGCCGATCACATGATAGAAAACGCCGTCGGGACGTTGGGGCTGCCGCTAGGGATCGGCCTGAACTTTCTCATTGACGGGCGCGAGGTCCTGGTTCCGATGGCCATCGAGGAGCCGTCGGTCATCGCCGGGGTGTCGTTCATGGCCAAACTGGCACGTGCCGGCGGCGGCTTCTTCACCACCGTCTCCGCGCCGGAGATGATCGGCCAGATTCAAGTCCTCGACTTGGCCGATGTCCACACCGCCCGGCTGGCGTTGCTGGAACGACGCGCCGAACTGCTGGCCGAGGCCGACGAAATTGACCCGCTACTGAAGAAGGTCGGCGGCGGAGCGCGCGATCTCGAGGTGCGCGTCATCGCCGACTCTCCGATTGGCCCCTTCCTGGTGGTGCATCTCATCTACGATGTTCGCGACGCGATGGGCGCCAACGCCGTCAACACCGCCTGCGAACGGCTGGCGCCGCAGATCGAGGCCATCACCGGCGGACGCGTCCATCTGCGCATCCTCTCGAACCTGGCAGACCGGCGCCTGGGGCGCGCCCGCTGCACCATCCCGGTGACAGAACTGGCGTTCGGCGATTTTTCCGGCGAGCGGGTGCGGGACGGAATCATCGAGGCCTGGGCCTTTGCCGCCGCCGATCCTTACCGCGCCGCCACGCATAACAAAGGCATCATGAACGGGGTCGATGCGGTGGTCATCGCCACCGGCAACGACTGCCGCGCCATCGAGGCCGGCGCGCATGCCTACGCCGCCCGCAGCGGACGCTACACGTCCCTCTCCACGTGGGGCAAAGACTCGGCCGGCAATCTGGCCGGCAGTCTGGAAATGCCGCTGGCGGTGGGCATCGTCGGCGGGGCGACCAAGGTCCACCCGGCGGCCAGGGCCGCGTTGAAATTGATGGGCGTGCGCACGGCAGCAGAACTGGCCAGCGTCATCGTCTCGGTCGGGTTGGCGCAAAACCTGGCCGCCCTGCGCGCCCTGGCCACAGAAGGCATCCAGCGCGGTCACATGTCGCTGCACGCCCGTCAGATTGCGATTGCCGCCGGCGCGGTCGGCGAGCAAATCGAACGACTCGCCGCCCAATTGGTGGCAGAGAAAACCATTCGCATCGATCGAGCCGAAGAAATCCTCAAATCATGGGAGAAGTGAATATGGCGCTTCCACTGGCACTCAAATCCAAATATCCGATTGACGGTCTGCTGGACGGCTGGTTTTTCCGTTACGAGAAACTCGAATCTGGCCTGTACCGCATCGAAGGCATTGACGAAATGGGGCATTCGGTTTCGAAGGTTTGCCCGGAACAGAGGATTGACGCCACCCTGAAACTGTGCGCCAAAGAAGCACGCCAGATCGAATACCGCTGAGCCTCTAGAAGCAAACCCATCCAGGAGAAAACGCATGACCGAAAACAAAACTCTGCTCAAGCCTTCCCGCCCGGTCGGAATCGTCGGCTACGGGGCCTACGTGCCGCGTTACCGTCTGCCGGCCAAAGAGGTCGCCCGCATGTGGGCAGGCGGACGGAGCGGCGGTTTGCCAATCAAGGAAAAAGCCGTGCCAGGGCCGGACGAGGATGTCATCACCATGTCCATCGAGGCGGCCCGCAACGCGATGAAACGCGCCGCAATCGACCCAAGCGAGATTCGGGCGGTGTGGATCGGCTCCGAATCGCACCCCTACGCGGTCAAACCCAGTTCGACCATCATCGCCGAGGCCATCGGTGCGGCTCCCCACGTCCAGGCCGCCGACATGGAATTCGCCTGCAAAGCAGGCACAGAAGCCATGGTCATGGCGATGGGGCTGGTCGGTTCTGCGATGGCTCGCTACGCCGTCGCCATCGGCATGGACACCGCGCAGGGCAAGCCCGGCGACGCTCTTGAATACACGGCTGCAGCCGGGGGGGCCGCCTTCGTCATCGGCCCGGCGGAAGAGAGCCTGGCCGTCATCAACGCCTCTTACTCATTCGTCACCGATACTCCCGATTTCTGGCGGCGCGAACACCAAATCTACCCCGAACATGGTCAGCGTTTCACCGGCGACCCGGCCTACTTCCGCCACATCACCGAGGCGGGCAAAACCTTGATGGAAGCCGCCGGTACGAGCGCCAAAGATTACACCTGGGCCATCTTCCATCAGCCGAACACCAAATTTCCACAAAAAGTTGCCCAAATGTTGGGCTTCTCGCCGGAACAAATCGCGCCCGGACTGCTCTCGCCGGTCATCGGCAACACTTACGCTGGCGCGGCCATTATCGGCCTGACCGCCACCCTCGACATCGCCCGCCCCGGCGACCGCATCCTGGTCGTCTCGTTCGGCTCCGGCGCCGGCTCTGACGCTTTCGACATCCTCGTCACCGACAAACTGCTCGAGCGGCGCGACAAGGCCCTCAAAACACAGGACTACATCGCCCGCCGCACCGAAATCGATTACGCCGCTTACGCTCGTTATCGCGGCAAGATTAGAATGAAATGACCGATCCGGAGGCGAAACCATGACCGAGGTTGTCATTGCCGGAATCGGCCAAACACGGGTCGGAGAATTTTGGGAACTCTCCCTGCGTTCGCTGGCGGTGAAGGCCATCCTGGCCGCCATCAAAGACGCGGGCGGTCTGCGCCCCCAGGCGCTCTACGCCGGCAACATGTTGGCCGCCAACCTTTCGCGCCAGGCCCATGTGGGAACGCTGCTGGCAGATTTCAGCGGGCTGGCCGGCATCGAAGCCGAGACGTTCGAGGCGGCCGGCGCCTCGGGCGCGGCGGCGCTCCGTCAGGGCTACATGGCCGTCGCCAGCGGCCTGGTGGAGGTGGCCCTGGTGGTCGGGGTCGAAAAGTACACCGACCTGATTGGACCCGACGTCGAGGCCGCCCTGGCGACCACCACCGACAGCGACTTTGAGGCTGTCCACGGTCTGACCCCCACTGCCCAGGCCGCCCTGCTAATGCGCCGCTATCAGCACGAATTCAGCCTCCCCCCCGAGGGGTTGGCCGGCTTTGCCCTGACTGCCCACGCCAACGGCGCAGGCAATCCCAATGCCATGTACCGCAAAGCCATCGCGCTGGAAGCCTATCAGAAGGCCGAAATGGTCAGCGATCCGCTCAACCTGTTCGATATCGCTCCCAACGCCGACGGCGCGGCGGCCGTGATTCTGACTCGCCGCGACCTGCTCCCCAAAGACTTTGCCCACCCGCTGGTGCAAATCGCGGCCTCGGCTTCGGTCTCCGACAGCCTCGGCCTGCACAACCGTCCCGAACCGCTCTGGTTCGCCGCCGCTCAGGCCTCGGTCGAGCAGGCGCTCAAGAAGGCCGGGCTGAGTCGCGAGCAAATTGACCTGTTCGAATACTACGACGCCTACTCGATCTATGCCGCGCTCTCGCTCGAGGCAGCCGGATTTGCCGTCCGCGGTCAGGGATGGAAACTGGCCGCCAACGGGGAGATTGGCCTGCGGGGCAAGATTCCCTGCGCGACGATGGGCGGCCTCAAGGCGCGCGGCAACCCCGGCGGCGCGGCTGGCGTCTATCAGGTTGTCGAAGCGACCCTGCAACTGCGCGGCCAGGCCGGGACGAATCAGATTCCCGATGCTCGCTGCGCCCTCATCCAGGCGCTGGGCGGGCCGGCCTCGACGGCCGTGACCCACATCCTGAAACGCGCAGATTGATAGTTCTTGAGAGTCGCGAGTCGTAAAATTGGAGATAATCAGGTCGAATTAAGGAGCAAAGGTATGGAAATTCCCCGCCATTGGCGTCTCAAACAGCAACGGTACGGGCTGGTGGGCGAAATCTGCCCGCATTGTGAAGCCAAAATCTTCCCGCCTCGCGATGTCTGCCCGAACTGCGGCGGCGAGGCCCGCAGCCCCTACACCTTCAGCGGGCGCGGCGAAGTTTATTCGTACACGACCATCTACGAGGCCCCGGCCGGCTTCGAAGACAAAGCCCCTTACACCGTCGCCCTGGTCAAACTGGAAGAAGGGCCGCTGGTCACGGCGCAATTGACCGATTTGGGCGATACGCCGGTCGAAATCGGGATGCCGGTCGAAATGGTCACCCGCCGCCTGCGCCAGGATGGAGATGAGCGCGGCATTCTCATTTACGGTTACAAGTTCCGCCCGGCGATGAATTGAATTTCCCGCACAGTCACCGAAGCAGCGCCAACGACCCGTCTTCCTCGATGAAGCGGGTCGTTGAATTTCGGTGTTCGGAGGGCGAGGAGGGGAAATCAGAAGGGAAACAGGCGCGCCCACAGCGGCGGGCCGAGGATGAGGAAACCGACCAGCACCGAGGTCAGGGCGGCAATCAAGACGGCGGCTGCCCCCACGTCCTTGCCGACCCGGGCCAGGGGATGATGCCGAGGACTGGCCAGGTCCACCACCGCTTCGAGGGCCGTGTTGATGAATTCCGCCGTCCAGACCAGGGCGATGGTCACCAACAAAACAGCCCAGTCGCGCGCCGGCAAGCCCAGCCAGGCCGTCAGCAGGACCACCAGGGCCGTCGCCAGGGCGTGAATCCAGGCGTTGCGCTGGGTGCGAATGACATACCACCAGCCTCGAAAGGCGTGGCCGAAAGCGCGGTAACGCGAAACGAAGAAATAGGCAAATTTATTCATGGAGGATAGTCGGCGGAAGGCCGAGATGCGCCAGGACTTCGGCCTGGGCAGCCCACATTCGGTCTTTGTCCTCGCTGTCGGCGTGGTCGTGGCCGAGCAGGTGCAGGACGCCGTGCACGACCAACAATTGCAACTCGGCCTCGAGCGGGTGATCGCCCGCCGCTGCCTGGTCGGCGGCGCGCGCCAAGGAAAGGATGACGTCGCCCAGGTAGAGACGGCCCGTCTCTGGATCGGCGTCGCCAGCCGGGAAGGCCAGCACATCGGTCGGGGCGTCGATTTGCCGGTAGCGGCGATTCAGGTCGCGGATGGCTTCGTCGCCAGTCAGCACGAGGGTCAGGTCGGCGTCAAACGCGGCGTGCAGGTCCAGGGTCGCCTGGGCGGCGCGCCTGAGCAAGTCGGCGGCCGGCAGAGGGGTAAGGGCAGGGTCGAGGTCGAGAAAAATCATTTCCGGCTCCGGGGGCGGGAGGGGGGAGGGGGCGGCGAAACTTCCGACAAATCTTTGGGATATTCCAGACGAGGATGGTACGTGACCCGCAGCGTAGAGACGAACGACTCGGCGATCTCTTGCAAATCCTTTTGCGTCAGAGGTGCATGATCGAGCTGGCCGTCTTTCTGAACATGGGCGATGACGCCGCGCACCATTTCGTACATCTGCTCGTCGTTCTGCGGACGCTGGGCGCGGGCGCGCGCTTCCACGCCATCGGCCAACATCAGGATGGCGGTCTCGCGCGAGCGCGGCTTCGGGCCGGGATAGCGGAAGCGTTCGAGGTCGACTTGGGATGCGTCTCCGCCGGCGGCTTCGACGGCGCGGTTGTATTGATAGCGGGCAACCAGTGTGCCGTGATGTTCAGAGATGAAGTCGAGCAGGCGGCGCGGCAGACGGTATTTGCGCGCCAGTTTGAGGCCGTCTTCGACATGGCGGATGATGTGCGCGGCGGCTTCGAGCGGCGGCATGTCATCGTGGGAGTCGATTTGGTCGGGGGGTTGGTTTTCGACGAAGAAGAGCGGGTTGGCCGCCTTGCCGACATCGTGGAAGAGGGCTGCGACGCGCGTCAGCAAGCCATCGGCCCCGATGCGCTCGGCAGCCTGTTCGGCCAGGTTGGCAACCTGCAAACTATGTTGATAGGTGCCGGGGGCGCGCTGCAAGAAATATTTGAGCAGCGGCGAATCGGGGCGCGAAATTTCAAGGAGTTGCAAGGCGGTGGTCAGGCCGAGAAACTGCGAAAGGATGTATTGGAAGGGCAGGGTCAAACTAGGGGAGGCCACGCCGTAGAAGACGGCCGCGCCCAGCAAAGTCAACAGACCGATCCAGTCAATTTCGGTAAAGGGGAAGCGGTAAGCCACAATCAGCATTATGCCGGAAGCGGCAATCGCCCCGGCGGCGTACAAGAACTGCCCCAGACGGCGAGCCCGGCCAAGCGCCAGCACGCCGCACAGGCTGGTCAACAGGTAATAGGGCAAAAGCCACTGGCCATCGGGCATGCCGTAAGCGACCAGGATGCTCATCAGCAGGCTGAAGACCATCCCGCTTTCCATGCCGAAGAGGACCGAAACAAGCAAGCCAAAGGCCGGCAGTGGATAGAGGTAGGGCAAGATGCTGCGGTTGGGCAAGACGATGCGCGCCCCCACCAGAAAAACGAGCAGGATGGCCGAAAAGACCAGCATGCCGCGCAGGTCCTGAAGCGGCGGCGTCCGGCGGCGGACAAAGTAGAGCACAGTGAAAAGCGCCGAAGCAAACACGATGGCTGCCGCCCCAACGTAACGATTGGCAAAATTGGTTGGCGTCACCAGGCCGCATTCGGTCAGGGCTTCGTAGTGGGCGGGAGTGATGATTTCGCCACTCGAAACAATGGTTTGTCCCTGTTTGTAAGACTGGATGACCGGTTCGACCGCCTCACGGGCGGCCTGGCGGGCTGCCTCGGTCAGTTCGGGGCTGTAAAAACTGTTCGGGACAACGAAGGGGGAGACCAATTCAACAACCAGGTCGGTCTCGACCTGCGTCAGACCGGCGCTGGGACTGACCAACAGCGGCAAACCGGCGCGGGCGACCGGCAAATCCTGATTGCGAATGGGAGTCCGCATCGCCTGCTCCAAGACACTGAGGGCAGCAGCGCGCACTTTTTCCCAGCGGGTGTTTGAGAGGCGCAGCAAAAGGTCAATCGATTCGGGCCGCAGCTCGAGGGCCGCAATGGCCTCAACAGCCGCCTTTTTTTCCTCGATGCTCAAGTGCTGGTCGGCGCGAATGACGGCAACCTCCCCCAGCACCGAATCGAGGCGGTCGAACTGTTCGCGCCCCAAGCGTGGATCGGGCGGGGCATAGACCGGCTGAACAGCCCGCTCGGCCTCGCGGCGCGCCTGCTCGGTGCGCACCTCGCTGATGTACTGGAAGTCGTAGGGAGCGCGAAAATCCTGCGCGGCAACTTCGTTTTCGACAATCGAGACTTGTTCCTGGCGCAGCGCCCAGGGCTGAATCAATGCCAGGTAGGACAAGATGCTGACGCAAACCAGAATCAGGCCGGAAAACCAGGCGAAATGCCGCACCGGACGAGAATCGCTCATCAACAGTCCGCCAGCCTCACGATTGACCCTGCAACAGTTGGCGCACCAACGCGCTGACCTGGTCGCCGGGGGCACGGCCGGCCAGGCGCGGCATCAGCAGTTTCATCACCCGGCCCATATCGGCGGGCGAGGTCGCTCCCGCCTCGGCAATCGCCGCCTGGACGAGCGTTTGCAATTCCTGCTCGCTCAGACTTTGGGGCAAGAATTCGTTGACGACGGCGATCTCCGCTTCAGCCGCGGCCGCCAAATCGGCGCGCTTGGCAGTCCGGGCTTCTTCCAGCGCTTCCTTGCGCAACTTGACTTCTTTCTGGAGCAAGGAAATCACAGCCGCTTCGTCCAGCGTGGTCTGGCGGTCGATCTCCGCCTGTTTGATGGCCGCCAGCGCCATACGGATGGTGCGCTTGCGGATCTCATCACCGGCTTTCACGGCCTCTTTCAGGGCAGTTTCCAGTTTGTTTTTCGTGTCCATAAGGTCATTATACCTCGCAAGGGAATTGCAGCCGGGGCGCACTGCCTGCCCGCCCTGGATGCATCTGGGCCATCGAATCAGTCCGCTGAAGGGGGGTGTCCGGCAAACAGGGCCGCCTGGGCCGCCGGCAGATCGTTCAACGTGCGTTCATACTCGAGGCGGGTCCGCTTGATTGCCGCCTCGAGGGCGTAATCGAATAGAGGGCCGCGGTCTGGAGAATCCAGGTTCATCCAGGCGTGAGAATCGGGCGGCAGATGGGCCAGCGCCCAGTCGCGCAGGGGAGGCAGAAGGCTGGCGAGTTCGAGAACATAGTACACCTTGCCGGAATGAAGCGCCGGACTGGTCAGGACAGCCTCATCGCACGGATCAATTGTCTCAACTGGCGGCCGGGCCTCAGCAGGATGACGTTCCAGCCATAGACGGACGTAATTGCTGTGGGCGTACAAATCCTGAGCGGTATGAATGAGGCGTCCGAAGGCTTTCCAGGCAGCAAGCGGCCGGTTTTGTCGAAGCGCCTGCCGCGCCCGCTCGCGCTGGGCTTCCAGATACGCCGCGCTGGCGGCGAAGGCATTATCATCGAAATGAAACTCCGGATGACCGATCTGACCGGTCAGGAGGTGATCCTGATGCAAATTGGCCGCGATGATTGCTTCCAGGGCGCGCCTATCCACGCATCCTGCCAGCGCTCGCTCGGTAATGAGACGATGATAGCGTTTGAGCATTGCCCACTCTCCCGCAAACCGGATTTCGCCGCTTCGAGGCGGCTCACTTCAACTTCTGCAAAGCGTAAACGGCCACCGGCTGGGTGCGCCCCCTCACTTGAATGGGCTCCATCGGCGCGGCAACCACGTGCCTTCCAACCAGCGAGAAGGTGGCGTGGTCAATCAGAATCTGACCGGGGTGGGCGGTGGTCTCCAGTCGCTGCGCCAGGTTGACCACATCCCCAATGGCGGTGTAATTGAAGAGTTCGCGCGTCCCTACATTGCCCACCATCGCCTCGCCGGTGGTGACGCCGATGCGGAACAAGAGGTGATGATCGGGATTGCTGAGGCGCAGATGCGCCTGGCGGGCACGCTCGATGATTTGCAGAGCAGCGCGCACGGCCCGCAAAGCGTGGTCCTCCTGCGGGTCGGGGACATTCCACAAAGCCATGACGGCGTCACCCATGAATTTGTCCAGCGTGCCTTCCTCCTCAAGAATGGCTTGCGCCGCCAGGGACAGATAATCGTTCAAAACGCGGAAGATGAGTTCGGGGTCATGAACTTCGCTGAAGCCGGTGAAACCTTTCAGATCGGCAAAGAGAATGGTGACCCGCTGGCGGGTACCGTCAAGGCGCAGATGGCTGGGGTCAGACAGCAGGCGGTCGCGGATGCGGGGGGCTACCACGCGCCCGAACGTCTGACGGATGCGTTCTTGCTCGGCCTCCAGCCGGCGGCGCTCGGTCAAGTCCTCCAGGACAATGGTGGCGCCTTTGGTGCCCAGATAGGCATCCCGCAGGGGGGAACAGGAGAGGCGCAAATAAAGATCGCCGCGCGAGGGGATGGAGGCGGTCACATCCTTGCCGAGAGTCACTTCGCCGCGCTCGACGGCGCCGCAGGCAGCCTCTTCCAGTTCCTGACAGATTTGCGGCAGCGCCTCGGGCAGGCGTTTCCCCACCACCTGCTCGACCGGCATCCCTAAAATGCGCTCGGCGGCCTGGTTGAAGAGCGTGATTTGACGTTGGATATCCGTCGTGATGACACCGGTCGCAATCGAGGCGAAAATGTCATCCATCAGGTTTTTCATTTCCAGGGTCTGATCAAGGGTGCGGCGCAGATTGGCAAACAAGCGGGCGTTTTCGAGAGCCAGGGTTGACTGCCCCCCTACCGTGGAAAGGAAGTTCAAATCCTCCTGGCTGTATGGGTCGCCAGAACGGCGCATGCCGAGCGCCATGAAGCCAATCAGGCTGCCCTCATAACGCAGCGGGACGAAAGCCCGGCATTGCAAGCGCTGAAATTCCTCCGAGGCGGCCAGGTCCAGGGGCAAGGTGGCTTCGGGCGGAAACCACAAGGCCGACTTCGCCTGGCGCAGCAATCGAACCAGAGGATGCTCGGTGTCGAAGGCAGGATAATCGCCCTCTCGCCGCCCGCCAACCAAATAGAGCGCCTGGTCGTCATCGTAGAGATAAACGACAAACGACTCGGGCGCCAGAGACAGGCCAATCTGCTGATTCAGCAACTCGACGGTGCGCTCGATGTCGGGCGTGATGACCAGACCGGTCGCCAGATTGTTGAGGACGCGTTGATAATCGGCGGGCGAGCGGTAAAACAGGCGGTCGATCAGCCGCTGCATCAGATTGCGCAACGGCATCAGGCCAAAGACCAGCAAGAGCAGATAAAGCGCAATCAGCCAGGGATTGTCGGCAGTTATGGTGCGCCGCAAAGCGTAAGAGAATACGTTCAGCAAGCCGTAAAACGCGGCCAGGGCGGCGGCTGTCGTCAGGGCATAGATGAGCGCCTTGCCCAACACGCGATCTACGTCCAGCAGGCGATAACGCAGGATGGCATATGTGATGGACAGGGGCAGCAAAATCAACAGCGGAAAGTAAATCGCCGAGCGGAATTCCTGCGGACTGGTGCTGAAAGCCGTCGGCAAAAGGTAGAAAATCATCATGGGCGCAAAGGCCAGCGCCGCGCCGAAGACGATAACGCGACTCTGCTGACGCACAATCGGCGAATCGCTGCGCAGGATATGCCAGACCAGCATGAAAAGGAAAATCGCAATACCCAGGGCCATGTACGCATAACTGGCTTGCCACACCGTAATGTATGCCAGCGCCGAGGAGGGCGTCATCACCTCCCGCCAGGCCGGTATGGCAATCCCCAAACAGAGAAACCAGGGGATGAAACGCACCCACGGCCAGCGTTCGATGAGCGTAATCTGGCGCGGAAACACCAGAGCCAGGTAAATCAAGGCTGTCGCAGCCACCGGCAGGCTCACCGACCACAAGGCGGTTACATGATGAGTAGTGTTCATGTCGAAGAACGTCGTGGTGGTGATGCTGACCGCCGAGGTGAAGACCAGCAAAGCGCGGCTAGAGCGCAGATTGCGGCGCAGACTGTAGGCCCACACGCCAATGAGCAGGAAAACCGTTCCCACCAGGTACGGAACCACGAACAACTCGATAAAACTGCCGAGCGGCATCTGAACGGGCGTGACCGCCAAAGAGTAGCGCCCCATATTGCGCTGCTCGAAGACCAATTCCACCGGCCGATAGTCTCCCTCTGCCAGCCAGTGATCGGGCCGATCGTCATAGGCCAGCAAGTGGCCGTTGATGCTGATCAAACGGTCGGGCCATTCGGCCCCTGCCGAGCGCGCCGGCCAGCCATCCCCCGAAATTTTGCTCACCACGCCGTGCGGCTCGAGCAGCATTCCCAAAAAGGGAGTTCGATAGTAGCGAACAGCCCAAACCGGCGTCAGCGCCAGCATGGCAACGGCAATCAGTGCAATCAACAAAGTGGGGAGATGAAATAACCAGGGCAAGTGTATTTTTCTGTTCATGTTGGCTCAGGCAGAATGCGAACGCTCTGCGAATATTATAAGCCAAAAGGGCCAATTCCCCCTCTGTTTGGTTATAATTCGGTCATGTCTCCTTTCTTCACCCGCACCGGCGATGACGGCACAACCGGCCTGCTCGGAGAGGGCCGCCTGCCCAAACACCACCCGCGCATCGAGGCGCTTGGAACGCTCGATGAGGCTAGCGCGGCTCTGGGCCTGGCGCGCGCTCTATCTGCTGCGCCCCAAACCGCGCCGCTCCTCGTGGAAGTCCAGCGCGATTTATATAAAATCATGGCCGAAGTGGCCGCCGCCCCAGCCCAGGCTGAACGATTCCGGACTCTGGAGCCGGCGCGCCTCCAATGGCTGGACGAGCAGGCCGAGGCGCTGGCTGCCATCGCCCCCATCCCGCGCCAGTTCATCCTGCCCGGCGATTCGTCCGCCGGAGCAGCCCTGGCGCTGGCCCGCACCATCGTCCGCCGAGCGGAACGGCGCCTCTCGGCCCTCCTCGAGCAGCAGGAACTGCAAAACCACCTGCCGCTGCAATACCTGAACCGGCTCTCTTCGCTTTGCTTCGCACTCGAACTGCTCGAAAATCAACATGCCGGCCAGCCAACCCGCCTGGCAAACGGGTAGGGGGTCAAAAGCGCCTTTTGCTAGGCGAGAATCTCGAGCAAGCGGTCGTGTCCCGACAAATCTCGATGCAGATGGATTTCGGCCCGAGCGAACAAGTCGAAAGCCAACGCCATCGCCGCCGGACCCTGGGAGGCTTCGATTTCCAGCACGACCAAGCCGGCCGGCGCCAGCCAGGCAGGGGCCGCAGCCAGCAGTCGGCGCACCAGGTCGAGGCCGTCTCGCCCGCCGTCGAGGGCCAGAGTCGGTTCGCGGCGATAGACCGGCAAGGTGTGCAGGATGTCGGTCGGAATATAGGGTAAATTGGCGGCAATCACATCGAAACGTTCGAAAGCGGGCAGCGGCTCAGGGGGCAACAAATCCCACTGGGCGAATTCGATTCGTTCCGCGACCCCCAGCCGCGCCGCGTTGCGCCGCGCCACCTCGAGGGCGGCGGAGGAAATATCGGTGGCGAGGACTTTCAAATCCGGAACGTTGGCTGCCAGGGCGACGGCGATCGCCCCCGAGCCGGTTCCCACGTCGAGCAGACGCCGCCGCCCAGGATGAGCCCGCAGCCAGCTCAGGGCGCGCTCGACCAGCAATTCGGTCTCGGGGCGCGGTATCAAAACCTGGGGCGTCACCAGCAAGGACAAATCAAAAAACTCCCACTCGCCCAGCACATAAGGGAGCGGCTCGCCGCGTTGCAGACGCGTCAGCGCCCGCCGCAGAACGGTTTCTTGCTCAGGAGGAAGCGGGGTTTCCAGGTGGGTCAGCAGCCAGGTACGCGGCCGGCCGGTGACTTTGGCCAACAGCACCTGAGCATCCAACGCGGCCGTCTCGCTTTTGGGCCGCAGGCGGGCAGCCGCCCTTTCGAGCCATTCACCAACGGTCATTCTGAGGCCGCTCCAGAGCGGCCGTCAAGCCAGCAAGCCAGAGAGCATTATGCCGATGGATAACCGCCGCCGACAAAATCAAGCATGCGCCTTCAGCCAGTCCAGCATGAAGCGAAACACCTCTTGTTGTTCCGGCTCGTTGTGAGGTTCGTGGTACAGGCCTTCCCACAGTTTCAGCGTGCAATCCCCCTTGAGGCTGGCGGCAAACTCTTTGCTGCCGCGGTCGAAGGCAATCTGGTCGGCCGTGCCGTGCATGAGCAGGAGCGGAATCGAAAACTCGGCTGCGTGGTCGAAGGCCCAGGTAATCGCGCCCATCAACTCTCTGGCCATGCCAAAGGTGATTTTGTCGTGGACGAGAGGGTCCTCCTTATAACGCTTCACCACTTCGGGGTCGCGCGAAATCATGTTGGCGTCCAATCCGCTGGGCAGACCGCCGGTCGGCATCAGAGCGCCCAGCAATTTGGCAAGCGCCACCTTGGCCTTTTGCGCCTCGAGGGCCGTGCGCAATCCCGGTGAAGAGACCAGCGCGCCGGCCAGAGCCGGCTTGCGGCGCAGGACATAATTCAAGACCAGAATGCCGCCCAGGCTGTGGCCGTAAATGAATTGTGGCAGAGCAGGATAGCGGTCAGATGCCTGGGCAAGCATGGCATCGATGTCTTTCATGAAGGCTTCGATGGAGGGGGCGTGGCCGCGCTGTCCGCCAGACTTTCCGTGACCGCGCAGGTCGAAAGCCAGCAAAGCGTAGCCGTTCTCCGCCAGCATTTTGCCGACATGGTCATAGCGCCCGCAGTGTTCGCCAAGGCCATGAACGAGGGTGATGACAGCCCTGGGCTGCGTCGCCGGAATCCAGCCGCGCCCGAACATATCGAGGCCATCGAATGACTTCCAGGTCCACTCCATAAATCACGCACCTCCGATTTTGATTTTGAATTCGCAGGCCGCCTGTCCCGTGGCCCGACAACGAACCTCTTCGACATCCAGTTCGCGGCCGGTGGCCCAGCCAAGAGCAGCCTGAATCAGGCCGAGGGTCACATAACAAATGGGGGATTCATCCGTCTGACCGAGGGTGCTGGGGCTGGAGTGGTCGGCCAGCAACAGGTCCAGGTCGAGCGTATGAATCGAGAGGCTGCCGCCGCCCTGGCGCAGACGGGCGGCCAGCACTTCCAGCGCCCGGCGCGGCCTGGCCGGCGCCGGCAGGCTGCGCAGAACGCGCAATTCGGCCTTCTCTACAAAAGAGGCCGAGTCAATCAAGCGCTCCCACAATCCGTGGCCGATGCGCATCAGGATTCCGCGCGCCCCGCGTCCGTAAAAAAGCCGCAGCGCCTGCTGGGTGCGGGCATAGAGGTCCGCCGCGCCGGCGCCGTCGAGGGCGGCCAGACTCTCCTCTTCCAACATGGCCGGAGAAAGGTTGACGCCTGCCAGGATGAGCGGCAATTTGTCCGTTCCCACCTCCTGACGGAGGGCGTTGACAAAGTGGATCAGCAGAGCCGGGGAAAGGACGCGCTCCACGCCTTCGGCGGTCATGCTTTCACCTCCCCCACCTCGAAGCGGCAGTATGGGTCGCCTTTGGCAATGCAATGCGTCTCGATGATTTCGTATTCCTGGTCGGTGGCCCAGCGAACGGCCTCTCCTATCGAACCAACGTACAAATGACAAATCGGGGCGTCGCTGGTGCGGCCTTTGCAAATCGCGCAGGTCGACTCGATGTAGGCCAGTTTTCCGTCCTTTTCTTCGACCCAGGCGTCAACCTGGGGGTTGGTCTTCTTGAGGGCGTTGACCAGGGCGTTCAAGATAAATTTGATGCGCCCGTGCTGAGGCACCAGTTTGAGCGCCGCGCCGGCCAAACCGAGCAAAGCGCCCTGTTCGCGGACGCCGTATTGGAAGGAGGCTTTGCCGATCCGGCGCAGCATGCCGCGTCCGCCGCGGCCGTAGAAGGCTTCGATGGCTTCGTTCAGGCGGGCGTATTCGACCGTTTTGATGCCCGGCTCCAGGTTATCAGGGGGCAAGTTGTCAATGAACCGCTCCAGGCCGCTGCTGCGCAAGACGGCATGCAGGCCGTTCTCGCCCATGACTTCCTGGGCCGCTACGAGTGCCTGGCGAACCAGGGCGTTGACGATCACTGCCTCGTCTGCGCTGACCATCACACACCTCCTTGGATTTGCATGCAATAAACCGGATACCGCTCATCGGTGAGACGAAAGCCGATTTGCTGATACAACTTCAACGAAGCCGCGTTGTCGCTCTGGGTATTGACCGTCAGCCGGTAGATGCGTCGGCGCGCCAGTCGTTGGATGAGGTCGGCAATCAGGGCGAAACCGACGCCGCGCCCCTGCGCCTGCGGGAGAACCGCCAGACGAGCCAGGTGCGCCCCCAGCGGGTTAGGCGTGCTGATTTGATAACCGACCAGGCGGCCCTCTTGTTCGGCTACGGTCGCAACCGCCGCCTGGGGATAAGCCCGTTCAAGAGCAGGCAGGCTGTTCTGCCAAAGCGGCTCGAAGGCGGCAGCATCCACCTCGGCCACCGCCGGCAAATCGTATGTCATCATCGAGCGCAAAGCGACTTCGGGCGGGAGGAAATACTCAACCGTCGCCTGCGATTCGCGCTCCAGCATCACAATATGCTGGCGAAATTCGAAGCGGCTGGCCTCCAGCACGTCCACGAACCACGGCTGCAAGGCGATGGCAGCCACCGTGAAACTGCCCCGGCCAGCCAGGTCTTGCCGGGCAGCCTCCCATAACGGCCACCAGGCGGCCGGCACCGACCAGCCCTCGGCGACGACGAACAGGCGCACCCAGGCGATTGCGTCCGGGTCGGGCGGGCAGGCCAGGGCAGCCATCATCTGATCGTTCTCTTCCAGCACCAGGAAGGGCGGCGATCCAATCCAGTCCAAAGGCTTGCGCCAATCGAGGTGACGATGCACCCGCGCGCCGCCGTTCAACAGGCTGGCAAGCCGCCGCTGGTCAGCAAAGACTGCCGGGCGGAGGCGCAAACCGGATTCTAGCGCCATAGACGCAGGAAGAGCAATTTTTTGAAGAGTTTTTGGCGCGGCGTCGGGTTTTTGACGCCCGCCATACCAGACTGGAGCGCCAGAACGGCATCGAAGAACTTTCCCCGGCGAAGGTAATCCATGGCCAGCAATTGCATGATTTCGACCCGCAAATCGCCCTCGTCGGCCTTTTCGAGCACATCAGCAGCGCGCCGATAACACTCCATTGCCTCTTTCCTGCGCTTCAGTGCCTCCAGCGCGCCGGCCAGATTGGCCAGCGCCATTCCCTGGCGTTTCAAATCACCCGCCTGCTCGAAAACGAGGTCCGTCCCCTGGACGGCGGCCAGGGCTGCCTGCGGCTGACGCGCCTGCAGCAAACTGACGGCTTGGTTGTTGCGCATCTCGGCCGCCATCAAGGCGTCTGGGCGAGCGGCATAGGCCTCGGCGGCGCGGCCATAGGCCTCGGCCGCGGCTGTAAAATCTCCGCCTTGATACAATCGCCGGGCTTCGTCCGCCAATTGTTCGGGGGGAAGAGATGTCATCATCATAAACTCAGAACGTGATGTCGAGCAGGCCTTCGGCCACCGAGCGCAGGCGTTCGGTGGAGAGCGTGCTGAGTTTGAGCGCCAATTCCAGATACGGCCGGTTGACCGGCTTGCAGACAAAGGCTTGCAAATCAGGCGGCAATTCCAGGAAGTCTTGAATGGCGCGCTGCTGAGTCATCCACAGGCCAATCGGTCCGGTCTGGTCGAACAGGCTTTCGACCTGCCCGCCCAGGATGTTCATGATGATCTCCAGGTCGGGGAGGGGAATCGGGCGTTCGCCCAGTTCGTAGGATTTGAGGCGAGCCGTGGAGAGGCCCGTCTGCTCGGCAAGCACCCGCAGAGAGAGGCTGGCTTTTTCGCGCTCCTGGCGTAACAAAGCGCCAATCATGCGCTGGCGCACTCCCACCAGGACCGGCAAATTGAGCGCCTCGGTCGAGGGCGGGTTGTCGGAAATGGCCTCCTTGCCCCAAAAGTGACGGATGGGGAGGTCGAAAAAGTAAGCCAGCACTTCCAACTCGGGCAAGGAAGGGGCGCGGCGGCCCTCTTCCCAGGCGCGCAGCGTGCCGGGGGTGACGCCAATCGCCCGGGCGCATTCGGTGAGCGTTTTGCGGGCCGCCAAACGAGCGTCGCGGATGAGAACGCCCAGTTTTCGGGTTCGGATGTTGACCTGATCTTTTATGCTCATACGCGCCTCGGAAGATGGGAGTGAGATGAAGTCATTATAGCAGAGAAACCAGCGTCTCAGCCGCCGCGCCGCAGCCGCTGGGCCAGGTCGGCAATCTGGTCAGCCATCTGGTTGAGGGTCAGTGTGGCGGCGTCGAGCGGGAATTTTGTGGCGATGGGTTCATGGCGGTTATTGGCCAGGGAAAAATTACCGCCCATGTACGGCATGGCATATTGAATCGTCAGACCGAGCATCTTCTCGGCTTCTGTTTTGGTCAACCCTTCCAGCCCAACAGCGCGGTTGAGAATGGCATAGACGCGCCGGGAATCGACACCCTGGGTCTGCAGATAAGACCAGACGGTCTGTGTCAGCGTGACCGAGGCGGCCTCGGTGCTCAGCACCAGCGCCAAGACATCGGCATGCAGAATGATGGGCAAACTCAAACGGGAGAGAGAACGACCCAGGTCGATGAACACGAAATCGAACGCCTCCTGCAAGGCGGCAACGACGGGGCCCAGCCGGTCGCCGGGCAACTGATTGGCCACGTCTGGATCGGGCGAGCCGGCCAGCAATCGGAAATACCATTCATTAATCTTGGGCAAATGTTCTCTGAGATAGCGTCCGGTAATCTGGTCGGGGTTCTGCATGGCAACGCTGATCAGGTTGAGGCGGTCAGTGTAGCCCACAATGCTGGCAATCGAGCCGATGGGCAACACCATATCGGCGACCACCACCGAGGCTTCGGGCTTGTTCTTGCCCAGGCACATTGCCACATTGGCGCACAAAGACGACGTCCCTGTGCCGCCTTTGGCGCTCATGAAAACCACCAGATGGCCGCCCTTCTTGACGTCCGTCTGTTGATGCAACAGGCGCGGGATGATTTGGGTCA
Source organism: Anaerolineales bacterium (assembly GCA_041287425.1). Lineage (GTDB taxonomy): Bacteria > Chloroflexota > Anaerolineae > Anaerolineales > Villigracilaceae > JAFGSI01. The sequence goes on along the minus strand of JBEULG010000011.1, from coordinate 70,467 downwards.
ATTGAGCAACAGCCTGACCGGATTTGACCAGATACTCGTTGCAGCCCGCCGAAAGGAGGGCGTTCATCTCGTCGGCGTTTTCCTGACCGCTCAAGGCGATCAATGGCATACGCGTCGTGCGCCGGTCCTGACGCAGACGCTGAACCATGTCAACGGCAGGCAGGTCAGACAGGGCGGGGTCGAAAATCGCCAGGGCAGGCAGGTCGCGCCAGATCGAAATCAGGCCCTCGCGGGCAGAGGGCGCCGTCAGCACCGTATAGCCAGCCTTGCGCAGCATGACCGAAAGATAATTGCGGCTGGCAGCATCCTGGTCAATGATGAGAATGCTCAAAGGCTCCTGACCTTCCATGGTCTCCTCCCTATTCTTCCAGCGGCGGCATCAAATAGCCCAACCCGGAACGGGTGACGATATGGCGCGGCGAATGGGGATCCTTTTCCACTTTTTGGCGCAGGCGGGCTATCGTCACCCACAGAATTTCTTTGTCGTCGCGATATTCCGGCCCCCACACGCTGGTCAGTAACTCCTCGGCCGTAAGGATTTTACCGATGTTGTGGGAAAACTGCAACAACAAGCGGTACTCGGTAGCCGAAAGGTAGACCGGCTGGTCGCCCAGCCACACCTCGGCGCGGGCGAAGTCTATGCGCAAGTCACCATGCGTAAAGAAACGTTCCTGCCCCGCCTCGCTGACCTGCGCCCGCCGCAGCACGGCGCGGACGCGCGCCAGCAATTCCATCACCGAGAACGGCTTGACCAGATAGTCGTCCGCCCCCACATCCAAACCTCGCACCCGGTCTTGTTCTTCGCCCTTGGCCGTCAGCATGATGATGGGGACGCTGGAGAATTGGCGAATGCGCTGGCAGACGGTGAAGCCGTCCATGCCGGGCAACAGGATGTCGAGCAGAATCAAGTCCACCGGCCGGGAGGAGAAAACCTCCAGCGCCTCGGGGCCATTGTCCACAGCAACGACCTCATAGCCCTCGGTGAGCAAGTTGGCCTCCAAAAGGCGCAGGTAACGCGGTTCATCATCCACGACCAAGATGCGCGTCGTCATGGCTGCTTCCCTTTCCCCTCCTGTCTGACAGGAAGTTCGATTCGAAATGTCGTCCCCTTGCCGGGAACGGTCTCGACAGTAATCTGCCCATGGTGGGCCTGGACAATTTGTCTGCAGATGAAAAGCCCCAGACCGGCGCCGCGCTGACCGCTCTGGCCGGGAACGCGGTAGAAGCGCTCGAACACATAGGGCAGATGCTCGGCGGGGATCCCCGGTCCCCGGTCCGCCAGCGTCAGCGTCACCGCCTGGCCGCGCCTCCAGGCCCGGATGGTCACCGGCGAGCCGGGCGCATACTTGACCGCGTTGTCGAGCAGGTTTTCGAAGACCTGTCCCAGACGGACGTTATCGGCCTGGATGGCGGGCAGATTTTCCAATTCGAGAATCACGTTCAGGCCGGGGCAACGGCCGCTGACCCGCTGGGCGACATCGCGAAGCAGTTTGTCGAGGATGACCGGTTGAAAATCCATGGCCAGCATGCCTGTTTGCAGGCGCGAGGAATCGAGCAGCCGGTCAATCAGCGCAATCAGGTGATCGGTCTCCTCGTCAATGATGGTCAAGAACTCGCGCTGGGTGGCGGCATCCCAGGTCGTATCGGAACGCAGCAAAGAGGTCGCATATCCTTTGATGAAACCGAGGGGGGTATGCAAATCGTGAGAAATGGTGGCAATGAAATCGTCCTGCAATTGCGCCCGGTAACGGGCCTGCTCGAGCAGAACGACCTGCTCCCGCAAACGGCGGCGCTCCAAAATGTGCGCCCCCAGGGCGGCTCCCAGGGCCGCAAACGGGAGATGCTCGTCCAGGTAAGGCGGGCCGCCAAAGCGGATGAAGACCAGCGCCCCTTTTCCATCCAGGAAATCGAGCGGCAAACCCAGCAGATAAGGCATGGCGATTCGGTCTTCGGAGGGCGACTCGGGATTCAAAACCATCATGCGTCCGCTTGCAATCACCTGATTGGCGATGTTCTCGCCCCAGGATGCATCTGCCTCGCGGCTCTTGCCGCGTCCGACCGCCCGCGCGTAGACCACCTCCGGCAGGCCGTGCCCCGCATCGCCGTCGACGCGATAGATTGCCAAATTATCGAACACGAAACGCTTGCGCAAAGCAATAAACATCGCGTCCAGTGCGGACTTCCATTCCCTTCTGGAAACGGCGCTGTTCAGCGTTGTGAAATAATCCAAATGCTCGCTTGTCATGCGCAGTCCATTTGGTCAACCTGGCGAATTGATAACCAGGAGCGGGAAGCGGAAGGTTGTCCCCTGCCCTTCGACCGAATCGAACTCGATCAGCGAACCGTGGGCATCGAGAATTTCGCGCACCAGGGCTAAGCCCAGGCCGGTCCCGCCGTAGCGGCGGGTGGACGATCCGTCCAACTGGTGAAAAGGCTCGAAAATCTCGTCGCGACGATTCTCAGGGATACCAATGCCGGTATCGGCCACCGAGACGATGACCAATTCGCTGGTTTCAGGATACATCGAGAGTGTGACCCGCCCGCCGGCGGGCGTAAATTTGATGGCGTTGTCAACCAACTGGAGGATGACCCATGAGATTTTCTGTTCATCGGCCTGCACCGGCGGCAGGTCGGGCGGGATATTGACAGTCAGGGTCACGTTCCGGTCGGTAGCCTTGGAGCGCGAATAACTGATGACTTCGCCGGCTACTTTGTTGAGGTCGACCGGCCCTAATTTCAGGCTCATTTCGCCGCGCGCCGCCAGGGAAAAGACGATCAAATTGTCGATCAGACTCTCCAACCGACCCGCCGCCCGCTGGCTGACCTGCAAAGCGTTTTTCTGTTCGGGGGTCAGCGGCCCCAGCGATTCGGTCACCAGCAATTCGATGTAGCCCTTGATATGAGTCAGAGGGGTGCGCAATTCATGCGAAATATTGGCGACGAAATTGGATTTGATCTGGCTGAGTTCCGAAAGTTTGTGCAGCGCTTCCTGCAACTCGGCCGTCCGCTCCTGAACGCGCTTTTCCAGGAAGCGATTGGCGTCCTCGAGAGCCGTCCGCAATTGGATGATTTGCTCGGTAATGGCCCGGTTGAGTGTCTCTTGGTCAATCAACTTGAGTTCCAAAAGCGCCTGCCCCAACAAATAGCGCCCGGAGGATTTGCTCTTTTTCTGATATTCCAATGCCCGCTGCAAATCCTCCTCCGTGATGTGACCGGCTTGAACCAGATATTCCCCCAGCCGGGGGACGAGAATTTCGGGGGTCAGAGGAGGACGAGATGCCATGTTGGCCTCACGATTGCCAAACCCATTCGCCGCCGATCATGACCGCCGACGGCTGAAGGAGGTGAAGTTCGTCGGCCGGGCAAGCGAACGGATCGATATCCAGAACAATCAAGTCGGCGAGTTTGCCAGCCGATAGACATCCCAGCCGCGCCTCCATCCCGGCCAGAAAAGCAGGGCCGCTGCTGAAGGCTTGCAGCGCCGTCTGCAGGGAAATCCGCTCTTCGGGATACCAGCCCGCGGCCGCCGGCGCGCCGTCCCGCCGCCGACGGGTGACGGCCGCGTGCAAACCCCAGAACGGATTGGGCGACTCGACGGGCGCATCCGAGCCAAAGGCCAGCCGCGCCCCATGTCGCACCTGGGTTTGCCAGCCGTAGGACCAGGCGGCCCGCTCGCCCAGGGCGCGTTCGGCCATGAACATATCCGAGGTTGCATGAATCGGCTGCATCGAGGCGGTGATGTTCAGCGCCGCCAGGCGGCCGGCATCCTGCGGATGAATCACCTGGACGTGTTCTATGCGGTGACGCAGCATCGCCAGGCCGTTCTGTCGTTCGTACTCCCGCAGGCGGGCAAAACCATCGAGCACTGCGCGGTTAGCGCGGTCGCCAATCGCATGGACTGCCAGGCTGAGGCCGCCGGTCACGGCCTGGCGGCCTATCTCGAACAGTTGCTCGCCTGTCAAATTTAAAATACCACAATTTTGCGGCTCGTCAACATAGGGATCGAGCATGGCCGCCGTCCGCGGGCCAAGGGCGCCATCGGCAAATATCTTCAGCGAGCCGATGCGCAGCCAATCGTTACCGAAGCCCGTGCGCAGGCCGGCCTCGAGCGCCGCCGTCAAATGCTCGAACGGAATGCTTTTGACGACTCGCAGCGCCAGTTCCCGGCGCGCCTGCAACTCCTGCAGTGCCTGGAAAGACAAAATCGGGTCGAAATCATGGACGCCGGTCAGTCCCATCTGCCACAAACGCGGCTGAGCCTCCCGCAACGCGGCGACGACTTCTTCCAGCGGCGGCGGAGCAATGAGCCGCTGAACCTGGACATAGGCTTCCTCCAGCAAGATGCCGGTCGGCCGCCCATGTTCGTCGCGCAGGAATTGGCCGCCAGGCGGGTCGGGCGTATTGGCATCAATCCCCGCCAGGCGCAGAGCCGCCGAGTTGACCCAGGCCGCATGCAGAGATTTGGCGGTCAGAAAGACGGGCGTGTCGGGAGCGATTCGGTCGAGATCGGCGGCGGTCGGCCACTCGCCGCCCCACTCGTTCTGATTCCAGCCATGCCCACAGACCCAAACGCCCGGCCGCGCCGTTCGGAGGCGCTCCGCCAGGCGGAAGAGGCACTCTTCTTTAGAGGCCGTCTCACAATCCACCTGCTGCAGGCTCAGGGCATAGCGCATCAGATGAATATGCGCATCCGTCAGACCAGGGAGAAGCACTCGCCCGCCCATATCCTGCCGCTCGGCGCGCGGGAATTCGGCCAACAGGTCTTCGCCGCCCACGGCGACAATCCACTCACCTTCGGCCGCCAGCGCCGAGGCGGTTGGCCTGAGCGGGTCGAGCGTATGGATGCGCGCATGGTGGAGCAGTTTCATATCCGGTCTTCCGGGTCAATCCTGCAGCAAGCGTTTCAGGAGAGCGTCCAATTCCTCGTCGGAGTAATAGTGAATGGTGAGGGTGCCGCCCTTGCGCCCCGCCCGCAGACTGACTTTCGTCCCCAGGCTGGAACGCAGGCGTTCCTCCAGTTCGGTCACTTCGGGGGAGGGCATCGGCTTGCTTCGGCTGGGCGGTTTCTCGCCGCTCAATTTACGCACCAATTCCTCGGTCTGGCGGACGCTGAGTTCCTGGCTCAGAATCGTGCGCAGGGCGGCCGTCTGGGCCGCGGCGTTCGGCAGGGACAGCAAGGCGCGGGCGTGGCCTTCGCTGATCCGCCGTTCGACCAGGGCGTTCTTGACCGAATCGGGCAATTTGAGCAAGCGCAAGGTATTCGTGACCGCCACCCGGCTTTTTCCCACCCGGGCGGCAATCTCTTCGTGCGAGAGGTTGAAATCCGCCGACAATTGCCGATACGCCTCGGCCTCTTCGAGCGGACTCAGGTCGGTGCGCTGGATGTTTTCGATGATGGCCAGTTCCAGGCGCTGCTGGTCAGAAGCCGGACGGACGATGACCGGCACGGTCGTCAGCCCCGCCAGGCGAGCGGCCTGCAGACGGCGCTCCCCTGCGATGAGCACGTATTTGCCGTCCGCCTCGCCGGGGGTGACGATGAGCGGTTGCAAGACGCCGTGCTCGCGCACCGAGGCGGTCAATTCTTCCAGTTCGGCCGGGTCCATGCTGCCGCGCGGCTGACGGGGGTTGGGCAAAATCATCTCCACCGCCACCATATTCACGCCTCCCTGGCCAATCGCAGCGCCGTCGCTGCCCGGAATCAGGGCGCCCAATCCGCGCCCCAGACCTGTTTTCTGCGGCATAGGCTACTCCTTCGATTCAGGAACAGGTAGGCCGTCGCCCAGCAAGATTTCACGGGCCAGGGCGGCATAGGCCGCGGCCGCGCTCGAGCCGGGGGCATAGGCCGAGATCGGCAAGCCGTAAGACGGCGCCTCCGCCAGCCGGATGCTGCGCGGGATGACCGTCTGGAAGACTTGCTCGCCAAAGTACTTGCGCACTTCATTGACCACATCGCCCGACAGGTGGGTGCGGCCGTCGAACATCGTCAGGACGACGCCGCGCACCTTGAGGCCGAGGAACAGAGAAGAACGCACGCGCTGGATGGTGCGCGTCAACTCGCCGAGGCCCTCCAGAGCCAGGTACTCGCACTGGACGGGGATGATGACGCCGTCGCGGGCGGCGACCAAGCCGTTGACGGTCAACAGGCCCAGGGACGGCGGGCAGTCGATGAGAATGTAATCGTAGCGGTCGAGGAGCGGTGCAAGGGTCGTCTTGAGGCGCGCTTCGCGGCCGTCCATTTCGACCAATTCCACCTCCGCTCCCGCCAAAGAGGGGGAGGACGGCAAAAGGGATAATTTCAAACGGGCATTGTACAAAACGCTGGCCGCGGCCGGGGCGCCGCCCATCAGGCATTCGTACATGCCGGCGTGAACGGTGTGCTTGTCCACGCCCAGTGAGGAGGTCGCATTGGCCTGCGGGTCAATGTCCACGATCAGCACCCGCTGAGCGTAGTACGCCAGGTAGGCGCCCAGGTTGATGGCGGTGGTCGTCTTCCCGACGCCGCCCTTCTGGTTGACCAGGGTGTAGACGCGTCCCACTAGAATACCTCCACCAGGCAATCTTGGATTTCTTGTTGGGTAGGAATGCCCAGCAAGCCGCGCCGCGTCACCGAAAAGGCCGCCAGGCGGGTGGCAAAGCGCGCTGCCTCCCAGGGGTCGCGGGTGACGTGCAGGCGGCAGAAGAAAGCCGCCGCGAAGATGTCGCCGGCGCCGGTGGCGTCAACCTCGTCCATCTGCGGGGCGCGGAAACGCCGCAAGTCGCCATGCCAGTAAAGGCGCGCGCCGCACGGCCCCTCGGTGACCGCCAGGATGCGGCTGGCCAGCGCCATGGACTCTATCTCTTCTTCGTTGCCTCCCACATCTTCCACGCTGATGACGACGGCGTCGGCGCGCGGCAAGACGGCGGCCGCCTCGGGCCAGGCACAGGGCCAGACGCGCCCGCTCTCATCCCAGGCGCGCAGCCAGCCCTGAGGCGTCAATCCCAGCAAGGCGGGGGAAAGTTCGGCAGAGGCCAGGTGTTTCGCTTCCTGGGCAATCGGACCGATGTGAACGATGGCCGCCTCCCGCCAGGGGGGAGGAATTTGTTCGGGAAGCAAATCGGGGGCACGATGGTGCAATCGCTGGAGGCGGCCTTGGGCGGTGTAGATGTTCTCGAAGGTCGTACTGCGTTCGGCCGGCACACTCCAAATCTCGATGCCGTCCAGCGCCTCCAGGCCGATCTCGTTGCCCCAGGCGGTGAGGATGCCCACCCGCAGACCGAGGGCGCGGGCCGTCAGGGCCGCGTAGGCCGCCGTTCCTCCCAGGCGCGCCCCCTCCGGCGCCAAATCGTGGGACAGGTGCCCGATGACCAGGTAATCAACGGTCTCTTGAGGGAAGGGGGCGGACATAGATACATTATACCTGAGGGCAAAAAAAGCGCGCAACGCCGCCAGCGTTGCGCAGGGAAAACGGGGCCAGGCGCGCCTATTTCGGCACGATGGTGACTTTGCGGGCCGGTTCTTCACCGATGCTCTGAGTCAGAACCTGCGGATGGTCGCGCAATTCCAGATGGATGATGCGCCGTTCGCTGGCTGTCATCGGCTCCAGAACCTGACGGCGGCCGGTCCGCACCGCTTGCTCGGCCATGCGGCGGGCCATCTGACGCAGTTGGCGGTCTCGCCGCATGCGATAGCCTTCCACGTCGATCACAATCTGAACCCAAGATTCCATTTGTTTGCTGACAATCAGGTTGACGATGTACTGCAAGGCGTTCAAGATTTCCGCTCGACGGCCAATCAGGACGCCCAAATCGTCGCCGCGAATGTCCACCAGCACAGGGCGGCGGCCATCGGCATCGGCTTCGCCATAGCGGGTTGACAGGCGGGCCGGGATTTTCATGCGATTCAGCAACTCGGCCACCGTCTGTTCCGCCAAGCGCAGAAGTTCATCGTCCGTCTCGGCGGCTTGCTGGGGAGATGTGTCAACGGGTTCGGCCTGGGTGGTGACGGCAGAATCGGTCGCCTCGCCCTTGACGGTCAAACGGACGCGCACCTGCCGCCCGCCCAATCCAAACAGTCCGCGCGCGCCCGAATCGAGCACCTCCACCTCCACCGCTTCCGGCGGAAGTCCGAGTTCGCTCAAACCCTGATTGACCGCCTCTTCGACGGTCGGCGCAATGACCTCGAGTGTGGCACGTTTGTCCATCTTTCACTTCTCCGATTTACTGCTGCCGGGACGACCTCTTTTGGGCAACAAATTGCTCCAGTATACCTTTCCCAAGATGGCGTACTGCACCAGGCTCAGCAAGTTGCTGACGATGATGTACACCGCCAAGCCCGAAGCAAAACTGAGGGCAAAGTAGGCCATCATCAACGGCATCATCAGCGCCATGGATCGATTCATCTGGGCCGATTGGTCGTTCGGGTCGGTCACCGGCGGAATGGTGACTTTCGATTGAATATAAGTCGTCAGGGCGACGAGAATGGCCAGAAATGGAATGCCAATGCCTCCAATGTAAATGCGTTCTGGCTGCCCCAGATTCATCCACAGAAACTGGCTGTTAATGGGAATCAATTCTGACAGGCCGGGCAAAGGCCACAGGATGCGGGTCAGGACGAGCAACTGCATCGGCGAGGCGGCCAGGGCGCGAATCACGCTCTGGTAGAGGCCGAGCATGATGGGCAGTTGAATGAAGGTCGGCAAACAGGAGCCGAAGGGGCTGATTCCCTTCTCTTTATACAGCCGGATTTGTTCCTGGCCCAGTTTTTCCTTGTCGTCTTTATATTTCTTCTGGATGGCCTGCCATTCTTTGGATTGCTGCAGTTCCTGCATGGCCTGGGTAGATTTGATTTGTTTGGCGGTCAGGGGGTGGGTGATCAGGCGGATCAACACCGTAAAGACAATGATGGCCACGCCGAAGTTTTGGCCTACCAGGTTATAGATCAGAAGCAAAACGTTGGTGAACGGATTGACAATCAGTGTTTCCCACATGGCATTTCTCCCTTACCGCTCCGGCGTGAACGACCAGCGCCGCGCCCCCTGCAAGGTGACCGCAATCAGAGGTGAATCGGCCTGATAAGGAGCAACCAGAACGGTCTCGCCGACCAGCGCCGGCGTACCATACAATCGACCATCCACCTCGAAGGTTTGAACCTCGTCCGGGAGGGTCAGCAGGAACAGCGCGCCGTCCTCCGTGCCAAAGATGAGGGTTTGCTCGAAGCGGCGCGGGGCGCTGACGATGGTCCCTCCGGCGTGGAGACGCGGTTGGCTCTCCCGCCCGGTTGCCGGATCGAGCGTATAGATGACGCCGTCCACATCGGCCACATACAACCGGCCTTCGAGGAAAAACGGCGCAGCCCAAACCTGTCCCTCCGCCTGGAAAGGTTGCGGCCAGAGGGCGGCGCCGCTCTCGCTGTCGAAAGCATACACCCGCCCCCCCATCGAGGCGACGTATAACTGGCCTTCCGCGCCCAGCGCCGGCGAGGCGAGGATGGCGCTGTCCAGCGTCTGCTTCCAGACCAGAGAGCCGCGGCGAGCGTCGAGGGCGTAAACGGTGCGGTCGAGCGCTCCAAAGTAGAGGCGCGCGCCGTCGCTGACCGGCGTCGACCAAATCGCCTGGGAGGCCGAAAACTGCCAGGCCAGGTCGCCGTCGAAGGTAACGGCATATAGGTTGTAATCGGCCGAGGCGGCGTAGATCAATTCATCGGCAATCAACGGTGCGGCGTAATAACGGTCGTGCGAGCGGTTGAATTCCCAATTGATTGTGCCATCCACAGGATCGAGGCTGTAGAGGATGTGATTGAAACCGGCAACGATGAGTTGTTCGCCATCGGGGGTCAAAGCGGGTGTGGCGTAGAAGGGATTGGCCGTCGAGGCCTTTTCAGGAAAGCGCCACACTTCCTGGCCGGTCTGCAAGTCAACCGCATAGACGAAAGAGCCGGCGGCCACATAGGCGCGCGCCTCATCCGCCGAGACGCCCGGCCAGGTGCCGGCCACCAGGTCGCTGGCACAGCCGCTGAGCAGCAGACCAAGTCCAGCCAGGAAGAACAACATCACATAAACTTTGGTTTTCATGGAGCAATTCACTCTCCTACGGCACGGGGTCATACCCGCCCGGATTGAAAGGGTTACAACGCAACACCCGCCAGATAGCCATCAGCCCGCCTTTCAGAACGCCATGTTTGTAGATCGCCTGATAGCCATAATGCGAGCAGGATGGATAAAATCGGCAGGTATCGGCAGGCAAGGTTTGCGAAATCGTCATCTGGTAAAGCCGAATGAGCGCCAAGAGAAGCCAACGCGGCCAGTAGAGCGGCGAACGCGGCAGGTCGCGCAGGCGCGGTTCGTGAGGATATTCGCGCGGCAGATACGGGAAATCAGCCATTCTCAGAAGGGGTGAGCAATCCGGCGCGGCTCAGGAGAGCAGCCAGCGCCCGTTTGGTTTGGATCATATTCGCGGCCGCCAGAGGGGTGCGGGCAATCAGCAATAAATCGAACCCTGGCTGCAGGTCGGGGAGCAAGGCGGAAACCGCCGCCCGCAGCAGCCGCTTGGCGCGGTTGCGCCGCACGGCGCTTCCTACCCCGCGGCTGGCCGTCACACCGACGCGCACCCACGGCCGCTCGGCGGGGATGACATACAACACGACAAGCGGGTGCGTGTAAGACTTGCCTGCCTGTCGCACCCGCTTGAGGTCCTGTGACCGGGTCAGGCGAAAGCGGCGCTTCACCTGGGCCTCGACTGCCGCTGATGGAAGCCGTCATCCCAACCGGCCGCGGCAACGTTTTTCCGCGATCGCTCCGGCCTCCTACCAGCGTATCCGCTTGACATGCTGATTGCTGCGCACCGTCAGCCGATAGCGACCGCGCAAACGACGGCGCTTGAGCACCTGACGGCCGTCGGCGGTGGACATGCGCTGGCGAAAACCGTGCACGCGCACCCGCCGCCTGATCTTCGGTTGATATGTACGTTTGGGCGACATCATTGACCTCGATAAACTAAAAGTTCAACGCCGGGCAGCAAAGAATCTGCCGGCAGTTCTTATACCAGGTTCAGACCGGCACGCTATTATACCGTATAGGTACAAAAATGGTCAAACCTGTTTCGACTCTTTCTTTTCTCCGCCCGCCTTGTGGGGAATGAACAGGAAAAACGTGCTCCCCTCCCCCAGGCGGCTCTCGACCCAGACTCGGCCGCCGTGACGCTCTGCAATCGAGCGCACGATGGCCAGCCCCAGGCCGCTGCCGCGTTGCTGACGCGCCTCCCGGCTGGTGCCGCGAAAGAACTTCTCGAACAGCCGCGGCTGGTCAGCCGGCGCGATGCCGATGCCGGTATCCTGCACCTCGAATTGGATGCCATCCGGCCGGCTGCGCAGCCTCATCACCACCCGCCCTCCATTGGGCGTGTACTTGACGGCATTCTCGACCAGGTTGTAGAGCGCCTGCTGAATCAGGGCCCGGTCGGCCGCAATCAACTGCGGCAAATCGCGGTCAATTTCCATTCCCAGGCTGATTTGCTTCTGATCGGCCTGCATTTGAAGCGTACCGACGACGTTTTCCGCTACCTCCAGGATGGGCATCTGTTCGACTTGCAAGCCCACACCGGCATCAATGCGGCCCAAATCTAACAAATTGTTCACCAGGCGCGACATGCTCTCCACGCCGGCAATGATCTTGGTAACGTAACTATGCTGTTGCTCATTGAGTTCGCCGACCATTTCGAGCATGGTGGCATAGCCGCGCATCAGGGTCAGGGGAGAGCGCAAGTCATGGCTGACCGTAGCAACGAAATCCGACTTGAGGGCGTCCAACTCTTTGAAATGGGTGACGTCGCGCATCACGCACACCCGGCCCACCGGACGGCCGTCGGCGATGACGGAGGAAGCGGTGGCAAAGTAAACCTTCCCGTCCGGCATGATCAATTCGGCAGACTGTTTGGTGTCTTCCAACACTTTGAGCAGGTCGCGCAGTTCCTGCTGACTGATGACCTTCTCGGTGGGCTGACCCTCGGCCGCCCCCAGGGTGGCGCCCAGGGCCTGTTTGGCGGCCGGGTTGGCCAGCAGGAGGCGGTTCTCCTGGTCGGTCACCAAGACTGGGTCCGGCGTGGAGGCTAGAATCGCCGCCAGCCGCTGACGTCCCACCTCAGCGGTGCGGAACAGGCGGGCATTGGAGGCGGCTACCGCCGCCTGTCCGGCCAGAGTGGTCAGGAAGCGCACATCCTCCTCGGAAAACTGACGCGGCTGATTGTAGGCCGCCCACAGGGCGCCGTAGTAACGATTCTCGTGATACAGAGAAACCGCGATGAGCGCTGCCGGCAGGGGCTGGCCCGGCTTCACGTCCAGTAAACGCGTCCGGCTGAGATTATTCAGAATCAGGCGTCCCTGACGTTGCGCCAGGTTGAGGATTTGCTCATCCAGGTAGGCATACAATTCTTTGTCCGCGCCAAGCGCAAAATGCAGGCTGGACTCGTCGGACAATTGGGAGGGGGCGGGCAGCAGCACCACCCGCACCGCGCTGGCGCCGCTCGCCAGGACGGCTTCCAGTACCGGCTGAACGGCGTCCTCCATCTCCAGGCTGGAGGCCACCCCCTGGCTGACCAACAGCAACTGATTCAGTTCCTCCAGCCGGGCATGCAGACTGACGCGCATCTGTTCGAAAGCCCGCCCCAACTGGCCGACCTCGTCCACGCTCTGGACCTGGAGCGGGTGATCGAGTTGCCCCTGGGCAATCCGGGCCGCCTCGGTGGCCAAATTCTTCAGGGAGGAGGTGACCGTCTGCAGGCTGAGACGAAAAGAGATGAGCGTAATCAGGGCCAGGATGAGGATCATCATCGAAAGCGGCGTCGCAATGTCCAACGAGAGTTGCTGGGCCTGCTCGGCCGGCACAATCAAGACCACCGCCCAGGCGCGCCCCGGCACGGGCTGATAATAGACCAGGTTGCGCGTCCCGCCGGGAGCGGGCAGGGTATAGAAATCGGCCTGGTCACGCCTTTCATCCAGATAAGTGGTCATCAAGAGATCGGGGCTGGGGTGGAAGAGAATGCGCCCCTGTTCGTCGAGCAGCAAGCCCGTGCCGCCCAGCGCTTCCATGCCGCGCAGACTGTTGAGCAGCGGCTGCGTCAGAGGGTTGTTGTTCAGGTCGGTGCGCCCCAGCAGGACTCGCCGAGTCTGGCCGCTTTCATCGGCAACGGCGGCCAAAAAAGACAGGCGCGCCGCCGCCCCACCGGGGGCTGGCGGAATCGAATAAATCTGGATGGCCACCCCCTGGAAGGCAATTTGCACGCCGACGACTTCCTCCGGCGTCAGAGCCAGCGCCTGGGCATCGCCCAGCGGATATCCGCCGATGACACTGCCCTGCGCATCGAGCACCACCAGTTGGTCGAAATAAGGCACAGAACGAATCTGTTCGCTCAGCACCAGCGTGAGGGCTTCGCCCGCCTCGTCCCGCAAGCGCGGGTCGCTGGCCAGTTGGACCACCAGATTTTGTCCCGTCTCGAGAAAGAAGGGCACGCTTTCGGCCGCCGACTGAGCCGTGCTGGAGAGACGTTCCCGCAGCAGACGCTGAGCAGCGTTGCCGGCCACAATCCAATCGCCGGCCAGCAGGGAGAGGAGCAGCAGAACGATAAACGTCCCGCCGCCGAACAGAAAGCGCGCTTCCAGGCTGCGCTCGCCCGGTGAGGGCAGGAGGGTCTCCTTGTGTCCCCAGGCGCGCCCGGCTACCAGCGCCACGAACTGCACGAACAGACCTGCCAGGAGCAATTCGCCTGCGCAGGCCTGCGTGGCGGGCCAAACATTCGTGAAGGCATAATCCAGGCGGGCCGGCAGACTGCTCGTGGCCGAAGAAAAAGCCCCGATGATGAAAGTAAGCGCGTAAACAGGAATCAGGAAGATGGCCACCAGCAACGGCTGGCGCAGCAGACGGTAGAACAGGGTGCGGTATCGTTGACGGACGGCTGCGCTGAACAGAACCGCCAGGATGGCCGGCTCCAGAATGGTGAACAGGTTGTGGGTATCCCACAGACTGCGGGTCAAACCGGCCAGCAAACCCACCAGGGCGGCCTGAACCGGCCCCAAAAAACCGCCCGCCAGCATCCAGGGCAGGGCTGCAAAAAGAATCAGCGAGGGACGATGAGGGGCTTCAGGAATTCCCGGCTGGGGCAGCGCCACACCGACCGGCAAACGTACCCCCACGAAGAGGCCGGTCAGAGGAATCATGGCGACGAAAATCAGCATCACCAGCCAGCGATGCCTGCCCCGCACCTGGTAAATGCGCCAGCGGACCGCCGCCCAAGCCGTCAGTCCAAGCAACACAAACCACACCAGCCAGCCCAACAGGCTGGTCAACGGGATGAGGTAGGCGGGTTCTGTCAAGAGCGTCAGAAAAGGCGTCATAGGCGCCCCGTGGCATCATCTGACTTCAGGCAATAATTTATACCGCCAAGACATCAGGACGCCCGGCAGATTGGGGAATCGCCAAAGCCTTCTCTTGGCGCTCTCCGCGTCATGGCGGTCATTCCCAGTGAAGTCTATTATAGCATGGCCGTTTAAAATCGGGCGCTGGCAAGAGTGGTCAATCGAGCCACTCAATAGTCTCCTCGGTTGCCTGCGAAAGGTCGGCGAACGCTCCACGCCGTTCGGGCGGCAGCAAAGCGCTGAGAATATACATCGCTTCGCGGGTCATCTTGGCCAGCGTTTGCCGGTCGCGTAGATTTTGGAGCGGCTTGAAGCGGAACATGCGCCCAAACTTCAGCGTGGCCGGCGGCCCCTGACGCCAGCGCTGGCTAAAAGGCAGCGCCGGGAAACCGCGCGTCCCGTCCACGGCGACCGGCATCAGCGGGGCGCCAGAGCGCGCCGCAATGTAAGCCATGCCGTCCTTGGCTTCCAGCAGCGCCGGCCGGCGGGTCCCCTCCGGCGCCACCCACAAAATTTCGCCTGCCTGCAAAACCGCCAGGCAAGCCTGCAGAGCGCGCCGGTCCACTTCGCCGCGCTGGACAGTAATCACCCGCCACAAGCGTGGAAAGATGCCGATGAACGGATAATCGTAAGCCTCGATTTTCGCCAGCGGCACGAGATTGCGCTTGACAGCGTGAATAATCAAAATGGGGTCAATCATCGAGATGTGATTGCTGTAGAGCAAGAGCGGCCCCTCAGCAGGGACGCGCTCGGCGCCCTCGAAATCGCCCATCTTGACCAATAGCGCAGCCGCCACCTTAATCCAGAATCGCAGAATGCGCCGGATGCGTTCGTGTTCGGCATGCACGTAAACGGGCGTCTTAGTCATTTTCCTCCTCTACGTAACGATAAACCCCGCGGTACTCCGGCGGCAGCAAACGGGCCAGGGACTCCATGATGAGGCGCGTACCCTCCCGCACTGCTTCCCGCCCCTCGCCCGACAGCACAAAGGGTTTGCCCACCGTCAGCGAGACGGGCGTGCGGCGCAATTTCTTGAGGTTGCCGAAAATCCGCCAGGTTTCGGTGCCGGTGACGACCAGCGGGACCACCGGCACGCCCGCTTTGAGCGCCAGGAAAGCCGCTCCCTCGGTTCCCGGCTCCAGGGCGCCGGTCAGCGATTCGCGCCCTTCGGGGGCGATGAGGATGCGCCGTCCCTGGCGGAATCCCTCCAACGCGGCGGCAATCGCCCGCCGGTCGGCCCGGCCGCGGTGGACCCAGATGACTCCCAGGGCCTCCATCACCGCCCCCAGGACGGGGATGTCGCGCAATTCGATTTTGCCCATCGACTCGGGCACTTCGGGCAGGTAACCCAGGATGAGGAACGAATCGGGATCGCCCAGATGGTTCATGGCGATGAGCGCCGGCCCCTGGCGCGGGTAATTTTCCAGGCCGCGCACGCTGGGCCGCGTGCAAACAGCGGTCACCAGCCGGCACAGGCCGCGCACGAAGAGTCGGAACAGCCGCCGGCCGAGGGTCAGGCGCGGCAGACGCACCAGTTCGGGCCGCCAGACTTCACTGATCGGCTTGGGGGGAATTTCCGTAGACACCGCGATACTCCTCCGGAAGCAGTTCGGCAATCTTGTACATAATCAAGTCCGCATTGCGCTGACGGGCGTCGCGCCGCGCCGCGCCGTTTCCCTCCACCGGCGGCAGATGAATCGGCCGGCCGATGTGCATCTCCAGGCGCGGACGCAAGCCCCGGCTGGCTTTGCGCCAGAAATCGTCGGTCGTACCGACGATGCCCACCGGTATCACCGGTACGTCCGCCTGCTCGGCCAGGTAAGCCACCCCAGGCCGGGCGGGCCGCATACCCGGCGCATGCGAGCGCCCGCCCTCCGGCGCAATCAGCAGCGGATAACCGGCGCGCAGAGCCGACAGGACGGTCTCGAACATCGCCCGGTCATACTCGCCGCGGTGGACTTTGATACCGCCCCACAGCCGGGCCAGGATGTTCTGCCCCGGCCGCGACCAGATGTCCACCGCACCCATGGCCTCCAGTTGTTCGGGCCAGAAGACGCCGGCAAAAGGTGGGTCGAAAAGCGAGACGTGATTGATAGCCACGATATAGGCCTGGCGGCGCGGCACATTCTCGCGGCCGGTGATGGTCACCGGGGCCAGCAGACGGAACAACGCCCGCAATGCCCCCCGGATGAGCGGGCGGGCAATCCAGCACCGCCACCAGGCCACCCGATAATTCGCTTTCATCGGCAAAGCGCCTCCACGCGGGCAAAGACTTCGTCGGCGTTCAGGCGGTCCGAATCGAGGATGACGGCGTCCTGCGCCGGCCGCAGCGGGGCGACGGCGCGGGTCGAGTCGATTTCGTCGCGCCGGCGGACGCCCGCCAGAATCTCCTCGTAATCGGCCTGACCGCCGCGCCCCAGAATCTCGCGGTAGCGGCGGCGGGCGCGCTCTTCGGGCGAGGCGTCGAGATAGATTTTCAAGTCGGCCTCCGGCAGAACCACCGTCCCGATATCGCGCCCGACCATCACCACCCGGCCGCGCAGACCGATCCGCCGCTGTTGGGCGGCCAGTGCCCGCCGCACGCCCGGATAAGCCGAAACAGGCGAGACGTTGGCATCCACCTCGGGGCGGCGTGTCTCCCAGGTGCAGTCCACGCCGTCCACCAGCACGTCGCAGGCGCGGCCGTCATCGCGCGACGGCGGGCGGACGTCGATCTGGGCGGTCTCGGCCAGGCGCGTCACCCCGGCCTCGTCCTCGATGGGGATGCCGCGCTGCAACGCGGCCCAGGTGACGGCGCGGTACATGACGCCGGTGTCGAAGAACAGGTAGCCGAGGGCGTCGGCCAGGCGCTTGCCGAGTGTGGATTTGCCCGAAGCCGCCGGGCCGTCAATGGCAATGATGTTCGGAACAGGCATGGTTCTCCCTCAGGGGGCGGCAGGCGGCGCCTCGAACAGCAGGTCGCTGCGCGCCCATAAAATGATGGTTTCCGATTGCATGGCAATCTGACGAAATAGATACCAGCGCAGCCAATCGCCGGGCAGGGCGTTGAGCCAGCCGGGGCTTTGCCGCCAGATGAAGTCCTGACCGCGGTAGGCCGCGACCAGATTCGGCTGGACTTCGGCGGTAATCAACAGCGGCGGCGCCTGATTGACCGGAGGGGCGAGAGTCCATTCGAGCGGATGGGCGCGCAAGAGCCAGCGCAAGGCCGGCGATTCGATGCCGGCTACCGTCACCGGCAGGCCGCGCGGGTCGCGGGCATTCCAGGCCGAGAGTTCTTCGATGGTTTCGAGCAGCAAATCAGCCTGGGCAATGCGCGGCGCGGGAGTCCACAACTCGGCCGTGCGCGGCTGGCGCAGGCCGGCGGCATCGGTCAGGGCGGCAATCGTCAGCAGGAACAGAAACATCCCGCCGCCCCAGACCAGCCCCAGGCGCGCCAGCGCCAGCGACCAGCCGTAAGCCACCAGCACCAGCGTCAGCGCCAGCACCAGCAAGAGACCCAGCAAAATCAGCAGGCGCGCCTGGCCGAATTGCCCCGGCAGATTCACGTTGACGGCGTTGGTCAAATAGAACCAGGTGGAGGTCAACAGGGCAAAGGTCAGCGTCATCGTCCCGGCCAGACCCCAGCGGCTGTGCGCGGCGAAATCGAAATGGCGGTTGAGTTCCGCCGCCGCCAGCGCCCACAGCGGCACGAGCATCCACATCAAGTCGGCCACCTGGCGGGCAGGGTAAACGAGGGCCAGCAGCAGAGCGGTCAGCATCCACAACCCCAGCCGGAGCATTTCCTCGTCCCTCACCAGGATGGCGCGCACGAGTCCTGCCAGCCCAAAAATCAGCGCCAGAGGCGCATAGGCCGGCAAAGCGATCAGGATTTGATGCGGCAAGATTTGCGGCGCGGCCCACCAGCCGCGCAGGAAGGTCAACAAAGCGCCGAAGACTCCGCTCAGGCCAAGCGGCGAAAGCAGAGCCAGCGTACCGAGCAGAAGAAGCGTTCCCAGCCCCCACAAAGCAGCCGTGCGCACACCCCGCCCATCGAAGCGGGCCGGACTCTCCGGCTGATTCGTTTCAACGGGGCGCGGACGCGGTCCGATTTGCTTCAGGCCGGCGACCAGAGCCAGGCTCACCAGGCCGAACCAGGCTGCCGGTCCGGAAAGCAGCGCCAGCCCGGCGCAGATTCCCGCCGGAGCGATGCGGCCGCCCCGCCAGAACGTGATGCCCCACAAGACGGCTGCCAGGGCAAGAATCGGCCCGCCCGCCAGGCGCGCCAGGGCGGTCAGGCCGGGATCAAACGCCAGGCCAAAGGCGAGCAAGAGCGCCGGCAGGCGTCCCAGGCGCTGGCGCCAGAAGAACGGCAGGAGAATCAGACTCGCCCCCGTCAGCGCCGGCCACAGGCGCGCCAAGAAATTCGAGGCCGGCAGCAGATAGAACAGGAGGGCGGTCAGGTGCACGTAAGCGGGGTTGGCGCCGACCTGAGGGCCCCTCCCCTGCGCCAGGTCGAGGGCCTGCAAGGCCCAGTTGGCCTCGAAGTCGGAGAGCGGCAGCCGCCCCAGGTTCAGCAGCCGGATTCCCAGGCCAAGCGCCAGCGCCAGCCCATACAGAGCGTGTTCAACGGTCAAGTTGCGCGAAGAAGACATTTTGCCCAATTTTACCCGCAAGTCAGGGGACGACGTAGATGGTCACCTCGTCATTCTGGTAACCCAAAATCAGATGCTGCTGGAATTTGCCTTCCTCCAGCGGATAGGTGGCACGTTCGAGCGGCCCCACCACCACGTAACGAATTTCGTAACGTTCCAAAATCATCTGCGCTTCAGGCCAGTTGAGGGTGGTGTACAGGCGCTGCAAATCGGCCTGTCGGTTGCCTTGCAATTCGTAGCCGCCGCGCCATTGGCCCTCGTGGCCCGGCCAGCCCAAAACGGTCGGCAGGCCGGTATAGGTAGAGAACCGGCTGTAATAGGTGTAACTGCCACCTGGAGACCCGGCCTCTGCTACTACCCCAAACGGCGCCGTTTGCAGCCAGCGGATGGCGTCGGCGTCACCGCGGTTGCCGTACTCGAGGTAAGCGGCGCCGTCCAGCGTCCAGCCGTAGGAGGGGCGGAAATTGTTTGTGCGACTCAGCAGCCCCAGCAGCGGATAGGTCAGGCTGACCATCAAAAGGAGAGTCAGGCCGACCCGGAAAATCTCTCCCGCCACGCCGCGCAAACGCCGCAGCAAGATGGCCGTCCCGAAAGCGGCCGCCAGGCTCCAGACCATCCAGGCCTGGTAATAGAATTTGAAGACCGTATTCATGCGCGTCCCAAACAGGTCGCGCAGGTAGAGATATTCTGGCCCCAAGACGAGCAATCCGCCGACGAGAATCAGAAAGAGAACAAAAATGGTCGCCGCCGAGGAGGCGCGGGGCGAAGATTCCTCCTTCGCCTCGCCTCGCCCTGCGGCGCGCAGCAGATAAGCCAGCGTCATCCCCAACAGGAGCAGCAACGTCAGCCAGCCTCCCGCCGCGCTCAGACGGACGCCCAGCGCGGCGGCGAACAAATCGCCCAGGCTGGCCACGCCGTTGAGATCGAGAAACGCGGTGACAACTTCGGGGTGCAAGGCGCGGACGGGCAGCGTCAGCAGCCAGGAGAAGCCCCACAACAGGGCAGCCAGCGCGGCGGCCACTCCGAGGCCGCCTCCCCAGGCTGCCGGCCGGCCCTCGCCGCGGCGCAGGTAAATCAAATAGGCAAATATGGGCAGCAAGAGCGGCGCGAACATGACCCACAAATGGACACCGCGCGTCGGCGCAACCAGATTGGGCAAAATGCCTCCGGCCTGCGAAGAGAAACTGACGAAGAACGGCAGGTAAAACGCCCCGGCCAGACCAATCACCGGCAACGCAAAGAGGGCCGTCTCTGCCAGGCGCGCCCAGCCCCGGCCGCACTGCAACCAGCGTTCGAGCAGGTAGGCGCCGCAGAACAGCGCCAGGCCAAACAGGATGTCCCAGATGTTCAAAAACGCCATCCCGCCGGTTAACAGCCCAATCAACAACAGGCCGGCCGGAGAAACCTCCAGAGGATATCGGAAAGTATGCTCACCCAAGTCGCGGCGAACGAAGACCGACCAGCCGAGAAGCGGCAACTGCACGACCTCATCCAGGAGAAGCGGAGCCGCCCATAAACAGAACAAAACGATTAGAAATGGGAGAACCAAGTCGAAGAGCGGCACCTGAACGGGAAGGACGCCTGGCCGGACCTCCCGAACGGTTACCACCACCCGCGCGATTCCCGCCCCCAAGGCGATGGCGCCGATCAGGACCGCCGCCGCGCCGATCCACGCCCAGGCGCGCCGGCTGAGGCGAATGCGCCAGTCCTGCGCCCGCGCCCGCCAGCCGCCCCGGAAAAGATGCAGCGCCGCGGCGACGGCCAGCAGACCGAATGGAATGGCCAGGACGTGCGGGTGGAGATCGCCCAGCAAGAAGGAGAAGAAGGGGAACTCGTCAATGACCTCGCCCAGCGGCCGGCCCTGCAAATCGAAATCCTGGATGACCCGCGAGGCGCGCCACCACCACATATACCGGTCGGGCATCCAGCCCGGCGCGCCGGAGGGCGGCAGATTTAGTTCTTTGATGTCGAGCCAGGTCCAAAAAGATGAAGCGGCCGTCCCGTCGGGATTCCGGCGCCAGAAAAGACCCTGACGGTGCAAGAGTTCCAGGAAGCCTTCCAGGTTGCTCACCAGAAGGAGAAAGAGCGGCCCCAGCAGCGGCAAACCGAGCGAAAAAGTCTCCTCCGCTGTGCCGCGCTCCTCGCGCCAGACGGCGAGCAGGTCGTAGAGCAAACCGTAGGCGCCGCTTGCCGCCAGCCCGCAGACGAGGGCCAGCATCAAGTTGAAGGCCACACTGCCGAGCACGCCGGTCAGTTTGGCGAGCATGGCGGTCAACACATACCCAAAATAGTAGTAGGAAATGGCGTAGCCGGAAAGCCAGGGATCATGAGGCGGGAAAGTCTCCGAGCGCAGGATGGCATTGATGAAAGCCAGTTCCATCGGTTTTTCGGTGCCGAGGACTTCCGGGTTGGCCGCCCGCACCACAGCCCAGCCGGCAAAGGTCAGCAGGAAGAGCGCCTCGACGGCGAACACCAGCCGCCGGTTGGCTTTCAGCCAGCCCCACAATGAAGCCGCGCCCGCCCGCCACGAGACGGTCAAGCGTCCCGCCCCTTCCCCACCATTTTCGAGCCGCGACAGCGACCAGAGGCTCCCACCCGCCAGCAGAAACAACGTCAAAAGCAGGCCCTCCACATTATTGCGGACAAAGCCCAGCGAAGCCAACAGCCAGAAGGAGGCGCCCCAAAGCAGCAAGCCGAGCGTACGCGCCAGGGCATAGCCGCGGTCTGCCAGGGCTGGGAAGAGCCTGTACGCCAGCGGAACGGTCAGCCAACCCAGGCAGGAGATCAAGAGATACCAGGCGAGAAATGCGAGCATAAGAGACCGGGTCAGATGTTCAAGCCAGGCGGCAGAAGGAAGCCGCCAGCGGCATCGCGGCCAAGAGGCAGCACGTCCACAACAGCCTCCAGGTTGAGTGGGCCGTAAAGGTGCGGAAAAATCTCGGTCGCCAGGTCGGCGGCCGGTTCCCATTTCAGGGGGGCCGTCAGGCGAGCCGGGTCAATGACCAGCAGGACGAGGTCATCCCGGCCGCGAAAGAGATTATTGGCTACGCGCAACACCTGGGAGGGCAGAGAACAGTGGATAAAGCCCTGCCCTTCCAATGAATCGGCAGCGTAGAAGCCGGCCATCCGCGCCGCTTGCCAGGCTGAGCGCGAGGTGATGTGCAGAACGATGTCGCTCATCGATTGAACACCTCTGGAAGCACCTCATAAATCACGGTTTGTCCATCACGATAGACCTCGCGCCAAAGACGGCCATCGAACCACTCGAATTTACGAATGCCGTATCCATTGGCGTAGACGGCGCGCTCCAATTGGCCGACGATGATATAGCGCACATTGTACCTGACCAGAAACTCGCGCACAACGGTGGCATCGGTGGTGGCGTAGAAACGGTTGATTTCCTCGACTCGATTCGTGACCCATTCCGGAGTCAGGGCGCGTTGCTGACGCTGATGCCAGTTCCAGCCAACCACACCGGGCAGGCCCGTGTAGATCGTATAACGCGAACCCCAGCGGTATTCGGGGATGTTGGCTTCGACGATGACCGGCGACCCCTGGACATTCTCCTGCAGCCACTGAATGGCGCGGTAATCCTCGCCCAGGTCCATCATCACGCCGTAATCATAATACTGCGAGGTGGCCATGTAGGTCATGCTGTCCAGGGTATGCGGGGCGGTGGGAGTCATGCGGTCCTGGATTTTGTCCATGCCCCCGACCAGCAAAAACAAGCCGGAGAAGGTCAGCAACACGGTGACGGCCAATTGCCAAAAAGCGCGCCAGCGGAACGTCCAACGAGGCAGTTCCAGCAGCAACCAGGCAAACGCCGCCGCGGCGCTCAGGCCGAGCAAAATCCAGGCCTGGAGATAGAATTTGAAGACGGTGTTCATGCGGCCGATGTCGCCGCTGACGACGACGATTTCGACCACCAGAGTCAGCATGAGGGCGGTGCCGATCAAGAACAGAACCGCCCGTCGCGAATCGGAAAGACCGGGACGCAAAAGCAAAACGCCCGCCCAGGCTGCCAACGGCAACACCAGCCAGATGACGCTCACCCCTTTCCAGGGCGCGTAGTTGGAAGGAAGAAGCACCGAAACCTGTTGAAAGACCATCAACAGGAAAAGCGAAAAGACGGCGGCCAGAATCAGGTTGAGGTAAGGCTTGAGGCGGCGCAGGGCCGAGAGGGGCGTGGCAGCCATCCACTCGCGCGTCTCCCAGGTCATCCACGAAACGATTATGAACAGGAAGACGCCCCAGTGGGCCAGATAGGAGGAAAGAGGCGTGCGCGTTCCCTTCCACCAGGTCACCCGCCCATAGGCCTGAACGTACCAGTAGCGGTAGGGTTCATACATCAGGTAAACCAGCAGGACGAAGGTCAGGACGCCGCCCGCCGTCAGAATCAGACGCGCCAGCCAGGGCGGCAGGCGTTTCAGCCAGGGCAGCGTGTTCACGTCCACATAGCGCCAGAGGGCATAGACCAGAGCCGCACAACCAAGCGGCAGGTAGGTGTAAATATCCGAGAGGTTGATGGGATACAGGGCGCCGATAACCAGACCGCCGAAGAGAAAGCCAAGCGCCCAATCGAGCGGTGAACGATGCCGGAAGCGGCCGCGCAAAACCGAAAGCGCCCAGGCAACGGACAAAACCTCGACCGGCATCGAAAGATTGTGAGCGTGCATGTCCGAGTAGAGGAAAGTAAAAACCGGGAACTCGGTGATTGGCTCGACGTCGCCGGGGGCGGGGATGATTCGACTGGGGAACCAATACCAGTCGCCGCGTCCAATCGGCAGGCGGACGCCCGCCAGAACCTGGAAGAAGCCCTTCACAGCCCATCCCAAACGCTGGAGCAAGTCGCCCTCGGCGATCAAGCCGCCCGGGGCGCCGACGCGCTGGAATCCCTGATAGAACAGGCGCACAATCCCCAAATTGCCTAAGAGGACCATCGCTGCCGCAGCGGCCATTCCGGCGAGAAAGGCCGGCTGACGCAGGAAAGACGAAAGTTTGCCGTACGTCTCTTTGCCGCTGGCGACCAGATTCCAGCCGACCGAGAAGGCGCTCAACGCCAGCAGCGCGTACAGGGTCGGCAAGAGCAAATTCCAGGCAATGGAGGGCAGAATGCCCAGCAACTTGACGGGCGTGCCGAAGATAACGTAGCCGTAATAGTAATAATTAATATAGCCGCCGGCGAACCAGGGATCGTAGGGCGGGAAGGTCGTGCTGCGCAGAATGGCGTTGAAATACGAGAAATTCATCGGCCGCTCGCCGCCCTTGGCCGGATGCCACATATCCGGATTGCCAAGGCGGATGCCCAAATCGAGCAGGAAGAAGAGCAAGAAAAGAATCTCGATGACGAGGAAATATTTCTTCTTTGTGCGCCACTCCTCCCGCAACTCGTCCCGCTGACGGTAGGCCAGCCCAGCGCCGATCAGCGCCACCAGCCCCAAGCAGACTGCGATGGTCGTCTTGCTGTATGGAATGCCCGCCGAACCTGCCAGCCAGGAAAACCAGGCCCACAGGAGCAAACCGCTCAAGCGCGCCAGCGGATAGCCTCGATCGGGCAGGCCGGGCAGCGCCGCCCGCACCAGTGGATAGGCCAGCAGGCCAACGCCAAAGACGAGCAGATACCAAAGCGCAGCGCCCAGGCCAGGGAGACGGTTGTACCAGGCCTGGCGGTCGAACAACTCCGACCAGGTTCCGCCTGCCTGTTGCGCCGCCAGGCGCTCATCGGGGAGCAGGGTGCTGCGATAGTCATCGGCCTGCAAGGGGGTCAGGTTGACCACCTGATCGAGATTGACCGACTGCAAACTGGCCGCCACCTGTTCGCGGTCGAAGTCGGCGCGCCGCTGGAAGATCAGGACCTTGGGGTGATCATAGAAGGTGAAGGCCTCCTCTGCCGCCTGGTCGTTGATCGTCCACGGCCCCAGGGTAGGGTAAGAGGTGAAAACGGCCACCAGGTCGTATCCCAGCCGGCCCTCGAACATGCCCGGCTCGGCGACGCGGTAGCACCAGGCGATCTCGCGATCGGGCGGACAGCCGATCAATTCGCGGTAGTAATGGGTGGTCAGCGGATAACGCTCCGGCAGGCGCGTGATCTGCCCATACTGGTGATTGGTGGGGATGAGAATGTAATCGCCCTGTTCGAGGCAGGTCAGCAGGCGGGTCAATTTGTCGGCGTTATCGGGCCAATAGACCTGCAAATTGAGGTCGCCGCGATAGAGGCCGCCGAAGCCGTCGTAGCCGCCCACGCGGAAGGGCAGGCCGTAATCGTAGTCGGTCTCGTTGACCAACGCCGCGCCGGAGAAGGTCAGCACCCCGCCGTCGGTCTCGAAGCGCAGAACGTAAATCTCGCCGCTCTGGACGGCGATAGGAGAATCGAGGGGCAAAGTATAAGAGTCGCCGCGCGGATCGGAGCGAGGGGCAAAATCGGCCGTCAGGGCCGTCGAAGCCAGCGGGCGGACATCCGAGGCCCGTTCGAAAATGGTCAGGCGCAGCGTCACCGGACCCGCGGCCTGGAGGTCGAGGACGTGGCCGAGAACCACCTCCTGGAGAACGCCGTCCTCCCGCAGGGCGACGACCGTCTCGTAGGGCTGTTCGGGCTGGATGACGAAACCGGTCGCGAAAGGAAGCGGCTGCTGAACCATCTGGCCATCTGTCCGGCGGATGTGCAAATTAATAGGGCCGGGGACGTTTTCATAAATCCAGTAGGAGGCGGCGATGCGCGGTTCGGGACGCAGGTAGATGCTGTGGAAAGCCAGCGCCCAGGCTGCAGTCAGGCCCAGGACGGTCAGAGCGATGAACGCCGCGGCCGTTTTTCTCAATCCGGCCAGCAGTCTCTGCCAGCGGAGACGACCGGCTCCCCGCCGGGGAAGGGGTCCGCCGAGCAGGGCGAAAACGCCCCAGGCAGCCATCATCGCCAGGAGCGGATAGACCGGCAACTGGTAACGCATGGTGGCATTGAACTGCGACGATTGCCAAGCGAAATAGGCCAACGTCCAGCCCCACAGCAGAATGTGTTGACTCCATTCGCGGCGCAGGATGCGCCAGCCCATACCCAGGAAACCGGCCCAGGCCAGAACGCCGAGCGGCAGTCCCAACCCCCAAACGGTCAAATTCTGGAAAGAGAACAGCCGCGAGCGGCGCACCCATTGCAGGTTCCAGGGCAGGTCGGCACCGACCTGCAAGCGCTGGGCGCGGATGCTGGCAATCCATTCGGGGTTGGGCAAGAGGCCATCGAAAGCGTACGGCTGGAAGATGCGGAAGAAAAGAAGAGTTGCCAGGCCGCCCAGCACCAGATAGACCCAGACATAGCGCAGGAATGCCTCGCGTCGTTCCGGGTCGGAATCGGTCTTTGCGGCGTCATCCGGCCGGAAATAGGCGACGACCAGCGCCGCCGGCAAGAGGAGAGCGCCGAAAGCGGCATTAATTTTGCAGGCCGCCGCCATGCCGAGGGCAGCACCAAAAGCCAGGCTGTACCAGGTCAGGCGGTCTCGCAGGAAGGCGCGCGTCAGCCTGCCCCAGCGTTCCCGCAACCGGGCCTCGGCCTCGGCTTCGGTCTCAGGTTGTGGAGCAGGCGCGTCAAGCGGAACGCCCGGCCAGCGCCGTTCGGCAATCAGGACGGCAAACCAGAGCGCCAGGAACAGGAAGAAGTTGACGAAATGGTCGGCAGTATAGAAATGCGCCTGCTGAATCTGCATCACCGCCAGCGAGGAAAACGCGGCAGCCAGCAGCGCCGCGCCGCGATGGTAGACGCGGGCGACGATGAAATAGAGCAGGATGATCGTCCCCAGGTCGGCGAGAGCCGAGAGTTCGCGGCCGACCAGTTTGATGTTCGTCGCGCCGCTCCATTCGGCCACGTAGCGGGTCAGGAAAATCGGCAGGGTGCCATAGACGAAGAAGCCGTGGCCTCGGTTCTGCGGGTTGAGGCTGGAATGAGCGGTGTCGAAGTATTCGCCCAAACTGCCAACCGGCTGGATATCGGCCGTGACCGAGGTCAGGAACAACTCATCGGGGTGCTGATGGGCAAACTCGCCCCAGTCCAGGCCGGTAGCGCGCAGCAGCGTGGCCATCAGCAGGACGAGCAGGAAAAGCAAATCGCAAATCAGATTCAGGGCGCGGGTGCGGCGATTCGAAACAGGCATACCTTATCCTCGAACCTCACGGCTGAGCCGGGACGAAGTAAATCAGAAAGTCGTGCGACGGCTGGCGCGAGGCATATCGTTGGAATTCGCCTTGCGGGTAGAGGCGCTGGAGGGTTTCTAGGCCGGCAGCGTCATCGGGGCGCAGCAGAAACATTTTGGGACCGGCCAGCAGAAGAGTCGATTCGATTTGCTCAGGCCAGATGGCAAAATCCCGATTGGGAATGCCGGCCCAAACTCCAGGGAGGCGCGTATCCACCCAGTGCGGATAGGCCACAATCCAGACGGTGTCGGTCGTCTGGTACTCCTGGCGGAATCCCGCAATCACCGCTCCCATCTCCGACGAGTTCCAGGCGCCCTCGCGGAACTGGCGGTCATATTGAACGAAAACCAGATTGAAATTTTGGAAAGAAGACCAAAGCAAAAGCAAAAACAGCAGCCCATTGGCCAACACCGGACCCCAGCGGCGGCTGGTACGCGCCCGCAAAGCGGCAGCCAGGCCATCCAGCGCCAGAGCAACGAGCAGAAAGGCCGGCAGGTAAGCGCCGGCAGCCCGGTTCAGGGCCGGGTTTTCGGCGGGGAATGCCAGCGAAAGGGTAGAGGGCAATTGCAGAACGGGGACGGAAAGCAACAGGAAGAGGTCCAGCCAGCGGCGTTGACGCAGGTAGCGGGTCAAGACCAGCGCCGCGCCGAGCACGAACAGGGCCGCCGAAATCAGGTCCAGGGCCGGGCGATGCGGGATGGAGTGCACCCAAATCTCGCCATCGTCCCAGTTGAACATCAACAAGCCCTTTCCCACATTCGAGAGAAAGAGTTGCCAGGCGGGGCCAGGCAGAGGCTGGTCAACCGCCCCAAGCCGCGACATAGCCCGGTAGGAGAATTGCCCCGGATTATCGAAAGCGTAGCGCAAGAGCGGCAGGAAGACCATCAGCGCCATCGTCGCCACGATGCCGGTCCAAATCACGGCCTGCATCCACGAGCGGCGAGGCTGGTTGTGAAGGGCATAGATGCCAATTCCGAGCACAACCAGCAGCGGAACGATGCGAAAGGGGCTGTAGCCGTGCAGGCCCAGGCCGAGGAAAATGCCGGCCAACACAAAGTCGCTGCGGTTTTGGTTGCGCAGGCCGCGCAGCAAATAATAAAGCACGGGCGCAACAAAGAGCGGGTAGAGCGGGAAGCGCAAACCGGAACGGCTGATGACATTCGGCCAGTAGGCAACCCCAACCAGGAAAAGCGCCAGCAAAGCCACGCGGCGGTTGCCCACCTCCTTGCCGAGCAGGTAAACGTAGGGCAAGGTCAACAGGCCACACAGAATCGTCCCAATCTTCAGGCTGAGGAAAGAAAGGCCGGTTTTGAACAGGCGCGCCACCGCCAGGGTCAGGTACATTTGCAGCCCCTCCCGGCCAGTATTGCGCTCGAAGAAAATCTTGTATTGTCCCTGGCTGAGGTCGTAGACGTCCAAGATTTTCTCGGCGTGGTCGCTGTAAGGCTCGGCGGGGACTTCGTTCAGCCGGTAGACGCGGAAAAAAACGACCAGGGCAGTCACGGCCAGGAGCAGGGCCGCCCAGCCCCAATCCGGGCGGCGCGGCGCAGCAGGGACGGCTCTCCGGCGGCGCTTCCAGGAGGAAGATTGCCAGAACGCCAGCGCCCAAAAACCGATGGCCAGCAGCCACCAGGTGAGATTGTGCCAGGTAAAGCGATTGTCGCCGAAATCGAGAAAGGCGGCCACGGCACAAACCGTCCCGCCGAAGCCGCCGACCAGGAACGGCAGCAGGCGGACGGTCAAGGCGTCGGTGCGGCGCTGGTCGGGTTGCGGCGGGGAGGCCAGAACCCACTCGCCGCGCCGAGCCCCCCACACCGCCAGGAAGAGCGCCGGCAGGTAGAAAAGAATCCCCGCCGCAGCGTTGCGGATGCCCGTTTCGAGAAACCACTGCCCGGTCAGGGCCAAACAGAGCGCCAGCCCAGAACGCCAGGGAAAAACCGGCTGGCTCTCCGGCGGCAAAACGGGCGCTTCAGGCGGGGCAGGTTCGGACGGCATCGCTTCGACGAAATGCCGATTGTATTCCTCCCGCCGGGCAGCATCGAAAAGTGAGCGAAGGAAACCCGTGAACGATTTCCAGTCTCGGAAAATGGATTTGACGTAATCGAGTACGCTTGGCTCCTGCATGGCTGGGACAATCTCGTTGCAGTGCTAGGGTTGCAAATCGGGAAGCGGCTGCCTGCGGGCGACAACAATCATCGTTTCACCCCAGCGCAAAGGAAGAAAGGTTACTCCCGTCACCGCCTGGAGGCCGCCGGGCGCCCCGAAGACCAGTTTCTGGAGAATCTTCGGCACAAACGGCAGGTAAGGCGCATCCCACAAACCATCGGAGAAAACGCGCCGGACCTCGAAGCCGGCCGCCCGCAGCAGAGCGAGCCACTCGGCCGGTTCTTTGAGCGAAATATGCGTGGGATCCCGGTAGCCGACCCAGCGCTCTTTCTTCCAACGACGCGCCACCGAGGTCAGATTGGGGGCCGAGAGAATCAGGCCTCCGCCAGGGGCCAGGACACGGCCCGCCTCGGCGAGTGCTCGTTCGGGGCGCGGCAGATGTTCGACCACATGTTTAAGCACAACCACGTCGAAGACGCCTGAGGCGAACGGCAAGTCCTCCGCCGAGGCCAGGGAAAGCGGCGTGCGCCTGACAACCGCTTTCGATTGTACCAGCGCCCAATGATTGACGTCCACGGCAAACGTCTCGAAATGGGCCTCCAGCCGCCCGGCCAGATGTCCCAGGCCTGAGCCTACCTCGAGCAGACGTCCCTGCCGCCGGCCGGCGCGGCGCGCCAGGATGGCGTAGAAGCGATTCGACCACCAGTACTGGCTGAAACGGCCAAAGGAGACATCCCGGTAGGCGTGAGAGGAAAAATAGGTCTCGTCGAAGGACATATGCGAATCGGACGGGCAAGAATCTCGGAGGCGGCCTCAGGCAAGGGGGCGCCGGCGGGCGATGTAAAAGGTGAACACGCCATCCTCGAGCGGTTCAGGGGAGGCATAACGGCGGATACATCGTTCCGTCAGCCACAAATTGGCCCTGGCGGGGACGAGAATCCATCGGCCGGTCAACTTGCGTGCCACCAAAGAGGGCAGGCCCAGGTAATGTCCCCATTCTAACACGCGCATCGCCGCCGGGGAGAAATAGTGCCACCATCTTTCCAGGCGGAAACCGGCCGCCTCCAGGCGGGCCTCCCAGACCGGCGGCTCGTCGGCGTGAACCAGGCGCGAGATGCGGCCAAACCAGCGCCGGTAGGCCGGCCCCAGCCAGCGCGTCAGAGAAAGGGCGCTGAAATAGCGCGGGTTAGGGACGCAAAAGACGAACGGCGCGCCCGGCCGCAGGAGGCGGGCCGTCTCGGTCAGAACGGCGTCGATTTGGGGAATGTGTTCGAGGACCGAATTGCTGAGAGCGCTGGCAAAATAGTCGGACGGGAAAGGCATCGCCGCCCCCTCGGCCCGGACGAGCCAGCGGTAAGCGCCGCGCCGACGGGCCTCGCCCAGAGAATCGCCTCCCGGATCCAGGCCCACTTCCAGGCGGTGGCGGAAGGTCAGCGAGGCGAAATGCCCGTCGCCGCAGCCCAGGTCGAGGGTCGGGGAGGGCAGGTCGAGGTCTTGGTAGAACTGAGCCTCCACGGCACGCAGCAAAGCGCGGAAGTAGGGCAAGTCGCGCAGATGAAGGAAAAGCAAATCTCTATCTGGCATGATGTTTTATAAATAGACGCCATGAGGGTAGACCGTCAGAATCTGGCTTTCCTCTTGCTCGGCGCGGCGCTGACCTGTCTGGTGTGCATCGTCGGGGCGGCCGGTTTTGCCGGAGGACTTCTCTTCGGGCAAGCGTCCGGCAAGCCGACGAGTTTCGTCGTCGAAGTGCGGGCCGATCGGGGCTGGCAGCCCGCCGGTCTGCGAGTCGAGGCGGGCGACTTTCTCGTAATCACGCAGGTCGGCGGCTCGTGGTCCGAATGTCCGGATTACGGCTGCCCGTTCCGGGACGGGGACGGCAATCTCGAGTCGGAACTCGATCAGAGCAACAATGTCCTTTCTGGCTGTCACCATGCTGCGCTGATCGGCAGACTTTCCGCGTACGACATGATCTGCATCGGCGCAAACTACGCCGCACCGGCTCGCCAGTCCGGCTGGCTGGAACTGCGCATCAACGACAATGCCCTGGACGACAACGCCGGCGTCTTGTACGTGCGCGTCGAGCGCCGCTGAATCAAGCCTCGGCCGAAAGCAACTCCTCGAATAATTCTTCGTAACTGGCCGCCAGCGTATCGGGGGAAGTGCGCCGCCGGAATTCGGCCGGGTCGCCGCGAAAACGCTCCGGATTCGAGAGAATCTCGATCACCGCCCGGGCAATGGCCTGCGAATCTCCGACCGGCACGACGCGGCCCATGCCCGTCTCGGTCACCGGCACACGCACGCCGGGCAGGTCAGAGGCAATCACCGGCGTCCCGCAGGTGATGGCTTCGGCCTGAACCAGCCCATACGCCTCGGTGCTGTTCAGACTCGGCAAGACCAGCACCTCACAAGTCTTGAAAAAGGCGGTCATTTCGACATCCGGCACGATGCCCAGGAAAGTCCAGTGATCCTCCAGGCCGCGCAGGAGAGGTAAGATGCGGCGGGCGTATTTTTCCTCGCCAACGACGTTCTGGTACGGGCCGACAAATAGAACGCGGGCGGACGGGAAGGTCTTGAGAATGTCGGGCAGGGCCTGAACGAGGAACTCGACGCCCTTTTCGGTTGCCAGGCGGGCGGCCATGCCGATGATGCGCTGTCCCGGTCGAATGGCGTATTTTTGGCGAAAAGCCTCAAGGTCGGCGGCAGAAGCAGAGGCCAGTTGCACGGGCGGATCGAAGGCGCGCACCTTGCTCAAATAACGCCTGAGAAAAGGGGAATGTTCCGCATAATCGTGAGTAATGCTGACGATGGCCTGACTGCCCCAGGCCGCCACATGATTGGCCACATGAGAAACCCGGTTGGCAATGGCGTGAATCAGGCCGCGCGGCAGGCGCAAATCGCACTGATACGTCAGGACGACCGGCTTTCGCAGCAGCCGGCCGATCCAGGCGATGTAAGCGGCATCGAGTTGCGGCATGTGCAGGTTGATGACATCGGCCTGGCGGGCAAGGCGCCAGGCGGCAAGAGGCATGCCGGGCATGAGAAGGCCTTTGCTGACGCGCATCAACGGCGGCATGCGCACGACCGTCACCCCGTCCAGGCGCTCCAGGCGCGGCAGATGGGGGGCAAATTGCGAGGTCAGCACGGTCACGCCGTGGCCGCGGCGGGCCAGGGCCATCGCCAGCCGCTCAGCATAGATGGTCAGGCCGGAATAATGGGGACGGTAGTAGGTCAGCGTAATCAGGATTTTCATAAAGAACCGATTCGGCCTTGCTCCGCAAAGGGAATCGGAGAAGGAAAAAACACCGAATTGCGCGAATTTAACTCGGACAATTCGCGCCGTTCGCCGCAAGAAATTGAGCGCCTGTGAATTTCACCAAAAGTCTGAAACTTCAAAGCCAGTAAAAGCGACCTATCAAGGGGAATTTTGCCCGTCAAACGGGCTGATTATAACGCAAGACGATGCGCGGAAAGTCAGCCCCGTTCCTGGCGCTGGCGCAGTTGCCGATAGACCCCCAGCAAGGTTTCTCCTTCGGTGGAGAACGCGTAGACGCCCAGAACGCCGTTAATGAAATAGCCCGCCAAATGGCTGGTCAAGGCTGCGGCAAAGGCGGCAGCCTCGTTCCCCGAAAGCAGCGTCAAAGCGCCGGCAAAAGCCCCCTCGAAGGTGCCGACTGCTCCGGGCAGGGACGGGATGGCATTGCCAAACGCCGTCGCGCCGAGGCCGAAGACCGCCCAGGTCCAGCGGGCAGCGGGAAAGAAGGCCCGGATGTAGAGAAAGAATTGCAAGACAGCGATGCCCCAGTTGAGGGTCATCAGCCCAAGAACAGTCAGAAAACGGCGCCCGTTGGTGAGGACCTCTAGCCCGGCGAAGAACGAAGCCAGGAACTGCCCGCCGCGGCGCTCGAGGACAGGCCAGCGCCGACTCAGCCGTTCGAAGCGGGCCAACGCCCAACCGCGGTTGCGGGCCAGCAAATAGAGGAGCATCAGGCCGGCGAGCATCGCGCCGCCGATGAGGTAAGCCACCGCTTCAGCCCCATCCGCCTGGACGAGGAAACCCACGCCGACGAGCAGGACGGCCGCCGAGTAGGTCAGATCGAGGACGCGTTCGATGACGATGGTCGAGAGAGCATCTATGAAACCGACCTCGCTCTTGCGGCTGATCAGGAAAGCCCGCCCGACCTCCCCCAATCGAAAGGGGAAAAAATTATTGAGCAGGTAACCTTCGCAGACGGTCAGAAAAACATGCCGGTACGAGGCCCGATTCTGCAGCAGGGCGCGCCAGACTGTCCCGCGCACGAAAACCCAGGCCGTCGAGACGAAAAGAGCCGCCGCCAGAAAACGTCCGTCCGCTCTTTGCAAGGCGGCGAGCAGTTCCTTCAGATCCACAAAGTATAGGAGGGCAGCAATGGCCGCCAGGCTGATGAGCACTCCCGGCAGCCAGCGGCGGGCAGATTTCCAAAAATTCGACATCGTCGTCCTTCAACGCCAAAGGTACTCTGTTCAGGAGCCCGATAACTCCCGTTGTCGGAAAGGCGTTTCCTTATGTGTTGAGAATCACTCCTCTTCCAATTTCAGCACGGCCATAAAGGCATCCTGCGGGATTTCCACGTTTCCCACCATCTTCATGCGCTTCTTGCCCTTCTTTTGTTTTTCCAGCAGTTTCTTCTTGCGGGTAATATCGCCGCCGTAGCACTTCGCCAGCACATCCTTGCGCAGCGGCTTGACATTGGCGCGGCTGATGACCCGTCCACCCGAAGAGGCCTGAATCACCACCTCGAACAACTGGCGTGGGATGAGTTCTTTCAATTTGGTAATCATTCGCTGGCCTTTGTGATAGGCCTCTCGCGTGTGGACGATGGCCGCCAGGGCGTCCACCGGCTCGCCGTTGACCAGAATCTCCAGTTTTTGCAACTTATCGGGGCGGTACTCGAGGAACTGGTAATCGAGCGAGGCGTAGCCGCGCGTGCGGCTCTTCAACTCATCGAAGAAGTCCACGATGATTTCGGACAGCGGAATCTCGAAATTCAACTGGACGCGGTGCGGCGAGGGATATTCCGGCCCCTTGAAAACACCCCGCCGTTTGGTGGCCAGTTCCATGATGGGACCGTAGAACTCGGTCGGGGTGATGATTTCGATGGTCATCCACGGCTCGCGGATTTCCTCGATCTCGCCCTCGTCGGGCAGGTCGGCGGGGGTGTCCACGATGCGGGTCGTGCCGTCGCGCAGCAGGACCTCGTAGGCGACCGTCGGAGCGGTGAAGACCACGTCCAGGTCATATTCCCGTTCGATTCTTTCCTGGATGATTTCCATGTGGAACAGGCCCAGGAATCCGGCGCGGAAGCCGTAGCCGAGCGCCTGGGAGGTCTCCGGCTCGAAATAGAGCGAGGCATCGTTGAGTTGGAGTTTCTCCAGGGCTTCGCGCAAATCCTGATAGTCATCCGCCTCGGCCGGGTAGATGCCGGCGAAGAC
The DNA here is from genome assembly GCA_041287425.1 of Anaerolineales bacterium. GTDB lineage: Bacteria > Chloroflexota > Anaerolineae > Anaerolineales > Villigracilaceae > JAFGSI01. The sequence continues at coordinate 35,700 of JBEULG010000011.1, read as the reverse complement.
CATCGGCTTGGGATGGCGGTAACCCGGCAGGGGAGCGGCGGCCGGACGGGCGGCGCTGGTGATGGTGTCGCCGACGCGGGCATCGCGCACGCTCTTCAGGCCGGTGGCGATGTAGCCCACCTCGCCCGCCGAAAGAGAAGCGACCGGTTTCATCATCGGGGCGAAAATCCCCACCTCGATGGGCTTGACCGCCGCACCGGTGGACATCATGCGAATGTCGTCGGCGGCGCTCAGACGGCCCTCGACGACGCGCACGTAGGTGACCACGCCCTTGTACGAGTCGTAGTGCGAGTCGAAGACCAGGGCGCGCAGCGGGGCTTCAGGGTCGCCCTTCGGCGGCGGGATGCGGGCGACGATGGCTTCCAGCACGGCGGCGACGTTCTCGCCGGTCTTGGCCGAGACGCGCAAAATCGACTCGGCCGGCACTCCCAGCAGGCTGGCGATGTCCTCGGCGACCTCATCGGGCCGGGCGGTGAGGAGGTCAATCTTGTTGATGACCGGCACAATGGTCAGGTCGGCCTCCAGGGCCTGGTAAAGGTTGGCGAGGGTTTGGGCCTCGATGCCCTGGGTGGCGTCCACGACCAGGAGCGCCCCCTCGCAGGCGGCCAGGGCGCGGCTGACCTCGTAGCCGAAGTCCACGTGGCCGGGGGTGTCGATGAGATTGAGTTCGTAGGCCTGACCGTCGGCGGCGGTGTAGTTCATGCGCACTGCCGAGGCCTTGATGGTGACGCCCTTCTCGCGCTCCAGGTCCATCGAGTCGAGGATTTGCTCGGTCGTGTCGCGGTCGGGCACCGTGCCGGTGAGATGCAGCAGCCGGTCGGCCAGAGTGGACTTGCCGTGGTCCACGTGAGCGATGATGCAGAAGTTGCGGATGTTGTTCATGGTGCGCCGGAAGTATACCCGATTTTATTCCCGACCGACTCTTTGAATCCAGGAGGCGATATCCCCTCTCTCGCCCAGGCGCCACCAGGCCAGGAATTCGACATTCCCCTTTGGCCCCAGGATGGGCGAGCGAATCAGGCCGCGCAGGCCGAAACCGATTTCCTGGGAAAAGGTCAGCACATCGGAGAGCACGGCGCGGTGGATGTCGGGGTCGCGGATGACGCCCTTGTGGCGGGCCGACTCCCGGCGCCCGGCCTCGAACTGGGGCTTGATGAGGGCAACCACCTCGGCCTCTGCCCCCCAGCCCTTCACCACCGGCAGCAAAATCTTGAGGGAAATGAACGAGGCGTCAATCGTCACCAGGCTGACCGGCTCCGGCAGCCGCTCGACGAAGCGGGCATTCGTCTCCTCCATGACGACCACGCGCCGGTCGGAGCGCAATTTCCAATGCAAGAGACCCTTGCCCACATCAATCGCGTAGACTTTGGCCGCCCCGCGCTGGAGCAGGCAATCGGTGAAGCCGCCCGTGGAGGCGCCCACATCGGCGCAGACGCGGCCGCCCACCTCGATGGCGAAAGCCGCCAGGGCCGCCTCCAGTTTTTCGCCGCCGCGCGAGACGAAACGCGGCCCCCTCTCCACGACAATCTGAGCGTCGCCAGCGACAGGGGAGGCTGGCCTATCGGCCACCTGCCCATCCACCCGCACCTGGCCGGCCAGAATCAGCGCCTGGGCTTTGGCGCGGCTTTCGGCCAGGCCGCGTTCGACGAGCAGGAGGTCCAGGCGGATTTTTCCCATATCCGTATTGTACCGCTATCGTGTAAAATACACGCATGCTCAAAGCCCTGCTCAAAGCCTTGCGCCCCCGCCAATGGACCAAGAACGCGTTTGTCTTCGCCGCCCTGGTCTTCGACGGCAAACTGTTCATCTTGGACGATTTCCTGCGCACCCTGGCCGGCTTCGGCCTGTTCTGCCTGGTCTCCAGCGCCGTCTATCTCATCAACGACATTCTGGACATCGAGGCCGACCGTCAGCACCCGGCCAAGAGAAATCGTCCCATCGCCTCGGGCAAAGTGCCGCTTCCTCTGGCGGCGGCCGCGGCCGTCGTCCTGGCGCTCGGTTCGATGGCAGCCGGATATGTCCTGGCCTGGCAATTCGCGCTGACCTTGCTCGTCTATGTTGCCCTGATGCTGGCCTATTCCAAATGGCTCAAACACGCCCTCATCCTGGATGTGCTGGTCATCGCCGCCGGTTTCGTCCTGCGCGTCCACGCCGGCACCACCCTGGTGACAGTCGAGCGCTTCTCCCCCTGGTTGTACGTGCTGATGACGCTGCTGGCGCTCTACCTGGGCTTTGGCAAGCGGCGGGCCGAGTTGTACCTGCTCGAAGCGGCCTCCGGCGGGCATCGCAAGGTGCTAGACGGCTATACAATTCCCCTCCTCGACCAATTCATCACCATCGTCTCCGGCACGACCCTGGTGGTGTATTCCCTGTACACGTTCTTCCGCCCGGAGGCGCCGGCCAACCACACGCTGATGTTGACCATCCCCTTCGTGGCCTACGCCATCTTCCGCTACTTGTACCTCGTCCAGGTGCGCAACATTGGCGGAGAGCCGGAGGAAATTTTGCTTTCCGACCGCCCCTTTCAAATCTCCATCCTGCTGTGGGGATTGACCGTGCTGACCGTGTTTTACCTGGCCTAGGTACAAGTCTCGTCCGCAGCGCAACTTTCCATGTTTCAGGCCTCTGCCCCCGGCAAAATCATCTTGTTCGGTGAACACGCGGTCGTCTATGGGAGGCCGGCGCTGGCTGCGCCGGTGACCGAGGTGCAGGCGACCGCGACCGTGAGCGGGACGCCCCGGCCCGGAGCCTGGCTCGAGGCCCCCGGCATCGGCCTTCGCTCGGAACTCTCCCGCTTGGCCCCGGACCATCCGCTGGCGGCCGCCGTGAGAGGCGTATTCTCCGCCCTGGGCGTTTCTCATCCGCCGAACTGCACGGTGCGCATCCATTCCAGCATCCCGGTGGCATCCGGCCTCGGTTCCGGGGCGGCGGTCAGCGTGGCGCTCATTCGGGCGCTGTCGGCTTTTCTTAGCCGCCCGCTGTCAGACGAGCAGGTCAACGCTCTGGCCTTTGAGGTCGAAAAATTACATCATGGAACGCCCTCCGGCATTGACAACACCGTCGTCACCTACGGACAGTCTGTATACTTCAGGCGGGGGAAGCCCATCGAGCGGCTGAAAGTAGGTATGCCCTTCCCGTTGGTCATTGGAGATACAGGCATCCCCGCGCCGACGAAGGACGCGGTGGCAGGCGTCCGCAAACTCTGGGAATCTGACCGAAGGCGCTGGGAGTCGGTCTTCGACCGGATTGAGGCCATCGTCCTGGCGGCGCGCCGCGCCCTGGAGGGCGGCGATCTGCGCCTGCTGGGGACGCTGATGGACGACAATCACGCCCTGCTCCAGGAATTGAGCGTCTCCAGCCCGGAACTGGATCGGTTGGTGGAGGCCGCCCGCCGGTCCGGGGCGCTGGGAGCCAAACTGAGCGGCGGCGGGCGCGGCGGGAACATGATTGCGCTGGCCGAACCGCAGCGCGCCGAGGCGGTCGCCGCCGCCCTGCAGTCTGCCGGCGCCCGTCAGACCATTGTCACCACCATTTCATAACCACTTGGGTCGAAGGATGTTTTTTCACTGCCAAGCCGCCAGTTCCTTTGTGAGTTTGCCCCTCCTTCTTGGCATCTTTGTACGAAGCGCGGAGTTCTCCGTGCTTTGGAGGTTGATTCAATCCTGGAATTAGAGGCCTGCCGATGGATTTCGTTACCCGCTTGAGAAATGCCCCCCGCGAGTTGAAACTCTTTGCCGCCGCATCGCTGATGATGGGGATGGCCTACAGCATCTACGATTCCACCTTCAACAACTTTCTCGACTTCCGCTTCGACCTGAGCGGTTTCCAGCGCTCGTTTCTGGAATTCCCGCGCGAACTGCCGGGCTTCCTGGTGGTATTCGTCTCGGCCCTGCTGTGGTTTCTGTGCAGCCGCCGTCTGAGCGCCGCTTCCCTGCTGATGAGTGCTGTGGGGGCAATCCTGATCGGCTTCGCTTCTGCCAGTTACGAAATCATGGTGTTGTTTTTGTTCATCTACAGCATGGGGCAGCACCTGATGATGCCGCTCGCCTCAACAATCGGCATGGAACTGGCCCGCCAAGGACAAACCGGACGCCGCCTCGGTCAGCTGAACGCCATCCGCAATTTCGCCGCCATTCTGGGCAGTTTCCTGGTCTTCGTCGGATTTCGTTTTCTGGATTTTCGCTTCGAACATTCCTTCGCGCTCACAGCCCTCGGCTTGAGCCTCGCCGCGGCGCTCATGTTCGCGATGAAACGCGATGCCGTCAAACGTCCGCGCGCCTTTCTGCGCCTGCACCGTGAGTACAGCCTGTTTTACTGGCTGAACGTCCTTTCGGGGTCGCGCAAGCAAATCTTCATCACGTTTGCCCCGTGGGTCATCGTCACCATCTTCCAGCAGCCGACCGCGACGCTGGCGACGCTGTTCACCATCGGCGGGGTCATCGGCATCTTGTTCCAGCCGCTGCTGGGACGCGCCATCGACCGCTTCGGCGAGAAGAGGATTCTGCAAGTCGAGGCCATCCTGCTCGTATTCGTCTGCCTCGGCTACGGGTTCGCCAAATCCATTTTTGCCGAACAGACGGCGCTGGTCGTCACCTTCGCCTGTTTCCTGTTCGATCAAATGTTGTTCTCGGTGGGAATGGCGCGCTCGATGTACATGAAGAAGATCGCCAAAGAGGACGCCGACGTTCAGCCGGCGCTGACTGCCGGCGTGACCATTGACCATATTTTTTCCATCGGCCTCGCCCTGCTTGGCGGCGTCATCTGGAATCGATTCGGATTCCAGTACGTCTTCCTGGCAGGCGTTTTCATCGCCGCATTGAATTTCATCGCCGCCAGCCGGATTCGGATCCCACTAAAGAAGGAGCCGCTTTCCTAACGAACGATTGCCGCGTTCTCTTCGGCTCAACGAAATTTCAAAACACTCTCTCAGGAGGCGGGCCTTTACGCTACGGCTGGACGATGATACTTTGCACCAGCGCGTCGAGGGCCGCCAGAGAGGGGATAAAACTTTCTGCCGGCTGGGCATTCAGTTGATTGACCATGTCGGTGATATACGGCTCGTAATTGTAACTGAATTGCTCCCAGGTCTGGCCGCCGGGCGGATTATCGGCGTTGGGCGGCAGCATGGCGTGATTGACCGGCAGAATCGCCGAGATCCAGTACTGGCCGTCGGCGGTAAGGGCCTGATAAGTGTAGAACATATCATGATTATTGACCGGCGCATAATACTGGGCGTATAAAGTCAAGAAGCGGATACCGCTGCCGTTGGAGAACGGCACGACCCGGTATTGGGCATGAAAAGTCTGAGCAGCGTTGAAAATGGGCAAGAAGGGCAAGGCATAGGCTCCGGGCGCGCCGCCAGCCGTGAGAGACTGCAATTCCACGACGCGGCCGGGGACGTAATCGGGGCGCAGGGCGGTGTAGGCCGCCACCGGAAAGACGGAAATGTGGGGCGTGAAGAAGGTGCCGGAGAGCACATATCCCTGCAAGGTCACATTGGTATATTGGGGATAAATCTCGAACTCCAAATTCGAGGCCGGGACGGTCTCGCAACTATACGAGGCCGCCAAAGCGGGGTCAAGGTAGAAAGACAGTTCGTTGCACGTCACATTGACCTGAATCGGCTCTTCGGTGAGAGGTTCGGCGGTGGGAGGCTCGATGGTCGGCGGTTCGGTCGTGATCGGTGGGGGCGTGACCGTCTGCGGGAGGCCGCACGCCAGCATCGTCAAAACCAGCCCGAGCAAGGGAAAGATTTTCTTCATGGCTTCTCCTTTCAGAACGATTGATGCTCGGTGCGGGCAATGATTTCGTTTTGCAGCGCCTCGCTCAGGTCGCAGAAGTAATCCGAATAACCGGCGACGCGCACGATCAAATCGCGGTATTCTTCGGGATGTTTCTGCGCCCGACGCAGCGTCTCGGCGTCCACGACATTGAACTGGATGTGATGCCCGCCCAGTTTGAAATAGGAGCGGATGAGACTCACCAACGCGTCCAGGCCGGTCTCATCCGCCAGCAAGGAAGGCGTGAATTTCTGGTTCAGGAGCGTGCCGCCGGTGCGGACGTGGTCCATCTTCGCCGCCGACTTGAGCACCGCCGTTGGGCCGCGCCGATCGGCGCCCTGGACGGGGGAAATGCCCTCCGATAACGGCGACCAGGCACGGCGTCCGTCAGGCGTCGCCCCGGTCACCGATCCGAAGTAGATGTGGCAGGTGGTCGGCAGGAGGTCAATGTGATATTCGCCGCCGCGCGTGTTCCGGCGGCCTTCAATGGCGTTGTAATAAGCCTCGAAGACGCGCACCAGCAGCCGGTCGGCGTAGTCGTCATCGTTGCCGTAGCGGGGGGTCTTGTTGAGCAGAATCTGGCGCTCGCGTTCGCAGCCGGCGAAGTCCGCTTCCAGCATGCGCAGGAAGGCATCCATCGTCCAGGTGCGCCGGTCGAAGACGTGATACTTGAGCGCCGAAAGGCAATCGGTAATCGTCCCCATGCCGACGCCCTGAATGTAGGAGGTGTTGTAGCGCGGGCCGCCGTCGTGGTAATCCCTGCCCTTCTGGATGCAATCGTCAATCAACAGCGAAAGGAAGGGGGCAGGCAAATAGGTGGCGTAGAGGCGCTCGATGAGGTTGTTGCCGCGCATTTTGACATCAATGAAATGCAGCATCTGCTTCTCGAAGGCGGCAAAGAGGTCGTCGAAGGTGGCAAAGGTGCGCGGGTCGCCGGTGTGCGGACCGAGTTGCTTCTGCGTGCGCGGGTCGAAGCCGTCGTGGAGGGTCAATTCGAGAATCTTGGGGAGGTTGAAATAACCGGTCAGGATGTAGGCTTCCTTGCCGAAGGCGCCGGTCTCCACGCAGCCGCTCGTCCCGCCGTTGCGGGCGTCCTCCAGCGACTTGCCAACCCGCACCATCTCCTGCACCACCAGGTCGGCGTTGAAGACCGAAGGCTGGCCGAAGCCGGTGCGGATGATTTTGGCGGCGCGCTTGATGAATTCGTCCGGATTCAGTTCGCTGACCTGGATGGAGGAGGACGGCTGGAGCAGGCGCATCTCTTCGATGACATCCAGCAGGAGGTAGGTGACCTCGTTGACGCCGTCCGAGCCGTCGGCCAGGAGGCCACCCAGATTGATTTGGGCGAAGTCGGTGTAGGTGCCGCTCTCGGCGGCGGTCACGCCGACCTTGGGCGGGGCGGGCTGATTGTTGAATTTGATCCAGAAGCACTGCAGGAGTTCTTCGTAATACTGGCGCGGCTGGGCGGTCAGGTCGTAGAAGGGGGCAAGGTGCCGGTCGAGGTGGCCGGGGCAGAACGAGTCCCAGGTGTTGAGTTCGGTGGTCACGCCCAGGTGGACGAACCAGTAATATTGCAGCGCTTCCCAGAAATCGCGCGGCGCGTGAGCCGGGACATGAGTGCAGACCTCGGCGATTTTCTCCAACTCGGCGCGGCGCTGCGGATCGGACTCCGCCCGCGCCTGCCGCCGCGCTTCCTCGGCATATCGCTCCCCGAAGCGAATCAGCGCCCGCGCGCAGATGCGCATGGCCTTGAGTTCTTCCTGTTTGGCGTAGGCTTCGGGGTCGTGCAGGTAGTCGAGCGAGGCGAGCCGGGCTTCGATATCGGCGATGAAATCGAGCATGCCCTTGCGGTAGATTTTGTCGTCCAAGACGGTGTGACCGGGGGCGCGCTGTTCCATGAATTCGGTGAAAATCCCCGCCTCGTAGGCCGCCTTCCATTCCGGCGTCATCTCGGCAAAGATGAGATCGCGCAGGGATTTGCCCTGCCAGTAGGGAATGACCTGTTCCTCGTAAGCGCGGCGCGTCTCCGGGCCGACCTTGAAGGAGGTCTTCGGGCGCGAATTCAGGATGTCGAGGTCGGCGAGGGTGTGGCAGCACAGTTCCGGGTAGGTGGGGGCGTGCTTGGGGGCCGGCCCCTTCTCGCCGACGATGAGTTCGCCCTCGTTGATGACCACCGTCTTGTGTTCCATCAGATAGGCAAACGCCATCGCCCGCCTCACCGGCACGGAAAGCAGGCCCAAATCCTGCCGATAGAATTCGGTCAACAGGAGAGCGCGCTCGGCGGAAAGGGTCTCTTCGGCCTCCAACGATTGCTGGCGCAATTTGCGAACACGTTCGGTCATGGACATAGATGCCTCTCAAGATTATTTTATCGCAATAATGGGGTTTTCTTCGTCCTCGTTCCAATTGGACGGGTTGGCGAGGATGTATGCGGCGATGCGTTCGTAATCTGTCTGATCACGAATGATGTGCTCATAATAATTGCGTTGCCAGATGTTGGCGAGACCCAATTCTCGGCCGGCGCGATATGTGACCGCAGATTTGAAGGCGCGGACGATGGTAGGAATTGAACCTACGGAAGGCAACGATGGTCACGTAATACCCGCCCGCGGCAGAATAATCGTATCCCTTCAACCGGATGGAACGCCGGCCGAATTTCCCGCTCACCGCCCCACCACCCGTATTCCGTATTCGCCCAAGATTGCGGCGCAGCGCTGGATGTTTTCTGCTGTCGGCAAGCGAATCGCCGACAGGCCGTAGTCCAACCCCAGGCCGGCATATTTCGCCTCGGCAATGTTGTGATAGGCGAGCAATTCGACCGGCGGGACATGGGGCAGGGAGGCGAGGAACTTTCCCGTTGCGCGCAGGTTGTCCCCGTCGTCGTTGACGCCGGGGACGAGCGGGAGGCGGACGAGAATCTTGGGTCCCAATTCCGAGAGCCGCCGCAGGTTCGAGAGGATGTCTTCGTTCGAGACGCCGGTCCATGCGCGGTGGCGGGCGGCGTCCATCAGTTTCAGGTCATACAGGAACAAATCCACGAGCGGGTGGATTGCGTCGAGGACGGGCCAGGGAGCGTAGCCGCAAGTGTCGAGAGCGGTGTGCAGGCCGCCGGTCCGGCAGGCTTGCAGCAGAAGCCGCAGAAATTCCGGCTGGGCAAGCGGTTCGCCGCCGGTGAAGGTCACGCCGCCGCCGGATTGTTCGTAAAAGGGGCGGTCGCGCTCGATTGCCTCCAGCACCTGTTCAACGCTCATCTCCCGTCCGACGATTTCCAGCGCTTCGGTCGGGCAGACGGCCGCGCAGGCCCCGCTGACCCGGCAGCGGAGGCGCTCGATGTGAATCTGGTCGCCGCGGCGGCTGATCGCCGCGTTCGGGCAGGCGGGCAGGCAGTCGTCGCACAGGATGCAACGCGTCGGGCGGAAGATGAGTTCCGGGCCATAGGCGCGCCCCTCCGGGTTGTGACACCAGCGGCAGGAGAGCGGACAACCCTTGAGGAAAACCGCCGTGCGGATGCCGGGGCCATCATGAATGGAATAGCGGCGGATGTCGAAGACCGTACCGATAATCACTCGTCAGCCTCCAAAGACCACAGACCCTGACCCAAAAGTCCTGAGTGGTATCAATAGGCCTATTGTGTTAATTGGATTGTACCAGTAAAATAGATGGAGAAAAATTTCACGATTCACCCCTAAAGACTACATTGTGAGCATTCGCTTCCGAGTCATCCTGCCCTACCTGCTTTTGACTGCTCTGGTCGCCATTCTGGGGGTATATGTCGTCACGCGTCTGGTTTCGAATACGCTGAGCGAACGCCTGAACAATCAATTGATTGAAGCAGGGCGGGTCGTTTCGGATTCGATGGTGCGCCAGGAACTCCGTCACGTCAACGTGGGCCGGTTGATTGCCTACACGAATGGCGTGGCCGAAGCCATCCTGGCCGAAGACCGGGCCGCCCTGGAAGCCATCGTCCGGCCGCTGGCCTTCGAACTGGCCGCCGAAAACGTGCTCATCGTCAACGACGAGGGGCGAGAACTGTTCCAGATGTTGATTCAAAGCGACGGCAGCAGCCAGGCGATTCCAATGCCGACCGGCCTGAGCAGCCTCGATTTCGTCCAAAGCATCCTCTCCAACCCCGACCCTCAACAACCGCCCAGCCGCGGCATCGCCCTGCAGCCCTTCAACGGCAAATATTACTACTACACAGCCGTGCCGATTATCTGGCAAGAAAGGGTGATCGGGGTCGTCGTCGCCGGCACCTCCCTGGACACTCTCCTCCCCTATCTCAAGAGCACGTCTCTGGCAGACGTAATCATCTACGACAAAAGCGGACAGGCCATTGCGACCAGCATGGCGGCCCAGGCGCAGAATTCCGAATTCCTGCAATCGCTGCTTCTGACGCCCGAAGAATATGAACGGGCCGCCCAGGCCTCCCGCCTGGTCGAAGGAGAGAATTTCCGAGCCGAGGGGCGCTGGTACAGCCTGGCGCGCGGTCCGTTGCGGGTGGGCGGAGACGAGGTCGCCGTCTATGCCGTCGTGTTGCCGGCCGAGTACGTCCTGCAACCGGGCGCGGCCAGCCGCAATTTGTACGCCGTCATTTTCACCTTCGCCATGTTGGCAGTCATCGTCATCGGCTACCTCATCTCGCGCCGCATCACCAATCCGCTGTTTTCGCTGGTGCGCACCTCCCAGGCCATCAGCAAAGGCGACCTCAGTCAGCGCAGCGGCATCCGCGGCAAGGATGAAATCGGCACGCTGGCCGCCACCTTCGACGAAATGACCAGCCGTCTGCAAGAGCGCACCGCCGAACTGGAACGCACCTATCACATCCTCGAACAGATGGACCGCACCAAAGCCAGTTTCATTGACGTCTCGGCTCACGAACTGCGCTCGCCGCTGACCTCCGTCAAGGGCTACGCTCAGTTAATCGAGATGAAAGCCCGCAACGACCCTGAAATGCAAACCCTGACCGCCAACCTGCTCGACGGCGTAGACCGGATGACCGAAATCGTCAACAACATGCTTGATGTGACCCGTATCGACAGCAACGTCCTGGAACTGGTCCCCGACCGGGTGCAAATCAAAGCCGTCCTGCTACGGGTCGAGAAAACCTTCCAGAAGAGCCTTCAGGAGCGCAACATCACGCTGGACACCGAAGGGCTGGGTGACCTGCCCCCCATCTACGTGGACCCCGACCTGATGTACAAGGTTTTCTATCACCTCGTGATGAACGCCATCAAATACACCCCCGATGGTGGCAGCATCCACGTCCGCGGGCGGGTGGTGCGCGGCAACGCCCAGCAACCGGAGATGGAAATCGTCGTCGAGGATACGGGCATCGGCGTGGCCAAGGAACATCAGGAAGCCATCTTCGAAAAATTCTTCCAAACCGGCGAAGTGCTCTTCCACTCCTCGGGGAAAACCAAATTCAAGGGCGGCGGCCCCGGCCTGGGTCTGGCTATCGCCCGCGGCATCGTCAACGCCCATCAGGGCCGCATCTGGGTCGAGAGTCCCGGCTACGATGAGGCCACCTGCCCGGGCAGCAAATTCTTCGTCCGCCTGCCGCTGGATGGAGTGCGGAAAACATGATAAGCAACCGGGACGTGCGCGAATGGGGCCTGCTCGGCATCCTCTTGCTGCTGGGCATCCTGTTCACGCTCATCGCCGGACAAATTGCCATCCGCCTGGTCGCCTCCTGGCAGGCAGAGGCCGATATGGGGTCAAACATCGACCCGGACGCCACCTACGCCAGCCAGCCCATCGGCACCGAAATCTACATCTCCGTGCGCCAGGAAATCCTGACTCCGCCTCCCTGGCAGGATATCTATTGGACCCCCACCCCTTACGGGGAGGTGCCTGTCATCCCGTCCTCCCCCACCAGCCCGTCCCCGACCGCCGTCTCGCCGACGGCGACGCCCACCATTGCCGGGACGCCGACCGCCGTCTCCAGCGCTACCGCTACCGCCACCCCGACTGCCACCGCGACGATTTACATTCCTCCGCCGCCAACGGCTACTCCCTACCTCCCCCCGTCTCCCACCGCCACCAATACCCCCACTCCGACGCCGCCACCCGGCTCGATCACCATCATCAAGGACAGCCTGCCCAACGACCCTCAAGACTTTGCCTTCAGCGGCAGCCTCGGCGCATTTACGCTGGATGACGACGCCGACCCGGTCCTGCCCAACAGCGCCCTCTTTACGAACTTGAGCGCCGGAGTCTACACCATCAGCGAGGCGGCTACCCCCGGCTGGGACCTGACCGCCCTGACCTGCCTCGACCCCGACGGCGGCTCCTCGGTCAACCTGCTCACGCGCACCGCCGTCATCGACCTCGACCCCGGCGAGGCCATTCTCTGCACCTTCACCAACACCCAGCGCGGCAGCATCGTCATCGTCAAACACACCAGCGGAGATGACGCCACCTTCAACTTCAGCGGCAGCCTGGGTAACTTCAACCTGACCACCAGCGGCGCAACCGCCTCGCAGACCTTTGCCAACCAAATGTCGGGCGCCTACACCGTCACCGAAGCGGCCTCCGCCGGCTGGACGCTGACCGGCCTGCTCTGCACCGACCCCGACGGCGGCTCCACCGTCAACCCGCTCACGCGCACCGCCGTCATTGACCTCGATCCCGGCGAGACGGTCACCTGCACCTTCACCAACGCCAACCGCGGTAGCCTTGTCATCATCAAGAACACCGTCGGCGGCGACAACACCTTCGCTTTCACCGGCGATCTCGGATCCTTCAACCTGAGCACCGCCGGCGGGACGGCCTCCACCGTTTTTGTCAACCAACCGGCAGGGACCTACGCCGTCACCGAAAGCAACCTCGCCGACTGGAGCCTCACCGGCCTGGCTTGCAACGACCCAGACGGCGGCACCTCGGTCAACCTGAGCGGAAGAACAGCCACCATTGACCTGGACGGCGGCGAGACGGTCACCTGCACCTTCGTCAACAGCGCCAACCCCTATCCAAACATCGAAATCGGCCCCGGCGATTACGACTGGACCACCATCCCCGACGGCGGCTCGCTGGTGCTTGGCCTGACCACCCCCATCCGCCCGCATGGCGACAGCGGCTGGGACCTGGTCTACTACGAGCGCGCCGCCGGCTCTGGCATCCTGATGGACTTCGTCACCATCGAAATCAGCGTGGACGGCACATCGTGGATCGCCGTTTTCTCGTACGGAGGCAACCTGTACGGCAACTCGCTCATCGCCCCCTGCCCACAAGCCGACAACACCGACATTCCCGCCGCCTGCTCCCCGCCCGTCACGCTCATCGGTGGGACCGGCGTCGGCATCGACGTGGATGCCATCGTCGCCTCCGGCCTCTACTACTACATCCGCATCACCTCGCCTGGCGGCGGCGCCGGCGACGGCTGCGACGTGGATGCCGTCGAAATCTACCCCTGACGGCCGACCCTCCCCCCGGTTCGGAAATCACCGCCTAGCGCGAAGAGCACCAAAAACATCCCTTCCATCCGCCAAGCACAGCCCTCGGCGGCTTTTCAACCTGCCCGGCATCTTAGCGGTAAAAACGATCGCTGGGCGCGCCTCCAGCGGTCAAGCCGCCGCTACAACCGGATTGCTCAGTTTCCCCAATCTCTCGATCTCCACCTCGACCACATCCCCGGCCTTGAGCGGCGAAACGCCGGCCGGCGTGCCGGTGAAAATCAGGTCGCCCGGCTCGAGGGTCATCACTGAGGAGATGAAGACGACCAGGTTGGCGACGCTGAAGACCATATCGTGCGTGGAGGCCATCTGGCGCGGCTGACCGTTGACGCGGCAGGTGATGACCGCATCGGAGGGGTCGAAGTCGGTATCAATCCACGGGCCAAAGGGACAGAACGTATCGAAGCCTTTGGCGCGCGTCCACTGACCATCCAGGCGCTGCAAGTCGCGGGCGGTGACGTCATTGCCGCACGTATACCCCAAAATATATTGGTGAGCCTCCTCGGCCAGAATATGACGGCCGCGGCGCCCAATCACCGCCACCAACTCGGCCTCATGTTCCACCTGTTGCGACTGCGGCGGCAGGACGATGCTCCCGCCGGGGTCCAGGATGGACGAAGGAGGCTTTAAAAAGATGAGCGGCACTTTGGGCACCTCGGCATTGTGCTCCTTGGCGTGTTCTGCATAGTTGCGCCCCAGGCAGATAATTTTGCTCGGCGTCACGGGCGCCAGCAAGCGTACCGAATCGAGAGGCAAATTCGCCTCCAGTCGGCGGTACTCGCCGAACGGATTACCATCGATGGGACCAACCTTGTTCTCCAGAATCCAGCCGTAACGCGGCGGCTCATTGCCGCTCTGGTAACGAACAATGCGCATATTGCCTCCTCAAAAAAAATGTAAGACAAGTGTAATCCCCTCTTGCCCAGATGACAATGGGAATCTGCAAAAGCCTCGCCAGATTTACAGTATAATACTCACCGCGGGCGGATAGCTCAGTTGGTGAGAGCATCTCTCTTACACAGAGAAGGCCGCAGGTTCGAGTCCTGTTCCGCCCACTGCTCTGCTCGACATCGGACTTTTTGCAACCACTTTCGCTCACCGCTAAAGCGCCGAGGCTTTTTCTGGACAAATCCAGGAGGATGCCGGTGTTCGTCGCCTTATGCGGTTATTTTGGCTAAAGCCTATCTTTCATAAGGAGTAAATGATGTCCAAAGCACAAACCGCCCTCGATCTGATCAACCTGTTCCAGGCCGTGACCAGCACCCTGGACAGCAACCGTCAGAACTTGAACCAGGCCGACACATACAATCACGACCACGGCGACAATATGGTCCAAGCCTTCCAACTGATTACCCAGGCCCTGAAGCAGAAAAAAGGCGCCGCCCCGGCCGCCCAACTTTCGCACGCCAGCAAAGTGCTTGGCCAGCAAAAGAGCGGCTCGGCGCAACTCTACGCGCAGGGACTGGCCAAGGCGGCCGAAAAATTCAAAGGCCAAACGCAAGTCACTCCTGATAACGCCATGATGCTGGTCCAGGCGCTGTTGGGCGCCGAGCAGCCGCCCGCCCAGGCCCAGCAAGGCGATGCCGGTGACTTGCTCTCCGCCTTGTTGGGAGGCGCGGGGCAGTCTCAGCCATCTGCTCAACAGGGCGGCGCCGGTGATTTGCTCGGCGCTCTGCTCGGCGCGGCCACCCAAACGCAGGCGCCCGCCGCGCAAGGCCAGGGTTCAGATGGCATCGGCGTGGATGATTTACTCAACGCCGGCATGGCCTTCCTGAATACCAAGGCGCGCGGCGGCAGCAATCTCGAGGCAGCCATCAATGCCCTCGTCCAAAGCAGCGCCGTGGGCAGTTCCTCCCCGCACCGCTCCCAATCCGGCGCGTTGGTGGTCAATGCTCTGTTGCAGGCAATCGGCGCCATGGCAAGGAAATAACCCTTCTCACAAAAGCGTTCCCCGGCCCACCAGCCGGGGAATGCACTCCTGCGCCAACTTGCACGATGAATGCACTTTCTTCGGGTGGACATTTTTCACTTGACCCCCTTCCCGCCACAGGCTACAATGATATCCGCCTGCTGAGACCCTTGATCGCCAACCGACTCTTGCCGTTTGCTTGTCCATCATCACTTTCCCGAGGAGATGCTCATGTCCGATTACCTCTTCCGCGGCAGCCTGACCGAGCTCGACCCCGAGGTCTATGAATTGTGCCAAATCGAGGCCGAGCGCCAGGCGCGCAAACTCATCCTCATCCCATCCGAAACCCAGGCGCCCCTGGCGGTGCGCGAGGCGATGGCCTCCGCCTTTCAGAACATCTATGCCGAAGGCTACCCCGACGAGGAAACCCGCTTCATGACCGAGGCCGAAATCCTCGACTACCCGCGCCGCCTGGCCGAATTCCGCCGCTACTCAGACCCCCGCTACTACAAGGGGACCGAATACGCCGACCTCATCGAGGCCCTCGCCCGCCGACGCTGCGCCGAAGCCTTCGCCGCCAACAACGTCAAACCCGAACAAATCTACGTCAACGTGCAGGCCCTTTCGGGCGGCCCGGCCAACAATGCCGTCTATCATGCCCTCGTTGAACCGGGGGCGGTCGTCATGGGCATGAACCTGCTCCACGGCGGACATCTCTCACACGGCTCATCCGTCAACCGTTCCGGCAAATTCTATAAAATCGTCCACTACGGCATTGACCCTCACAACGAACAAATCAACTACGATGACGTGATGGCCCTCGCCAAAGAACACAAACCCAAGATGATTATCGCCGGGGCATCCTCTTACCCCTGGATTCCCGACTGGAAAAAATTCCGCCAAATCGCCGACGCTGTCGAAGCCATCCTCCTGGCCGACATCTCCCATATCGGCGGGCTGGTGGCTGCCGGCGTCGTCCCCTCGCCGATTGGGTACGCCCACGTCATCACCTCGACCACCCATAAGTCGCTGGATGGACCGCGCGGTGCCATCATCCTGACCACCGACCCGGCCCTGGCCAAGAAGATCGACCGGGCCGTCTTCCCCGGCGAACAGGGCGGGCCGCACGTCCACATCTTCGCCGCCCTGGCGCTGACCTTCAAACTGGCCCGCACCAAGCAGTTCGAAAAATTGCAGCGCCAGACGCTCAAGAACGCCCTGGCCATGTCGGAACGCTTCAAGGAGCGCGGCCTGCGCGTCCCCTTTGGCGGCACCAACTCGCATCTCCTCAACGTAGACTGCACCAGCGTCAAGGGCCCCGACGGCACGGCCCTGAGCGGCGACCAGGCCGCCCGCATCCTCGACATTGCCGGCATCGTCGTCAACCGTAACACCATCCCCGGCGACAAAGACGCCCGCGACCCCTCCGGCATCCGCCTCGGCACCCCCTGGATCACCCAGCGCGGCTTCGACGAGGAGAAGAGCCGCCAACTGGCCGATATCATCGCCGACCTCCTGCTGGCCTGCGCCCCCCACTCGGTGGACACCCCCCGCCAGGGACGTATCCGCCGCGCCAAAGTGGATTTCAACCTGCTGGAAGAGGCCAAGTGCAAAGTCCGCGCCCTGGCCGAATCAGCGGGCATCGATTTCGAACCGGCCCATCATGGCTATCCGCATTTCTACTACATTGACGACCACTACACCACCGGAACCTTCGACCTGACCGGCGAACGCGTCCGCCAGATGCTCGATTACACCGTCTGCGCCGACCTCTCGGCCTTGAAAACAGGCGAGAGCACCCCCTTCTGCATGCACACCCCTAAAGGCGATCTCAAAGGCTCCCTGACCTGCCTGGCCTGGGACCACTACCAGATGGCCGTGCCGCTGGAACAAGCAGGCGTAGCCGCCGCCTGGCTGCGCGACCTCTCGGATGGCTACGTCTCCCTGAACCTGGATGGCCAGCCCGACCCAACCCCGCGACGCATCCCCGGCCCCTTCATCGTCACGGCCGCCGACTCCCAAGCCTCACCAGTCGAGATCAAAGAGTGCGCCGAGTGTTGCAGCGAAAAACCCTGGTTCATCGGCGCCGAGAAGGGCGACGGCAAACCCCTGCCCGATTTCCATTGGGAAGAACCAGAAGGTGCCTTGCGCCGCACGCCCCTGTTCGAAACCCACAAAGCGATGGGAGCCAAAATTATCCCCTTCGCCGGTTGGGAAATGCCGGTCTGGTACACCTCGGTGCTGGAGGAGCACCTGGCTACCCGCCAGGCCGCCGGCCTGTTCGACGTCTCGCACATGGGCGTCTATCAAATCGAGGGCGAGGACGCAGCCGCCTTCCTGGACAGCGTCTGCGCCAACGATTGCGGCAACCTGCGGCCGGGCGAGGCGCTCTACTCGCACTTCCTGACCCCCGACGCCGACGTCATCGACGACAACTTCGTCTATCGCCTTGCCTGGGACAAATTCATGGTCGTGGTCAATGCTTCGAACGACGACAAGGACCGCGCCTGGTTGACGGCCGTGCGGGATGGCAGGGTCAAAATTGACAACAACCGCCCCTGGACGCGCTGCTACGGTTATAACGCCGAGATCCGCAACCTGCGCGACCCCAAATCGGGCGAGGCCATGCGGGTCGATATCGCCCTGCAAGGCCCCAAGAGCCGCGACATCCTGCTGGCCATGGGCGTCAGCGCCGAGGACCGCCGCCGCATCATGGCCCTCAAGCGCACCGAACTGTGCCAGGCCAAAGTCGGCGGCCTGGATTTGATCGTGGCCCGCACCGGCTACACCGGCGAGAAGATGGCCTTCGAACTGTTCGTCCACCCGGAGAAAGCCGCCGACTTGTGGACCGCCATCCTCAAGGCGGGCGAAAAATTCGGCGTCAAACCGGTCGGCCTGGGGGCGCGCGACTCGCTGCGCACCGAGGCCGGGCTGCCGCTTTACGGTCACGAGATGGGCCTCGGTTCCGGCAAGGGCGGAGAACGCGACCTGGGCGTCGGCGAATCGGGCTTCGGCTCCTACGTCAAGGTTTACAAACCCTGGTTCATCGGCCGGGATGCCTACCTCGCCCGCGAAACCGTCCGCAAGGGCGTGGTCGTCCGCTTCCGCTTCCCCGAAAAGGGCGTGCGTATGGCCCACAACGGCGACCCCGTGCTCGACAAACGCGGCCGCGTCATCGGCTGGGTCACCTCCTGCGCCGCCGACATGGACGGCACACTCACCGGCCAGGCCTACGTCGAACTGAAATACGCCGTCGAGGGGACGCCCATCTACATCTACCAATCGGCCCCGACCGAGACGGGCAAAGCCCCGGCCGCTATGAAACTCGGCGACAAGACCATCCTGCCGACCGAGGCGCTGGTGGTGAGCCGCTTCCCGAAGTTGTAGTTGCGCCAACGAGGCTGGATTGTTCGAGAGACCAGGATTCCAAAGAAGCCTGGCCTCTTGAGTATTCCGCCCTTATTGCCTGCTATGAAAAATGTCTGAAAAACCGATCCAACCCTTCGACCTTATCCATTCTCTCGTGCCAGGCGCGCCATGTGGAGCAGGCAGAAACGCAACACTTCGCGTTGCGAAGGGGAAAGACCGCTTTCCTCGATCTGCGCCAAACGCTCTACATCATTCAGGGCACGCAACACACGCACCGGCACATCCAGCGTATCACCAGCCAGAGTAGAAAGGCGTTCCACCGCGCCCAACAGGAAAGCGCGCAATTCATCGTCCATACGCGCCGTGCGCAACAGGGTGGAAAAGGCCGGGGAGATCCGCGCCTCGCGCGCCGGGCGCGGTGCGAGCGAAACAACGCGATCGGATAACTCATAGAGCGCGGTCGCCAGTTCCATGAAAGTCTCCACGCGCCGATAGACCGATTCGCCAATGGCTTCCCATATGCGCGCCCGCAAAGCACGTATCTGTAACGGTAAGCACAACAGATTCTCCACCTCCTCACGCCAGGACGGAGAAAGACGTTCAGGGTGCTCCACCGCATCCAGCAACGCTTCCAACTCCGTGTTCTCCAGGTCCGGCTGGAGCAGCACAGCCAGGTCGGGGCGCAGGGTCGGCAAGAGAGTGGGCAGGAAAACCCCTGCGCGGAAAAAAGGCGTTTCATCTACCCCATGACGACGGAGTAGTTCACGCTGCAGGAAGGGCAGATGGCGCGGCAGGGCATCCCGATCTTCGCGCAAAGCCAGCAAAGCGGAATTACCAGCCGGAAAGGCTGGTTCCATGAAGGACACGTACTCCCCTTTCCAGTCCTGATAGAGGCGCAAGGTGTGCAGGATTTCATAGACGGGCAGGTGTGGCAATAGGCGTTCGGTGAGCACGCGCTCGCGTTCCCCTTCCGGCACACTCTGCAAATAGCGATCCAGGGCGCGGAAGAGACCAGTAGTGAGCTGGTTGAACCCCAGAATCATCGTCTGTGCCTGATTGTGGACGATGGCGCGCAGCAGGCTTCCCTGGCGCGCCAGCGGGATCATTTCGGCGATACTGCTCAATATCTCGTAGCCCTGATCGTAGCGCGGCCGGACACGGCGCGAAGCAGGGCGGTCGCGGAGTTGGGGAAGCGAACGCCCGATGAAATACGAGATGATATGAAGCCCGGCAACATCCTCTTCCTGCCCATAAAGGATATGGCGGAAATCAGCAGTTAACCGCTCCAGGAACGCCTCGTAGAGCGGGTCACGCCAGCCCAGGGTCAGGCGTTCCAGTTCTTGCTCTCCCCAGCGCTGCGTCCTCAGGCGGCTACCACTCATCATCTCGGTCGCGCGCAGCAAATCGCGGCGATAAAGCGTCTGCCGCTGACGGAGATGATGGAGCAATACTACATATTCCTGGAGCGGCAACTCGCGCAGGCGTTCAGCGATGTTGCTTTGCAGGGTGCGCAGGTCGTTGTACAGGAAGACGCCTTGTAGCGGCGTGGCGGCATAGGCTGTGCTGCGAGCAGCCGCAGGCGGCAAATGGGTCTGCAGCCGCCGACGGTTCTCCTGGCTCAACACAAAGGCTGGCTGTCCTGACTGTGGAGCATAGTAACCGCCCTGACGCTGCATGGCTTCCCCGCTTCCCAGTTTAATGCGCACCCTGTCTGCCACGCCATGCGCCGTCAACCAGGCATACAGATCGTACTTGGCCTGGCGGTAGAGGGCATCGCTACGAGGCTGGCTCACCTGCTGACTCAAGTCGGAACCAGCGATAAAGACCTCGGTCAGCATTTCGGTGAAACGCTCCTGGGGCGTCTGACGCACCTCGCGGCTCTGGACGGCATATTGCCAGAGCGCATCCAGGTAGGCGGGCAGATTGCGCACCGTCTCCTCGGATTCGAAGAGCGGGATCAGCCAGATGGAAGGCAATTCAGCCTGATGGGATTCGCGCTGCATCTGCGCCAGGCGAGCGCGCAGTTTGCGCTCCAGAGCAATAAAGGCTTCGGGACGGGTCGCCATGCTGATCTGAAGCGCCAGCACCAGGCCAGGATTGCCATAAGTGTCACCAATTGCGTTGATCTCATGCAGGTTAAAGACAGTGGTATCAATGGCAAAAGGATCGCGGGCGGTGATCATGCTCTGGTGAATGCGCGGCGTGATCACGACCCGCTGCAGCAGGTCGTGGAAGGTGAGCGTTTCATGCAACAGACGTTCTATGGAGCGCGCCGAGCACAGGGTGGGAATCAGGGCATAGAGTTGCTTACGCAGGCGTTTGTTGAGGGCGAAATATTCATCCAGCATCTCGCGCCGCCGGGCGCGCAAGGCCAGCATGCGCCGCTCCTGGCGGTCGTTGTGCTCCCAAAGCCGTCGCGCCGAGCGGCGCTCCCAGAAGCGGCGGGGGCTGAGCGCAAGGGGCAACAGGCTGCGGTAACGTTGTTCCAAGGTATGGGTGAGGGAAGTGATGGAATCCAGCAGGGCGCTCAGACGCTGATTGTGCGCCGGCAACTGCCGCAGCCTCTCCAGTAAATCAGGATCAATGGGCGCTTCCGGAACGACTTGATAGATCAACTGCACAATGCGGCTCATACGGCGCACATTTTCCATGACCACCGAGGCCGCCAGATAATGCCCCTGGCCGGAGGGGCGGCTGCTCCCATCCCAGTCGCTCCAGAAAGAGAGAAATGACGGGAGTGCAGCCTCCTCGCCGAAGAGCGTGGCGTAATCTTCGGCGGCAGTGAGGAATTCCAGGTCGAGCAGGATTTCTTCCCCTTCCTGCCGCGAGGTGATGCTGACGTTGCTTCCCAGGTACTCCCGCCAGAGTTCCTGGGCCATTTCCTGCAATTGTGTCTGCGTCAACGGTTGATGGAAGAGGAGGGCTTCCTGCAGGCACTGCACGGCCAGTTCCAGTGGCAAAGCATACATTTGGGTCGGATGGACGGTACGGTCATGGGTGCGCTGACGGAAATGCTCCTGGCGGCGCGCCAGGGAATCTTTGTAAAATTCTCGCTCCAGCCTTTCCTGCAGCCACTTACCCCGGTCACTCAGCGCGCGGCGCTTCATTTCATCCAGCAGTACGGCCCGTGTGATCAAGCGCTGACGGAAACCCTCCAGGCGCTGGCCGGCATATTCCACCAGGTGCTCTTCCGGGAGTGCGCCTCCTTCCCAGAGATGGCGCAAGGGGTGTGATTCGGCACGCGCCAGATGTAACAGGCGTTCCAGAAGCGAGGCGCTCACCGAATCCCAGGCGCGAGCAAGATCGGCCGCTCCCCCCTCCTCGGAAGGGGGGTGAAGCACGGGCATGGCACGGTTGTAACGTGTCTCTTCCTCTCCGATCAGGCGATTCATCAAGATCAACAAGCGACGCGTCTTGGCCAGCAAGACCTCGCCGGAGTCAGCACCTCCCAGCGTCAGGCGGAAGGTGGTACGCCCCATCTCGAACCCTTGCTCGGTGCGGGCAAAAGTCGCCAGCGGCAACAGTCCCACCCCGCGGCGCGCCAGGGCGGTCGCCAGCCAATCCAGCGAGACGCCGCGTGGCAGACGGCCAACCCGCAGGAGCGGGTACATGCTCCCCTGGGGCGGAATGACAGCGATTTCGTAGGGATTGCGGTCAGGCGGAAGACTGTGTAACGCCTCCAGCAAGAGTCGCGTCCGCTCATGGAAGAGACGGTTGCGCAGACACCAGTACCATTGAAGCGCCTGGGGATCGGCGCGATAGAACATGTAGGCAATCAGAATGGCCATGGCGTTGGGGCAGATGAGACGGTTGACAACATCGAAGCGCTCCCGCACAGCCGAGTCGGGGATCTCGGCTATGGCGAGGCGCGCCCCGGCCAAACAATCAATCTTGGAAAGCGAATGCACAGTGATCAGGCGCTGCAAATGCTCCTGGCGCAGACGCCCTTCGGCCACCAGTTCCAGCGCAATTTCTTTCAGCGTTTTGATATGTGGCAGGGCATCCTGCGGGACGATGTTTTGGTAGGCCAGATCGTCCACCACATAGATTCCGCGCTCCAGACACCAGCCCACCAGACGGTATAGCGCCTGCTCTTCGAAGACCCGGCCGGTGGCATTATGTGGATTACACAGGGCGACCACACCGCGCTCTGACCAGCGTGCATCTTGGCGGAGCAGGCTCTGAACGCGAGCGATGATGGCTTCGGCATCCAGTCTCATTTCCGCGCCCAGGGGCACAGCATGGACATGGGGAAAACACTGCTCATAAGACCAGCTCAGATCCGGAATGACGGCCTCGCTCAGACCGCAGTGAAAGCCCAGAATACCCAACGCGGTGCGTGAGGAGCCGCTCACCACACGGCAATGGCGCGGTTGATATTGTGGATGATGGCGCAAAAAGGCCAGCAGAAAGTGATTTTCTAGCGTTCGTTGCCAGGAAGGATCGGGCAAGGAGTGTGGTGCCAGCACAAGGATTTCAGAGGGACGGAGCGAAGACCATACGTCAACGGTGGAAAAGAGACGCCCCTGTTCAAAGCGCTCCCGGTAACGGGCCACTTGCGTTTCCAGCCTGTGGTGCAGCGCATTCAGGGTGTGCGTCAGGGATTCGAGACGTCCTTCCAAGCGCCCAGCCACGCGCTCGATCAGGCGCGGAAGAACACGTTCCGCCAGCGACTGCCTCTCGGAGGACTCGAAGACTGGAGCAGGCAATGGCAGATCGGAGATAGCCGAAGCATCCTCCGGCCGCTTGTGCTCCAAGAGAAATGCGAGCAACTCCACTTCCGCTGCAGAAGGCGTGCCTTTTAGGTTAAAGTGCACGTTCTCGATGGCATTGAGAAAATCGGCATTGCCGGCGATAAAAGTAACCGAGAGGTTGGCCAGGCGCGGCGAGAAGATGGCCGGGGTCAGAAAACGCAACACGCGAGCGATCAGGCCACTTTCGCGCGCCAGTGAACGATGGTTGGGGGCATCATTGGCTTCCAGGAAGAAGATGGGAAATTCCAGAGCCAGCGAGCGCAGAAATCGCCGGCCTTCCTCGCTCATCTCCTCTCCGATTAACAGAAACATGGGGATTTCAGGATTCGCCTGGAACGATTCCCGCACAAGGCGCAACGCTTCCTGTTCTATCTGTGGCAGAGGCTGAAACTTGAGATCGAGGATGGTTTCCCAAAAGGCTGGGATCGAATAGCGATAGACCAGCACCCGCGCTGGTCGCCGCTCCAGGTATTCCGAAAGCGTAAACCACAGCACACGCAGCGCTTCGGAGACGCCACCGGCTGCCAGGATGACCTCACGCCGCCCGGATTGCTCCCCACTATCATAGCGCAGGCCTTCCTGTTGACCCTCCAGCCAGGCCAGAAAAGCCCGCACCAGCGGATGGGGATTCTGCCGCAGAAAGCCGCCGCGCGGCATATAGGGGACACTACGTGTCAGGGCGCGGAGAAAGAATTCCAGCAGCGGCCGCTGGTCTTCTCCCCATCCTAAAGCCTCCAGCAGCCTCTGCGGGGAATCAATATCGAGATCGGCACGTTCCAGCGGCAACCCCAAGACGACGCGCATGAAAGCCGAACTCAAACGACCATCCTGGAGCGGATTGCCGATGTGAAAATTAATGCGCTCCTCCGCCGAGACGGGCGCGGCTGCCGTCACCTCGCCGACCTCGGAGACGCGCGCCGCCTGAACCGGCTTGAAGCGAAAGAAGCGCAAAGGATCTGTAGCCTGCATCATGACTGTGGTTCAGACGCGGCGTTCTTCGCCTCCAGGGCGCGACTCAACACCGACTGGAACAGATTGAGCAGTTCCTGGCCACGCACCAGGTCCTGGGGGGTGAGCGAGATCACGGTCTGGGCATTCTTGAGCACCTGACTGGCCTCTGCCAGGCGCGCCGCCTGTGGCGTGAGCAACAGGAGCTCGGGGTTGGCGGTGAGCGCCTGTAGCTCTTCCTTCTCAAATTCCAGGCGCAGGCGGTTGCGTTGCAGTTCGTTGACCAGCCGCTGCTGCGCCAGGGCGTCCTCGACCTCCAATCGTTCTCGCTGCAGGCCAATGTGTTTCATCTCCAGGGCGTGCTCGCGGCTCATGATCTCCTCGTCGGCGCGGAATTTGGCTTCAGCAGCGGCAAGACGCGCCTGCTGGTTCAGGCGCTCGGTCTGCTCCAAAAGACGTGCCTGCTCTTGCTGCCGTAGCGCCTCGGAGATGGCGGGGTCGAGCGGCTCCAGCGCCTGAATCGCCAGCATCACCACTTCCAAGCCAAAGCGCTCGGCAATTCGCCTCGCCTGCTCGTTCAGATGATGCGAGAGCTGAGTGGATGACAGAGCATGGATCTCAAAGCGTTCGACATACTCTTTGATGAGTTCTTGGATGAAGATCAACGCCTCTTCAGCCGCACGGGCGACAGCTTGCTCACTCCAGCCACCGACACGGAGCAGGGTCTCGATGCGTTCCACGGAAGGGGACACCGACCCGACCAGTTTCACGCGCACGCCCAGGTTGCCAGCCGCGGTGGCTTCCATGCTCAACTGTAGCGGATAGGGTGTATAGCGCAATATCAGGCTGAAGTGACGCGGATAGAAACGAGCCGTGCGCAGAGCAATTTTTCCCCGCCGCTCATATAATACCAGCATATCCGGTTGGCGCAAGCGATACTCAAAGGCAAAGGCCAACAATGCCAACAGCGGGACACCTACAGAGATCAACACGATCGCTATTCCACTCATGAGCCCCTCCAAAAAGTGCGGTAAGCCGTAATGATTAGCCCATGATTGTACTGCAAAAACGCGACTCGCGCGGTGGAGAAGAGATGTCCGTGTCGCGAAATTTATCCCCGCTGTAATGTATTCCGCCCTCATTCCTGCTATAATAAAAATGTCTGACAATAAATGATCAGCCCATCCCTTCGACAAAAATAGCGGGAGCGTTCATGATTACTCACTATCACCGTCCCCAACGCCTCGAAGAGGCTCTCGAACTGCTCGCCCGCCCGAACGCCCGTCCCCTCGGCGGCGGGACGGTGCTGAACCGGCAGCGCGAGGCCGTCATCGAGGCGGTTGACCTGCAGGCCCTCGGCCTGGACAAAATCCACAAAGTCGGCGAGAAACTCGAAATCGGCGCCACCGCCACGCTGCAAGCCCTGCTCGAGTCGCCGCACACGCCCGACGCGCTCAAGACAGCCCTGAAACTCGAAGCGCCGCTCAACCTGCGCAACGTCGGCACCGCCGCCGGCGCCCTGGTGGCCTGCGACGGGCGCTCGCCCTTTGCGGCGGTGATGCTGGCCCTGGAGGCGAAAGTGACCGTCGTCAGTCGCCGGTTATCAGTCGTCGGTGAGCAGTCGTCAGTCGTCAGTTTGGGAGACCTGCTGCCACTGAGGGAAGAGCAGTTGCATGGCAAACTCATTACGAAAGTCGAAATCCCCCTCAACGTGAAACTGGCCTTCGAATACGTCGCCCGCACGCCCGCCGACCGGCCCATCGTCTGCGCGGCGCTGGCGCAGTGGACCTCCGGCCGGACGCGGCTGGTCATCGGCGGCTGGGGCAATTCGCCCGCGGTGGCCATGGACGGCCGCGACGCGACCGGCCTCGAACCTGCCGCCCGCAACGCCGCTCACGACGCCACAGACGACCTGGCCTCCGCCGAATACCGCCGTGAGGCCGCGGTGGTGTTGGCGAAAAGATGTTTAGAAGCGATGATGTGACCCATGATTTACATTCTCAACAAACCGGCTGCTCCTGAGCAAATTCAAGAAATGCTCCAACCATACGAGAGCATGATAAAAATTGTGGTGGATATTCGCCGTCGAATGCTGGCCGGCGGCGGCGAGATGCACGCCGATTGTGAAGCGGCCTTGTTGGAAGCCGGAAGCGAACAGGATGATTTATGGGGCGCCAACTGGTATCCGGCAGAGCAGCGTATCGAGTTCGAATCTCTCATCAACATTCGGCCGAGTCTGGGCAACCGCAGTATTATGTTACAAGACGAAACTCTTCGCAGACAAGTTGAGAGCGTGACAAGAGAACTTCTCGGAGGCACAAAATGAACGACTGGACAAGGCTGCGCGAACGCTTCCTGCGTGACCCCCTCCCCCGCCGCCTGGGAGGCTTGGCGGCCGCTCTGGCCCGCATTTCTTCCTCGGCCCGAAATGCAACCGACCTCTCCATTGTCTCAAGTTTGCTCGAGGAAGCAAAACACCTGATTGAATGGACTGCCGCCGAGCTCGAGCCGGAAAAAGCCGCCGAACTCGTTCAAATTCAAACGCTGATTGCCCTCTGGCAAAGAAACTGGCCTGAATTCTGCCAGCATCCCAAACAACGCACACTTTTGTCGGCGCAAGCCAAAGCATGGGCAGACAAGGCACTCAATTTTTCAGGATTATTGCTAGACCAATGAGACAACGCCCTTCCCGCCGCCCCGTCAACTGGTTTCTGCTCGGCCTGCTCCTGCTACCGCTGAGCGCCGTCGGCGCGTATGTCTGGGCTAACGGCGTCATGGACTCGGTCGAAGCCTACCGCTCGCCGCTGGCCGATTCGGCCCCGGCGCCCGGCGAGGCGCTCGGCAACCCGCTCACCCGCCGCCTCGTCATTGTGCTGATTGACGCCCTGCGCTACGACACCTCGACCGACGCGGCGCTCATGCCGACCCTCAACCGGCTGCGCGCCGAGGGCGCCTCGGCGGTCATGCACTCTCGCCCGCCGTCCTTCTCCGCCCCCGGTTGGACAACCCTCCTGACCGGCGCCTGGCCCGACCTGAACGACAGCCAGCCGATGAACCCGCCGGACGAGTTCAGCGTCCGCGCCTTCACCCAGGATAACCTCTTCGCCGCCGCCGACCGCGCCGGACTGCGTACCGCCGTCTCCGGATACACCTGGTTCGAGGGTATGCTCGCCGCCAGCGGCGTGGATACCGGCTTTTACACGCTCGGGGAGGATGACGCCGCCGACCGGGATGTGGTCGCCGCGGCTCTGCCCTGGCTGACGGACGACTACCAACTCATCCTGATTCATCTCGACCAGGTGGACTACGCCGGTCACCACCAGGGCGGGCCGCGCAGCCCGAACTGGGCCGCGGCCGCCTCCCGGTCCGACGCGCTGCTCGCCCAAATCGCCGCCGCCCTCGACCTGGAGCAGGATACCCTCGTCATCGTCTCCGACCACGGGCAGATTGACCAGGGCGGGCACGGCGGCGCGGAAGCGGTCACGCTGGTCGAGCCGTTCGTGATGACCGGCGCGGGCGTCCGGCCCGGCGAGTACGCGGACGTTCAGATGGTGGATGTCGCCCCTACGCTGGCCGTCCTGCTGGGGACGAACCTGCCCGCTTCCGGTCAGGGGCGCCCCCTGCTGGAGATGCTGAACGTGACCCCGGAACGGGCGGCGGAGATTCTGACGGCCGTCCGCACGCAGCAAGCGGCTCTGCTCGAAGCCTAC
The DNA here is from genome assembly GCA_041287425.1 of Anaerolineales bacterium. Lineage (GTDB taxonomy): Bacteria > Chloroflexota > Anaerolineae > Anaerolineales > Villigracilaceae > JAFGSI01. The sequence continues at coordinate 7,779 of JBEULG010000011.1, read as the reverse complement.
GCCGCCGCCATCGGGCAGAGGCCCTACCCGCCGCAGGGCGAGGCGGCGGTTGAGTCCACACAACTGGCGCTGGAACAGACCCGCCTGGCGCGCCTGGGGCAGGAACGCGTTTGGCGCAATGTGGTGGCGGTTTTCCTGGCCGTGCTGCCCGGCTATCTGCTCTTTCTGCGCCGCGAGAAGAAGGCGCGCTGGCTGCTGGCCGGGGCACTGGTCTATCTGGCCGTCTTCCTGGGCCGCTATCTCCTGCTCGACGGGAACACCTTCGGACTAAGTTGGATTCCGGGCTTGATCGAATTCATCGCCTATGCTGCCGTCACCACGGGCATTGCTCTGCTCGCCGGCTGGCTGACGGCGATGTTCGGGCTGCGCGCCTGGCACGGGACGGCGCGGCAGGCCGCCGGGTCCGCGCTGGGGTACGTCTGGTTCGTCCTCTACCTGCTGGCGCTTCCCATCCTGCTCAGTTTCGCCGTCAACGGCGTGACCGTCACCTGGACGCTGCCGGAGTTCACCGTCCTGTATCTGGGCTTTCTGAGCGTGGTTCAATGGCTGTTCGCGGCCGCCTTTGGGCTGACGCTGGTCGGCGTGAGCGCAGCGGCTGTGAAAATCATCGAAGCACGAAGGAGTTGAACAAGAAGTAGGACAACTGCTAGCAGTTGTCCAAAATAGGAGTTTCCCCATGAACCTGACTCTTCAAATCAACGGCACCTCTTACGAAATCGAAACCGCCCCATCCGAGACGCTGCTCTCTGCCGTGCGGCGGCTGGGATTCCACTCGGTCAAGTTCGGCGATGAGCACGGGCTGACGGGCGCGGATACGGTGCTGCTGGACGGCCGCCCGGTCAACGCAGCGGTGATGCTGGCCGCCCAGGCCGAAGGTCACCAGATCGCCACGCTGGAGGCGCTCGGTGAGCACCCCGAACAGGGCTGGAAGCAGACCGCCGGCCTCCACCCGCTCCAGCAGGCTTTCATCGAGACCGGCGCCATCCAGTGCGGGTACTGTACGCCGGCCCAAATCCTGGCTGCCAAAGCCCTGCTCGACCGCAACCCCTACCCGACCGAGGCCGAAGTGCGTGAAGCCATCTCCGGCGTGCTCTGCCGCTGCACGGGCTACGTCAAGCCGGTGCAGGCCGTGCTGCGCGCTGCGGCCATGATGCGGGGGGGAGTCGTTAGTCCTCAGTCGTCAGACGTCAGTCATCAGACATCAGGTGTGAGTCGTCAGGCGTGGGAAGAGGGGGAAGAAATAGCGCCGGAAACACCCGCCGGAGAGGGCGGAGTGATGACCCAGCCACGGACGATGCCGAAAATGGTCGTCGCGCCCGAAAGAGACGGCTGGCAGGTGGTGGGCCGGCCGGAGAAGAAAGTGGATGCGCTCAAACTGGCGCAGGGGAAGCCGGCCTTCGCCGCCGACCTGCTGGGCGTGGATTTCCCCATCCGCGGCCTGCTCTATGCCAAAGTGCTCCGCTCCCCCCACGCCCACGCCCGCATCAAGCGCATTGATACCAGCAAGGCCAAGGCCCTGCCAGGCGTGGCCGCCGTGCTCACCTGGCAGGACATCCCGCGCGTCGTCTATTCCACCGCCGGGCAGAGCCACCCCATCCCCGGCCCGCTGGATACCTTCTCGCTGGACTACAAAGTCCGCTTCGTGGGCGACCGGGTGGCCTTCGTCGCTGCCGAGACGCCGGAGATCGCCGAGCAGGCGTTGAAGTTGATCGAGGTCGAGTACGAAGTGCTGCCGGCCGTCCTGGATAAGGAAGAGGCCATGAAGCCCGGCGCGCCGGTCATCCACGATGAACCGGAATACGTGCCCTTTGCCGTCTGCGACCCCCAGCGCAACCTGGCGGCCGAAATCCGCATTGACATCGGCGACGTGGAGAAGGGCTTCGCTGAAGCGGACGAAATCTTCGAGGGCGTATATGAAGTGCCGAAGGTCCAGCAGGCGCACATCGAGCCGCACGTGGCGCTGACCTTCTGGGACGAGAACGACCGCCTGGTCATCCGCACCAGCACGCAGGTCCCGTTCCACGTCCGGCGGCAACTGGCCCCCGTGCTGGGGCTGCCGGTCAAGCGCATTCGCGTCATCAAGCCGCGCATCGGCGGTGGCTTTGGCGGCAAGCAGGAGGTGCTCATCGAGGACGTCCCCGCCCACCTGACCATCGCCACCGGCCGCCCGGTGCTCTACGAGTACACCCGTGAGGAGGAGTTCTACGCCGCCCGTTCGCGCCACCCGATGAAAATCTGGATGAAGACCGGCATCAAGCGCGATGGGACGATGACCGCCAACGAGATGCGCGTCCTCTCCGATACCGGCGCTTACGGCTGTCACGCCCTGACCGTGACCGGCAACACCGGCCACAAGGCGATGGCGCTCTACGTGGGCGATGGCCCCTACCGCAAGTCGCCCAACATCCGCTTCTACGCCGATGTCGTCTATACCAACACGCCGCCGGCCGGGGCCTATCGCGGCTACGGTGTGCCCCAGGGTTTCTGGCCGGTGGAGCGTCACATGGAGAAAATCGCGCGGGCGATGGGCTTCGACCCGATTGAGTTCCGCCTGAAAAACGCCCTCCGCTCCGGCGAGTATCACCCCTTCAGCACCGCCTGGAACGAGGGCCGCGAGCCGCGCCCGGAGATCATCCACACCGTGGGGCTGGAGGAGTGCGTGCGCCAGGGCAAGGCGGCCATTGGCTGGGATGAGAAGTTTGGGAATGAGGCGTGGCATGTAGGACGGGCTTTCAGCCCGTCTGGACAGGCTAGTGGACAGGCTAGTGGACAGGCTAAAAGCCTGTCCTACAGGAAGGGTATTGGGGTTGCCCTGGTGATGCAAGGCACGGCCATCCCCTACCTGGACATGGGCGGGGCATGGGTCAAGATGAACGATGACGGCTCGTTCAACCTGCAAATCGGCGCCACCGACCTGGGCACCGGCTCGGATACGGTCATCGCCCAGATGGTGGCCGAAGTCTTGGGCGTGCCGCTGGATGACATCATCGTTTACTCCTCCGACACCGACTTCACCCCCTTCGACAAGGGCGCCTATGCCTCGTCCACCACCTACATCTCCGGCACAGCCGCGGTGAAAGCCGCCCAGCAGTGCGCGGAACGCATCAAAGCGCGCGCCGCGAAAATGCTCGGACTATCCGACTCTCAGACCATCCGACTCGCCAACAAGCAGGCCATTGCCCCGGACGGTCGCTCCATCCCCCTGACCGAAATCGCCCTCGATACGCTGCATCGCAACGAGCAGGAACAGATTATGGGTGCGGCCTCCCACGTCTCGCCCTCCTCCCCGCCGCCTTTTGCCGCCCAATTCGCCGAGGTGACTGTGGACACCGAGACCGGTCAGGTGACGGTGGACAAACTGGTGATGGCCGTGGATAGCGGCGTCATCGTCAACCCGCTGACTGCCTCCGGTCAGATCGAGGGCGGCATGACCCAGGCCCTGGGCTACGCCGTGTGCGAGGAACTGACCTGGGACGAGCGCGGTCTCATCCGTCAGCGCGACTTCGACCGCTACCACATCTTCCGCGCCGACGAGATGCCGCAGATGGAGGTCATCTTCGTCGAAACCTACGAACCGACCCATCCCTTCGGCATCAAAGCGGTGGCCGAAATCCCGATGGACGGCGTCGCCCCGGCGGTAGGCAACGCGGTGCGCGACGCGGTCGGTGTGGACATCGACTCCAACCCGGTCACGCCAGAGAAGGTGTGGCGGGCATTAGTCGCCAGACGGGCGTCGGATCGTCACTAGTCGCCGATTAGATAGTCGGTCGGTAGAGAAAAAATGAGCACGAAAAGGGTTGCTCTCCTGTCCGTCCTATTCATCGTCCTGTTCTCTGCCTGCGGAAGTCCGACAGAGAGGCCAGAAGCGTCCATCCGTCCATGTGGAGATGGCGTTTGCGCCGGGCCAGAGAACGCCCAAAACTGTCCGACCGACTGCGGAAGTCCGACAGAGAGGCCGGAAGCGTCCATCCGTCCATGTGGAGATGGTGTTTGCGCCGGGCCAGAGAACGCCCAAAACTGTCCGGCCGACTGCGCAACCGCCCCAACAGCAGAATCTACCGCCGAAGCGAGCGCGACCAGCCCCCCGGTCCGCGCTGCCGAGGCGCCCCTCTTTCTGACCACCATGACTCACATGGAGCAGAACTTCACCGACGACCGCGATCAGGCCGTCTTCTTGCATCATATCGAGCAATTGACCTACGGCATGGACCTGGCGGATGAGTACGGCGCGAAACTGACCATCGAGTCGGAACGGCCGTTCGCCATCGCCAACAGGCGCTGGAATCGCAATTTCATGGCCGAGATTGTGGCGCGCGGACACGGCGTCGGCACGCACTGCGATTTCGGCTTCCGCGACGAGGTCATGCCGGTCGAGGACTACGCCCGCTTCTTCGCCGAGAACAAGGCGCTGGTGGACGCTCTGGTGGGAGCAGAAAACAATCTCGGCTGTTCGGGCGGCGGCGGGGCCAACGACTGGGCGCAGGCCGCCGCGCTGGCCGGTTTCAAGTATCTCGACGGCATCGTCGGCATGCACTACCTTTCCATGCCGCTCGAAAACCGCCCCGACCCCTCCTGGACAAACGAATACATCTTCCGCGTCGGCTACCACATGAACGCTCCCGTTGACTTGGAGCAGCGAATCTATCCCTTCATGGTCGCCGACGCCCGCGATTTTCTCCCCGATGAAAACGGCGTCATCCTGGTTTCCTCCGGCGAGATGGGAACGCTGGCCGGCATGGAGGAGGGCGTCGGCGAGGTGAGCGGGGCGCAATGCCGCCCCGAATGCGCCCTGACGAACACCGATGTGGATGCGCTGACAGCAAGGATTCGTGAAGTTGACCGCCTCCGCGACCGGACGCGCATTGCCAAGTTGACCATTTACATCCCCGCCAACCTCTTCGCGCCCGAAAACGAGGCCGTGCTGCGCTATTTCTTCGCCCAAATGCAGTCGCTGGCCGATGAGGGAATCATCACCTGGGCTACGCAGTTGCAGGTCTATAACTCCTATCTGGAGTGGAACAGGTAGAGCAGTTATCAGTTATCAGTGCAATGGTCAGTCCGCCGTCCTGCGGGGCAGAGTCCTTGCGGGGCGGCGGATTTTTTTAGGTTGGGGTAAAATCGGCGCAAGCGCCTTTTTCTCATTCAGGAGGTCACGCATGGACATTTCTCAACTGGCACAAATCCTCGCCCCGCTGCTGCCCTACCTGCTCAAAGGCGGGATTGAACTCGCCAAATCCGCAGCGGGCGAACTGGGGAAGAAACTCTCCGCTGACGCCTGGGAGGGACTGAAAGCCCTGGCGGACAAAATCCGGCACAAAGCGAAAGCCAAGCCCGCCCTGCAAGAAGCCCTGACCGACGCCCAATCCACCCCCACCGACCCCGACGCCCTCGCCGCCCTGCGCCAGCAACTCAAGAAACTCCTGCAGGAAGACCCCGCCCTGCTCGCCGAAGCCACCCGCCTGCTGGCGAGCGCCCCAAGCGGCGGCAAGACCGTCAATGCCAGCGGGAATCGCTCCGTGGCGATTGGCGGGGATGTGAGCGGGAGCGTGATTATCACGGGCGACAAAAACCAGGTGAACAACTAGGACAACTGCGAGCAGTTGTCCTACCTACTTTGCGCTAAAATTCAAATCAGGAAGCCCGAAGCACGGTCGAAAATCGCCACCACAGTCCGCTTTTAGCGGACTTCCATGACCTGAGCCGTGGATTTTCAATCCACGGCGGATTGGAGAGCCAATGACCTCCACGTCCAACCCACAGGATAAAAACCAACAAACCCACATCACTGCCAGCGGTGAGCGCAGCGCAACCGTAGGCCCTGGTGCGCAGGACAACTTCATCGTCACCGGCGACCACAACATCGTCATCCAGTACCTCACCGCCCCCCTCCGCCGCCTGCCGACCGACTACGCCACGCGCATCCAGAACTTCCTGCGCCTGTACCTGGGCACGCCCGACAACCCCGTGCCTTTCGGCGGGCGCGATGATGCCCTGCAGGCCCTGGACGCCTGGCTGGATGACCCCGCCGCCCCGTCCTACGCCCTGCTCACCGCCCCGGCCGGGCGCGGCAAATCCGCCCTGCTGGTGCGCTGGCTGACCGCCCTGCGCCACACCCACCCCGACCTGCCGGCCGTCTTCCTGCCAGTCAGCATCCGTTTCAGCACCAACCTGGCCAGCGTGGCCTTCGCCGCCCTCACCGCCCAACTGGCGCGGGTTTTCGGCGAAGAAGTCCCCACCGACCCAAACATCCCCGATGAAGTCTGGCGCGGCATGTTCAGCGACTACCTCAGGCGCCCCTCGCCCGCCGCACGCCTGCTGGTGGTGCTGGATGGCGTGGACGAAGCCGCCAACTGGGACGTGGACGGCGCGCTCTTCCCGCTCGACCCCCCGCCCGGGCTGAAGGTGCTACTCAGCGCCCGCCTGACCGCCGACCGCCCCCAGCCCCAAGACTGGCAGCGCGCCCTGGCCTGGGAGCGGCTCAAGGTCTGCCATCTCGACCTCGCCCCGCTCGACCGCCCCGGCCTGCGCGATGTGCTGGAAAAGATGGGCGTGCCGCTCGATGAACTCGCCCGTCAGCCCTTCATCATCGAAGAACTCCACCGCCTGACCGAAGGCGACCCGCTGCTGGTCAACCTGTACGTGAGCGACCTGTGGCAGAAGGGGGAAGCCGTCCGCCGCCTCCAGCCGCAAGACCTGCGCACCCTGAAGCCCGGCTACGAAGGCTACTTCGACCGCTGGTGGCAAGACCAGCGCAAACTGTGGGGAGAAAAAGCCCCGCTGCGCGAGAAGGCGGTGCGCGAAGCGCTGAACCTGCTCAGCGCCGCCTTCGGCCCGCTGCGCGCCGAAGACCTGCTGACCCTGGCCGGCCCGGCCGCCGGGCTGGATTCTTTGACGCTGGAAGAGAGCCTGCGCCCGCTGGCGCGCTTCGTGGTCCAGAGCAAAGCGGCCTACGTCTTCGCCCACCCGCGCCTGCCGGAGTATTTCTGGAACAAACTCATCCCCGCCGAGCGGGAGGCCCTGGAAAGGCGCTTCCTGACCTGGGGAAAGCAGATGCTGGAGGCCCTGGAACGCGGCGCCCTGCCCCCGAAGGAGACGCCGCCTTACCTGGTGCGCTACACCCGTGCCCACCTGGAGCGCGCCTGCGCCCCGCTCGCCGACCTGCGCCGCCTGGTCGAGACGAAGGCCTGGGCAGAAGCCTGGGAATCCCTGGAGGGCGGCTTCGGCGGCTACTTGGGCGATGGGGGGGCCGTCTGGCGTCGGGCAATAGAAGAAAACCGCCGCGCCGCCGAAACGGATGCCGCCGTGCCTGAACTCGGGCTGGAAATCCGCTGCGCGCTCATCGAAGCCAGCATCCACAGCCTGGCCGCTAACCTGCCGCCGAAACTCCCTGCTCTGCTGGTACAGCACGGCTACTGGACGCCGCGCCAGGCGCTGGCCTACATCCGTCAAATGCCGGATGAAGATCAACAGGCCGACGCCCTGGCCGCCCTGGCGCCGCACCTGCCGCCCGAACTCCTGCCCGAAGCCCTGGCCGCCGCAAGGGAAATCCAGAATGACAGGCAACGCGCCGACGCCCTGGCCGCCCTGGTGCCGCACCTGCCGCCCGACCTGTTCCCCGAAGCCCTGGCCGCCACAAGAGAAATCCAGTATGAGCAACATCGCGCCGACGCCCTGGCCGCCCTGGCGCCGCACCTGCCGCCCGAACTCCTGCCCGAAGCCCTGGCCGCCGCAAGGGAAATCCAGAATGAGTGGTACCGCGCCCGCGCCCTGGCCGCCCTG
>JBEULG010000010.1:0-20815 GCA_041287425.1 Anaerolineales bacterium | reverse complement strand
CGGCGCTGCGCGACCCCGAAGCGGCGCTGACCGCCCTCAAACAGGACAAAGTCTGCGACCCGGCCTGCGGCTCCGGCGCTTACCTGCTGGGCATGCTCCACGAACTGCTCGAAAAGCGCGAGGCGCTCTTCGCCGCCCGCCGCCTCGACCCCCACACCCTCTACGAGCGCAAACGGGAAATCATCCAGAACAATCTCTACGGCGTGGACCTCGACCCTTTCGCCGTCAACATCGCCCGCCTGCGCCTGTGGCTTTCGCTGATTGTGGAGTACGAAGGCTACCCGCCCCCGCCCCTGCCCAACCTGGACTTCAAAATCGAGACCGGCGACTCGCTCACCGCCCCCGACCCCTCCGGCGGACTCCAGCCCGACCTGTTTCGCTACGCCCAGGTGCAGGAATTCCTGCGCCTGAAGAACGACTACCTGAACCTGCACGCCGGCGCGGAGGAGAAGAAAAAACTGGCCGCCCAAATCGAAGCCCTGAAGGCAAAAATTAAGGAGCAGGCTGTCCCGCAATCCGCCGGATTGCGGCATGATGAAACCGCCGCATTGAGCTTGCCAACCGCCTTCGACTGGCAGGTGGAATTTGCCGAAGTCTTCGCCCCCGATCTCGACCCCGCTGCTCTCTCAGGGGGAGAGGGGATTCCCCCTTCCCCTCGCGGGAGAAGGGCCGGGGATGAGGGCAGGGGCGGCTTCGACATCCTGCTCGCCAACCCGCCCTACGTGCGCCAGGAACTCATCAAAGACCTCAAGCCTGCCCTCAAGCGCGTCTATGGCAGCCTCTACACCGGCACCGCCGACCTGTACGTGTACTTCTACCTGCGCGCCCACCAACTGCTCAAAGAGGGCGGTGTGGCCTGCTTCATTTCCTCCAACAAATGGCTGCGCGCTAACTACGGCGAGACCCTGCGCCAACACCTTTTGGATACCCAAGCCTTCCGCCTGGTGGTGGATTTTGGCGAACTGCCCGTCTTTCAGACCGCCGCCACCTTCCCGGCCATCTTCCTCTGGCAAAAACGCCCTCGCTGGCGTCCCTCTCCCGCTGGGAGAGGGGCTGGGGGGGAGGGTCTGCCTACCACCTGGGCGGTGGTCAAAGACTTGCAGCAGTGCTACGCAGAAGGCATTGCCGAACACGTGGCGCGTATTGCCCAAACAGTGCCGGCGGAGCAATTCGGCAAGGGCAAAGCGCGCCTGGCCGCCTCCCACACCGCCGACTTGCGCCGCCGTATGGAAGCGCGCGGCCTGCCCCTCGGCGAGTACGTGCAGGGAAAAATTTACTTTGGCATCAAAACCGGCTACAACCAAGCCTTTCTCCTGGACGAAGCCGCCCGCCAGCGCCTGATTGGCCAGGACCCCAAGAGCGCCGAAATCATCAAACCCCTGCTGGTGGGCGATGACGTGCGCCGGTATGAGATTCACTATCGTAAGCGTTATCTCATCTGGACGTATATCGGCGTACCTATCGAACGTTACCCGGCGGTGTTTGCCCATCTCCAAAAACATCAGCCGCAACTCGAAAAACGCTGGGACAAGGGTAACCATTGGTGGGAACTGCGCGCTTGCGATTACTACGCCGCCTTCGAGCAGCCGAAAATCATTTACCCAATAATTGGCAAAGAACCCAGGTTTGTTGTTGAGGAAGGAAAATTTTTGCAGAACGACAAAACATTTCTAATCGCTGTAAACGACTGGTTCTTGCTCGGATTACTTAATTCATCTCCTGCTTTTTCTTATTTGAAAACAGTTTGCTCAATTCTAGGCGACGAAATGAAAGGAGGTAGGCTCGAATTTCGCGCGGTGTTTATGGAGAAACTCCCCATCCCCGAAGCCAGCGCCGAGGAACGGCAAGCCATTGCGCAATTGGCGCGGCGGGCGCAGGCTTTACATGGGCAGCGCCGGGCGCGGGTGGAGCAATTCCTGCGTGAAATCGGCATTGACCCTGCTCAATCCACCAGCCGCAACTCGCTCGAACAACCCTGGCGAGTTGCCCCGCAATCTGTCCCGCAATCCGCTGGATTGCGCTACCGCGCCGCCCGCGAAGAAACCCTCGCCCTGACGGAAGAAATCGAAAAAGTCGAGCGCGAAATCGACCGCCTGGTATACGCCCTCTATGGCCTGACGGACGAAGAGATTGCCCTTGTGGAGGGGCGGGCATAATCCGTCCCGCAATCCGCCGGATTGCGCATGGACCAACCAGAGACAAGCCACGTCCCGCAATCCGCCGGATTGCGCATGGACAAACCAGAGACAAGCCACGTTCCGCAATCCGCTGGATTGCACATGAGACAAGCCAGAGACAACGCAGGTTCCCGGCCAGCGCTCCCCTGCGCCTTGCACCCAATTCAAACTGTCAGCCCTCCACCTTACCACCCAACTATCCGACTATCTGACTATCCGACTCCCTCATGAAAATCCTCGCCCTCGCCGGCGGGGTCGGCGGCGCAAAACTCGCCCACGGCCTCGCCCAAATCCTCCCCCCCGAAGACCTGACCATCGTCGTCAACACCGGCGATGACTTCGAGCATTTCGGCCTCTACATCTCGCCGGACCTCGACACGGTCTGCTACACCCTGGCGGGACTGGCCAACCCGGTCACCGGCTGGGGCCGCGCCGATGAGACCTGGTACGCCCTGGAGAATCTGCGCGCCCTCGGCGCCCCCGACTGGTTCGCCCTCGGCGACCGCGACCTGGCCACCCACCTCGAGCGCACCCGCCGGCTGAAAGCGGGAGAGCCCCTCTCGCAAATCACGCGTGATTTCTGTAAAGCCTGGGGCGTGAAGCACACCGTCCTGCCGATGAGCGACGACCCCGTCCGCACGATGGTGGACACGCTCGAATACGGCGAACTGCCCTTTCAGGAATACTTCGTCAAACAGCGCTGCGAGCCGCGCGTCAAGGGCTTTCGCTTTGCGGGCATTGAGTCCGCCCGCCCCGCGCCGGGGGTGATGGAAGCCCTGCGGAACGCGGACGCCCTCGTCATCTGCCCCTCCAACCCCTGGGTGAGCATTGACCCCATCCTGGCCGTCCTTCATCCTTCATCTTTCATCCTTCATCCTTCAGTCGCAATTTCCCCCATCATCGGCGGGCGCGCCGTCAAAGGCCCGGCGGCCAAGATGTTCGCCGAACTGGGCCTCGAACCCTCCGCCCTGGCCGTCGCCGAACACTACCGCGGCCTGCTGACCGGCTTCGTCCTCGACACCACCGACGCCGAACAGGCAGACGACATTCAACGTCTGGGCATCCGCCCATACATTGCCGACACGCTGATGAAAACATTGTCAGACAGGCCCCGTTTAGCGCAAGATGTGCTAAACTTTATCCGTTCCATAACGCCGGAGCACCGAAACACCTGATACCGGAACACGTGACACCGAAACACTCGACATGACCATCTGGGCTATCGTCCCCGTCAAACCTCTGCGGCGCGGCAAATCGCGCCTGGCCGGTATGCTGACCGAAGACCAGCGCACGCGCCTCAATCGTTACCTGCTTCAGCACACCCTGGATACGCTCAACGAAATTCCCCAAATCGAACACACCCTGGTCGTCAGCCGCGACCCGGCCGCCCTGGCCCTGACCCGCGAAATGGGCGGCCGCACCGTGCTGGAAGACGGCGCCCCCCAGTTCAATGTCGCCATCCAGCGCGCCACCATCGTCGCTCAGGCGCACGGCGCGCACGCGGTGTTGATTCTGCCCGCCGACCTGCCGCTCATTGACCCGCCCGACATCCGCGCCCTGCTCGAGCGCGGCCAGAACCCGCCGGTAGTAGTCATCGCCCCCGACCGGCGGCGGGACGGGACAAACGGCCTGTTCGTCAACCCGGCCGGCCTCATCGAGTACGGCTATGGCCCGGCCTCCTTCCAGCGTCACAGCGAGCGCGCCTGCCAGGCCGGCGCCCGGCTGGAAATCCTCGAAAACCCCGCCCTCGGCCTCGACCTCGACCTGCCTGAAGACCTGAAAGCCCTGGGCGGCCTGGAAATGCTTGGCATCTCTTGAAGGAGGAAACATGCAACGCGTTGCCCTTTACCTGCAAGACTCACACGACCTGCGCGACGGACTGGAGTACGTCCGCTACGCAGAACAAAAAGGCTTCGAGGCCGTCTGGCAGGCCGAAAGCCGCCTGGTGCGCGATGCCATCGTCCCGATGGCCGCCTACGCCGCCGTCACCGAGCGCATCAAGGTCGGGTCGGGCGTCATCAACAACTGGACGCGCAACATCGGCCTGCTGGCCGCCACCTTTCTGACCCTCGACGACCTGGCCCCCAACCGCATCCTGTGCGGAATCGGCGCCTGGTGGGACCCCCTGGCCCGCAACGTGGGTATCGAGCGCCGCAAACCGCTGACGGCGATGCGCGAGACCGTCACCATTTTGCGCCGCCTGCTGAACATGGAACGGGTCACCTTCCACGGCGAATTCGTCCACGTGGAGGGCATCGAACTCGACGTGGTGCACGGCCGCCGCGAGCCGCGCCACGTGCCCATCCTGATCGGTGCCACCGGTGACCAGATGATGGAATTGACCGGCGAAATCGCCGACGGCGCGGTGCTGAACTACTGCGTCCCGCCCGAATACAACGACCGCGCCCTGGAACTGCTCGACAAAGGGGCGCGCAAGGCCGGCCGCAGCCTGGACGACCTCGACCGTCCGCAACTCATCGTCTGCTCGGTAGACCACGACCACGACAAAGCCATCGAGACGACCAAGATGCTTCTTTGCCAGTACTTGGCCCAGCAGCCGCACATCGCCAAGGCCAGCGGCGTCGCCGACGAGGTCGTCCACGAAATTCAATCCATCCTCGGCTGGCCGGCCACCAAAGAACAAATCCATCGCGCCAAACATCTCGTGCCAGACGACCTCGTCCACCGCATTACTGCCTCTGGCACACCCGACGAGGCCCGCGCCAAAGTGCAGGAATACGTCAAGCGCGGCTGTACCTGCCCTATCCTGTATTCAGCAGGTGGGAATGTGAAATTGCTGATTGAGACGTTTGCCGTATAAAAGAGAGTGAAAGAGACCCGGCCCTCTCAAAAGAGATAGTCTCTCTTTCAAAAATTTAGGCTATAATAAGCCCTTGCTCTTGCCCGGCAAGGGCTTTTTCTATGCTATAAGGTTCTCTATGCTTCCTGAAGATCATCCATCCCCCATCCTCCATCGCAAGGCAGAGGAAAAACCGCCGCGCGATTGGCGCACCTGGCTCTTCGGCCCTCCGCTGCGCACCGCCGACGCGCCGCATCAGACCATCGGCAAATTCATCGGCCTGGCCGTCTTCGCCTCCGACGCGTTGTCGTCCACCGCCTACGCCTCGCAGGAAATCCTATTCATCCTGGCGGTAGCCGGCAGCGCGGCGTTTGGCTATGTGTTTCCCATTTCCCTGGTCATCGTCGGCCTGCTGGTCATCGTTGCCATCTCCTACGAACAAACTATTCATGCCTACCCCGAAGGCGGCGGCGCATACACCGTCTCGCGCGATAACCTGGGGCAAATGGCCGCTCTCGTTGCCGGGGCAGCCCTGTTGACCGACTACATCCTGACGGTCGCCGTCTCGATTTCTTCGGGCGTGGCGCAAATCGTCTCGGCCTTTCCGCAGTTATTCCAATACCGCGTCCTGCTGGCGGTCGGCTTTGTCTGGTTCATGACGCTCATCAACCTGCGCGGCGTCAAAGAATCCGGGGCCATTTTTGCCGTGCCGACCTATTTCTTCGTTTTCACCATGTTCGTAACGGTCGGGGTTGGCATCTATCGGCACTTGACCGGCACACTTGGCCCGGTCATTGACCCGCCCGAAATCGAAGTGGCGCGCACGCTCACGATGGTCACCCCCTTCCTGCTCCTGCACGCCTTTTCGAGCGGCACGGCCGCCCTGACCGGCATCGAGGCCATTTCCAACGGCATCACTGCCTTCAAAGAGCCGCGCAGCCGCAACGCCGGCATCACGCTCATTTGGATGGCGGCCATCCTGAGCACTCTCCTTCTGGGCATTTCGTTCCTGGCAGGCAAAATCGGCGCCACTCCTTCCGAGGTCGAGACGGTCATTTCGCAACTGAGCCGTACCGTCTTTCGCCGCGACAGCGCCTGGTATCTGATGGGCATCATTGCCACAACGGTCATCCTCATCATGGCCGCCAATACCGCCTTCGCCGATTTCCCCCGCCTGAGTTCCATCGTCGCCCGCGACCGCTACCTGCCGCGTCAGTTGTTCCTGCGCAGCGGACGGCTGGTCTTCTCCTACGGCATCACCACCCTGGCCCTGGTCGCCTCGTTGCTTATCATTGTCTTCCAGGCCAGCGTCAATCGTCTCATCCCGCTCTACGCGGTGGGCGTGTTCATGTCCTTCACCCTCTCGCAGGCCGGCATGGCGCGCCGCTGGTGGAAAATCGGCCATCTCAAGCCCGGCGAAACGCTCAAGGAGCGCGGCTCGACTCTGCGGCCGGATAAAGCCTGGCTGGTCAAGATGATCGTCAACGGCTTCGGCGCCATCTGCACTTTCGTGGTCATGGTTATCTTTGCGGTGACGAAATTCACCCACGGCGCCTGGCTAGTGTTGATTCTCATCCCCGGCGTAGTCGCCTTCTTCCTGGTTGTTCATCGGCACTATACTACCCTCGCCCAACGGCTTTCCCTGGAGAATTTCCCCGGCCAGCCCATGCGCGCCGGGCGTCACCGCGTCCTGCTGCTGGTCAGCACGGTTCACCGCGGCACACTGCAAGCGCTGGCCTATGCCCAGCGTCTCTCAGACGACGTGACCGCCATCCACGTTGCCATGGAACCAGAAGAAGCCGAAAAAGTGCGCCAGAAGTGGCAAATATGGGGCGGAGGCGTGCGGCTGGTCATTCTCGAATCGCCCTATCGCATTCTGATGGATCCGCTCTTGAAATACATCGGCGAAATTCTCGACCTCCAGCAAACCGGCGAGACATTGACCATCGTCGTGCCGCAATTCATCCCATCGAAGAAATGGCACGAACTTCTGCACACCAACACCGCCGATGCCCTGCGAGAACGGCTGCTCAGCCATCCGGGCATCGTCATCACCGAGGTCCCTTACCAGGTCTCGGAATAGAAAGGATGTTTTTATGAAAACTGTCGTTATGGGCTGCGGGCGGCTGGGCTCGGAACTGGCTGCTCGCCTTCACCGGCGCGGTCACCAGGTTATCGTCATTGACCAGGCTGCCGAATCGTTCAACCGTCTGCCGCCCGATTTCCAGGGCCGCACCATCTGCGGCGATTACCTCTCCAGCGACATCTTGAACAGCGCCGACCTGGCTCACGCCGACTCGCTGGCCACCGTCACCGACGACGACAGCATCAACGCGGTCGTCGCCCATGTCGCCCGCACGGTGTATCACATCCCGAACGTGATCGTCCGCAATTACGACCCGGCGCTGCGTCCCGTGCTGGCCAATTTTGGCTTTCAAATCGTCAGTTCTTCGTCTTGGGGAGCGCAGCGCATCGAGGAATTGCTCGACAGCCCGCGCATCAGCACCGTCTTTTCGGCCGGCAACGGCGAGGTCGAAATCTACGAACTGTTCGTCCCTCAACAGTGGGACGGAAAGAAACTGGGGGATTTGCTTTCCGACGTCAGTGAGTGCCTGGTCGTCGCCCTGACGCGCGGCGGCCGCGCCATGCTGCCCGGCGTGGAAACCATCCTGCAAACGGGCGATATTCTGGACGTCAGCGCGACCGAAAGCGGCATCGCCCGCCTGCGCGGACTGCTCCAATCGAACCAGGAGGCCTGAAGATGAACGTCATCATTGCCGGCGGCGGACGAACCGGCGCGCAACTGGCGCTTCTTCTGCTGCGCGAAGGGCATCAAATAAAAATCATCGAGCATCGCGCCGATCGTCTGACCCATCTTCATCATGAACTGCCCACTGAAGTCATTGTCGAGGGGCTGGCCCTCGACCCCACCGTCCTCGAGCAGGCCGGAATCCGCCAGGCCAACGTCCTGGCAGCCACCACCGACCGCGACGCCAACAACCTGATTCTGTGCCACATGGCGCGCCAAATGTTCGGGGTGCCGCGCATCATTGCCCGCGTCAACAACCCGCGCAACACCTGGCTCTTCGATGAAAAATTCCATGTGGATGTCGCCCTCTGTCAGGCCGATGTGCTGGCGCATCTCATCCAGGAAGAAATGTCGCTGGGCGACATGATGACCCTGCTCAAACTGCGCCGCGGCCGCTATTCACTGGTCGAAGAAAAGATTCCGCTCGGGGCAAAGGGGGCCGGCGTTCCCATCAAAGACCTGGGACTGCCCGATCAGTGCGTCATCGCCGCCATTATCCGCCATGGCAAAGTCACCCTGCCGCGCGGCACCACCGCTTTTGAGCCAGGCGATGAAGTATTGGCCATCACCGATGAGCAGGGCGCCCGTTTTCTGGCCGAACTGTTTGCGCCGCCCAACCGTCCCGTCAACGGAAAGCCATAAGTTTCCAACAGGCGGTCACCTTCCTGGATAAAGTGCCCCAAAAACAATCGCCCCGGCCAATGGCCAGGGCAGTGACATACAACAAAATATGCTGTCAGTCGCACCAACAACCGACAGGACGTAAAACGTGCTTCCCGTCCGACAACGAGACCGGAAGCGAGAAGAACTGCGAAAAGGTTAGAGACCCTTGACCGTCAGGCCCAGGGCCAGCAGGACAAAGGCCACTGCCAGCAAAACCAGGCCGATCATGCCGAGCCAGGCCACGCCAAACAGGCCAAAGTAGCCCAGCAGCCCGACCACAAAACCGACGGCAGCGACGATGACCGCGACCCAGAAGGTGCTTTTCTTAGGGGGGGTGAGTTTCATGTTTTCTCCTCCGAGTTGACGGACTTTCCTGCCTTCCAACAAAGATAGCAGGAAAAGAGTTAAACATATTATACAACAGACACCAAGATCGGGAGGCGGTATGCGGCTCCAAATTTGTCGGTGGGATTTTCCTCGACCAAGTTCGTTGTCCCCGACACTTGACAAACCCGTCCGCCTCTACTACCCTCTAGTCAATGCGATTGACTGTCTCCCAACGCGCCATCGCCAACGCGCCGGTGAACGAACATCTCTTCGTTGCCGGCCCGGCTGGCAGCGGCAAGACCACCGCCGGCGTCCGTCGTCTGTTGCGCCTGCTCAAAAAGGGCGTTCCCGCCAGCGAGATTCTCGTCCTCGTCCCGCAGCGGACGCTGGGCTTCCCCTACGCCGAGGCCCTGCGCGCTTCCCAGGCCGAGGCTGGCGGCGAGACCTCTATCCTGACCGTCGGTGGCCTGGCGCGGCGCATGACCGAACTCTTCTGGCCGCTGGCCGTCGAAGCGGCCGGCTTTGCCCATCCCGAGCGCCCGCCCACCTTCCTGACTCTGGAGACCGCCCAGTACTACATGGCCCACCTGGTGCGGCCGCTCTTCGACCAGGGATATTTCGAATCGGTGGTCATTGACCGCAACCGTCTCTACGCCCAAATCCTCGACAACCTGAACAAGGCCGCGGCAGTCGGCTTTCCACACACCGAAATCGGAGACCGGCTGGCCGCCGCCTGGAGCGGAGACCCCGCCCAGCGGCGCGTCTACGCCGACGCCCAGGAATGCGCCAACCGCTTCCGCGCCTACTGCCTGGAATACAACCTGCTCGACTTTTCCCTGCAACTGGAAATCTTCCTGAACCTCCTCTGGCCGCAAGAAATCGTCCGCACCTACCTGACCCGCGCCTACCGCCATCTCATTTACGACAACGTCGAAGAAGACATCCCGCGCGCTCACGACCTGCTTCTCGATTGGCTGCCCCATTTCGACTCCGCTCTGGTCATCCGCGATGACGGCGGCGGCTACCGCATGTTCTTGGGCGCAGACCCGCTCTCGGCCGACCGCTTCCGGCAAGCCATCTCTCGCCAGATGTACCTGGACGACAACCACGTCCAGAATCCGCCTGTCGCCGCGCTGGAAGCCCGCCTGAGCCGCGCCCTCGCCCCGGCCGTCTCCGATTCGCCGCCCGAAGAGACCGACGCACCCGCCTGCAGCCTGCTCCACGCCCCCTTCTACCCCGATTTGCTGGACAAAATCGTCGCCCAGACCGCCGCCCTGCTGGCCGACGGCGTCCCACCCGCCGAAATCGCCATCCTGGCCCCCTACCTGTCAGACGCCCTGCGCTTCGCCCTCCTGCAGCGTCTGGAAGCAGAGAACATCCCGGCCCGCTCGCATCGTCCATCCCGCTCGCTGCGCGACGAACCTGCCAGTCAGGCCCTGCTGACCCTGGCTGCCCTGGCCCACCCCGCCTGGGGCCTGCGCCCCGCTCGCTTCGACGTCGCCTACGCCCTCATGTTCGCCCTGGAGACCGACCTGGTGCGGGCGCAATTGCTGGCCGAAATTGTCTACCGCCCCAAAGACGCCGCCTTGACCTCCTTCGACCAAATCAAGACCGAGGTCCAGGAACGCATCACCTATCGCTTGGGCAACCGCTACACGCTCCTGCGCGCCTGGCTGGATGAATACCGTCAAGCCGAGCCGCTCCCGCTCGACCATTTCCTCCGGCGTCTGTTCGGAGAGGTACTCTCACAGCCAGGTTTCGGCTTCCACCGCAACTACGACGCCGTACGCGTCGCCGCCAGCCTGATCGAATCGGTGCGCAAATTCCGCCTGGCCATGCAGCCCGTTCAGGATGCGACCGTCTCCACCGAGGCGGGCCGCGAATACGTGGATTTGCTGCAAGAGGGCGTCATCGCCGCCCAGTACCTGGAATCCTGGCGCGCCGACTCCGACGAGGCGGTGCTGGTGGCCCCCGCCTATACCTTCCTGATGATGAACCGGCCGGTGCGGATTCAGTTCTGGCTCGACATCGGCTCCAGCGGCTGGTCCGAGCGCCTGGCCCAGCCGTTGACCCAGCCCTACGTCCTGTCGCGCAACTGGGAGCCTGGCCGCCTGTGGACCGACGCCGACGAGGTCGCCGCCGGCACGGCGGCCCTGGTGCGCCTGCTCTCCGGCCTGTTGCGCCGCTGCCGGGAACACGTCTTCCTGGGACTGACCAACGTCGGCGAAACCGGCTTCGAACAGCGCGGCGCCCTGCTGCGCGCCCTCCAGGTCGCTCTGCAACCGGCACGCAACAGCCCATGAACGCCTTCACCTTCCGCCCCTCACAGCAAGCCATCCTCGCCTACACCGGCGGCAAATTGGGCATTTCCGCCGTCCCCGGGGCAGGCAAGACCTTCACCCTGAGCGCCCTCGCCGCCCGGCTGATCGAATCCGGCCTGTTGGCCCCCGACCAGGAGGTGTTGATCGTCACCCTGGTCAATTCTGCGGTGGACAATTTCACCGCCCGCATCGGCCAGATGATCGAACAGGCCGGCCTGATTCCCCACATTGGCTACCGCGTCCGCACCCTGCACGGCCTGGCCCACGACATCGTGCGCGAAAAACCTGCCCTGGCCGGGCTGGAGGAACGCTTCCAAATTATTGACGAGCGCGAGGCCGACCTCATCCGCCGCGAGGCGGCCCGCGCCTGGCTGCAGACCCACGCCGAGGCCCTCCTGGCCGAATACCAGCGCCCCGACCTGGACGACTACCAACTGGGCCGGGCGCGCCGTGAACACCTGCCCGAACTGGTCGAATCGCTGGCCCTGGCCTTCATCCGCTCGGCCAAAGACCGCCGCCTGACCCCCGAAGCCCTGCGCGCCCTGCTCGACCAGGCCCCCGCGCCGCTGCCGCTGGCCGAGATGGGCTGGGCCATCTACGCCGACTACCAGCGCGCTCTCACCTACCGCGGCGCGGTGGACTTCGACGACCTCATCCGCCTGGCCTATCACATCCTCGTCAGCGACGCCGAATTCCTGGCCCGCCTGCAATACCGTTTCCCCTTCATCCTGGAGGACGAGGCCCAAGACTCCTCCCGCATCCAGGAGGAAATCCTGCGGCTGTTGGCCGGTCACGGCAACTGGGTACGGGTCGGCGATCCCAACCAGGCCATCTTCGAAACCTTTACTACGGCCGACCCGCGCCTCCTGCGCCGTTTCATCGAAAGCGAAGCCGACTGGCGGGCTGAACTGCCCGTCTCCGGCCGCTCTCAGCCGGCGATCATTGACCTCGCCAACTTTTTGATCGACTGGGTTATGCACGACCACCCCGAGCCGGCCTGCCGCGACGCTCTGGCCCCTCCCTACATCCAGCCAACCGAGGCCGATGACCCCCAGCCGAACCCGCCGCCCGACCCGGCCGGAATCAAACTCATCGCCCGGAAGTTCACGCCCGAGGCGGAGATCGCTGCCGTGGTCGAATCGCTGGCCCGCTGGCTGCCCGAACACCCCGACCGAACCGTCGCCGTGCTGGTGCCGCGCAACACGCGCGGCGTGGAGGTCATCGAGGCGCTCAAAAAGGCAGGCATCGAGTACATCGAGTTCCTCAACAGCACCTCCAGCACCCGCGCCACCGCCGGTGTCTTGGGCAGCGTGCTGGCCTATCTCTCCGATCCATCCTCGCCCGCCAAACTGGCCCGCGCCTACCAGGCCTGGCGGCGCGCCTGGCGGGAGCAAGCCTCCAAAACAAACCTCTACGAACGGGCCGCCGAACTGCTGCGCAAATGCCGCCGCATCGAAGATTACCTCGCCCCTCAGCCTGGCCGCGACTGGCTCGAATCGCTGGCCGAATCCCTCCCCCCTGGCGAGGAGGATGGCGACATGGACGACCTCATCCTCCAAGAACTGGAAGCGTTCCGCCTCCTCGTTCGCCGCTGGCAGGGGACGACCCTCCTGCCCATTGACCAGATGATTCTGAGCCTGGCGCAGGAACTGTTCAGTGAGCCGGCCGATCTGGCCCTGGCGCACAAACTGGCCGTCGTCCTGCGCCAGGCCGCCAACGACCACACCGACTGGCGTCTGCCCCAATTGACTGAAGAACTGGCCATCATCGCCCGCAACGAGCGCCGTTTCATCGGCTTCTCTTCCGACGACTCGGGCTTCGACCCTGACCAATACTGCGGCAAAGTGGTCGTCACCACGATGCACAAAGCCAAAGGGCTGGAATGGGACCGGGTCTATTTGATGTCGGTCAACAACTACGATTTCCCCTCCCTTCAGCCCAACGATACCTACATCTCGGAAAAATGGTTCGTGCGCGACCGGCTCAACCTGGAGGCCGAGGCCCTCGCCCAACTGGACGCCCTGCAGGCCAGCAGCGAATACGAGTGGTATGTCGAGGGACGGGCCAGCGCGGCAGCGCGCCTCGATTACGTGCGCGAACGCCTGCGCCTGCTCTACGTCGGCATCACCCGCGCCAGGCGCGAACTCATCCTCACCTGGAACAGCGGCCGCCAAGGGGAATCCACATCGGCCATTCCCCTGGCCGCCCTGCAGGAGTGGCAGGCAGGCAGGAAAGCAGGCCGATGATCCAACGGCGCTCCTCATCGCAAAACCAACAGCCGCGCGCGGCAAGATTTGCAACGATAGTAATATGAAATGCATATATGACAGGGCGGATAATGAAGAATATCCCCCCAGGAGCCTCTACCATGAAACACAAACGAATCTACATCCTTCTCGTGATGACACTGATCATCACCCTGGCCTGCACCTGCCCCATCTCCGGCGGTTCGGGCTTCTACGAGCCAACCCGCATCCAAAATCTGCGGACAGGTGATGTCCAAATCACGCTCATCTGGAACAACACCAACGACCTCGACCTATGGGTGACCGATCCCTACGGCACCCGAATCTACTACGGCAACCGCCATTCGAGCAGCGGCGGCTCCCTGGATGTAGATGCCAATCCCGCCTGCAATAATCTGAACCCTCAGCCGGTCGAAAATATTTACTGGCCCAGCGGCGGAGCGCCGCTCGGGCACTACACGGTCGAAGTCCACTACTATTCCACCTGCGAATCGACCGTGGAAACCCCCTTCGTGGTACGCGTCTTGGTGGATGGCCGGGTACGGGAATTTCGGCAAACAGCCAGCCAAGAAAATCAAACCATTCAGGTCTATGAATTCGATCGCTAGCCCCGTTCCCTAGCGCGAAAGACGAAAAGCCCGGGCCGCACAGCCCGGGTTTCTGTTTAGCCGCTCTTCATCCTCTCATACAACGGCCGCAGCCGCCGATACATCTGCTTGTAAACGCCGTGATACAGGTCCTCGTAGCGGGCGTGGACCTGGGGAGTCGGCTCGAAGGTGTCGCGGACGCGCGTCATCTCGCCGATGGCGGTCGGGAAGTCGGGATGCACGCCCGCGCCGACCGCCGCGTCGATGGCCGCGCCCAAACCCGAAGCCTCGTATACGTGCGGACGCGAAGCCGGCAGCCCGAAGACATCCGCCGTCAACTGCATGGCCGCCTCGGACTGACTCCCGCCGCCGGCGACGCGCAGTTCGGTAATCTTCACCCCGGCGCGCTTCTCCGTCCGCTCGGCGCCCTCGCGCAGGGCGTAGGCCAGCCCTTCCAGGATGGCGCGGTAGATGTGGGCGCGGGTGGTCACGTCGCTGAAGCCGATGATGGCGCCGCGCGCCTCCGGCCCCGGAAAACGCAGCCCCGGCGACCAGTAGGGTTGCAGCACCAGCCCGTCCGAGCCGGGCGGGACGGCGCGCACCAGTTCGTCGAAGAGCGCCTCCGCTTCCAGGCCGCGCTCCGCCGCCAGGGTCTGCTCGCGCAGGCCGAATTCCTGCTTGAACCAAGTCACCATCCAGTAGCCGCGGTAAATCTGAATCTCGAAACTGTAATAGCCGGGCGCAGCCGCCGGATAGGGCGGAATGAGCGGGATGACCTCGATGTACTTGCGGTGGGTGGTGTTGATGGTGGCGGTCGTCCCGTAACTGAGACAGGCGATGTGCGGCTGCAGGCAGCCCGCCCCCAGCACCTCGGTCGCCTTGTCGGCCGCGGCGGCGATGAGCGGCAGCCCGGCAGGCAGACCGGTGGCGGCCGCCGCCGAGGGGGTGATTTCGCCCAGGGGCGAGGCGACCGGCACGAGGTCCGGCAGGAGCGCTTTATCCACCGGCACGGCCTGCCACTTCCAGCCCCAGGGGGCCTCCCAATCCTGCTTCTTGTAATCGAACGGCACGTAGCCCACCTGACAGCCGACCGAGTCGACAAAGCGCCCCGTCAGACGATGGGTGAGGAAGCCGGAGAGGAAGAGGTACTTGTGGGTCGCTTTCCAGACCTCCGGCTGGTGTTTCTGAATCCAATTGGCCTCCGCCTCGGCCTGCAAATAGGCGACCGTCTCGGAGGCGCCCGCCAGTTGGAAGGCCAGCCCCCACAGCCCGCCGACCGGTTTGACGCCCTGCGTGCGGCGCTGGTCGAGCCAGTGGATGGCCGGGCGCAGGGGACGCCCGTCTTTGTCCACGTTCAGCACCGTGCTGCGCTGGGTGGTCAGGGCGACGGCGGCCAGCGAGGACTTGTCCACGCCCTGCGCCCACAAGCCCTGGCAGGCCTGGCAGACGGCGTTCCAGAAGACTTCCGGGTCCTGCTCGGCCAGGCCGGGGGCGGTCGAGTAGTAGGGTTCGATGGGGACGCGCACTTTGTGCAGGAGATTGCCGCGCGGGTCGAAGACGAGGGCGCGGACGGACTGCGTGCCGTGGTCAATGGCGAGGAGGTTTTCGGGCATGAGAAACTCCGTTTTTAGTCTCATAGTCTCAAAGTCCAATAGTCTCATAGTCAGGACTTACGCAAAATGAGATTCATTTCACCGCCAAGACGCCAAAACGCCAAAGTTTTGCAGAGTTCGCCAAGTGTGCCCGGCGTCTTGATACCCATCTTGGCGTTCTCCGTGTCTTGGCGGTTCGTTCTGCGTAAGTCCTAATAGCATGAGACCACTCGACTATTTGACCATTTAACTATTTGACTAAATTATAAGCGTCTTGCCACAACTTTCGATAGGCCGTTTCTTCGGCCTGCCAGCGGACGTCATCCCAGCCGAGTTCGGGCTGGACAATCGCCCGGATGCGGCTCATCTGGTCGAGGCCGCCGTTGGGGAGCAGCAGCCCCAGGCGGACGCGGCGCAGGAGCAAATCCTCGAGGTGGACGACCGCTTCGGCACGCGCCGCCCAGCGCAGTTCGGCCCAGCGCGCCGCCGCGCCGGGGATGAAATCGAGTTCCTCGCCGGCCGCGCCGAAGAAACCCGCCGCCTCGACCCCGTAGCGCGCCAACAGACGTAACGCCTGCGCCGCCGGCAGGCCTCCCCCGCCGAGGAGCGCCTCGGCCTCCTCCGGCAGCGGGTCGAGCACCGGCGCATCGGGGTCGAAGGGAATGCGGCCGAGATGACAGCGCACCGCCTTGAGGGCGTCGCGCGCCATGATGCGGAAGGTGGTCAACTTGCCGCCGCTGACGGTCAGCAAGCCGTCCTCCTCCCAAATCACATGCTCACGCGACTCCTTGGAGGGATTGGCCTTGCCGGTATTGACCACCGGACGGATACCGGCAAAGGTGGCAATCACGTCCCCGAAGGTCAGTTCGAGCGCCGGAAAGACGAAGCGGATGCCCTCCAGCAGGTACTCGGCCTCGGCGGCGCTGATGGCCGGGTCGGTGGGCAGGTCGCGGCCCTGGTCAACGTCAGTGGTGCCGTAGATGACCGCCCCCTCCCAGGGCAGGACGAAGACCGGGCGGCCATCGCGCGGATGCAGGAAGGTGACGGCGCGGGTCAGCGGGACGCGCTGGGCCCGGAAGACGAGGTGACTGCCGCGCAGGGGGCGCAGGCGCGGCGCCTGGTTCACCTGACCTCGCAGCCGGTCCGCCCAGGCCCCGGCCGCATTGACCACCACCCGGGCGCGGACTTCCGCCTGCCGGTCCGCGCCGCCGCTCGTATCGCGCACCACCGCCCCGCAGACGCGGCCGGCGCGCGCCTTCAGGAGCGTCTCGACGCGGGCGTAGTTGAGCGCCAGTCCGCCCCCGCCGACGGCCTCCCCAATCAGCCGCAGGACAAGGCGGGCATCGTCGGTCTGGGCGTCGAAGAAGCGGAAGCCGCCGCGCAGGGCGGGCGTGGTCAGCAGCGGACAGAGTTCGCGCATATCCTCGGCGTCATAGGAACGGTGACTCCACTGCCCGGCCATCAGGTCATAGACGGCCAGCCCGGCGCCGAAGACCCAGCCGGGCATGTGGTCGCCTTCCAGGCAGGGGTAGAGGAAGCCGAGTCGGCCGATAAGACCGCGCCCCTGTTTGAGCAGGTACTCGCGCTCGCGCACCGATTCGAGCGTGACGCGCACCTGAGCGTTCTTCAGGTAACGCATGCCGCCGTGGACGAGTTTGGAAGAGCGCGAGGAGGTCCCGGCGGCGAAGTCGGCGGCCTCCACCAGAGCGGCCTTCAGGCCGGCGCGCACGCACTGACGCAAAATCCCCGCGCCGGTGATGCCCCCGCCGATGATGAGGACATCCCAATCCTGTTGCAGTTCGTTCCAGGCGTTCTCACGCCAGGTATGAGTCCAGTTCATGGAAGACTTCTCCGTATCTCTGCTGTTCTTGAAATCTGAGGCCAAATGCTTCCCTGTGGTCTCGCACCCGTCTGGCCGGCGGGGGGATAAATCCCCCGCCTCAGCCCATGCAAGTCGGCTAAAAGCCGACTGCCGTTCGGCTGGCGCAGCCCTCACGCGCCGGCCGCGGCGATGGGCGCGCCTAACGCACAAACAACTTGCCCGGGTTCATCATCCCATCCGGGTCGAAGACCTGGCACACAGCCCGGATGGCCTCCATGCCCAGCGGCCCCTTCTCGGCGGGCAGGTACGGCGCATGGTCGCTGCCGATGCCGTGCTGATGGGTAATCGTCCCGCCGAACTGCTGGATGGTCAGGCTGGCGGCGTGTTTCATTGCCCGCCAGCGTTCGAGCAATTCATCGGGGTCTTCCGTGCGGCGGAAGAGGAAGGTGGTGTAAATGCTGGCCGCCTCGCGATAGATGTGCGAAAGATGGGCAAAGGCCAGCACGCGCTCGTTGAACTTTTCCATAGCCGCGACGATGGCCGCCGGGATAGCCTGCGAAGCCTCCCCGACCCGCGCCCAGGGGATGAGCGTTTCGAGCGTATCCACCGCCACGCCCGCTTCCCAGAGCGTGTTGCGCAGGTACGGGGCCAGGAAGCGCGACTTGCGCCAGGTGTGGCCGACCGGCGTCCCGACGAACAGGCCGCCGTGTTTGCGGCAGATTGCCGCCGCCTGCGCCCGCGTCCGCCGGACGTGCGCCGCCGAACCGGTCACGCCGAAGACCAGCAGCGAACGCTCCACCCCGTAGCCCATCAGTGCCAGGCCCCTGACCGCCGCCGGCACCCACGCCTTGCCCGACAGGATGAGCGTCGTCTCGGTCTCCTGCGGGTTCGACAGGCGCATCATTGAGACGGGCAGGCGTTCCTGTGCCATCTGCCGCACCGCCTCCCGCCCCTGCTCCCAGGTGGGGAAGAAGACGCCGTAGAACTCCTCCGCCTCGGGCAGGCGGCTGATGCGCACCCGCGCCTGGGTGATGACGCCCAGGCGTCCCTCCGAGCCGAGCACCATCTCGCGCACCTCCGGCCCGGCGGCCGAGGCCGGCAAAGGCAGCAGGTGGAGCGGACCGCGCGGCGTCTCCACGTGGCCGCCGAGGAAGAGTTGCTCGATGCGCCCGTAGTGGTACGACTGCTGGCCCGAAGAACGCGCCGCAATCCAGCCGCCGAGGGTCGAGTACTCGTGCGATTGGGGAAAATGTCCCAGCGTGTAGCCGCGTTGCGCCAGCGCCGCCTCCAGCGCCGGACCGGTGACGCCGGCCTCGAAGAGCGCCGTCTGGCCGACCTCGTCCAGGTCGAGCAGACGGGTCATGCGCTCCAGCGAGAGGGTCAGGGCCGGGGCCGGACCGGCGGGCGGGTTGATGTGGCCGACGACGCTTGTCCCGCCCCCGTAGGGGATGACGGCCGCCCCCGTCTGCCGCGCCCAGGTCAGCAGGCCGCGCACGTCCGCTTCGTTCTGCGGGAAGGCGACGCCGTCGGGGAAAGCCGGGATGCGCCCGGAGCGCAGGGCGACCCAGTCGGGCAGCGACTGGCCGCGGGCGTGGGTCAGACGCGCCTCGGGGGAGGCGTCCACCAGCGGGTGAGCAGGCAGGCGCGCGGGCGGCACCGAGCGGAGGACAGACTCAAAGTCGGCGTCGGGCCGCGGGTCGAGCGGGCCGAAGAAGGCGATCAGGTAATCCCGCGCTGAGGCGGGCAGCGGGTAATCGGTACGGATGTTGCCCCATCCATTCCAGCGTTTCATACGATACTCCGAGGGTGGTTTTTCAACACAAAGGACACCAGGGTTCACACCAAGGGCATGACGGAACTCAAAGGATTGACAAAGGATTTTTCGTGTTACGGCATTGTGTCTAGCCGCCCTGTTTTTCCTGCCACAAGGCCAGGCTCTCTTCCATCACGCGGCGGGTCAGGACTTCGGCATCGAAGGAGGCGCCGGAGCGGGCACAGGTCAGAAGGTCGGTGTAGAAGCGGCGGGAGTGGGCGCGGCATTCTGGATATACGAAATAACGCTCGCCCATCCGCACAGCCAGGTCGGTGAAGCCGTTGAACAGGAAGCGGAAGATGGGGTTGACGGCGCGGCGGGTGAGCAGGATGTGCAAGTCCCAGTCGGCGCGGGCGAAGGCAGGCGCCTCGTCCGGCAGGGACGGGTACTGCTGCAGGGCGGCGGCGATTCCGGCGGAATCGGCTTCCAGCGCCTGACGGGTGTAGGCCGGGGCAAGCAGGAGGCGCACCTCAAGCAGGTGGGCGACGAAATCGGGACTCTCTCCCTGCGGAGCGCGTCCCAGCACCGCCAGGACGCCCAGCCCGCCTTCCTGCAAGTAATCGCGGACGCGGGTCGGTTTGCCGTGCTGGATGTCGAGCCAGCCGTCGCGGGCCAGGCGCTGAAGCGCCTCGCGCAGGGTCGGGCGGGTGACGCCAATCTGCTCGGCGAGTTCGCGCTCGCCGGGGAGGGTGCTGTTGGGGGGAAAGCGGCCGGAGAGGATGGCCTCCAGCAGACGGCTTTCGGCCAGTTCGGCGGGTTTGGGGGCGGGCTGCCAGTCCATGAGGCTCCTAGAAACGAATTTTGTCAGTTTGCAAAAGGCTCTGTTGGTCAGCGGCCAACGGTTGGCGAATAGACATAATCCGTAGCAGTCTCTCGCTTTTTGCATCGAATTTCGCGAAGAAAATTCGGTAAATTCATTAGGACTTGCGCAGAACGAACCGCCAAGACACGGAGAACGCCAAGATGGGTATCAAGACACCAAGCACACTTGGCGAACTCTGCAAAACTTTGGCATTTTGGCGTCTTGGCGGTGAAATGAATCTCATTTTGCGTAAGTCCTGTTCATGTCATTCGATGTAAATGGTTCTAAATTTCGCCCGGAAGAGGCGTCTGACAGGCATTGCTCAACCGTTGGTTGGAAATCCGGTTGAGGCGAAATAAATTTCGCTTTCCATAACTGGTAAGTGGTCTGACCAGTTTGAGTATATCTTATGCACAGGCAAAAATCTAGTGACATTTGTCATCTTTCCCAGGCGCAGGGCGGGTCCACGAGCGGCAATCTGTTTGCCACGAACAGGATCACGCGGCACAATGCGGCGGGTCAGCGGGTAAGGCAAGACTTCCAGAGTGGCAGAAGTCTGTAAATTGGCTATTGCTTTTCCATGCGAAATAGATGTATGCTGTAAGCAAGTCTTTTCGAAAGGAGACCACAATGAAAGAGGCAACTTTCGGCAAGTCTGCTTTCCCGTTCGAACTTGTCCTAAGGTGTTTGAGAGTCGCGCTGGTGGGTTTGCTGCTGACTGCCTGTGGCGCGCCGACGGCCGCGCCTGCTTCCGAAGCGGCCACAGAGTCCGCCACAGAGGCAAGCGCCGCGCCCCCAACAGCCACGGCCACAAACAACCCCGGCCCGCCCCCCCCCAACCCCCTTCCTCCACCCA
>JBEULG010000001.1:0-29757 GCA_041287425.1 Anaerolineales bacterium | reverse complement strand
GAGGTTGAGACGGGACAGCCCCAGTGCTTCCCAATCGGTTTTCTGCCACAGTTCGGGCGGGAGTTCAGGCAGGGGATTGCCGCCAATGTCCAGTTTCACCAGGCGCGGCAGACGCCACACTTCGGGCGGCAGGGAGGTGAGGTGGTTCTCTTGAAGGTAGAGTTCGGTCAGGCGGGTCAGATTCCCGATTTCGGGCGGCAGGGAGGTGAGACGGTTCCACGAAAGGTCGAGTTTGGTGAGAGCGCTCAACTCCCACAGTTCGGGCGGGAGTTCGGTCAGGCCGAGGCCGGAGAGGTCGAGTTCGGTGGCGCCGCTTTCGGCGGCTTGGCGGATGCGGGCTTTTGTAGTCATGTAGTCAGTTAGTCAGATGGTCAGGTGGTCAGATGGTCTGATAGTGGGACGGGGGACGTGGGGCGTGAGACGTGAGGCGTGCAGGGCTATTTTACACGAAAGAAGACCCTCCACGAATAGGGTCATCTCAGTCTCAGACTTCCGAAGTCTCCGAGACTTCGGAAGTCTGACGCCTGACGCCTGACGCCTAACGACTAACGACTGCTTTTCTCCCCTCCTCAAACGCCTGGCGGTTCAACTCCACATACCTGGCCGGGACGCGCGCCTCGATGACCTTCAGCCAGGTCTCGGCGGTGAGCGCCGCGCCCTCCAGGGCCGGGTCGCCTTCCAGCAGGGCCGAGAGCGCCCCGAGCAGGACGACGTTGGCGACCCGCAGATTGCCCAGCGCCTCGGCGATGCGCTCGCCGTCCACGAAGCGGACGTTGGGGGTCACGGCGGCAAAGGCGGCGTGGATGTCCGCGTCGTCCGGGTATTTCTGTCCGCCGGTGGTGACTGTCAGCGGGACGATGGCCTGGTTGTTGACCACCGCCGCCCCGCCCGGCCGCAGGAAGCCCAGGTTGCGCAGCGCCTCCAGTTTCTCGAAGGCCAGCAGGATGTCGGCCTCGCCCTGGCCGATGATGGGGGCATAGACCTCGCGCCCCCAGCGGACGTAACTGATGACGCTGCCGCCGCGCTGACTCATGCCGTGCACTTCGGCCTGCTTGGCGTCCAGCCCCGCCGCCAGGCCGACGTTGACCAGCACATCGCTCGCCAGCACCGTTCCCTGACCGCCGACGCCGCACAGCAGAAAGTTGATGACGTTTTTCATGATGACTCCTTTTACCGGTTGGGGATTGATCCCCGCGCCGTGACGGCCTGGAAAGGCCGTCCTACACAAACACGCTATCCGGCCGGAAGGTGATGGCATCGCGCGGACAAATCTGCGCGCAGACCTCGCAGCCGGTGCACAGGCTGGCGTCAATCAACGCCTTGGGGCGCTGGGTCTTCTCGTCCAGTTCCTCGCTCTTCAGGATGGCCGGGCAGCCGATGCGGAAGCACAGCGTGCAGCCGTTGCACTTCTCGGCCAGCACCTCCAGCGGCGTCCACTTTCGGCGCGCCTCGGGCAGCAGGGCGCACGGCTCCTGCACAATCAGCACCGATGGCTCGTCCAGTTTGACGTATTCCTTGAGCGTCTTCTCGATTTCGTCCACGTCCAGCGCCGGCAGGGTGCGCACGTGCCGGATTCCGCAGGCGCGCACCAGCGGCTCCAGTTCGACCACCGGCGCGTCCTTGCCCAACAGGGTCTGGCCGGTGCCGGGGTTCTGCTGGTGACCGGTCATGCCGGTGATGCGGTTGTCGAGGATGACGGTCACCACCGGGGCGCGGTTGTAGGCGACGTTGATGAGCGCCGGGACGCCGGTATGGAAGAAGGTCGAATCGCCGATGACGGCGACGTGCTTTTCGGGACTTCCGGCCTGCGCCGCCCCGTGTGCGACGGCAATCCCCGCGCCCATGCAGCCGCAGGTGTGGATGGCGCTCAGCGGCGGAATCAGCCCCAGGGTGTAGCAGCCGATGTCGCCGTTCACCGGGACCTTGAGTTTGTTCAGCACGTAGAAGGTCGGGCGGTGCGGACAGCCCGGGCACAGCACCGGCGGACGGGCAGGGAGCGCACCGACCTGCGGGGCGGGGGAGGCGGCCTCCATAGCGGAAGCAGGCAAAAGTCCGGCGCGCACCGCCGACTGGCGCACCACGAACGGGTCGAATTCGCCGGTCAGCGGGAAGATGCTCTTCCCCTCGCAGGCGATGCCCATCAGTTTCACGCCTTCCTCGATGAACGGGTCGAGTTCCTCCAGGATGATGAGCCGTTCCACCGAGGCGGCGAACCGGCGGATGAGTTTTTCGGGCAGCGGCCACGACATGCCCAGTTTGAGCGTGGAGGCTTCGGGGAAGACTTCGCGGGCGTACTGGTAGGAGACGCCGGAGGTGATGATGCCCAGGGCGCGGCCGCGCAGTTCCAGGCGGTTGAAGGGGAATTCGTCGGCGTAGGCGGCCACGGCGCGGATGCGCTCTTCGATGATTGGGTGGCGCTTGATGGCGTTGCCCGGCACCATGACGTACTTGGCCGGGTTGCGCGGGAAGGGCTTGGTCTCGGCGGGGAGTTCGCGGCGCTCGCCCAGTTCGACCGCGCTCATCGAGTGGCAGATGCGGGTGGTCAGGCGCAGCAGGACGGGGGTGTCGAAGCGCTCGGAAAGGTCGAAGGCGGCGATGGTCAGGTCTTTGGCTTCCTGGCTGTCGGAGGGTTCCAGGCAGGGGACGCGGGCAAACTTGGCGAAGGTACGGTTGTCCTGCTCGTTCTGGCTGGAGTGCATGGCCGGGTCGTCGGCGCTGACGATGACCAGCCCGGCCTCCATGCCGGTCATCGAGGCGTACATGAACGAGTCGGCGGCCACGTTCAGCCCGACGTGCTTCATGGCTGCCAGGGCGCGCTTGCCCGCGTAGGCCGCGCCGACGGCCACATCCACGGCCACCTTTTCGTTGGTGGCCCACTCGGCGTAGATGCCGGGGAAGAGGGCGAAGTTTTCGAGGATTTCGGTGCTGGGCGTGCCGGGGTAGGCCGAGGCGACCTGCACGCCCGCCTCCCACATGCCGCGCGCCACCGCTTCGTTACCGGAAAGCATTTTTTTGAGGGCCAAGGGGAACTCCTTTTCGGTCGAATGGAATGGCAATCACCAAACCGGTTAGGGCTTACGCAGGACGAACCGCCAAGACACGGAGAACGCCAGGATGGGTATCAAGACGCCAAGCACACTTGGCGAACTCTGCAAAACTTTGGCGTTTTGGCGTCTTGGCGGTGAAATGAATCTCATTTTGCGGAAGTCCTGCCGATGTTATTTTATCCGACCTGGCGGGGGGAAACAAATGGCAATCGGCAGTTTTTGGCTTTGACATTAGGCACTATAGCCTTTATGATTAATGTGTCAGACGTATGAAGTCCAGGAAATTCATTCTTTACACATCTCTGCTCTATCTGGAGAATCAGTCTCGCCCGAAACTGGTGGTTCTCTCGATTTTGCTCGTCCTTCTGCTGGGCGCAATTGACTATCTGACCGGCTTCGAATTGACCTTTTCGCTCTTTTACCTCCTGCCGGTTTCGATTGTCTCCTGGGGCGTGGGGCGGCGCGCCGGCCTGCTGATTGCCGCGTTGAGCGTGCTGATATGGAGCATCTCCAACCTGCTGACCGGCGAGATGTTTTCCAGCCCCTTCATCATCGCCTGGAACACGGTGACGCGCCTGCTCATTTTGGTCATCATGAGTCTGTTGTTGAACGCCTTGCGGCGCGTGCTGGACGAGGAACGCCGCCACGCTCGCATCGACCCGCTGACGGGGGCGCTCAACCGGCGCGCCTTTTACGAACTCGTCAACACCCGCATCCTGTTTGCCCGTCCCGCGCCTCCCTGCACGCTGGTCTATCTCGACCTGGATAACTTCAAAGTCGTCAACGACACCTTCGGCCATAACACGGGCGACGTTTTGCTGGTCACCGTTGTGGATACGATTGCCCGCCATATCGGCCCCCAGGATGCCATTGCCCGCCTGGGCGGCGACGAATTCATCATCCTGCTGATGGAAACGGAACCGCAGCCGCTGGCCGAAACCGTCACCCGCCTGCAATATGAACTGCTCGCCGCCATGCGCGCTCAGGACTGGCCGGTCACTTTCAGCATCGGCGTCCTGACCTTTCTTCAGCCGGCTGCCAGCGTTGGCCAGATGATTACGCTGGCTGACCGGCTGATGTACCGGGTCAAATCGGCGGCGAAGGATGGCGTCATCTACGATGTCTTTCCCCCCTCCTCGCCGCCTGCGAGCGTTCCCCATCAGGTATAATCCGCCTGCATGAATTTTCTCATCACCGGCGCGGCCGGTTTTCTCGGTTCTGCTCTTGCCAACCGCCTGGTGCGCGAGGGCCATCAGGTACGCGGCCTGGACGACCTGTCCACCGGCGACCCGGCCTCGCTCGACCCCGGCGTCCATTTCACGCGCGGCGACGTCAACGACCGCCCCAAGTTGTGGACCCTGCTCCAGGAGGTGGATTGCGTCTATCACCTGGCGGCGCGCGTCTCGGTGCCCGAATCGGTCCTCTATCCGCGCGAGTACAACGCCGTCAACGTCGGCGGGACCGTCAGCCTGATGGAAGCCATGCGCGACGTCGGCGTGCGGCGGGTGGTGCTGGCCTCCTCCGGGGCCATTTACGGCGACCAGGACGTCCAGCCGCTGGCCGAGGGACAGACCCCTCGTCCGCGCTCGCCCTACGCGGTCTCCAAACTGGCGGCCGAGTACTACGTCCGCACCATCGGCGCCCTGTGGGGCATCGAAACGGTCAGTCTGCGCATTTTCAACGCCTACGGGCCTGGCCAACACCTGCCGCCCGCTCATCCGCCGGTCGTGCCCTATTTTCTGCGCCAGGCCACCCGCAACGGCACCATCGTCGTCCACAACGACGGCGGCCAGACCCGCGACTTCGTCTATGTGGACGATGTCGTCGCCGCGATGGTCGCCGCCTCGACCGCGCCGGGCATCAACGGCCTGGTCATCAACATCGGCTCGGGGACGGAGTGCAGCATCCGCGACCTGGTCCGCCTGGTCCTCGAGGTCACCGGCAGCCAGGCCAACGTGGTTTACAATCAGCAAATCGAAGGCGGCGTCTCACGCATGTGCGCCAACATCGCCCTGGCCGAAAAGCGCCTGAACTTCAAACCGGCCATCGGGCTGAAGGATGGCCTGCGCCTGACGCTGGAGCGCGATGCGCGTTTCAGGCCGTGACCACGCCCGTGGGGAATTCCCTGGAAGGCTTCTTGAAAACGACAGCATGAGCGTTCTTCCTGCGACGTTTTACGCCCGTCCCACCCTGACCGTTGCCCGTCAACTGCTCGGGGCGCGGCTGGTGCGCCTCCTGGACGGCGTCCGCCTGGCCGGCCTGATTACCGAGACCGAGGCCTATATCGGCGAGGCAGATTTAGGCTGCCATGCCCGTGCCGGGCGCACGAAACGCACCGAGGTCATGTATGGCCCGCCCGGCCGCGCCTACGTCTATTTCACCTATGGCATGCACTGGTGCTTGAACGCCGTCACCGAAGCGGAGGGCTTTCCCGCCGCCGTCTTGATTCGCGCCATCCGGCCCATCGAGGGCGTCGAAATCATCGCCGCCCGCCGCCGGGGAGGCGACACGGATGGCCCCGCCAAACTGACCCAGGCGCTGGGCATTGACGGTTCTCTGAACGGCGCCGATTTGTGTTCCCCGGCCGGCGGCCTGTGGATCGAGGCGGGCGAATCCGTCCCCGATCAGGCCGTGACCATCGGCCCGCGTGTGGGGTTATATACAGTGCCGGAACCCTGGAAGAGCCAGCCCTGGCGGTTCCGGGCGCGCCTGAGTTGAGAGACCGGGCCTCTTCCCCGGCCTCAGCCTCGCCAGGCGGGCATCCTGCACCCCAACCAAAGGAGGAAACATGGGTCTTTTAGATGGCAAGACTGCGCTCATCTTTGGCGTAGCCAACGAACGTTCGATTGCCTGGGGCATTGCCCAGGCGCTGCACGCCCAGGGAGCGCGCCTGGGCCTCAGTTACGCTGGCGAGGCGCTCGAAAAGCGCGTCCGCCCGCTGGCCGAGAGCCTCGGCTGCGACTTCGTCGAACCCTGCGACGTGAGCCGCGACGAGCAAATCGCCGCCCTGGCCGCAAAGGCTGCCCGCGCCTTCGGCCAGATCGACATCCTGGTTCATTCCATCGCCTTTGCCCGCCGCGAAGAGTTGAGCGGCCCCTTCTATCAGACCAGCCGGGAGGGATTCCAACTGGCGATGGATATCAGCGTCTATTCGTTCGTTGCCCTGGGGCGCGCCTTTGCTCCCCAGATGAAAGCCGGCGGCGCGATGCTTTGCCTGACCTACTACGGCGCCGAGAAAGTTGTCCCCGGTTACAACGTCATGGGCGTGGCCAAGGCGGCCCTGGAAGCGGCGACCCGTTACCTGGCCTATGACTTCGGCCCCCTGGGGCTGCGCGTCAACGCCATCTCGGCCGGGCCGATTCGCACCCTGGCCGCCTCCGGCGTGGGTGGATTCAAGAGCCTCTACAACCAGTTCGCCGCCCTGGCTCCCCTGCGCCAGAACGTCACCATCCAAGATGTCGGCGGGGCGGCCGTTTTCCTGTGCTCAGACCTGGCGGCCCGTATCACCGGCGAAGTGCTTTATGTGGATAGTGGCTATCACATCCTGGGCGCGCCAAGCGCCTCGGTTCATGAAGAGACCGGCCAGGAGTGATGGCCGCCTGAAGTAGCGTGTCTGGACGAGAGAGTCGCAAACGCCTCGAAGATGATAAAATAGGGGACGCGCAACCAAGGCGCGTCCCATTTTTCATTCCTCGGATCGAACAGGAAAAACATGTTCAAACGCAACGGACAATCGACTCCTCCCGCCGCCGTTCAGGCAGTGGAACGCATCACCTCGGTGCTGGGGGCGGGCATCATCTGGCAGGGCAGCATCACCGGTTCGGGCGGGGTGCGCATCGAAGGCACCTTCGAGGGGCCGATCGCTCTGAAAGGCATGCTCGTCGTCGGCGAGACCGGCAAGGTGACCTGTGAAAACGTGCGCGCCGTCCACGTCATCGTGGCGGGGGCGCTCAAGGGCAACATCACCGCTCAAAAGGTCGAGATTCGCTCCACCGGCCGCATCTGGGGCGATATCGTCACCGCCGCTTTCGCTACCGAGGAAGGCTCCTTCCTGCGCGG
This sequence comes from Anaerolineales bacterium, assembly GCA_041287425.1. Classification (GTDB taxonomy): domain Bacteria; phylum Chloroflexota; class Anaerolineae; order Anaerolineales; family Villigracilaceae; genus JAFGSI01. The sequence continues at coordinate 22,651 of JBEULG010000001.1, read as the reverse complement.
CCAGATTCGCATGGAGGACGCCGTCGACCTGGGCCTGGAGGCTGTCCCCGAGGCCCCGGACGGCGAAACGCCGAACCCCGAACCCCCCAAGGCTTGAGATGACCGAAAAACCCCTCTACCGCGTCCCCATGTCCTCTCCCGACCTGAACGAAGCGGATCGCAGCGAGGTCGAAGACGCCCTGCGCGGCGCCCACATTCCCGAACCAGACCTGCAGGCTGTGCTGCGCATCCTGGAAGGTCCGACCCTGAGCATGGGTCCCAAAGTCCCGGCTTTCGAGCGCCTGTTCTGCGAGTACACCGGCAGCCAACACGCCATCGCCGTCAACTCCGGGACGGCCGGCCTGCACCTGTGCGTCCGCGCCGCCGGCGTGGGGCCGGGCGATTGCGTCCTGACCACGCCTTTCTCCTTCGTCGCTTCGACCAACGTGATACTCTTCGAGCAGGCGCTGCCGGTCTTCGTGGATGTCGAAGCGGAGACCGGCAACCTCGATCCCGCCCTGGCTGCCGAGGCGGCGCGCGACCTGGCCGCCGGAGGCCAACGCGCCCGGCGCTGGCTGCCCCGCCGAGGGGCCGCAGAGCCGCGGCCGCTCAAGGCCATCCTGCCGGTGGATGTCTTCGGCCAGCCTGCCGACCTGGACGCCATGCGCCGCATCGCCGACGAACAAGGTCTCAAAGTCATCGAGGATTCCTGTGAGGCGCTCGGCTCGGAATACAAGGGCCGCAAGGCCGGCACCCTCGGCGATTACGGCGTCTTCGCTTTTTACCCCAACAAACAAATCACAACCGGTGAGGGTGGGGTAATCGTCACCAACGACGAGGCGGCCGCCGCCTACATGCGCGCCCTGCGCAATCAGGGCCGCGCCCCCGGCGATACCTGGCTGCAGCACACCTACCTGGGCTACAACTACCGCATGGACGAGATGTCGGCCGCCCTGGGCATCGCCCAGATGGCCCGCATCGAGGAATTGCTCGTCAAGCGCGAGCGCGTCGCCGCCTGGTACGATGAGCGCCTGGCCGAGATTCCCCAGGTGGAGCGTTACCGCATCCGCCCAGAGACGACCCGCATGTCCTGGTTCGTGTACGTGGTCAAGTTCGTCCCCTCCGTTGACCGCGACGCGCTGGCCCAGCGCCTGGAGGCGCGCGGCATTCCTGTCCGCCCGTATTTCCTGCCCATTCACCTTCAACCGTACATGGTCGAGCGTTTCGGCTATCAGCCGGGCGATTTCCCCGTCAGCGAGGACCTCGGCCGGCGCAGCCTGGCCTTGCCCTTCTCAGGTGTGATGACCGAGGCGATGGTCGAGCAGGTCTGCCGAGCGCTGGTCGAAGCGTTGAACGCCTGAGCCGCTGCGTCTATGAATCAGTCCTTTCTGCCTCCCCGCCAGCCTGGCCTGACCCTTCATGTTCTGCTCATCCTGTCCCTGGCCGTCCTCGGCGGCGCGGCGGCCTGGCTGGCAGCGCAGAGCCACCTGGGCGTGAGCCAGACCCTTTACATCCTCCTGGCGGCGGCCGCCTTCTTTCCGCTTCCCTTCCTTGCGTATCGTCTGTCGGCGTTGATGCGGGCGGTCTATACTCTCGACCGGGACAAATTCACCATTGCCTGGGGCCTGCGCCTCGAGCAGATTCCGGTCTCGGATGTCGAATGGGTCCGCCCGGCGGCAGACCTGGGCTTTCCGCTGCCCAGGCCGTGGCTGCGCCTGCCCGGCTCGGTGCTGGGGACGCGCCGCCATCCTGACCTGGGGCTGATTGAGTTCCTGGCCTCCGACGCCGGCAACTTGCTGCTGGTGGCCACGGCGCGGCGCATCTTTGCCATTTCCCCGGCCGACGCCGCCGGTTTCACCCACGCCTTCCAGCGCGCGGTCGAGATGGGCAGCCTGGTCGCGGCTCCATCGCAGTCGATCTACCCGTCCTTCGTGGTTGTCCAGGCCTGGGAAAGCCTGCTGGCGCGCTATCTCTGGCTGGCGGGCTTGTTTCTCAACATCGGCCTGCTGTTGTGGGTCAACCTGATGATTCCCTCGCTGGAGGCAGTGCCGCTGGGCTTCCTGCCCTCCGGCCAGCCGGCGGCGACCGCGCCGCCCACCCGTCTGATGCTCTTGCCGGTCACCAGCCTGTTTTTCTTCCTGCTCAGTTGGGGGCTCGGTTTGATTCTCTATCGTCAGCCCGAAAGGCGCGCCGCCGCGCAGGCTCTCTGGGCGGGAGGGCTCGTCTCTTCGTTGGTTTTTCTGCTGGCGGTGATGTTCCTCGTCACCACGCCGGTCTGATTCCCCGGCGGCCTCGCCGGCCGCCCTGTTCTGTGGTGCAGAATGGTACTCCAACTCGTCATCGGCTTCGCCGCCGCGCTGCTGATTGCCTATGCTGCCTACCGCGCCGGCAGTCTGAGTCGCTCGGGGGCGCTGGGCGCCCTGATTGAAGGGACGCTCATCTTTGGGCTGGGCGGCTGGCAGTGGGCTGTGCTGCTGCTGGGCTTTTTTGTCTCCTCCAGCGCGCTGACGCGCCTCTTCACCAAAAACAAAGCCGCCCTGGATGAAAAATTCGAAAAGGGAGGCCGCCGCGATCTCGGCCAGGTGCTGGCCAACGGTGGCCTTGCCTCACTGTTTGCGGTGCTGCACTTTTTATTCCCTGCCGCGGACTGGCCATGGGCCGGTTTTGCGGCTTCGTTGGCCGCCGTCAACGCCGACACCTGGGCCACCGAACTGGGCGTGCTCAATCCCGCTCCGCCGCGTCTCATCACCAACGGCAAGCCGGTCGAGCGAGGCACCTCCGGCGGCGTTTCAGCCTACGGCACACTGGCGGCGGCGGGCGGAGCGGCTTTCCTCGCCTTGCTTGCGCTGCTCGTCAGCCCCCGGCCGCTTTTGTTCTCTGCATGCATCGCGCTGGCGGGGCTGTTCGGCGCCCTGGTCGATTCGCTGCTGGGGGCCAGCCTCCAGGCCATTTATCGTTGTCCCCGCTGCGACAAAGAAACCGAAAAACATCCCCTTCACAAATGCGGCGCGCCGACCGTCCAGATACGCGGCTGGAAGTGGCTCAATAACGACCTGGTCAACCTGGCCTGCGCGGCGAGCGGGGCGCTGGCGGGGGTGCTGCTCCTGCTGGCCCTTGGGGCGCTCTGACTCTAACTCTGACTTTGAAGCCGGTTCCACCAGCGGCGCGTTTGTGCCTCGAGGCGGTCGGGGCTCTGCACTCGAATGGTCTCGCGCACCGGCAGGCGGGCGCGCAGCACTTCCTCCAGTTCCGGGCGGACGACGACCAGCGCCAGGCGGTAGGCGGCAGCCTGCAGGGTCGGGAAAGCAGCCGTCCATCCCTCGCCGCGCAGGAGTTCGAGGGGGCCGAGTTCGTCCACCAGGAGCAGGTCGCAGGGCAGGCAATTCTGCAGGGCGATGTTGCCCCAAGCCAGGGCGGCAGGGTCGAAGAACCAGCGCCCCAGCGGCAGGCTGAAAGGCGGGCGGGCGGCGGCCGAGGCCAGACGGCGCCTCTCGCCGCTGCGCGCCTCCTCGACCAGAATGCCCGTCTTGACGCCCGCCTCGATGACGGCCGGGGAGAGCAGACCGGCCACGTCCCAGCCGGCGGCGCGGGCATGCCCGGCCAGCAGACGGCAAAAGGTCGTCTTGCCGGCCCCGCGTTCGCCGGTCAGCAGCCAGAGCGGAGGGGAGTTCACGTCCATAGCACATGCTTGCCGCCCTCAACCTCCACCAGGCGGACGGGCAGGCGGTAGATGCGGCTGAGATTTTGGGCGGTGAAAAGTTGTCCCAGCGGACCGGCCTGCGGCGGCTGGCCGCTTTCCATGAGAATGACATCGTCGGCGAGCGCCAGGACCACGTCGGGCTCGTGATTGGTCATCAACAGGGTGACGCCCTCGGCGCGCAGTTGACGCAGCAGGTCGAGCAGGCGCGCTTTGTTGTGCAGGTCGAGGTGGGCGGTCGGTTCATCGAGCAGGAGCAGGCGCGGGGTCTGGAGGATGGCGCGCGCCAGGAGCATCAACTGGCGCTCGCCGCTGCTGAGTTGCGGCACGGGCTGTCCGGCCAGGGCGGTGAGGCCGACTTTCTCGAGGACTTGCCAGGCCATTTCCTGGTCGGCCGGCGAGGGGACGGACAGGGGGGGCAGGTGGGGGGCGCGGCCCAGCAGGACGTATTCGAAGAGAGTGTAATCGAAAGGGGTATTTTCACTCTGGGGGACGAGTGCCATCCGGCGGCCGCGTTCCAGCCGCCCATAGCCGCTCAATGGACGCCCGTCCAGCAGAATCTCGCCGCTCCAGGCTTGCAGCCATCCCAGGGCCAGGTAGAGCAGGGTCGTTTTGCCGACGCCGTTCGGCCCGACGACGGCGGTGATGCGGCCCGCCGAGAGGTCGAAACTGGCCTGGCGCAGGATGGGCCGGCTGCGCCGGTAACCGAAGTGAACGTTGCGAAAGGAAAGCAGGGGAGCGCTCATTTCCTGACCGGCGGCTTTTGGAGAATCATCAGGGCGAGGAAAATCAGGGCGCCGAAGAGGGCGGTCAGAATGCCAAGCGGAATCTCCCCGGCCAGGAGCAGGCGCGCCAGGTCGTCGCACAGCAAGACGAACAGCCCGCCCAGCAGCATGGCGGCCGGCAGGCTGAAGCGCGCCTCGGCGCCGAACAGACGACGGGCGATGTGCGGCACGATCAGGCCGACCCAGCTGACCATGCCGCTGACCGAGATGAGCGCCGCGGTGGGCAAGACGGCGGCCAGAATCAACAGCCAGCGCTCCCGGCCCGGGGCGGCGCCCAGCGAAAAGGCCGTCGCTTCGCCGAGCGAGAGCAAGTTGAGCCGCCAGCGGAAAAGGAGCAGGAGCAGCAGCCCCGGCAGGCTGAGCGGCAAAATGGACAACAGGCGTTCCCAGGTGATGCTTGCCAGGCCACCCAGCAGCCAGAAGGTCAGTTCGGGAAGTTGGCGCAGCGGGTCGGCCAGGTATTTGAGCAGGCCCACGCCGGCCGAAAACAGCGCCGAGACGGCGATGCCTGCCAGCACCAGGCGCAGAATCCAGCCGCCATAGCGCAGGCGGCGCGCCAGCAGCGACGAGAATCCCAGTCCGGCCAGGGCAAAGACCGCCGCCGAAACCTGGACCGTCAGGACGCCGCCGCCCACCAGCACAATGACGAAGGCGGCGCCGAAGGCCGCCCCCTGCGAAACGCCCAGGAAACCCGGCTCGACCAGGGGATTGTTGAACAGATATTGAAAAACCATCCCCGCCCCGCCGAGCGTCATGCCGAGCAGGACGGCCGTCAGCAAACGCGGCAGGCGCAGCCCGAAGACCAGCCGCGCCGCCAGGTCATCTTCGGCCAGGCGCTGCCAGGAGAGCAGACCGGGAGCAGGATACCGCCCCGCCAGCAAAGAGACGCCCGCCGCCAGCGCCAAGGCCGCGAACAGCAGAAGCAGCAACAGGCGGCGGCGACGGTCGGCCTCGAGCGGGCGGGCGGCGGGAGGGTGCGTCATCAGGGCAGATCGCCTTTGAAGGCCGGCCGGATGTTTTCGGTAAAGAAGTTTTCATCCAGCCCGTAGAGGGTTTGGTAGAAGGCCTGGGCTTCGGCGACCAGGTCGAGGCCTGGGAATTGCTCCGGGTGGAGTTTGCCCGCCAGCCAGAGCAGGCCGAGTATCCAGCGCGTGTCGGGCTGGTCCCAACTGTAAAAGTCGGCGGCGAACGCGTACAGGCGGTTCTCCCGGACAGCCCGCAGGGCCTGCCAGGTGGGGTCGGCGCGCAGTTCGGCGGTCACTTCGGAGGGGTTGCGGCTGTAGGAAATGATGAAAATCTGGTCGGCATCCCAGGCGGCGATTTGCTCGAAGGAGACCTGTGTCCAGCCGCCGCCGGGGTTGGCGTCGGCCCAGACCGGCTCGCCGCCGGCCATCTCGACCAGACGGGTCTGCATCCAGGGCAGAGGCGGGACGTTGAAGGCGACGCTGCCGTCGCGGCTGGTGTAGTAGAGCAGCAGGACGCGCGGCCGCCTCTCTGCCGGGCTGACCGCCTGCCGGACGCGCTCCATGACAGACTGATAGTAAGCAATCGCCTCCTCGGCGCGGGCTTCATCCTGGAACACTTGCCCCAGGATGGCCAGGTCGCGGAAATATTGTTCGGGGGTCTCGAAATCCACGTAAACGACCGGGATGCCGAGCGCTTCGACCGGCTGGCCGATGCTCTCTGCCAGGTAACTCTTGAGGATGACCAGATCGGGCTGCAGGGCGGCGATTTGTTCGGCCGAGGCGTCGCGTTCCAGGACGGCCTTAGCGGCGTAATTCGGGTCAATCAGCGAGATGAAGTTGCCCGTCCCCTGGCTGGCGTCGCCCAGGCCCACGATTCGCTCGGCGGCCTGGGGGAAGATGTAGGCGGCGTCGGCAATCATGATGAGCGCCCGGCCGGTGATGACGATGCGCTGCGGGGCCGCCGGCAGGCGAACGACGCGGCCGAGGGCGTCGGTGACGACGATGGGGCCGGGGCTGGTCGCCGTCGGCGTGGGCAGCACAGCCTCGGTTGCCGCCAGCGTCGGGGAGGCGGGGATGGACGTCTCCTGTTGGGGCTGGCAGGCCGTCAACAAGAGCGAGAACACAAGCACAGAGAACAGTAAACGCTTCATAACGGGTCATCTCCTGAAGAGGGGATATGTTCGGCGCCTGCGATTGGGGCAAACGTTGCGGCGCATTCCTCCAGCCAGGCAAGGGCGGAGCGAAGTTGGCGGATGCGCAGTTCCAGGCTCAGGCGGTTGATTTCGTCGCCAGGCGGCAGGCCGGCCCGGGCGCTCTCGAGGCGGGCGATCGTCTGATTCAGGCGTTCGATTTGCCCGGCCGTCATCGCCGGCAGGCGCGCCGCATCGAGTTGACGGGCAAAGTACAGACGGGTGAGAAAATCCAGCCGGACGGCGCGCACGCTGCCGCCGCTCGGAGCGGCGAGCCAGGCCTCGAAACGGGCGCGTCCGGCGGGGGTGATTTCCAGCGCCTGCAGGGCGGGCAATTTTTCCTGCGCCACCTGCCTGGAGGTCAGGTAGCCCTGCGATTGCAGCCGTTTCAGGATGTTGTAAGTCTGGCTCTGGCTGACGCGCCAGATTGCCCCGAGTTCGGCCGTCAGCCGGCGGTGCAGGTCGTAGCCATGGCCGGGCTGAAGGTAGAGAAGGCCCAGGAGGGCAAATTCCGGAGAGCAAGAACGGTAGGCAGGAGCAGCCATCGGATATACTCACTGAGTGAGTATATCCGATGTTGCCGAAGCAGGCAAGGCAAATCGAGGGGCTACGAACCGGTGATCAGGCGGGTGGCGGCGCGGCTGAGGCGGTCGCGGATGGCCAGACCGAGGCCGTCCTCGCCGAAATCGCGGCAGAGGATGATTTCGACCCCCTGACTGTCGAGCCAGCGCATGCCGGCGTAGATGCGGCGGGCGATGCTGGGCAGCGCCTCGCCCAGGCGGTAGACGACCGCCCCGGCCTGTTCGGCTGCCTCGGCCTCCTGGTCGGTTGCCAGCACGCCGACTTTGCGCCCGGCGGCTCTTTGTTCGCGCAGGAAAGCCGTCAGGGCCTGGCGGGCATTTTTGCCGGTGAAGAGAATCATCTCCGCCTGGGGGGCGTAGTGCTTTTCCAGCAGGCCGGGGGAAGGCAGGCCGGGTTCCGGCGTTCGCCTTTGGCTGACGACTTCCACCGGGCCGATGATGGCCTCCAGCATCTCGCGCGTCACGCCGCCTGGGCGCAGGATGCGCGGCGGCGAGGCGCTCACGTCCAGGACGGTCGATTCGACGCCGATGGGGGCCGGGCCGCCGTCGAGGATGAGGTCAATGCGGCCGTGCAAATCCTGCCAGACGTGCTGGGCTGTGGTGGGGCTGATGTGCCCGAAACGGTTGGCCGAGGGCGCGGCGATGGGCAGGGCGGCGGCTTGCAGCAGCGCCAGCGCCAGGGGATGGTTGGGAACGCGCACGGCGACGGTCTCCAGGCCGGAGGTCACCAGCGCAGGGATGGCGGGATTCTTGGGCAGGATGAGGGTCAGCGGGCCGGGCCAGAAGGCCTCTGCCAGACGCAGGGCGAGGGGCGGGATGAGACGCGCCACGCCGGTCAGTTCGGCCACGCGGCTCAGGTGGACAATGAGGGGGTCGGCGGCGGGCCGCCCTTTGGCAGCGAAAATGCGCCCGACGGCCGTCTCGTCGAAGGCGTTAGCGCCCAGGCCGTAGACCGTCTCGGTCGGAAAGGCCACCAGGCCGCCGCTCTGCAAGGTCTCGGCGGCGCGGCGGATATTCTCCGGTGTGGCGGGCAGCAGTTCGGTCGCGAGCATCCTGTCTCAGATTGTACTGCAAAGTGCGGCCGGGGCAAGATGGTCGCGGGATTCGTTTGTCATGGCTTGGGATGAGGGGCGCGGGGCGGCGCGCCGGAAAGGGAAAGGCGGCCGCGCCCCCAGAAATGGCCGTTACAAACGAAATCAACTTTGTGATTATTGTCGCATGCAGAGATGACATTTTCGCCTGTCTGGCTTGCCCGAATTTGATTATTATGATGACAACGGTAAGGATTGAATTAGTGTTAGCGCAGGAGAAACGCCATGCAAACCATTCCGAGCGAATATCTGGAAATTGACCGCAAAGAGCGCGTCTACATGCCTTATCAGGACCTGTCGCTCCGGCCGCCATCCGAGCGCGTCTGCGACTTCGGCGACGTGGTCATTCCCCTCGATTCCGACCGGGCGATGCTGGAGGCCAGCCGCTGCATCCATTGCCCCGACCCGGCCCCCTGCATGTTGGCTTGCCCCTGCCACAACGACATCCCCTCGGCCATGTGGCTCATCGAACAGGGCCGCTATGTAGAGGCCGCCCAACTTTACCGTCAGACTTCCTCTCTGCCCGAAATCTGCTCGCGCGTCTGCCCGCACGAGCAACTCTGCCAGGGTTCCTGTGTCCTCAACAAGACCCATGAACCGGTCTTGTGTGGCCCCCTCGAAACGTTCGTCACCTGTTACGAGCGCAAGGTGGCGGGCGTCGCCATCCCGGTGGGGAAGCCGACCGGCAAGAAAGTCGCCCTGGTCGGCGCGGGCCCGGCCAGCCTGGGCTGCGCCGAGCAACTGCTCCAGATGGGGCACTCGGTCACCTTTTTCGACTCCAAACCCGCCCCCGGCGGCCTGTTGACCTATGGCATCCCCAATTTCAAACTCTCCAAAGACGTTTTCTTCTGCCGCTGGGGCGATTTCGAGAAGGCCGGTGCGCAGTTCGTAGGCAACACCTACATTGGCAAAGACAAGACGATCGATGACCTCTTCAAAGAAGGCTTCGACGCTGTTTTCATCGGTGTCGGCGTGGGCATTGACGCCAAGATGGACGTCCCCGGTGAAGACCTGCCCGGCGTCTATGAAGCGACCGACTTCCTGATGCGGGCCAACACCGACCTGTCGCTCCTGCCCGAACACATGCGCGAACGCCCGCAGATTGGCAAGCGCGTGGTCGTCATCGGCGGCGGCGACACCGCCTCCGACTGTCTGCGCTCGGCCCTGCGCCTGGGCGCCGAAGAAGTCACCTGCCTCTACCGCCGCACCGAGAAGGAAATGCCCGGCGGCAAAAAGGACCGCCAGATGGCCAAGGAAGAAGGCGCCAAGTTCCGCTTCCTGACTCAGCCGGTGCGCTTCATCGCCGGCGAGGACGGCCGCCTGGCCGCCATCGAGTGCATCGAGATGAAACTCGGCGAACCGGATGCCAAAGGCCGCCGCAAACCGGTCCCGGTAGAAGGTTCCAACTTCTCCATTCCTGTGGATACTGCCATCAAAGCCCTCGGCTACTGGCCCGACCCGGTAATCGGCGAGACTACCCCCGGCCTGGAAACCCACGACTGGGGTCTGATCACCGTCGTTGACCGCGAGACCGGCGCGACCAGCCGCGAGGGCGTCTTCTCCGCCGGCGACTGCGTCACCGGCCCCGACCTGGTCGTCACCGCCATGGTCGGAGGACGCAAGACGGCGCACGCCATTGACGAGTACCTGCGTTCGAAATAAACCCCCTCCAGCCAGGCAGGCAGGGACGAGCCTTCGTCCCTGCTTTTTTGTTATACTCACCCCATGACTTTCCCTCTCCCTGTCACCCAAATCAACCTGCCGCCGGGCATGATCGACCTTGGGCTGGGCGACCCCTCCTTCGACCTGCTGCCGCTCGACCTGCTGGGCCGGGCCGCCGCCGAGTGTTTTGCCCGCCGCGACCCGGCCTTCCTGCAATATGGCCTGGAGCAGGGCAACGCCTATTTTCGCGCCGCCCTGGCCGATTTCCTGAGCCGCGGCTACGGCTTTCCCATCGATCCCGACAGTTTGTTCGTCACCGCTGGCGCCTCGGGCGGCCTCGATCTGCTCTGCAGCCTGTTCACCCGCCCCGGTGACCTTGTCTTCGTCGAAGAACCCACCTACTTCCTGGCGCTGCGCATCTTCGCCGACCACGGCCTGCGGGTCATTTCTATCGAGACTGACTCCCAAGGCCTGCTGATCGAGGCGCTGGAAGAAAGGCTGAAAGAAGCCCGCCCGCGGCTGGTGTACGTCATCCCGACCTTCCAGAACCCCTCCGGCCGGACTCTGCCGGCGGCGCGGCGGACGCGCCTGGTCGAACTGGCCCGCCGCCACGACTTCCTGCTTGTCGCCGACGAGGTCTATCACTTCCTGGGCTACACCCGCCGGCCGCCGCTGCCTATGGCGGCCTATGTGCGGGATGGCAACCTCGTCTCGCTCCAATCCTTTTCGAAAATCCTCGCCCCCGGCCTGCGCCTGGGCTGGCTGCAGGCGGAGGCCGGCATCCTCCAGCGTCTGAGCGGCTGCGGCCTGCTCGACAGCGGCGGCGGGCTGAATCCGTTTGCCTCGGCGGTCGTGCGCGAGGCCATCGAAAACGGCGGGCTGGCGGCGAACATCGAGAGACTGCGTGCCGTTTACCGGCGGCGTCTGGCCTTCATGGACGCCGCCCTGCGCCGCCTCCTGCCTGGGGCGGCGTACACCCCTCCGCAGGGCGGCTTTTTCTTCTGGCTGCGCCTGCCGGGCGTGGACGCTGTCCTTCTGCGCCAACAGGCGCGGGCGCGGCGGGTTGACCTGCGTCCCGGCGTCCTTTTCTCCGGCCGCGGCGGCCTGGGCGAGTATCTGCGCTTGAGTTTCTCTTTCTATCCGGAGGCCGAGATCGAAGAGGGATTGCAGCGATTGGCTGCGTGCCTCGCCTGATTGCTCTCGAAACCGGCTTTTGCCAGGCCGGCCGTCTCTTTGTTATAATCGCCCTCATGCGTGCCCGCATCCAGCGCGCCATCAACCTGGCGGCCTTTCTTCTCTTCTTCCTCTGCCTGTTGAGCGGCGGCGCTCCCATCCCTCCTACCTCGGTGAGAGAGCGCCTCCGCCTCTACACCCGCGACATCGAATTCGACCACGCCGGCTGGATGCTGGACGCCCTGTCCATCAAACTTGGCCAGGCGGCCCTGCACAGCCCTCACTACTTCGAGGAGGCTGCCCGCCGCCAGAGCGTCCTGGATTATCTTCATCTCACCGACCGCATCCTGCAGGCCGAATCCGAACTCGCTTTGCTCTACGCCAACCCCTCCGTCGCCGATCCCCTGGCCGCCTCCGCCCCTTTGCGCGCCGAACTCGACAGCCTCTACGCCCAACAGCGCCGCCTCGCCCCCCTGGCCGAATCGGTGCTGGAGGAACAGGTCGGCCTGGTGCTGACAGACCTCGGCCTGAGCCTCGGCGGCCAGCCCATGCCGCCCGTCCTGTTTCACATCAGCCCGCTGCCCTGGTATCTCGTCGTTTCCGAGCGTGGCCGCATCGAGACTCTGGCTACCATCTCCCTCCTCCCCGATTTGACGGTTGACCGGCAGGCGGCCCTGGAAGCGCAGATCGACTCCGCCCTGAACGTCTCCTCGCTGGTCGTGCCGGTCGGCGGCATCGGCGCTTACCCCACCATGGTGGCCCGCACCACCTCGCTCGACTGGCTGGCGGAAGTGATTGCCCACGAGTGGATTCACAACTGGCTGGACCTTCACCCGCTGGGGGCCAATTACGCCACCTCGCCCGAACTGCGCACCATGAACGAGACTACCGCTTCGATTGCCGGCAAAGAAATCGGCCGGATGGTCCTGGCGCGCTTCTACCCGGAGTTGCTGGCCGAGTACGATGCCGCCGCCCTCGTCTCTTCGGCCGGGCCGGTCTGGCCGCAGGGCGTCCCCCGGCCGCGCTTCGACTTTCGGGCCGAGATGCACACCACCCGCCTGCGCGTCGATGAATTGCTGGCCGAGGGCCGCATCGAGGAGGCGGAAGCCTACATGGAAGAACGCCGTCAGATTTTCTGGCTCAACGGCTACCCCATCCGCAAACTCAACCAGGCTTACTTTGCCTTCTATGGGGCCTACGCCGACCTGCCCGGCGGCGCGGCGGGCGAGGACCCGGTTGGCCCGGCGGTGCGCGCCCTGCGCCAGCAGTGCGGTTCGCTGACCGAATTTCTGCGCACCATCGCCCGCATGGATTCCTTCGACGATTTGCAAGCCGCAGTGGCGAGATGAGGTCGCATGCGTAAAATCGGCTGTTTTGTGTGGATGATGGTCATCGCCGGACTGTCGGCTTGTTCTCCTTCCCCGGCCGTCACCGCGGCTGCGCCGCTCGCTACCCCCGGCCTGTCCACCGTTTCCCTGCCGGATACCGTCCCCTGCCGGGTCATCAACTCCCCCGCCGCGACCGATCAGCCCGCTCTGGCCGCGCTCATCGCCACCGAGGATCACGCCCTGGGACCGGCCTCCGCCGGCGTGACCATTCTGGTCTATGGCGATTATCAATGCGCCGGCTGCGCTCTCCTGTCCCTCAACCTGGAACAGGTGCGCTTGCTCCATCCGCAGGAGGTGCGGCTGGTCTATCGGCACTTTCCCCTTTCCGGGGCCTCGCATGACAAATCGGGGCTGGCCATCCGGGCCGCCGAGGCGGCCGACTTGCAGGGCCGCTTCTGGGAGATGCACAATCTGCTCTTTGCCCGTCAGTCCGAATGGAGCGGCCTGACGCCGGCGGCCTTCGAGGACTGGCTCCTGGCCCAGGCGGCCGGGCTGGGGCTGGAGGCCGACCGCTTCGAAACCGATTTCTACGGCGAGACGACCCAGGCCCGCCTGGAAGCCGCCCTGGCCTTCGCCGCCGGCGTCCAGCAGCCCCAGTTGCCGATGATGTTCCTCAACAGCCTCTCGCCCTACACTGGCCTGGTAGATGTCGCCAGCCTGGATGCCTTGATCGAACTCGAACTGTTGCAGCCGCGCCGCTTCAGCGAGTGTCCGCCACGGCTGGCTGATCCGCTGCGCATCTACCGGGCCGTCCTGGAGACCGAGCGCGGCGAGGTGACGATTCTCCTGCACGCCGACCGGGCGCCGTTTGCGGTCAGCAATTTCATCTTCTTGGCCCGCAGCGGATGGTACGATGGTGTCCCTTTCTACCGTGTCCTGCCCGACGCGCTGGTGATGACCGGTGACCCCAGCGGGACGGGGCTGGGCAATCCGGGTTACTTTTTGTATGATGAAATCCGCGCCGACATGCGCTTCGACCGGCCCGGCCTGGTGGCGATGGCCAACAACGGCCCCAACACGAGCGGCAGCCAGTTCTTCATCACCCTCGCTCCGGCGCCTGACCTGAACGGTATGTTCACCATCTTCGGCGAGGTGACGAGCGGGTTGGAGGTCCTTGCCCGCCTGACGCGGCGCGACCCCCAGCCGGCCGGTCCCTGGCTGCCGCCCGGCGACCTCCTCCTGCGCGTCCGCATCGAGGAACCTTGAACCCCGGCCGGTTTCCGAGGAAACCGGAAGAGGAGATTCTGTGTCCGAACTTTCCCCCCTGCTGCCTTCCGACCCCGCGCCGGTTCCGCTTCCGGCGGATGATTTGCCGCGGCGGGACGCCCGTCGTCGCTCGTTCCTTTTGTTTCTCTTCAGCATTCTGGGTAGTCTGGGTTTGCTGGGGCGCGCCCTTCAGTTGACGGTTCAAGAAGTCTATCCCCTCCTCCGCCAGGTGGACTTCGAAAGTCCGGCTCTGTCTGCGTCTGTGGTCGAGGCCTGCGCCATGCTGTTTTGTGTCCTTCTGCTCCTGCCGCTGCTGTTTGGCTCCTGGCGGGCGCTGACCGGCCATCCCCTGCGCCGGGCCGAGATTCCCCCCGTCCGTCTCTGGCAAATCATGCTTCTGCTGGGCGTCTGGTTCTGCGACCTGATTCTGGTCACGGCCCTGGTGATATTTTTCCCTCTGGGGTGGGCGCCGGCCATTCCGTTTTTTCTGTTGGGCGTCGCCCTGCCGGTTGTCGGCCTGGTCTGGGTCGGCGCCGGCGGGCTGACCGGCGGTTCCTGGCGGCGGGTCTGGGCGGCGCTGGGTTTGGGCATGGTGGGCGGCACTGCTCTGGCGCTGATTGCGGAGTATTTGCTCGTCTTCGGCGGTGCGGCCCTGGCGGCCTTGTTCCTGGCTGGCGATCCCGCTTTCCAGCGGCTGGCCGAACACTTTGGCAGTAGCATCGAAAATGTGAGGAACACCGAAGAATTATTCCTGTTGATTGCTCCTGTGCTGCGCAATCCGCTCGTCATGATCGGGCTGTTTGTCGCTTTCGCCGGGCTGGGGCCGCTGGTTGAGGAGTTGGTCAAACCGTTGAGCGTTCTGCTGCTTGGCAAGTCGCTGCGCTTCCCCGCGGAGGGCTTTGCTCTGGGCGCGTTGGGCGGGGCCGGTTTTGCTCTCTTAGAAGGGCTGGTCTCGGTCAGCGGATTCGTCTCCTTGGCCGGGATAGGGTTGATGATGCGCGCCGCCGCCTCGCTCATGCACATCCTGGCGAGCGGACTGACCGGCTGGGGATATGCCAGCGCCATTTTGCAGCGCAGGTATGGCCGCGCCGCGCTGTTGTTGGCGCTGGCGGTCGGCCTGCACGGCTTATGGAATGGCGCAACGCTGCTGGCCGTTTATGGGGCGCTCCTGGTCGGCCTGGATTGGAAAGACCTTCTTCTTACTATCGCGTCTATCTTGGTTGGCCTGGGCATACTGACGACGGTTTTTACTCTCTCGGCCGTATTTCTGCCGCTGCTGAATTATCAGTTGCGCGCCGCCCGCCGCTGACCGGGGGTGTCGTTTTGCGGGCTGGGCGAAACCGGGGCCAATCCTGAGGGGTGTTGCGCGAAGCCCCTGCTCAGGTCGTGAAAGCCCGCTAAAGCGGGCTCCAATTCGACCCATTCGCGTCATGCGATGCCGAAATCTGCCCAGGCCGCCGGGGCTCAAGCCCCTGCTCAGGTCGTGAAAGCCCGCTAAAGCGGGCTCCAATTCGACCCATTCGCGTCATTCGATGCCGAAATATACCCACTTTGAGACCAAATCCACTTCACGGGGTTATCTTTGCTAGGGTATGCGTGCGCATATTCTGGAATGTTATAATATTTCCTCAGGAGCAGACAAATGTCCGAAATTCTCTCCCTGGCAGGGAAAGTGGCAGTCGTGACCGGCGCTGGGCGTGGAATCGGCCGGGCGATTGCCCTGGAACTGGCCCGCCGCCAGGCAGCGGTGGTGGTCAATTATCATCGTTCTGCTGAAGCGGCTCGAGCAGTGATTGCCGAAATCGAGGCCGCAGGCGGTCGGGCGGGCCTCTTCCAGGCCGATGTCTCGAGCGCAGACGGGGCCGCGGCGCTGATGGATTTCGCCCTCGAAACCTTTGGCGACCTGCACATCCTGGTCAACAACGCGGGGATTACCCGCGACCGGCTGTTGATGATGATGTCGGAAGAGGATTGGCAGGCCGTGCTCGACACCAACCTGAAAAGCACCTTCCTGTGTTCGAAAGCCGCCCTCAAGCATATGCTGCGCAAGCGGACGGGGCGCATCATCAACATCGCCTCGGTGGCCGGGCAGATGGGCAATCCCGGCCAGGCCAATTACTCGGCCTCCAAGGCCGGGCAAATCGGATTCACCAAGGCCCTGGCGCGCGAGGTGGCCAGCCGGGGCATCACCGTCAACGCTGTGGCGCCCGGCTTCATCGAAACCGACATTCTGCAGTCCATGCCTGCCGGTGCACTGGAGGCGGCCCTCAAACTCGTCCCTCTCGGTCGGCTGGGCCAGCCGGCAGAAGTCGCCCAGGCGGTGGCTTTTCTGGCTTCCGACGCGGCCGCCTACATTACCGGCCAGGTGTTGGGCATTGACGGCGGCATGGCAATGATGTAAAGTTCTCTTGGAGGAGCATGATGAGCTACGAATACCGTTCCCCTGGCAAGACCACCCTGACCCCCGACGTACTGCTGACCATCGCCCGCATGGCGACCCTCGAGGTGGAGGGAGTCAAGGCGATGGCGCCCGTCCGCGGCTGGGGCGGGAGAGGCGCGTTCGGGCGCGCCCAGGATGGCGTCCGGCTGAAACTGGAAGATGACAATGTATTTTTCGACCTGTTCGTCGTCTTGAAACACGACGTCAACATCCGCGAGACCGGGCGCGAGATTCAGCAACGGGTGACGCGCGCCATCGCCGAGATGACCGGCCTGCAGGTCGGCCACGTCAACATTCACATTCAGGATATTGATTTTCCCGCCGAGGCTTGAAACAGCATGAAAGCACGCACCCGGGCGCGCGGGGTTGCCCTGCAGGCTCTTTACGAAATTGACCTGGTCAATCACCCGCCGGGGGAGGTCCTCCAGCACCGCCTGGAGGAGGAAAATCTCAGCCCCGAACTGGCGGCCTTCGCCCGCCGCTTGTTGTTCGGCATTCTCCCCCTGCGGGCGCAACTGGATGAAGTAATTGCCCGCTACGCGCCCGAG
Organism: Anaerolineales bacterium; assembly: GCA_041287425.1. Lineage (GTDB taxonomy): Bacteria > Chloroflexota > Anaerolineae > Anaerolineales > Villigracilaceae > JAFGSI01. The sequence continues at coordinate 5,946 of JBEULG010000001.1, read as the reverse complement.
TGGCCGCTCGATCAAATCGCCCCCATCGACCGCAACCTCCTGCGGATGGCGGCCTGGGAATTCGCCGTCCAGAAAGATACACCTGTCAAAGTTGCCATCAATGAGGCCGTGGAACTCGCCAAGACCTTTGGCTCCGATAGCGCCCCGCGTTTCGTCAACGGCGTTCTGGGCAGCCTGGCCCAGCATCAGAACGAGGTGACTCAAATCATCCGCAAAGCGCAGTCGGAAGGCTGATTTCCCTTATGGAAATTCTGGGCATCGGCCCGCTGGAACTCCTGCTCATCGCCCTGCTGGCGCTTATCATCCTCGGCCCCCGCGACTTGCAGCAGGCCGGCCGCAAGGCAGGGCGCTGGCTCTACAAACTCTCCCGCTCGGAGTTTTGGACCAGGGCGCGGCAGGTCTCGAATCTCCTCCGCAGCCAGCCGCGCGACTTGATGGAACAGGCCGCTCTGGATGACTGGCGGCCGGAGCAAACCTCGCCCTCCATCCGGCCGCCGGAGAGCCAAACCGACCCCTCGGCGCTGGTCGAATCCTGGGTGGCCGACCCCCGGCCGCCCGTCCCCGCCCCGCCGCATGACCGCGCCTCCCCTCTGCCGCCAGAATCCTCCGAATAGCATGGTGCGCAAATTCTTTGCCGGCCTGTGGCGCATCGTCGCCTTTCCTTTCCGTATGCTGGGACGCCTGGTGAGAGGCCTCCTTGCGGCCCCGCGCCGGCTCTACGATTTTCTTACTCACGAACCCGAAGACCGCCCCGTGGGAGAGGTGTTCGAAGACGCCCTTCAGCAGCCTGTTCTGGCCCTCGATCACCTCGAGGCCCTGCGCAAACATTTGCTGCGCATGCTGATTGCGATGGGAATAGGGGTAATCGCCTGCGGCGCCTACGCCCAGGAAATCATCGCCTGGCTGGCCCAGCCGATTGGCGGACTGGGCGCCCTGCAGGCCATCGAACCGACCGAGACGGTCGGCGTGTTCATGAAAGTGGCCGTCTGGGGCGGGTTTTCGCTGACGCTGCCTTACCTGGCCTTCGAATTGTGGCTGTTCGCCGCCCCGGGAGTCGGAGCGCGCAGCCGACAACTGAGTCTGCTGGCCATTCCCCTCAGCCTGCTCCTGTTTGGCGGAGGCATGTATTTTGCCTACCGCTTCCTGCTGCCCCCGGCCCTGACCTTCCTGCTCCACTTCATGGAGGTCGAGACCGTCCCGCGCCTCTCTTCCTACGTCAACTTCATCATCGGTCTGCTGTTCTGGATCGGTCTCGCTTTCGAGACCCCGCTGATTGTTTTCACCCTGGCTCTGATGGGCTTCGTCCAACCGGGCGGGCTGCTGCGGCAATGGCGGATGGCGGTCGTCGGCATTGCCATCCTGGCGGCGGCCGTCACCCCCACCGTCGACCCGGTAAACATGTTCCTGGTCATGGCGCCGATGATTGCGCTCTATTTTCTCAGCATCGGCCTGGCTTACGGGGCGCTCGCCTTGCGCCGGCCGCGCCCCAGCCGCCCAGTCTGAAGGGGCGGCTGGCCGGAGGGGGAAACGAACGGCCTTCCTGGTGTACAATAGAACCACGCCTGTTCGATCTTTTCCCGTCCCCGGAGGAATCATGAAAAACCGCCTCTTCACCACACTCATCCTTCTCATCGGCTTGCTGGCTCTGACGTTGAACGGTTGCACCTTCTCGCTGCTCGACATCCCCGGCCTGTCGCCGGCTACGCCGACCTCCCCCTACCCGCCGACGCCCATCCCCTCCCTTCAGCCGGTGGCCGAGATCACCTTCCGAGTCGCCCTGCCTCTGCCGCTCCTGCCCGGTGAGACGCTGCTGTTGAGCGTCGTGGACGAGGTGACCGGTTTGAGCCTCAACCCTTCCAATTACCCGATGACCGCCGAGGACGCCCTTCACTACAGCGTCACGATTCCCTTCACGCCGGGCAGCGTGGTCAAGTATCGTTACGTGCGCCAGGCCACGCTCCCCATCCTCGAAGACGACTCGGCCGACCAGTTGGTGCGCTATCGAATGTATTATGTGACCGGTCCGGGCCTGGTCGAGGACGTGGTCGCCGGCTGGAGCGACGCCCCGTTTGCCGGTCCGACCGGCCGCCTGAGCGGCCAGGTGGTGGACGCCGCTACCGGCGCAGCCATCCCCAACATCCTGATTGCCGCCGGCGGCCAGCAGACGTTGACCGACTCGAGCGGCGCATTCTACATCGAAGGTCTGCCGCCGGGGACGCACAACCTGGTGGCCTATGCCCTCGACGGCTCTTACATGACTTTCCAGCAGGGAGCGCGCATCGAGACCGGCCGCCGCACGCCGGTGACCATCTCGCTGACTGCCGCGCCGATGGTCAACGTCATCTTCACGGTCATCATGCCCCATGAAACCGCCCCCGTCACCGCGCCGGTGCGCCTGGCCGGCAACTTGCTGCAACTGGGCAACACCTTCGGCGATTTGCGCGGCGGCATGAATACGGTCGCCAGCCGCATGCCGGTCCTCTCGCCGCTGCCGGACGGCCGCTATACCATCACGCTCGCCCTGCCCGCCGGTGCCGACATCCGCTACAAATACACCCTGGGCGATGGATTCTGGAACGCCGAGCACCGCAACAATGGCAGTTTCGTCGTCCGCCAGTTGATCGTCCCGCAGGGGCAAACCACCCTCCTGGTCGAAGACGCCATCGAAACCTGGCGGGCAGGCAACTCGGCCCCCATCCTGTTTGATGTCAGCGTGCCGGCCAACACGCCGGTCGGCGACATCGTTTCGATCCAGTTCAACCCGTACGGCTGGACTGAGCCGATACCCATGTGGCCGATGGGCAACAACCGCTGGCGCTACCAACTCTTCAGTCCGTTGAATATGCTCGGCACCTTCGAGTACCGCTATTGCCGCAACGACCAATGCGGCGTGGCCGATGACCTCCAAACCAGCGCCGGCCGGCACGGACGACCGGTCTCGACCGCCCTGATCGCTCAGAATCTGCAAGACAGCATCTCGGCCTGGAACTGGCTGCCGGCCAACCCGAACGGACAACTGGTCGGCGTCTCGGTCACGCCGCGCTCGCCCGACTTCTGGACCGGGGTCGAGATTCAACCGGGCTACGACCCCACCTATCAGCCCTGGACCAGCCTGGCCATGCAGAACATTCAGAGCATCGGCGCGAATTGGGTCGTCCTGACTCCCTCCTGGACGGTCGAACGCAGCCTGCCGTTCGTCTTCTCCCCTGTGCCGGGCAGCGACCCGCTGTGGGCCGACCTGCTCGACAGCGTCGGCCGCGCCCGGGCGACCGGCCTGAACGTGGCGCTCTTCCCCCAGCCCAACTTGCCTGTCACCGCCTCGGATTGGTGGCAGGCGACTCGGCGCGACGCTGACTGGTGGGAGACATGGTTCAACCGCTATCAAGCCTTCGTCTTCTACCATGCTGACCTGGCCTCCCGCACCGGAGCGCAGGCGCTCATCCTGGGCGGCGACTGGATCGCCCCGGCCCTGCCCGGCGGCCGGCTCGCCGACGGCCAGCCCTCCGGCGCGCCCGACGACGCCGCGACGCGCTGGCGCAACCTGATTACCGAGACGCGCCGTCACTTTGGCGGCGCCATCTATTGGGCAGTCTCTTACCCGAACGGTTTGGAAACTCTGCCCGATTTCGTCAGCGAAGTGGATGGGATTTACCTGCTCTGGTACGCGCCGCTGGGCGACAGCACGCTGGTGGCCGATATGCAGGTCGAGGCCGGCCGCCTCATGGACCGCGACCTGCTGCCTCTCCAGATGGCGCTTCGCAAACCGATCGTCATCGCCGCGGCCGTCCCCTCGGCGGATGGCGCCGCCCAGGCCAGTTTGTCCGAGCAGGTCCTTTTCCAGCCGGGGACGAGCGGGGCGCGGGTCAATTTGCAATTGCAAGTGGATGTGTATCAGGCGCTCCTGGAAGCGGTGGACGACCGTCCCTGGATTGCCGGTTTCGTCAGCCGCGGCTATTACCTGCCTGCCATTTTGCAGGACGCCTCGGCTTCGATTCACGGCAAACCGGCCGCCGACTTGCTCTGGTACTGGTATCCGCGCTTGCGGGGTGTTGCGCCCTGACAGGCCGAGACAAGCGAGTCAAAAAAGAAGCCTTCCCTGGGGGGAGGCTTCTTCTCATTTCCTTTGCTCTCGCTACGCTTTCGCCTTCCGCTTTTCGCGACGGCCTTTCCACCATTCGACGCCAATCGGCACAACCGAAATAAGAATGATGGCGATGATGACCAGTTCGAAATTGCGCTGGACGAAGGGCAGGTTGCCGAAAAAATAACCCAAGAACAGGAAAAGCGAGACCCAGCTCAGCCCGCCGATGATGTTCCAGGACAGGAAGTAACCGTACGACATTCTCCCCACCCCGGCGACGAAAGGAGCAAAAGTGCGGATGATAGGGACAAAGCGGGCCAGGAAGATGGTCTTGCCGCCGTGCTTTTCGAAGAAGGCGTGGGTGCGGTCCATATACTCTTTTTTGATCCATTTGATTTCGCCCGTGTAGGCGCGTCCCCCGATGGCGTGGCCAATCCAATAATTGGCTGTGTCGCCGGCGATGGCTGCAACGACCAACAGCAACCACAGCAGGCCGATGTGCAGCGGCGGCGCGCCGCCCTCGACCGCCAGGGCCGGCGAAGCAAACGTCCCCGCCGCGAAGAGCAGCGAGTCGCCGGGCAGGAAGGGAGTCACCACGAAGCCGGTTTCCATGAAGATGACAAAGAACAGCAGGCCATAGGTCCAGGCGCCGTACTCGCTGATGATGCTGCTCAGATATTGGTCAACGTGCAGGAAAATGTCGATCAATTTCAGCAGAAAGTCCATGGGCGTCCTCACGATGAGAGATGCAAACTCGGCGATTATACATCAAACCGATTTGATTGTTTGACGCAACTGCTGAGCCATTTCTCGTAATCTCTTCCCGCCTCGCCGGGGTAAGCGGCTGGGTATATTTCGGCATCGAATGACGCGAATGGGTCGAATTGGAGCCCGCTTTAGCGGGCTTCCACGGCCTGAGCAGGGGCTTGTAGCCCCGGCGGCTGGGCAGATTTCGGCCTCGAATGACGCGAATGGCTTCCACGACCTGAGCAGGGGCTTTGCACAGCACCCGTTCGCCGTGGAGTGAACATCCACGGCTCAAGGCATGGAAGTCCGCTCAAGCGGACTCGGGTCCGCTCAAGCGGACTCGGAGGCGGCCTTCGCACAGGCCCCTTTTTCAAGTAGGGGTTGCCGGGGTCAGTGGCGTCGTAGGCGAGGGGGGAGAGAGGAATGGGTAAGATCAGGCCGCGGGGCGAGAGAAAGGAGGTGTTTTTTAGTTTGAGCCAGGGGCCGGGAGCGGGAGTAGGCGAGGGCGGTTGGCTGTTAAGAGGTGGAGGCGGTGGGGCGTCGGTGGGGTTGGGGGTGGTCAGGTCGCAGCCGCAGGTCAATTGGTATTGGTTGGAGTTTATCGGGTCAATGCAGTATTTTATGCCGTAGGTGGAGTAGGCGCCGCAGACGCCCGGGTAGCAGAGCCAGGTGGATTGGAAGGTGTTGCAGGGGATAAAGCTGCCTTGAGGAGTGGGAGTGCCAGGACCGATAGTCGGGGTGGGGCCGGAGTAGGTGGTAAAGCAGGTTTTGGTGACGGCACTGCAGTAGGAGGAGCAGAGGGGGTTGGAGCAGTTTTGGCCGTTGCAGTCACATCCGCAGTTGACGTTTAGGCAATAATTAGTGGATGTGGAGCAAAAAGGAGGAGAGATGCAGGTCTGTCCGCCAGGGGTGAGTCGAGGGGCTATGGTTGGGGTCGGGGAGGCGAGAGGGTCTGTTGGTTTTGGTGTGTTGGTTGGGGTGGGAGGGCAGGGCAAACAAATGCCACCGGTGCAAGAATTTTGGCTGCAACCACATGGACACTGTGAATAATCGCAATAATATCCAGCACAGTTGAGAGTGTCACTGCAATAACCGCAAGGACAGCGTTCTGGAAAAGA